>CAYQVO010000085.1:706-1746 GCA_964421085.1 uncultured Bdellovibrionales bacterium | reverse complement strand
CGCAGGAGGCTGAACTGAAGGAAAAACAGGCCCGCCTCGATCAGCTCAACATCGAACTCAATATGGACAAGCCCGAAAATGAGATGGTCGATACGGACCGGGAAGAAGACGAACCAAGCGGTCGAAGTAAAAAAGAAATGGAGGTAGAAAACCGTGACCGTTGAAGAGATGAATGCCAAGCTTTATAAGAAGATGTACGCCGAACAGGAGGAGTTTGAGCAGCAACTCTGCTCTATGGAACCCAGCGAGGTGCTGAAAAATGCTTACAAATATGTCATCCGCGAAGATATTCTTTTGCATTTGGAGTATAACGATCTTACAGGCAAGGAGTGCAGAGCACTTCTGAAGCTTAAAACTCCGCTTTCTGCTCTGTACGACATATGGCAGCAAACCGAGGACAGCCACATGGAGGAGATCCGCGAAATGATTGAGTCCTACGCAGATAACCTGGCGCGTGAAGAGCAACTCCGGGCGGACAGAGAAGCAAGGTAGAGATTATCTTGAACAAGAGCAATCAAGAACCATGAAGGGAGGTATCTGCTTGAATGCCATACATTACGCCAGAGGCCATCCTTGAAGCAAAGCAGGTGGATCTTCTGACCTATCTGCAAAGCGCAGCGCCGGATGAACTCGTCAGGGTTTCGGGAAGCACCTACTGCACCCGGGAGCACGATAGTCTGAAAATCTCCAACGGGATGTGGCATTGGTTTTCCCGCGGTATCGGCGGCAGAAACGCTTTGGACTATCTTATCAAAGTTCAGAACTATTCCTTTGCAGATGCGGTAGAAGCGATTACGGGACGGGCGGCAGCGATGCCGTCCGTTTCTTATACCCCGCAGCCGAAACCGGAACACCGGCTCCTGATGCCGGAGCTGAATGACAGCACGGCAAAAGCGGAGCAGTATCTTCTGCGACGCGGCATCGACCGGGAGATTGTCACCAGCTTCGCGCAGGCGGGCCTGCTGTATGAGGACGAGGAATATCACAACGCCGTGTTCATCGGGAAGGATGAACACGGCGTTATTCGTCATGCGCACAAG
>CAYQVO010000085.1:0-696 GCA_964421085.1 uncultured Bdellovibrionales bacterium | reverse complement strand
AGAAGGCCGGGGGGCTTTCAATTGATAATCTGCGGGAGATTATCGACTACTGCCTTTTGAAGCGGCTTTTGTTTGAGACGAAGGAGTACCACAATGTCGTGTTTGCCGGTTATGACGAAGCCGGGAAGATGCGCTACGCCGCCTTGCGCGGAACCATCGGAAACTTCAAAGGCGAGGTTACGGGCAGTGACAAGCACTACTCATTCCTGCTGGCGGACAGGCCGGATGCGGAGAACGTCCACCTCTTTGAGAGCGCCATCGACGCCATGAGCTACGCCACTTTGCTGAAAAGGACAGGGCGGAACTGGCAGAAGGACCCGCTCTTGTCCCTCGCCGGTGTGTATAAAACCGAGCGGAAAAACGTGGTTCCGGTGGCACTGGAACGGTATCTGGCCAATCATCCGCAAACGCAAACTCTGCTGCTCCATCTGGACAGCGACGAGGTAGGCCGGGGAGCCACAGAGGGCATCATGGGAGGGCTGAAAGACAAATACCGCGTCATCGACAGCCCGGCTCCTGATGCCAAGGACGTAAATGAATACCTCATGAAGCGAATTGAGCTTCAGAGGCACAGGGAGGAATACGAAAGGTGAAAATCAGAATCTATCAGATCAATATGGACAGGGACACTGACCGCATCGCCTTTGAGAGCCTTGACCGCCTAGAACGCTATCAGGGTTCTAGCGAAATCAACTG
>CAYQVO010000084.1:0-1809 GCA_964421085.1 uncultured Bdellovibrionales bacterium | reverse complement strand
CATCCTCACCGGCTTCTGATTTGCTGTGCCTGATGCACGGCGAGATGCTCGAACAGTTGTCGACCTTGTTGATTTTATAGAAATTAACGCAAGGGAAGCGTCCTACCTGATTGTAGGTGATGCCGCGATGGAACTGCGCATTGTGAGTCAGAATGAAGAGCTGCTTGATGTAATCTCCCTTCACTGTCTGTCCCCGGTAATCAGTATTGTTGTAGCAAACCTCGATCATTTCACGGACAAGGGAACTGATGATGAACAACGCGTTTCCGTCGAGGGAGGAAACCGGGTCGTCGATAATGACGATTTTATCCTTCAGCACGCCGTTTTCATCACAGCCTTTGACGCGGTTATAGAAATAAAGGAAAGACAGGAAGTGGCGTTCGCCGTCGCTCAGGCGGACAGCAACCTTATTATCCCCACGGACGACCTTGTAGGCGTCTTTTGTCATATCGCTCTTCACAATTTCAAAGCCCTCAAAGCCGGAATCGCGGAGGAGACGGTTCATTCCGTCGATTGCTGCCTGGATCGTGGTGGAGGCGGTGCCAAGCTCTTCCAGGCTTTTCTTTATTACGAAGAGTTCTCCCTTAATCTTTGTGGACTCATCATCCAGCGCCCGCCTTGCGGCCTTGTCATCTTCCTGCGCGGCGTGATAGGTATCCACCTCACCCTGCGACCGGTAGGCGACCAATGCCCAGACATCCCGTACAGCCTGACTCTGGTTTTCCTCCAGCTTCTCTACAATCTCGTTATTTTTGCGGATATCCTCGTTGCACTGATGGATGATGTAATTCATGTCGAGCAGCATCGGCTGCAGGTCTTCCATTTCGACAGGCGTCGCCGGATCCTTCAGTTTCTGGTCTACCACATTCGCAATATGCCGGAATGCACGAAGGAAGTTCTCTACCATGGGCTTCAGCTTTTCAAGTTTTTCAGCTGCGGCAGGCAATGTGTCGGCTTCTATGGCTCGTTTGAGAATCTCGTAGATCGGCCCCATATGCTGTATGTAGACCTGAGGGAAATCGTGGATGGCTTTGATTTTTCTTTGGTACTCGTCATCAAAGCAGGAAGAGTAGAAGGCTTCGTAGTCGACAGGCAGCTTTTGCCCGCAGTATGGGCAGGCCCCTTTTGCGGCGTCGTGGAATTTCTGATGGCCTTCTTCAATCCATGCCAGCGCACCGATGTCCTGAATGAATTTTGCGTATTCTGTTGTGCCTTTGCTCCGGATTTCTTCACCAAGGAGCGGGCAGGTCGGAATGGCGGCAATGTGGTCATCGCCATCAAGCTCCGTCAGATAAGAATAGGTGCGGGCTCCCTCTGCAAAAGCGGCAAGAAACCGTTTTTCAAGCTCGTCCTCATCACAATCCCTCGGTGCGGTACTGTTGATCTTTTGCGAAAGCTGAGGATTGCGGGTAGCACCTCTGAAAGCCTGTTTGAATTTGTCGCGCAGGACTCTGGTGTTGTTCAGGCAGGCTTTCTGGAAGTTGCTCTCAGCTGTCTGTAAGGCTTTCGCCGCCTTTTCCCGTTCGCCGCCTTCACCATCAATTTCCGTCTGTCTCTTTTGAAGAACCTTCCGACGATCTTCCAGTTCTTTTATTTTCTTTTCAGTCTCCTCTGTCTTTTTGCCCTCGCTCAGGGAGAATACGCCTTTGAGCCGGTCGAGTGTTCTGAAATGCTGATCTATAAAATCCTGATTGTAAAGATGGATTTCATAGTTTGCCGGAGATTCACCCTCGGCCCATGTAAGTCCCGCGCCCTCGCCAAGCTGTCTGCCGAGCGATGTTTTGCCTGCGCCGTTCTTTCCATAAAAGA
>CAYQVO010000083.1:0-1815 GCA_964421085.1 uncultured Bdellovibrionales bacterium | reverse complement strand
AGATTAATGACCGGCCAACCGCAGATCCGTGTCCACTAAATCGGGGGAAGATCAGGTTCTCCCGCTTTCACTCTCTGTCGGATCCAGAATGCGCTGGTCCGCCAATCCTGATTATTTCCGCATGGAGTTTTACGGCCTTGCTTACAACACGACAGTTCCTGTTGGAGCTCTCTGCGATCCAAATCCTCTCGCAGGCCTGCGCGGTCCCATGAGCAATGTTACTGACCAGCGCTCATTTAGTTTGCTCTATGCTCTTCCCACGAAGCTCCTGCGGCCATATGTAGATCCACTGACAACGCAGCGCGCACTCTCAGTGCTTCTGTATTTTTCCGCTCTCGTGTTCCTTGCCGCAGCCTTGACGCTGCTGGACACCCGGCTTTCTCTGCTGCTTTTTGCTGTCGGCTATTACGGCGCAAGCGAACAACTCCTGTCATACATATTCGAGTACAAACTTACTCTCTCCTCCGCCGCCTGGCTTGCCGGAGCGCTGTTTCTGTTCATTGCTGCCGCCGACCGGGCTTCAAAAGGAGAGAAGAACTCCCTCCTCCTCACTGCTTTGATTCCACTTATATCAGTGAGCGCCTATGAGACATACTGCGTCTCGCGCCCGCTTGCAGTCGTTTACTGGGGGACAGGTCTCCTGTTTGTGCTGTTCTCAACCATCCCCCGGAAACGCCTCGCCGCCCCGGTTTTCCTGATTTCGACGGTTCTTTCATGCATTCTTCTAAAGGCAGCACATCCGGATATGCGTTTCGATCAGTCGCTTTTCGAAGGACGTACTGAAAGCATAGTGACATCTGGCGGGCACATAATTCCTGCATGGTTTGAAACACTGAAGACACGACTCAAGGAGGCCGGCGCTCTTTTTAGATGGCCCAGGCATTCTCTTTTCGCTTCGGAGTCGTCTCATGAGGCCGGCTGGCTTGAAATATGGGCGGCGCTTGCTGTGCTGTCCGGCATCCTTGCTGCGGTGAATTTCTTCGGGGGAGGCGTGAAATCCCGAGTTTATTTCCAAAGCCGACGATGGAATTTCATTCTCATTCTGGCGCTCATGGGAGCTTCCCTCGCAGTGCCGTTCTTTTCCACGACATTCCTGAGGGGCCATCGCTTCTTCGGCTTCTACATGTGTTCCACCGTTCTTACTGTCATGTTTGCAGAGGCAATCATACAGTCAGGCAGAGAGTATTTCATGTGGATCCTTTCGACCATCGCGCTTATCGCCCTTGCAGCAACATTCACACACCGCATTCCGTTGATAAATGACTACAGATCCACGAGCCTCGTGCATAATAACAATAGACAGGAACTGCAGGCGCTCATCACCGATCTGAGGACTGTCGATGTATCGGCTGTGCTGGCCTCCGGACCGCCTCCCCGCAAGCTCTATATCTGTGACAAGCGGGTTCCTTCCGTCTGGGAGCATTCATGGAATGCAGCGGTTTACCTGAGCGATCTTGGCTGCAAACTTGGCGTCGACGCCATGTCATGGCTTGGCGATGGGTGCACCTGCAAGGGAGATATTAGTCGAGAACAACCTTCTATCTGTATTATCCGCACTCAAATTGACGGCAGGAATATCCTCGAGATTGTGAGATAGTGATTCGTTTCTGCGGGTACAGCACAACTCGGAACAGCGGTTGCCGGAAGGTTGCATCCCCCTGTCGGGTGCTTCGATCCACAGAGAGCATTTGATGAACAGATCCGTTCGCAAATATAAGGAGGAATGCATCGCGGCGTTCTCTTCGTCAGTGGAAAAACGGACTAGGGAAGCTCTGATCAAGTCTAAAAAGTGCCTTAATTGAGCCATTCCGGACG
>CAYQVO010000082.1:0-1963 GCA_964421085.1 uncultured Bdellovibrionales bacterium | reverse complement strand
GGTTAGTATTATCAACCACCGAAAACCCGTGTCTACTTTTTTGGGGGAAGATCAATTCAAGTTATGACCGTCCCCTTTATTAGGATTATGATATACAAGGATCTAAAATGAGAAGATTATTCACGAAAATAAGAACGCTTATTAAGATCGTTGCCCTTATTGCCTTTGGGTTTTTATCTGCTGTGTTGGTCACAAGATACGTTCTTTCAGAAAAACAGCCTGGCACAATTCTTTCTAATTATGCGAAAAATAACCAGAAGCGAGTGATGATTAAATGGGACAATTATTTCGAGATATTCGAAAGGCATCTCTCCAGATTCCGAAACACCGATGTAAATGTCCTGGAGATTGGTGTGGGCGTGAGCCCGTAAATCAGGACCAGCTGGAATTAGAGTTCTCCGCTTGATAAGGAGAACGAATGAAAAAGCGATATAGCGAAGAGCAGATCGTTGGAATTCTCAACGAGGCTGCCAGGGGGAATGTAGCCGAGATCTGCCGGAAGTACGGTGTGAGCGATCAGACGTACTACAACTGGAAGAAGAAGTACGGCGGCATGGCGAAATCGGATGTGGCAAAGCTGAGGATGCTCGAGGAAGAGAATCGGAAGCTCAAGCGCATCGTCGCCGACAAAGAACTCGACATTGATGCGCTAAAGGCGCTTCTCGAAAAATACGGTCAGGCCCGATGAGCGGAAAAAAGCAGTAGAGTTTCTTTGAAGAGAGAAGAAGCTATCTGAGCGTCGGGCCGCGCGGCTGGTCGGATTGTCACGGACGGTTCTACGTTATCGGAAGAACGAAGATAAGAATCGAAGGCTCAGAAAAGCGATTAAGCGGCTCGCATTGAAGTACCGGCGAGCGGGATATCGGATGGTGTACCGGAAGCTGAGGCAGGAGGGCTGGCAGGTGAACCACAAACGGGTAGAGCGGATTTATCGAGAAGAGAAGCTGCAATTACGGCAAAAACGGCATAGGAAGCGGAAAGGCACACGCGGGCAGATGCCTCAAGCGCAATGGATAAACGATTGCTGGTCGATGGACTTCATGAGTGATGCAATGACGAACGGAAGAGCGTTGAGATTCCTCACGGTCATCGACGATGCGCCCAGGGAATGTCTTGATCTGTTTGCCGGGTGTTCAATTCCATCTGAACTGCTGACCGATCGACTCGATGCAATCGCACTCTTTCGCGGTTATCCGCTATACGTGCGAACAGATGGCGGACCAGAGTTTCAGAGCAGGCACTTCGAGACGTGGATTCGAAAGCACGGAATCATTCATCACACGATCGAACCGGGTAAGCCGCAACAGAATGCGTTCATCGAATCGTTCAACGGACGCGTGCGGGACGAGCTGCTGAACGAGGAACTCTTCCATGGCGAGACAGACGCGAATTCAAAGGCGGTTCGGTGGAGGTGCGAGTACAATTTCGAGCGCCCGCACGGAGTGCTGGGGGTACCCCCAGCACTCCGTGCCCGGGTTCTTCGGAAGATGAAAGAACAGGAGAAAACTCTAATTCAGGCTGGTACTAAATAAGGGGGCTGGTCAGTGTCCTAGATGGGGGGTCTCTCCAAATGTGGAAGTATTACCTTGGTCCCAAGGCAGCAATATACGGGATAGATATAGATTCACGCTGTAAAACAGTGGAAGAATCTCAAATCAAGGTTTTCATTGGTGATCAGGCAGACCGAGCTTTCTTATCGAATTTTAAGAAAGAGGTCCCAAAACTCGACATAATCATTGATGATGGCGGCCACTTTATGTATCAACAAAAGACGAGCTTCGAGGAATTATTTCCTCACCTCAGTGAAAATGGGGTTGCCCGAAACTTCGTTGAAATTCTCAAGCTGAGTGGCATCTGATTTCCTACGCTGCTTTCTTCACTTCGTCAACAACCCATTTCACAACCTTGCCGATCTTGCAGAGCCTATGGACGGCAGTACGCAGGCCGGCAATGCGTTGAAAGC
>CAYQVO010000081.1:0-2045 GCA_964421085.1 uncultured Bdellovibrionales bacterium | reverse complement strand
AAGGTGCAGAACTACTCCTTCATAGATGCTGTGGAGGCAATCACGGGACGGGCGGCAGAAATGCCGTCCGTTTCTCATGCTCCGCAGCCGAAACCGGAGCACCGGCTCCTATTGCCGAAACTAAACGATGACACGAAAGCTGCAGAGCAATACCTTCAGCGCCGTGGCATCGACCGGGAAATCATCGACTACTGCCTGGCCAAGCGGCTTCTGTTTGAAACGAAGGACTACCACAACGCAGTCTTCGCCGGTTATGACGAAGCCGGAAAGATGCGCTACGCCGCATTGCGCGGAACCCTCGGAAACTTCAAAGGAGAAGTCACAGGGAGCGACAAGCACTACTCCTTCCTGCTTGCGGACAGACTGGACGCAGAGAATGTCCACCTCTTTGAGAGCGCCATCGACGCCATGAGCTACGCCACTTTGCTGAAAAGGACAGGGCGGGACTGGCAAAAAGACCCGCTCCTGTCCCTTGCCGGAGTGTATAAGACCAAACGCGAGAATGTAGTTCCTGTGGCGCTGGAACGGTATCTGGCCAATCATCCGCAGACGCAGACACTGCTGCTTCATTTGGACAACGATGAGATAGGACGGGGAGCCACAGAGGGTATCATGGGAGGGCTGAAGGACAAATACCGGGTCATCGACAGTCCCGCCCCTGATGCAAAAGACGTAAATGAATACCTTATGAAGCGGATTGAGCTTCAGAGACACAAGGAGGAATACGAAAGGTGAAAATCAGAATCTATCAGATCAACATGGAAAGAGATACCGACCGCATCGCCTTCGAGAGCCTTGACCGACTGGAACGCTACCAGGGCAACAGCGAGATCAATAGCTCTATCTACGACAAGGTGTATGAGAGCGAGGCCGATTGTACTGACCTCGAAGCGGTGTTCGAGAAGTTCAACATGGATCACCCGGAGGATTACAGAGGCCGCTCCCTCTCGGTGTCGGACATCGTGGAAGTCGTCGAGTCTCCGGAGATCGTCGGCGTTGTCAAGATGAGCGACGGCGAACGCAGCTTCACGGATTTCCTGGAGTACACGGCGTTTCAGGATCTGCTCCGGGAGCAGGACCGGGACTTCGAGGCTCATGACTATATCGGGCTTCACAAACACCTCATCGAACCCGGCTTCTATTTCTGCGACAGCATCGGGTTTAAGAAAGTCGAGTTTGACCGTGAGGCAGCGAAAGATACCCTACAGGATGCGGATAAGATTCGGGTCGTCCTGTTGGAGCCGGGGAAGGTAGCCAAAATCACAGAGATCAACCATACTCTTGCAGATATGCAGAGCATAGTTCATGGGGACATTGAGGCCTTTTATCCCTTTGAGGAAGAGGTCTGCATTGTCTGTAATGAAGAAGGAAAACTTAACGGATCTGCGCTGAACCGGGCAATCTACGCAGAGCCGATTGAAAAGGAAATGACCTACGGCGAGCTGGTTTCCGCATTCCGCGAGGCAGAGCGAAGCGGGAAGCACTTGGAGGGTTACGTCGTTTTTACCGAGGACAGCTTCAAGGAATCCTATCCGGAAGCCGCCCGCACCTACTGCATCAGCAGTAAAAACAAGGCCTTCCAGCCAAACATGGGCGGCTACTCCATCTACGGCTCTGCTCTGGACGGCAGTGATCCCATGGTCCGACTGGAACTGTACATGGCCGCCGAAAAGGGCGGCGAGGGCGGCTGGAAGATTGAACGCTGCTACATGAAGGAAGACAGCCGCGAGATGCTGGACATCATCGCCGGCACCTGCTTCATCTGCGACTGCTCCGGAGAGGACTTCGGCAGTCTCACGGAAGAACAGGCCAATCGGTATGCCAAGCAGTTCAAGCTCCCGGAGAACTTCATCCGAATCGAGGGAGAGATCAAAGCAATCCCGTTCAAGCCTATGGAGGAATCGCTGGAGAGATAAGGACCGTTCCTTCAGCCGGTAATTGAAAACTCGCATGAGCTTTGGCCACGACCATCCACGATGCACCGGCAAGGGGCAGAGTGGATGGCATAATCGCTACGCAAGCAACGTCTCGTGATATCACTCGAC
>CAYQVO010000080.1:0-2149 GCA_964421085.1 uncultured Bdellovibrionales bacterium | reverse complement strand
ACTTGAGAAGCGGTGAGCCCGAGTTCATCCTGAAGGATTTGAGCCGCAGGAACGCCCAGCTCTTGAAGCTGCAGGAGTTCCTCTGTCTGCGCTCGTCCTTTTGCCTGCATCTGGCCGAGCGCTCTGGTGATTCGGTCGATACCGTCTGATCCTGCCCCGAGTCCGCTGGCTGTGTCGCCAATGGTTTTCATGATGTCGAGCACTTTATCCGCTTCAAATCCGAAAGACAGCAACAACTTGCTGCTGTTTGTCAGCTCGTCGAATTCAAACGGAGTTTTGTTCGCAAAATCTGACACATCGGCCAGAAACTGCTTTGCTTTGTCGGCTGATTTGAGCAGTGTTTCAAATGCTACCTGCGTTTGTTCAAAGTCTGCCGCTATGCTCATTGGCTTATAAAATCCAGCAAACGCTCCGGTCGCTCCTAAAATTGCCCCTTGAATGGACGTCACCATGTTCCAGATCCCGCGCAGGGGAGCCGTGGCGATGTCGAGCACCTTCATGGTGAAGGTGAATGTCTTACCAGCAAAGCTCCGCACGCTGGATGATACTCTGCCCACGACGCTTGAGGCCCTGTCAAGAGCATCTAAGACGACTTGGTATTTTGCTCTGCTCATTTCCTGTAACCGTTTTTGTGTTCTCTGGTTGGCTCTATCGAAGCCATTCATTTTATTGGTCGCTTGTGATACGCCGGGGTCGGTCTTGTCCTGTACCTCGATCGGTATCTCAATGCGGAATGTTTCTGCCGCCATTAGTCCACCTCCCTTCCTTGGTTATCTGCCTCCACCTGTATCCGGGTGGAAGCGAACATAAACGCTCGGACGCCGGGCGGCTTTGCCATCACTTCGTCTGGCGGTATTCCTTGCTTTTGGAATATGTGATGCAGGACGGTTGCCAGCCCGCCTGCTTCTATGAGTTTTTTGCTACTTCCTCCAATGTGGAGCTGTAGCCGCTGATTTCGTCGATCTTATTCAGTACCGCGTCCTTTTCTCCTGCGCGGAGGACCTTGTCGATCATGTCGATGCCGTTGGTCACGTTGATCTTCGGCGCCCTCCATGCTTCCTTGTTATCCCATATCTTCGCGCGGTCTTCCTCTACGGTTGCCTCGTAGATGAGCTGGCTGCGGTATCTGGTTGCGTTGGTGTCTTCCGGGAATTTAATTCCCAGCTGCTTGTTGCGGACGTACTTGGTGTTCTTTTCCTTGCAGAGGTTGTATTCTTCCTCGGACAGCGGCCTGATGCGGAATGTGAAGAGCACCACGCCGTTTCTGGCTATCTCAATGGGTACCACGTTGTCTTCGTCGTCCCGGAAGTCTGCAGCTGCAAGAAGCCCTTTCAAAATGTCGCCTTCATAGGTACGGAGCTGGGCTTTTGCTTCTTCTTCGGTGAGGTCCGCATCCTGAATATTGGTCTTTTTGGTTTTCTCGGTATCTGCCATTTCGATTTCCTCCTATCAAATCAAAAATTAAGCCCGCACCGGTGTCATGTCCCGGCGCGGGCTATTGTGTTACGGTGCTTATCCCGTACTTACGCCTTGAGCAAGCTCTGAAGCTCAGGCGGATCGTTGACGTACAGGCTCCATGCTCTCTTGATGATGTCGCCCACGGAGAGGTTCTGCAGGTCGATGGTGCCGCTGGGAACGACGCCTCTGTATACCATGCGCTGCTCGCTGCCATTTCGTCCCTGAACGACTCCCTGAAAGCTCCACTCGGGCATAACTCCGGTTGAGAAAGCCTCGAACAGCTCCTTGATGAAGGTTTCGTCCTCGATGACGATCTCAGTGAACGTGAGGGTAACGCCATACGACTGAAAAACTTCATGCTCCTGCGCGTCTCCGAGTGGCTGGTACTTCGCGTTGCTGACATTGACCTGAGTCTGGAAACTCTCGACCGAAGCCAGCATTGTACCCGCTGAATTGAACAGCGCGCCGTCCTTGCCGGTGAGCGCCTTGCGGGTATCTATCGGTCCTCTGTTATTAAACATGATCGCTTCCTCCTTCCTTTATGCGTCAGCGCTGAACCTGAACCTGAATGTCAGGTATGCGCGCTCGATGCTGTCGATGTCGTCTACCGCGATGATAAACCATGCGCTGTCTCCGACTGCAGGATTCGATGGGTCTTCTACGCAGCTGCCGTTTAGCAGCTTCTTCTCGC
>CAYQVO010000079.1:2005-2739 GCA_964421085.1 uncultured Bdellovibrionales bacterium | reverse complement strand
TGCTGATGTTGACGAAATCAGGAAGGCAGCGTAGAAATCATGAACCAGTCCACCTTTCAAACCCTAACGATTAATGGGGCAACCTCTTATTTTGAGATGGATCCATACCTGCGGATAATACCAAAAGGGCCGGGCTAAGAAAGGAAGTTGTGCGGCCCCCTATCTTAGCCCCCAGCGCATGTTACAATTGCGGGGCTTATTATCGAACCTGCTTAATGGGTTAAGAAACATGTCTGATCACCAGGACCTCGTTCCCGATAAGTCTCCCGCTTCTGCACCTGAAGCGCCTGAAGCGCAGCCTCAAATGCCGGCGGCTGTCATGCTTCCGGAAGCTGTTGTCGATGCAATTAACCTCGATATTGCACGAAGGTTTGTCGACGAGGGGAACGAGTTTCTTCATCATGTAGTCCGTTATGTGGGACTGCTGCGAACCTGCGGAAAACCAGATCCGACATTCTGGGCGGCTCAAAAACTGAAGGAGACAGGCTCCCGTCTGCGCCCGGTTGCAGAGGAGGGCTGCGTCCTGATTGAGGAGCTTCGAGTTCTTTTCAAGGAGGATCGCAGGGAAGAAATTTCAGATCTCGTATCCTCGCGTCTTTCACCTCTTATGACGTGCATACAGGAAATGATCGACGGGCCGCGCCTGGTCCGCGCGGAGCTGGCCGGAGATGAGCGGCGGAGTGAAAGAGAATGTAGTATCCTTTCATCTATTGCATCGGGGTTCACATATAAAG
>CAYQVO010000079.1:0-1944 GCA_964421085.1 uncultured Bdellovibrionales bacterium | reverse complement strand
CGGGGGGGAACCGTCATCAGTTGATGTGAAAGATCTCGTTCTTGACATATGCAGATCGCGGGCAGGAATCCGGCCTTCACTCGACAATACCCCCATAAGGACATATGCAAGTCCTGATGATGCCGCTCATATGTTTAATCTGGTGATGTCCGCGGTTGAAAATGCAGTAACAAATGTCAGAAACGAGATCACGGGCAGCATTGGAGAAAGGGGAGCCGGCAGCGAAAAGGATTATGCGCAGCATCGCGCATTACTGCAGGAACTTTGCGTGACCTGTCCGCCGCTGTGCATCAATGCAGGAAGCACTGGAGAAATCAGATTCAACAGATTTTTTTCACCTGATGTTTGTGCCTGCCTTCAGACAAGAGAGAGTGAGCTGGCAGAGGCGCTCGAGCCAGTGCGCGCGATTGCGAAATTTCACGGAGGCTTTTTCGGGTGGGATATCGGTAGAGAAGGGGGATTCACCGCTGTCCTGCGGCTCCCGGTTATAGTGAACGATCCGGCCCTGGAAGAAGAAGGGGACTACGCGATAAAGGCAGTTGATTCGCGCGCCGCTATCGTCAGATCCATCGAGGACAGAATAATGGGTCACATCCTGCTCGAAAGATCATATACGACCTCCGGCGGTAAAATAAAAAAGTACGAGATAAAAACGGACGGAGCGGCTTTAATGAGTGCAGAGGCATATTCTCGGTTCTCCAGCGCTCTCGACTATGCTGACTTACTGACAGAGATTGTCCCTGAGCTCGATCGTCTGGAATTTTCTGCTTATGGTACGGCAGGCAACATCGCT
This sequence comes from uncultured Bdellovibrionales bacterium, assembly GCA_964421085.1. Lineage (GTDB taxonomy): Bacteria > Bdellovibrionota_C > UBA2361 > UBA2361 > CAYQVO01 > CAYQVO01. The sequence goes on along the minus strand of CAYQVO010000079.1, from coordinate 1,151 downwards.
GATGCATATCAGACGGGATGCTTCAGCGTCGTCTTCGCAGGTCCCTTTCGAGCTCCGGAGCGGATAACACTCGGGATTCTGGGTCTGCAGCTTGCATGGGAGGAGGATAAGACGGAGGCAGGAGAAGCCGAAAAAAAAGGCCGCGGAATTTCTTTTGATGACACGGAGAGATTTCTGAAAGGCGTCCGCCTGTTGAGATTTGATGAAGGACTGTTTGGAAACAAGGAACTCCTGGCGATGATCGGGGAAGTGTGCCGAAGGGCAGAGCCAGTGCAGCTTTCTCTGGATTTCGATATCGAGGCGCAGAAGCTTATCCTGCCGGATCTATGCCGTGTGCTTGATGAAGTCCAGGCTCTTCATCCGGGCGAGAGACTTGGTCTTCATCTGTGCCGCATCGACTATGTTGATGGCGCCTGTGGTGATGCGATTCTCAGCCTTCAGGTGCTTGACCGCACTGGTGGAATTATCGCAAAGGGAAGTCTCAGCAGAACAACAAAGTCCTTTGCATACGGAACTCACGATCCTGTGCTCACATCGCGTGCTGAAGACAGAATCATTGCTGCTGTTAAGTCAGCACAGGCACAGGGGGAGATAACGTTTCGAAAACTTGATCGGAAGCTCGAAGAGAATGGCCTGGAGCTTCCGGAGGATCTCGTCATGGATCTTGTTAAAGAAAGCGCCAGGTTTGCAGCGATGGAAGAGCCTGATGCTGCTCTTGCCTGGTACGTTGACATGCGCCTCAATCGGCAGGAACTGCAGACAACAGAGGAAGGAGGCAGGATAAAGGTCACAAAGCCAGTTTCCTGAAGATTAGAAGTAATTTTCACTTACTCGCACTTATCCGCGAACGAGGGTACCAGCTCTCCCAGCTTGATGAGTTGATTCTTCAGCCTCTTTCCGTTGGATTTGAGCCACGCCGCGTAATTGCGGATGTTTTTGGATCGCTGTCTGCATTCCTCCGCTGACGCCCTGCACTGTCCCCCGGGCTGCATGTATTTCTGCAGTTCCAGCTGGAGAGATTGTGAAAGCTTGTACATCTGCTCAATTTTCTTCAGATACGTTTGAATTGCTACGCGATTTACATTCACCCTTGTGCAAGGGATAGGAAAATCGATTTAATGTTATATGAACGCGTAGTTGCGGCGGCGGAT
>CAYQVO010000078.1:0-2935 GCA_964421085.1 uncultured Bdellovibrionales bacterium | reverse complement strand
TCGACAGTTACAAACACGCCGACAAACACCGCTACGGCGACTTCGACGGTTACACGTACCCCGACAAACACCGCTACGGCGACTTCGACAGTTACACATACCCCGACAAACACCGCTACGGCGACTTCGACAGTTACAAGCACGCCGACAAACACCGCTACGGCGACTTCGACGGTTACACGTACCCCGACAAACACCGCTACGGCGACTTCGACAGTTACTGGAACGCCGACTTCCACACCTGTGGCTGCTCCGACTACGACATCGACGCCCGTCACATTCAACTGCACAACCTACAATTTCAGCCGCCTTATTGATCAAATGAGGAAGGTCAGTGCGCAGGAGAAGAATTTGAACAACACATTCCTTTCCAGTCTGAGCCCGGCAAATAAGCTCAAGGTGAGGTTCAAGACTCAGAATATCGCGACATACAGGTCTATGATTGCGTTGCTGAACTCTCTTTCGCCTGATGTGCAGGAGTGTGTTCTCACAGAGTTCTGTGTGAATACTTCTGTCAACCAGAATTTTGTAAAGAAGTACCTCAGGAACGTCGAGAAGATGAATCGGCTGGCAAAAAGGATTCGCTCGCAGATGCGGAAATATCTCCAGCCGGGAGGCCAGTGTGCTGGTACCGGTTGTGAAAAGCGTGCAAGCAAGATGAAGAGCTATGTCATATGGCTTGATCGGCAGATGAGGCGCATAAAGACGACTCAATTGCTGTTGCTTAAGAAGGTTCCGCTGGTGACAACTAAATGCGGGGCGCCGAAAGACTGACGGCAACAGCGGATTGATCTGCGAAACTGTGCTTCGGGATGGCGCGATCCGTGACGCTTTTGCCCTGCTGCCGTGGAGATGGTGCCGAACAGCATCGACAAGGCTCTCTTCTCAGGGCTGCGTTGTATTTTTAAGGCGTGTGACTCGAGCGGCATGAAAGCGCTCGAATATGTGGCGGAAATTATCGAGACTGCGGCATCCTTCTTCACGGGACCGCAAGAGCTGTCTGCCCGAGGTGCAACCATTCCATCCTTGCAGCATATTCCTGCAGGCGGCGATGTTTGTGTCCGTTCAACGAATCTGCAATAACCTCGGACTCGTCCCATGACGAGCGCTTGCCTCCATGGCTCCAATTCCAATCGCCGCCTGATGTCGCTCTCTGCCATTCCCCCTTCCTTTCTCGCAGCTGCTGCCGGGCGCCGACGGAACGAAGCGGCTGGGCAGAGGAAACAGCATGCTGCAATTTCATGGATCCTGCCACCATGACCATCGCTGAACGATATCTCGATCACACGGCTGCGCCCGGTTCAACCGGAACAGGCCTTGCTCCGCAGGAGCATCTTGCGCGGGCGACAGGAAAGAAAGCTTTTCCGAGAAACGAGGCAGAAGCGTATGCGCTGCATGTTCAGGGAAAGCTGAGCAACGATCAGGAGAGAAAACTCATCGAGGATATGAATGGCGAATATCTTCTGTGCTCTGTGAGACAGGTCCCTGTCTCACACCCTGTCGTTCAGCACATCGTCAGCAAGCGCATCAAGAGACTCCTGCGCGCTGATGAGTTTTTCACGCGTTTCGGATTCCTCATGAAGAGCGATCAGACGGCCGGCAAAAGCCATGGCCCTTGCTATCGCATGATCCATGTCGAGATATCTGTATTCACCGAGCCTGCCGCAGAAAGCCACCTGAGGAAAATCAAGCGCCATATGCCGGTAAGCCTGGTAAAGGCGCTGGTTTGCGCTGTCGGGCATCGGGTACTCATACTTGTCAGGGTCTTTCGGCGAAAACGGAGTCTCTGACGTAAGGAGCGTCCCTTTGATCCGGGCGGCATAATGGGGCTGCATCAGGTGTTTCCACTCTATCGTGCGGACCTTCCTGCCATACTCAATACTCGGGAAGTTCACCTGAACAACAGGCTGCGCTCTGTCTTTGTCAGCAAGATACACGCTTTCCCGCTCCTGCCCCCGGTAACTGAGCCTGCCGAGGTGAAACCCGAAAAATTCATCAATGGGGCCTGTGAAGATCGTAAGCTTCCGCGGAGTGAACCACTGAAGGACTTCGAAATACGAAGCATTGAGCAGGAGAGGAACACCGCGCAGCATCTCTCTTATCAGCCCGGAGTATCCGTTTTCAGGAAGGCCCTGGTGCCTGGAGGTTTTGAGCCTGTCGTCATCCCCCTTTCTTACATCAAACCTGCCCGCCAGTTCGGGCGCGAGGCTCTCCGCGGGCACTCCCCACTGTTTCTCGCTGTACCCCTTGATGAATTTCTCGTAGATCACACGGGGCATCATGGCAAGGCTTGCTTCTTCGAAGTTCTGCGGCACCCCATTTTTCACCCCAGTCCACTCTCCAGCGCAGCGGTTGATGTATTCTTCGGAAACGGGCCATCGCTCATGCGCTCCGTCAACCATAGTGCGAAGTCTTGCTTCGAAGGGATAGAAACTCGAGAAGCGGTTCATGAACTTCCAGATCTGATCGGACGATGTCCGGAAGTAATGCGGCCCATAGGCGTGCATCAGGATGCCGCTTGAGTGGCGCTCATCGCGGACATTTCCCCCGGCAGCGCTCCTTCGATCAAGAACAAGCACCTTCGCACCGCTGTCGAAGAGGCGTTTCGCTATAACCGAACCGGTAAGGCCCGAACCTGCTATAAGATAATCCAGTTCCATAAATCCCTGATATTTTTGATGCAGTGAGCGGGCGAAAAGGCTCTGCCCGTGGGGAAGGCCTCCCGGCTTTTTCCGGAAGCTTCAGGGATGATTAAGGAATCTTAAGAAAAGACCTCCTTAATAAGAAGAAACCGGAGACCACATGCTCATTGAGAATCTCGATCGCCTTGTCGTGCTCGCGCACTACAGCGAAGATCTGGAATGGCTTTCATATCTTGATCTGATCTTTACCCGTTTTTGTTGAGTCGTTAGGCGGCAGCCTTCCCTGAATTTAA
>CAYQVO010000077.1:0-3503 GCA_964421085.1 uncultured Bdellovibrionales bacterium | reverse complement strand
GGAGAGGTCCGGATACTTCTCGCGGACCCGTTGCACGAAATCCTGCACGGAGCGGTTCGTCATGCCGGTGAGCAGGTCCCAGTCCAGGTTACAGTGCCAATGCTCATGAATTCGAAAGCACCGAACAAACGGCACTCTCAGAGAGTGCGACAACTGATTCGTCGTTCATCATCCACGTCCTTCATTCCGGCCTGCCATTGCATCTCCTCCTCGTTTATCAGATGGAGACTGCCAAATCTCTTCAGCCTGTATATGTCCAATTATCGGAAAAGCGGGACAATAGCCGTCTCTCTGTGATTGAATCACCAGAACTCCGATCGCGGATCCGGGGCCTTTAAAGTTTGGCTTCATTCCCATCGCTGCTGGAGAGGTCCCCAGTAACACCCGCCTTCGCTTTTGCTTCGGCGGGACGAGGAAAGCTCACTGGCTCGACGAACATTAGCGGAGTCGGCCCGACATTTTTTTTTGAGGACCGCTCCAGTGTCGACGGGCGGCAAACTGAGAAGCTGGCAAGGGTTAAGTCCTTATTCCTTCTTCTTTTTTCACCCCAACCCATTTTAATAAAATAAAAGTGCGCTTTAATAATATGTATGTTATTATTAAATTGATTCTTAAGTTTATTAAAAAAGATGCCCCAGTTACTTCCCAGATGGCTTGAAGGTTTAAGTGAAGAAGACTTAAATTTTCTGAAGAAATTCATCCTCTCCTCCGGTTCCCTTAAAGAACTTGCTTCCTCGTATGGTGTCACATATCCGACTATTCGCCTGCGTCTGGATCGTCTCATTGAGAAGATTAAGATCCTGGAAACCACGGAGGACGAATCAGATTTCGAACGCATTCTTCGGGCCTGTTTTGCGGATGGCAAACTGGACGGCTCAACCTTTGAATTGTTGAGGAAAGCATTTCGAAAAGAAAGGACGTAAGCCTCGGAACTTCTTTTATGGAGGTTGGCATATGAAGATAAGAGAAATATCTGCCGTTGTGTTTTTTATGTTCCTGTTTATGGGGCCTGTCATGTCTGCTCCTGGGGAGGACCATCCCCGCATTTCTCTGACAAGAGAAGGCGCGCCTTCCAATGTTGAACTTCTTGGCGGTGTCTGGGATAGGGAGGGCGAAATGGACGTGCTGAAAGTGGTCATACCCAGTTCGGTTAATTCCCACACCCTCTTCCGGATAAATGAGCCCCGCATTTCAGCTCAACGCTATGCGTTCACAGGGAAAGTGCGAAGCGATGGAGTGGCAGGAGAGGGATACCTTGAACTGCTCTCCACTTTTCCCTCAGGAACCTACTTTTCAAGAACCATGTCCGCTTCAGGCCCTTCCGCTAAATTGAGCGGAAAGTTCAACTGGCGGAACTTTTCTCTGCCTTTTACAAGATCTCCGCACCTGCCACCGGCGACAATAATGACCTTCGGCGTCAGGGCGCCCGAGGGCACGGTTCTCTACCTTTCCGATCTCCGCCTTGTCGAAGTCTCTCCGGCTGCGGGGGCCTGGCTTACAGAGAGACAAGTCGGGATAGCCGGGGGTATCTTCGGCGTTATTGTTGGACTTATGGGTGCGCTGGCCGGAATTCTGGGCGGCCGCGGTAAAAGGATGCCTCTTGTGATGGGAATTGTGAACGCAGGGCTGGTGATGGGCGCTCTCCTTCTCCTCGCGGGAGTTGCGGGCCTTATCTATTCTCAACCCGAGTACCTTCAAACTGCTCTGCTGCTTGGAGGCGGTTTCCTTGCGCTGATTTTTGCGAGTGTGCGAAATACGCTCCGCAGGCGGTATCAGGAAGTCGAGCTTAGAAAAATGGAGGCTCAGGATGTTCCGTGAGGTTTTCGTATGAGAAAGGCTCTGATATTTATGGTGGCTTTGCTGACTGCGGTAACCTGCCGGGCTCAGAGCCCCACTCTTTCAATCTCCAGGAGCATTTCAATTGGCGAAGAATACGCCCGTTCAAGCAATGTGGACCTCTCCGGGCAGTTTATTCACCTTGTAAAACTTGAATTTGAAGAGGGCAAGGGCGGGCGAGGGTATTTCTGGCGGATTCGCTGGAGGTGGAAAGTCCCGAGACTCGGCGGAGAGTACGGAATGCGTGTCTACATGGACGGACATGTCGAGACGGAGATAGCGGGACCGTGAAAAGTGCAGTATTGCTGCTGGTCCCTGTTTGTGCAGCGGCTCTGGTGTCCCTGCCTTCTTACGCCTTCTCATGCAGCAAACCGGGCTTCGGCGGCGGTCCAGCGATTTCATCATGCGGGCAGTACTGGCTTGAAGTCTCCGGAGGCAGCGCATGAAGTGTGCCGACGGGTGCTCGAAATTATAGCAGCTCTTTGTGAGCTTGAAACAAGGGCAAAGAGCCTCTCCTTTAATGAGCGGAAAGCAATTTGTCAGAAAGAGTCCGAGCCTCTGCTTTCAAAGCTGAATGAGTATTTAAAACAGCTCGAAACACAAACGCTGCCGAAGCACGCGTTGCAGCAGCCCGTCAAATATGCCCTCTCGCAGTGGACCGAGATTGTCCGTTACACAGAAGACGGCATCTTTGAGATCGACAATGACGCCATGGAAAGAGACATCGGTCCGATTGCCCCTGGCCGCAAAAAATATCTGTTCGCCGGGTCTCATGAAGGTGCAAGGAGAATGCCATTGATTTCGTGGATTACGTAGTCGAGAAGTTATCCTTCCGCATCAAGAGCATGCGCACAGACAACAGGCATGAGTTTCAGGCGAGATTTCATTGGCATGTGGAGGATTTGGGCATTCGGCATTCAAAGGCAAAACCCCTTTCGAGGTGATGCACGAAAAGTTTTCATCCAGCGGCAGGAGGCTGAGTGCGAACGGCGAAGTTTAGATCCTCACACGTCTGACAGCTTCTATGTGACCGGACGACGACCAAAGTCCGACTGCTCGGGCAACCTCGGTCAGCAAATCCTTCGGCGGCTCTGGACTAAATAGCTCGACTGCCTTACGTTTCTTCACGCTGCGTCTCCTTCGTCGTCAGCAGACAAAGGCCACGCTGCTTGCGCTTTGACGGACAGTCCTTACCGGACTGTCTTGCTGTCGCGTACACAACTTTTCGTTATAGCTCGGGTTGGGAAGGCAGGGGGGCGAATAAGTTGTGAATTTTTTGAAGCTGAGGGGCGGCTCAGTCAACAGGACTTTCCAGAATCTAAAGGCACTTTTTTCCGGGGAAACGTCAGCTGCCGCTTATCTCGAGATTTGATCTACACATGTGCTGAAAATCGTTTTGACTTCTGGAACATGGGGTGAAAGACTGTATGCTTTTTCTGCAAATAAAAAAGCCTGCCTGCGATCCCCAACTTGGAGAGATTCCAATGAGCGTTTCACCAGGGAGAGAGCCGCAATATCTGGATCCAGATCTTTTTGCAGCCGGCGTTCAAAATTCCGCTTAACAAAATCATAGAATTCAATATCCTCCTTTAACCGCTCTGCCAGAATAGCACTAGCGTAAGCGGGAGTCCCTCCGGCTTTGCCGGAGGGCGCATACAGTTTGACAA
>CAYQVO010000076.1:0-3661 GCA_964421085.1 uncultured Bdellovibrionales bacterium | reverse complement strand
CGTCCGGAATGGCTCAATTAAGGCACTTTTTAGACTTGATCAGAGCTTCCCTAGTAGTGAAATCCGGTGTAAGCAAGAAACTCGATATTCTCGTAATAGCAGATCCGGAGAGCCAGTCCTCCAAGGCAAGAAAGGCCAGGGAGTATGGAACACGAATAATCCAAGAAGGCGTCTTTTGGAAGAGACTCGGTGTTCCCATTAATTAGGTATTATTGAAACGAAATACCGCCTCCCTCATTCTCTTCCTCGGGAAATATGCTATTCGAAGAATTTCCTGAGCCGCTCATTCACCTTGGAAAGATCTTTCAGCTGACACTCCCAAATGATTAAACAGCGCCAACCTTTCCGTCGTAATTTCAATCGTGCAGATCTATCTCTCTGCTTGTTCTTTTCAAACTTTTTTTCCCAAAAACCGACATTGGTACTCGGCAATGATTGCCCTCGCCGGCATCTATGGCGGTGCCAATAACATCCATGAACGAAAACGGCCTTTTTTCTCTTGGGAAATACTATATCAGGACTACCAGGCAGCGAATCGACGTGCAGGTGATATCGGTAGCCAAACTTTCTTAAAAGGCTGCGAACAAGAAGCTCGGGAGAAGTGTCGACGGAACGAATGCGGGACATATTGCGGCTGCGGGCTGCACGAGAGAGATGATCGGTCATGACAGTATATCAGGAGGAAGCTTGAGCCTTCCAGCATGCACCTCCACATGACAACGATTGCATAAAACAACGAGATTATCGGCTTCATTTCCGCCACCCTCAGCATGAGGTTTTATGTGATGAAGCACAAGCCAGCGAGGGTCTTCGCTTGTCCACTTTTCCTGATTCCAACCGTCCAAGCGACAACGGTTGCCGTCCCGGCTGTAAACCGCTTTTTCAACATCGGCCGAAATATTCCTATTATGTTCATCTCGGACACGTTCATTGGACATTAAGACGTACTCACCAATGGCAAGATCCGGTCGCCCTGTGAGCCTCGTTGCTATAGGATACCCTCCCTCGGTCCGAAGTTGCCGAATCCTTCTGGTGAATGCTTCACCGCCTTTGCACTTGGCCACGTACGAAAGCTCTTCAGTGGTTACTATCCGGCCAACATTCTCCTGAAAAAATTCAATCAATTTAGCTTGCTGGGATTTATCCTCTCGGCGTATACGATTCGCTATGTGCCAGCGTCGTGCAGCGTCAAGGTCGCGCTCAGCGGAGAGGAGTATATATTGATCTGTTTTCAGACTTACTCCGCTGTCTTCGTCGTTCGAAGCCCCGGAAATGATTTTATAACCTTTCTCTTTCCGTAATTCCCGGACGCGTCGCGCATACTCAGAGATGCCCGAAACAACGGCAAGCTCTTCGCCCTCGATCTCCTGCCCGACATGCATTTTGAGGTAAGCTTCAATCCGATCCCTTGCTGCGCGTGCAGTCAATCCATCTGCAGCAGCAACGCTCACTCCCAAGTCCCTCATGCTGTGATTTATCCCGACCAGCTTCAAGACTTTCTCTCGCAGAGAAAGAGACGTCATCTCCACTGAAAAGGCTTTCAGCTTTGCATCAATTTCGCGACAAACGTCTTCGATCGCGTTAATCGGCAGGATTCGAGGTCTACGCGGCATCTACCTCACTTTCATCTTTAAGTTTAAAAGGAATTTGCACAGGCCGAGAGCGCATGGTACGCGCTGAAGCCGAAAGATGTTCCCGTAGAGTTTCGGCTATTGCACGAGCAAATAGCGGTGGAACTGCATTTCCTATCTGGATAGCAATTCGGATCTTAGTGCCATGCCAAAGGAAAGAGTCAGGAAACGTCTGCAATCGTGCTGCTTCCCAATGGGTTATGGGCCGATGCTCAGACGGGTGAAGATAGCGGCCTTTTTCCGGCTTATAGAACTCAGTGCGAATTGTGCAGCGAGCCGGTTCGTCCCACTCTAATCGACCGAAGAGATCAGTGCCCCCTTCCAGTTTCCGCAGCCAACACCCAGGGGTCAACTGGGGAGCTTTCCGCTGAAGATCGAATCTATTACCCCCCGGTGGAATCAGCTTGTAGCGTTTCAATGATACTGGAGTCGGGTTTCGGGCGATATGAAGATCCTTCCCTTTGGCAGGCGAGCAATCGAGAGCTGCATGGGTGGGTTCGAGCGGAATACCTCGGAATGCCTCGCGGACAGTCACGCGTTTACCATCTGGCGCCGGCAACACCACTGGACCTAATCGAGATCCAATGATTATTGCCCGCCTTCGGTTTTGAGGCACCCCATAATCACTCGCTTTTAAGATTCCGATACTCTCGTCGGTTACGAAAAAACCGAGTCTTCTCGCCTCCCTTATCGCGGACTTTCCCTCTGATGACGTGATAAAGTTCGGAACGTTCTCCAACACGAAAGCCTTGCATTGACTGCTCTCCACTACGTCCATGAAATATCGCCACAACGCGCGTCGAGGGTCGGATGCGCGATTACCGGTTAGATTTGAAAAACCCTGACAAGGTGGACCGCCAATCACCACATCAGCCTTCGTGTTTACCTTACCAGTCGAAATCAGTTCGCCAATCTCACCAACCAATATGTGACTTCCGAAGTTTTCGGCATAAGTAGCGGCGAAATCGACCTCCTTCTCGATTGCAAGCACAGGTTCGAACCCTGCCATCTTGAAGCCGAGAGTCATTCCTCCGGCGCCGGCAAACAGATCGATAAAGGTCAATTTCTTCAACGATTTCATCTTATTTACACTAACAAGAGATCTACTTCGAAACAATAGCTTTCAGCTGCTTAAACTAAGACACCAATAATCCTATTATTATGTTCGCAGATAATAGGAAATTGTTGCGTCCAAAGACACGATAAAGAAGAAATCGTCCCGCATGTCCCGCTTTTCTGATAATTGGACATACATAGGCTGAAGAGATTTGGCAGTCTCCATCTGATAAACAGGGAGGGGATGCAATGGCAGGCCGGAATGAAGAACGTCGGAAATGGACGGCGGAGCAGAAGGTACGCATCGTCAAGGAGGCGTTGACGACAGATCCTGGGGTGTGAGGAGTGTGCCGGAAACACGGGGTGAGTTCTGCGCTGTATTATCAACGGGATCGCTCCAGCAATGTTTTATGCGTGGAGTGGCCGGCAGGCTGCGGAAACATCGCCGGGAAGATTCAATGCTCAGAGGGTGCTGCCGGAAGAGGACGCTAAGATCCTGGAGTGCCGGCGCATGCATCGAGAGGTCGGTTATCGGAAACTCACGTGGATGATGAACGACGAATCAGTTGTCGCACTCTCTGAAAGTGCTGCTTATTCGGTGCTTTCAAAGCACGGGCTTCTCGGACCCTGGATTTCCAGCAATGATGGTATCCCGGTTGAGAAAGAATACCGTCACAAGCCCTCTCGAATTCATGAGCATTGGCACTGTGACCTGGCATACGTAAAGATAAAGGGTGTACTTTATTTCCTCATCATGATGCTCGACGGCTGCCCGCGCTGCATCCTGGACTGGGATCTGCTTACCGACATGACGAGCCGCTCCGTGCAGGATTTCGTGCAACGGGTCCGCGAGAAGTATCCGGACCTCTCCCCAACGCTCATTCACGATAACGCCAGCGCATTCATATCAAGGGACTTTAAATTTCCCGTTTCACAGCTTCAGATTCAGCAGGTGTTCACGAGAAGAAACCATC
>CAYQVO010000075.1:0-3675 GCA_964421085.1 uncultured Bdellovibrionales bacterium | reverse complement strand
AACAACCATGAACAGAGTTATAAAAAAGATATTGAAGATTTTTGGGATCATTCTTGCCGTGCTTGCAGTTGTTGCCGGTATCATTTACTTTACAGTCCTGCGTTACCCGGAACTGAAAAAAGATCCGACGATTGGAAAATGGTATCGGGTATCCGACAGCGTGATGAAGGACTCGGAAGGGTACAGCTATCATGCACTGTTCAAAAAGGGCAGTGAGAACAAAGTCATGATCTATTTTGCAGGCGGTGGAGTGAGTATCAATGAGGAAACTGCCCGTGACGATACCTATAACACGAAAATGGTATTTCCCGATCTGCTTGCAAATACCACGATGAATATGGGCGGGCTCGCATCTGCGACAGAGGACAGTCCTTTCGAGAACTGGACAATGATACTGTTCCCTTATGCGACGGGAGATTTTCATTCCGGAACAGGCGAATTTCATTATACTGACAAGGACGGAAAAGAAAAGATACTGTACCACAACGGATATGTGAACTATACTGCGGCAATGAAGCAGATCATGGAGAAAGCCGGTATCGAAGATGCGGATACGGTTCTTGTGACGGGTTACAGTGCAGGCGGCTGGGGCGCAGCACTTCTTGCGGACGATATTTATACCAATTACTTTCCGCAGGCAGCGAACAAGAATGTGTTTATAGATTCCTCTATGGCTCTGTATGATAACTGGTACGATACCGCAGTTAATGTATGGCAGACACCGAGTTCGATCACCGATAAGATCGTCAGTGATAATATTACGATGGATTGCCTGCGTTCACTTCGTCAGAAATATGGCGATGAAATTCATCTGCTGTACTGTACATCAACAAGAGACGGCGATCTTGCAAAGGTACAAAATTACTTTCAGAACGGTATCATGGATGTTGACGAATCGGTTGCTGATGTTTATCAGCAGACATTGAAAGAAGCAATACCGCAGTTCAAGGAGATCGGTGTCAGCCTGTTCATCTGGGACGGCATCGGATACTATGACGATCCGCGCAATATGACTTCACATACGATCATCGCAACCCCCGTTGTATGGGTTCCGTTTGAATCGCAAAATAAATCTGTTGCGGAATGGCTGACAGATGCGATTGACGGAACGCTGAATGATTACGGAGTTGAGCTTGTGGATAAGGTGTACGAGAAAACTGAATAAATCTTTGTGAATAGGCGTAGGCCAGATCAGCCTCGATTACTACACACGGATATAATCACATATCAGCGCATAAGATTTGCCTGTGGGTGTTCTTCGGAATGCTCACAGGCTTATTTTTTTCGGAGAAATACCCCATCAAAACAGCCTCCGAATGTCCGTATGGTGAAGGAGGCATTTTCCCATGACCAACGAACAGAAACAAAGGATTGCTGAACTCCGCAGCACGGGTATCAGCTATGCAAAGATCGGCGAAGCAATCGGTATCTCCGGGGATACCGTCAAGACCCACTGCCGCAGGAACCATATAACCGTAAAGCGGAAATCCTCCGCCTCCGACACCACTCCCACCTTCTGCAAGGAATGCGGTGCGCCGCTCACGCAAATAGAGAAACAGAAACCGCGCGTGTTCTGCTCCAGGGCTTGCCGCGAAAAATGGTGGCACTCTCACCCAGATAAGCTGAACAAGAAAGCCGTGTACAATTTCCGATGCGCCGGATGCGGTAAGCCGTTCTCTTCCTACGGCAACAAGCACAGGAAATACTGCTCCCACGAGTGCTACATCAATGCCCGTTTCAAAGGCGGTGGCTGCCATGAGTGAGCACGAATTTGACCGTGAAAAACGGTATCAGGCCGCCATGCAGATAGCAGATACCCTGCTCAAAAAAGGTGCCGTCTCGGAAAAGGAATACCACCAGATTAAGACAATTTTGCTGGAAAAATACCGCCCGACTTTGTCTACATTATTATCGGGAAAACCCTTGATATAACTGGCTTTTAGAGTGATATATAGTGTCGGAAAGGAGTTGATTTCATGCGGAAAATCACCAAGCTGGAACGCAGAACGACCACCCTTCCGGCAAGGAAAAAAGTCGCTGCGTATGCACGAGTTTCAAAGGATACCGAGAGGCTCATGCACTCCGTTTCCGAACAGATCAGCTACTACAGCACACTTATTCAGAAGAACCCCGAATGGGACTATGCAGGCGTGTACGCTGACTGCGGGATAACGGGTACCCTCACATCCATGAGGGATGAATTTCAAAGGATGCTTTCCAACTGTGAAGCCGGAAAGATCGACATCATACTTACCAAGTCCATCAGCCGTTTCGCAAGAAACACGGTCGACCTTCTCGAAACCGTCCGTCACCTCAAGAGCATCGGCGTGGAGGTACGGTTTGAAAAAGAGAACATCAACTCGTTCTCGGAAGACGGCGAACTGATGCTTTCGCTCCTCGCGTCTTTCGCCCAGGAAGAGAGCCTCAGCATATCCGAGAACTGTAAGTGGGGAGTCCGCAAGCGGTTCCAGTCCGGCGAGATCGGTGCAGCGAACAAGCACATTCTCGGCTACCGTTACGATGACGAGCAGAAAAAGTACATCATCATCCCGGAGGAGGCTGTGATCGTTCGGCGGATGTTCTCACTTTACCTTGAGGGCAAATCGCTCCAGGCTATCTGCGATGACTTAAACGGTGCGGGATACAGGACGATCAACGGATGCCTTTTCCAAGAGGCATCGCTTGCGCTCCTCATCAAGAACGAGATTTACGCTGGTGATCTTCGCAGACAGAAAAGCTACATGGCCGATCCTCTCAAAAAGACCAAGGTCAAGAACCGCGGAGAGCTGCCGCAGTATTACATGGAGGACTGCCATGAAGCCATCATCGACCGTGAGACCTACGCCAAGATAAAGGCTGAGATAGATCGCAGAACCTCGCTTCTCAATCCCACCTACTGTTTTTCAAAGAGAATCTGCTGCGGAACCTGCGGAGCGCAGTACACCCGCAAGAAAGGAAAGGTCAGAGGCAAGACCTATGTGCATTGGATTTGCCGGAGCAAGAAAGAAGTCGGAATGACCTGCTCCAGCGTGAACTTCAGCGAGGAAGAACTGAAAAACATCTGTGCCGATGTCCTTGAGACCGATTCTTTCGATGAGGAACTTTTCGAGAGCCGGGTCAAGGACATTACTGTTTTGAAGAACGGCGATATGGAGTTTCACCTTGTCGGCGGAGAAACACGGCGATGGAAAAACCTGCATCTTAAACCGCCGAGACACAAGGCTACGCTTACGGATGCGTTCCAGGGAAGAATCCGATGCGCCAAGTGCGGCAACACCTACCACAGAGTAAACTCGGCAAACAAATGGGTGTACTGGTACTGCATGGGCAAAAAGAAAAAAGGCTCGTCCTGCGACAGCCCAAACTACACGGATTATCAGTTGCGGCAGATTTCCACTCACATCCTCGGCTTGGAGGAGTTTGACGAGCGGGCTTTCGCCGAGCAGATCGAGGGCATTACCGTCCTTGACGACGGCAGCCTCGAATACCACTTTTACGAAGGGAGGACGGAGAAATGGCAAAGAGCGTGATAACCATTCCCGCCACGAGAAGCAAGTTCACGGCTGCACCGCTTTCCAGTCAGAAGAAACGGAAGGTCGCTGCCTACGCCCGCGTCAGCACAGACCACGAGGAACAGCAAAGCAGCTACGAGGCGCAGGTGGACTACTACACCAC
>CAYQVO010000074.1:0-3798 GCA_964421085.1 uncultured Bdellovibrionales bacterium | reverse complement strand
ATCTTGCGGAAACTCACGATAGTGCCGATTATGGCGCATAGCCAGACGAATCCGAACAATCCCCATCCCCAGGCACCTTCATTCCGCAGTGCAATCAGCGTGACGGGTGAATAACTGCCTGCAATGTGCCAGTAAATAGCTGCATGATCCCAATTCCGCAACCGTTTCTTCCAGGGATTATGGTATTTCAGCGCATGGTAGAGGGTAGAGGAGACGTAAGAGCCAAGCATACCGAAGAGATAGAGCCAGATGCCAAATACAGCCCAGAAGTTTCCACTCTGATAGCCTTTCACGAGAAATATCGTGCCGACAATAATCCCCATCAGGATGCCTGCGGCGTGCGAGAGGGTATTTATTCTTTCTTCGGCTTTTGTGTAGAAAAGTCCGTTTTGTTTCTTTTTTCGGGTGATGCTCATTTATAGAAATGCGATGTTTACACTTTCGTTCTTCGCTGATAAATTTATTCTATTTCTTCTACCTCCTCCATTGCTACCACTTCCCATGTACGGAAGACAACGGTAATGAGTCTTAGTTTTGCCGTTCCGATGCTCTGTGTCACGATGGGGTCGGCGGCATATTGCAATAATTGCGTGCGGGCTTCCGTCATGAGCTCTTGCTCTTTGTCGGCAGGATCGGAGGCCTTGGCGTACTTCACTTCCAGTAGATAGAGATAGGGAATACCCGTTACCGAGGGGTTGGGGCGGAAGTAAAAGTCGGCATAGCCCTTGCCCGATTCGTATTCCGGTTGCAGATAGTAATAATTAGTCAATCCCAGATAGGCGAGCAGGAACCCTTTCACGTGCGCCTCGCCGTCGATGAACTCACGGATGCGACTCTGGCGTTTCAATTCTTCACCGATGTAGGTGAAGACGGGTTGCCAGTCGCCGTCGTAGGCCATACCTGCCATCAGGTTGTTCAGTTTGTTGAGATCTACTGCGAAGAGTTCGGCCTGGTGGTAGGTGTCGACGAGATAGGTGTAGAGTTGTTCGCGTACCGTCTGGTTGGGGATGGTGAGTACAACGTTTCCCCGCTCCGTGCCGCTGATGGTCAGCAATCCGAAGTAGTAGAGCAGCGACTTGAAGTTGTTGGTGTCTACCATTCGGTCGGCGGGGAAGCTACTGTTGATGTTGGCCGTAGTGCGTCCGTTTTCCACAATCTCGCGGATGATGGAGAAGTTGGCTCCCAACTCTCGGTCTATGCGAATGAGGTGACGTATTTTGTTGTAGTCCGTGCGGATGTTCCTGTCGATCATCTCCTTTGGTGGAGTGCCCAGGCGCAGGAAAGTGGAGAGGAAATAGAGCACCATGTCCGAGTTGAACATCGACTCGGACAGTGTTTCTTCCGCGAAGCAATAGTTGTCATACCAAGGTTTCATCATCGTGATGAGATCTTCCACTTCGGCTTTCAGCGTGCCCTCTTCTTTGTAATAAGTGAGCATGGTGCGTAGCTCCGTTTCGCTGAAGCCGACGATGCCGTTGAATTGGGGATCGGTGGTGAAGTTGGAGCCGATGTTGAATCCGCTCGTCACGTCGTCCAGCGTGATGGGCGACACTCCGGTGATGAACATTCGCTTCAGTGCCTGTTCGCTGCCGGTGGTGGCGGCTTTTATCACGTTGAAGAAGAAGCGGAAGAATCCCTCGCCGTGGGTGGACTTCTGATAGGTTTCGGTGCCGTAGGTGGAGAGTATGGTGTTGGTAAAGTTGTCGTACTCATCGATAATAAGGTAGAGGTTGAGTTTTAGGAAGCTGGCTTTGGTGTTGATGTAGCTTAGGCCGGATGCTGCCGTTTCGCGTTCCATCAGTTCCTGGCGGAAGCCGGGAGCGAAGAGGTGCTCGTAGCGGTCAGCAAAATCAATGAAGCGATCTTTGCAGTGCTCCTCAAAGGAGTCAAGCATCCGGTCGATGTTGGAACTTACTGCCGAGAAGTTGAATCTCAGAATCAGGAACTTTGCCCGCAGTGCTGTAGGATGTTGGTATATCCACCGTTCTCCGAAGAGTTCTTCGAAGCGATTGGCGTTGTTGATGTCATAATAGCTTTCAAGCATACTCAGCGTGAGGCTCTTGCCGAAACGCCGGGGGCGGATGAGGAAGAAAAACGAAGCGGCCTTCTCTATCAGTGGGATAAAGTGGGTTTTATCTACGTAATAATAGTTTTCGAGGGCGAGGCGGGCGTAGTCGCTCAGACCGTATGGAATTTCTTTTGTAGCCATGATGAATATTGCTTAAAGAGTTGGTACAGATGCAAAGGTAAGCCTTAAATGCATACAGGGATGTATGCCCTAACCATACACCCCTGTATCAAATGCTTATACACCCGTGTATCGGCAGTCGATACAAAAGTCTCCGGTCATCCCAGCGGATTCTCGTCCAGACCGCCGCCGCCTTCGGTGCTTCCGCCATCGTCGCCACCTCCTGCGGGTGCTTCGCCCAAGTAGATGGTTTGCGATACGCTCCGTGGGGTCTTGAGCAGAGTCTTCCCGTTGGTGCTATATTGCGTGGTGACGGAGTTGTCTGCCAACTGGGCATTCAAGGTATACTTGATGTCGTTTGTTGCCATAATTTAAATGTTTTTTTTAAAGTTGATGAATAATTATTTAGTGAAAGCCTCCGCAATCCAGCGGTTAAGGACTGTCTTGCGGAGGTTTTCGGGGTTATGCTTAGTTAGAATTTAGGAGTGCCCCAAGCTGAATAATCCGTGATATCTTCGGAATTTGACATTATGCAGCCTTTGAAGCAATTTGTCGTTTTCCACTGGCCCGAACCTTTCTCATACTTCCACAGCGCGGGGGCGGTACCTGAATTGTTATGCAGATTGACTTGGTAGAAGCAATTCCTAAAGTCCATGTCTTTATCTATGAAGCGGTTTAATTTATCCTGTTCGGCCGCGGTGGGATCGACGAATATATTTGGATTGAACATCATATAGGTACACCCATAGAAGCAACTGTTGAAGTTTGTAGCTTCTGCGTTCTTCGCGAAAAGCCCTTCCGGGATTGTGGTTAATTGGGTACTACTACAGTCATAGAAGCAATAGCTGAAGTCTGTAGCCGCTGTGTTCTTTTCGAAAAGATTTCCCGGGATTGCCTTTAATGCTTTACAATTAGCGAAGCAATAGCTGAAGCTTGTAGCCTCTGCGTTCTTCGCGAAAAGCCCTTCCGGGATTGCCTTTAATGCGGTACACTCATAGAAGCAATAGTTGAAGCTTTTAATAGCTGTGTTATTCGCAAAAAGATCTGCCGAAATTGTGGTTAATGCGGTACAGCCAGAGAAGCAATAACTAATGTTTATATTTGCGTTGTTCGCGAAAAGTCTTGCCTCGATTGTGGTTAAAGCGGTACAATCGGCGAAGCATTGACTAAATTTTGTAGCCTCTGTGTTGTTCGCGAAAAGTGATTCCGGTATTGTGGTTAATGCGTCACAGTGATTGAAGCAAGTGCTAAAGTTTATGGCCGCTGTGTTGCTTGCGAAAAGCCCTCCTGGAATTGACTGTAATTCTTTACAATAATAGAAGCAATTGCTGAAGTCTGTAGCCGCTGTGTTCTTTTCGAAAAGATTTCCCGGGATTGTGGTTAATCCTTTACAATTAGCGAAGCAACCGCTGAAGTTTGTAGCCGCTGTGTTCTTTTCGAAAAGATTTCCCGGGATTGTGGTTAAGTTTTCGCAAATTCTAAACGCTTTGCTCAAAGATGAGCAATTCATATTGAGCAATGGCGTTTCAAGGCTCACCAGTTTATTCGGGTTGTAAGAGCTGCCTCTTTGGTTAAAATTCAGTACCGGTATTTGCTGTTTATCCGCCGTC
>CAYQVO010000073.1:2368-3818 GCA_964421085.1 uncultured Bdellovibrionales bacterium | reverse complement strand
CCTGGCGCGCAGAAGCAGTATGGGGCCTGGAATATTTTATTGATTTACTCACAGGTAAATTCACCAAGTGAAGGCAGAAAAAGGACATCCACTTTTCTCCTGGCCAGGCTGCAGCATTCCAGCGCGCAAAGCAATCGTGGATCTTTCAGAATTCAGAGAAAACAGGTGGGAATCGGTTGAGTTCAGGGTGAGGTCCGCCCGCCCGGAAATGGAGACCTGTTATTGTATCGTAAAAAACGGGTGGAAGTTTCGTGGGGATGTGAATATTTTGGGTGTCCTTTTTTCTTCCTATAGCATCAATACCGGCAGGCTGGAAGCGGGCCTTCCTCCGGCCTTTTGAACGCTTTTCCACGCCTTTCCAGGCACTGCTATCTTAGCAGCTTCCATATGATAGAATGCACCGGATTTTCAGGAGCATTAGTTATGAGCGCTGACCGATTTCCTGCCACCTTCGATTCTGAAAGAGAAAATCTGAATGAATTCTTCTCAACTATCAGAGAGTGTCTCCGGAGTCTGAGACTTGGCACTCCTTTGAACCTCGAAGGCAGCTCAATCTTCCAGCTCATGGAACAGATAGCCCCGGAGAAACAGACAGGCCGGGATTTCGATCCTGTATATACCGTAAAGTATGGAGATGCCCCCCTCTCTGTCTGCCTGGTCCGGCAGGAGGGCAAGGCGCCGCTCTTTGAGAATCAGGGCGTGGTTGTCCTTGTGATATCAGAAAGGGAATCAGAACTCATCCCTGCCGAACGCAGTCCGAACGACCGCGATCGGAAAATTGTCTCGCGTCTCGAAGTATCGGAAGCGCCGCGATTCTTTGAACGCCCCGGGCTTGGAATATATGCCCTGCTCAGTGCGCTTGAAGAGGCATATAAAGACGGCCGCCTTCAGGAGTGGGTTTCAAAATGTGTAAATGAACTCAAGTACTCCCAAAGTCTGACAGGCCAGCTGCAGAAGGAATACTATGCTGCTCTGACAGAGGAAAAAATGAACAGAGTTCGGATAGTCCCCTGGAAACGTTTTGGTGCGAGCCTTGAAAACAGAATTAAGAGTGACGCGGCCGATATTCCGTTCGAACCTTCGAAATTTCGAGGGCCCGAAGCAGGCATTCAGGGAACTCAAGCTGAGGAGGTAAAAATCCTCAGCGATTTGTTTCTCAGCGCCATGTGCTTTGCAAAGCAGGGAAGCAAAGCATTTGCACAGAAGGGCTGGGGTGGCTGGTGCGGACTCATTCCCGGCTTCGATGTCCCGGCCCTCAAGGACTCGCTTTGCTCTTTTGTTAAAGCAGAACGGGCCAGATTGATTAGAGGAGAAGGCGCGATACCTGGCGCCGGTTTCGATCCCGAAGGGAAGATAGTGTTTTCCTTCGAGTACGGAGACTCCAGCGCATTTGTGGAAATGCACTGCGACGAAACTGATGTAGAAATCAACATGTCTATCAGGATCTCAT
>CAYQVO010000073.1:0-2273 GCA_964421085.1 uncultured Bdellovibrionales bacterium | reverse complement strand
ATATAAAGGCCATCCCCTCTAAAGCTGGGTGTCAGATGCGGCTTCGATGCTTAAATCCTGGAAGCCTTTTCACGAGCAGGTAGAACGGGATATGAAGTGGTGGTTCAGGGCTGCTGTCAGAGACTTCGAAGACAGGGAGGAATGTGCACGGGAGGCAGCTGCAATACTTGGTTCAACGCCCGGTCTTGCCGACAACTGGAGCATCTGAAAGCGCCCGGCAGTCAGAAAAACCTGCCCAGGATCCTCCTGTTCTTAGTATCGAAGCTCTTCAGATCGGGAATGATATACCTTATTCCGTGCGTATCGACGAAGATGGCGCCGCTGTCTCCAGGCCGTCGCATGTCTTCTTCATTGTTAAGGAAAAATGCAGTTTCTCCGCGATCGGTGACAACGTGCCATTCCGACGGAGTACTTTCTGTCTGAGCTTCTGTGATCTTCTGAATCACAGGCACGAACTTCTTTCGCGCAAGCGAACTGTCCAGAATATCACGCAATGAGGGCCCAATCAGGTCAAGATCTTCGATCCACAGAACCTCGCATCCTCCCCGATCAAGAAGCGAGATCTTTTCGTTCCTGGCAGAAAGCGGAAAAGCCCCGGCGGGTTCGACGCCTTCAATCTTCACGCCATTTGCATCAACAATAATCAGGTCATCCGAATCTGTTTTCACAAGATCGAACGTCTTCGTATCTACAGCAGGCCCCGATCCATTTCTTGATTCGGTCCATGCGGAAAAAAAAGGCGCTTGGCGGTGCCTTTCCTTGGGCATAATTCTGCCTCAGATTTTATTTTCAGCAGCGGAAGCCGGGTGAGGCGGATTATCTGATTGACATGGCAGCTGCTATGTAGAAGGGGTAGTGACGAAAGAGATCCTCCGATCGTAGAAATTCAATAGGTTTGTGAAGTTACCGACGATCGGAGGAAAGAAATGAATACGAAAGAAATATCATACGTTGGGAAGAGAGTCTCTGTGGGAATTGACGTTCACCGGGATTTTTTCGTTGTGAGTGCCGTATGTGAAGGGGTGCTTATGAAGCGGTGTCGGATAGCGCGGCAGTGGTGACGCAGTTCTTTCGTTTATCGGGAGGCATTTTAAGGGCGCGCTGCCGCGGACGTGCTACGAAAGCGGGTACAGCGGTTTTTGGCTTCATCGATTTTTTGCAGGGAATGCTGTTCCCAACATGGTCGTACATGCTGCATCGGTAGAGATTGAATCGGGGAATCGGGTGAAGACAGATAAACGCGATTCATTGAAGTTGGCAGAACAGCTTGATGCGAATCGGTTGCGAGGGATTTATGTTCCGAGCGAGGCCCGGGAGTTGAGGCGTCTGTTGACGCGAACGCGGGAGCAGCTCGTTAGAGCGAGGACGCGGGTGGAGCGTCAGATCCGGATGAAGCTTCATCGAGAAAGGTGTTCCGGAGGAACTTGAGATATCGATACGAGTGCTGCTTTTACAGTGGCGGGAGTTGAAGGCACACATCAAGACGATTAAACAGGAGCTCGACAGGCAGGCCCAGGTTGACCCGCACGAGAGCATTTACCGAAGGGTACCTGGAATAGGACCGCTTGTGGCGAGAGTATTATCGAATGAACTTGGAGATATGAGCCAGTTTAGAAATGAGAAGGCATTGTTAAGTTATACGGGACTTACTCCCGGCGAACACTCGAGCGGCGGGCATATCCGACGAGGGCATATCTCGAGGCAGGGCAATAGCTATCTTCGGTATGTATTGACGGAGGCTGTCTGGAGGGCGATACGCAAGGATGAAAAGTTGAAGGAAGACTTCGAGCGAATTGCTGCGAAGAGAGGCAAAAAGCGGGCAATAGTGGCTATTGGATGTAAACTTAGAGGCCGAGTTCGCGCTGCCTTCCAGGCGCAGAGGATGTACGAGATGGGATATAAGAAAGCAGCGTAGGTTTCTGCAGTATTTCCACGCTCGCTTTCTGTCGTAAGCCTTATCGGACCAATCGTCCTTGTGTGACCAGTTTTGGCTGTGACCCCGGAAGATTTCCAGTGACTGTTTTTGATGGCAAGCACGGAGGGTGGCTTGAGGCGCAGCCCTTTGGTTAAGAACGAACAAGCATCTTGTGCGCGCTGTTGTGACAGCGGCCACGAATGACAGTCTGTTACACAAAATGTTTCCGAAGGAAGTGAGCGGCAGTGTCGTACGAGCCGGCTCAAAGAGATCGGAAGGGGCTCTTTTTTTCTTGCTTGACTCTTCTCATGGCAGGAAATCTTATAACACGAAGTGTTTCCGGAACTTAAGCCTGACC
>CAYQVO010000072.1:0-3954 GCA_964421085.1 uncultured Bdellovibrionales bacterium | reverse complement strand
CATAAGAGACTGGACCCTGTCGAAGAGCTCGGGTGTAACGATTGGTTCGTGATGTCCCTCTAACATGTAGCTTTCTCGCTCTCCACGGTTTTTCTTCACTTTCTTCTTTTTCTCATATACGGTATAGGTTTTTCCGGTCAGAACGTCTCCTTTGTAAACCACATTGTTGAGCGTCCTGCGGAGCCTCTCCTTATTCCAGGTTATGCCGGTTCCTGCGTCCTCTTCCATCTGATCGAGTGCTTTCCGGATATCCTGGTAGCACTCACCGGCTGCCGCCATACGGAACATAAGCCGGATGCGCTTTGCCTCTTCTTCCTCGATCGCCCAGTCAGCATCCTTGTTGATCCGCCGGTATCCATAAGCGACCCTGCCCACAGGGTGTCCTGTTGCGCACCTGACCTGTAATCCTAACCGGACGTTCTCTCCAATTGACCGACTCTCCTCTTCCGCAATGATTCCAAGGATATTGACAAGCAGGTCGGTGCTCCGTTCCATTGTGTTCAGGCCCTGTTCCTCAAAATAAATCGCTACTCCGATCCTCCTGAGATGCGTGACAATCTCCACCATGTCCGCAATATTTCTGGCAAACCGTGATACGCTCTTTGTGTAGATCACATCGATCTTTCCATCATCGCAATCCTTAAGCATCTGCTGGAGACCGGGCCGCCTTTCTGCTTCTCTGCCGGTAATTCCGAAATCACCGTACACATCTACCAGCTCAAGGTTCGGGTCTTCTGTAATCATGTCCCGGAAGTATTGAACCTGAAGCTCATAGGAGCCTTCCTGGATCTCCGCTTCCGTGCTGACTCTCGCATATCCTGCGGCACGCATTTTTGTAATTTCGCTCATGCTTTTCTCCTTTCCGCCAGTTGGCTGTGGTATGTACCGCGTGCCGTTTTTCTTTGCCTCCAAAGTGCTACCAGGCACTAACTCAGGGCTTTCGGCCTTTTGGTAGTGCTATACATCACTCTAAAAGGCACACATTTCAAGTTATATCTGCCCTTTAAATTTGAAATTACCTACCAAAGATTCCCGAAGTTGAAGGCTCAGAATTTGGTGGATCAGGACAATTGAGATCAGCTATTTCCCGCCTATGCTTTCAGGCGTGAAGTCAGATTCTAACGTCGCAACGATGATAAAAAGAATAGAAGGAGCCGGTGTTTTGCCGACCCCTTCCAGTGATTCTTACAGCTTTGTCGTGTAGGACAGCTTGATCCAGCCGTTGCGATTCTGCGCATAGGCTTTCAACAAGCCCCATCCGTCCTGCACATCCACAATGGTGTAAACGCCCGGCTCGATGTAGCCATAGCTGTCATAGGCAGTGGATGGACCTTTCCGATAGTTCAGGTTACTGATGGTGATCCGCACCAGGTAAGGCGTGAAGGCCTTCTGCGTTTCCGGATATACCTGATTGCCGTCATCATCGAAAGCAGCATAGCCCGGATTGGCATCCACACAGTTCTTGGCATTCTGAAACACCGTGAAGGCTCCGATCTGACTGGACTTCTCCGCCCAGGACTTACGGACGCGATAGTATTTCGTCGTGGGCTGTACGGGCGTTTCCGGTGTGATAACCGAAGTGCCAGGATTCCAGGAGGATTTCACCTTCGTGCCGATCGTCACGTTCGTTGCTGTATGATGGCCATCGTTCAGCAGAATATCGCCCGGGAGCAGGTAATCGCCGCCGGTCAGATATTTGGAATCCGCCAACAACTGGAATCCTGCCTTGGTCAGCGCAGAGCGCATATTGCCGGTGTAGGTCCCGGTATGATTCTGAAGCGCCGGAATCCCGAGGAGATAACCTGCCGCCGTCACATTGGCGCACACGCCAGCGGAGCAGTCCGCTTCACACGCAACCGCAATCTTGGACGGCTCCCAGCCCACAGCTTTGAGTTGTTTCAGATAGGTTCTATTCTGACTCTGGTCGTATCCGACCTTATCATTCAGCGCGGCATCGATAGCAAGCTGGGCGATCTTCAGGGCAACCTTCTGATCCGGATACCGGAGAACACAGGACCAGGGACGGTTGTACCAGTCTCTCATGCGCCATTCTTTCCCGGTCTGGTCGCCTGCCTGCCCGCCACTGTAAGCGCCATTTTCATCAGAGCCGCTGTTGGAGATATAATGCGTCGCGGTGGAATTGATATACTTGGTGTGAGTCGCGGAGAGCTCGACCGGCTTCTCCTGCGGCTTATCGTCCGAGGCAGGAGTCGTAGCAGGCTGCTTATCCGCATACTTATCGAAGTAGGTCTGGCCAAATCCGGCACGCTTGACCTGTACAGCTTCACTCTGATCCGCAGGGCGCTCGAATTTCAGAAGGACTGCATCGGAGGCTTCCCGGACAGATTTCGCTGTGGTCAGCACTGTCCAGATCGACTTGTAGTCGTTCTTCATTGCCTGCAGGAACCAGTCCACCTGCATGTCCCTGTCGCCGATGGAAGCTCCCTTGCTCTTCGCATAGTTCAGCAGACTTTCCTTGATCGACCAGAAGGTCGCCTGGAAGAGGCCGTAACCCGCCTTGTCATTGACGAAGTTGGTGTAGGAACCGTTGTCCACGGCTTTCGTATACTCTTCATCCGTCATGTCGAGTTTCTTCTCGTAGGTGTTCTGCAGATTGGTGCTCTTCAGAGCGGATTCGGCATAGAAGTTGCCCATCACACCGGCAACGCCATAAGGATTCTGGATCGCTGTGAACAGCCGATCCCAGATGGCCTTCGCGTTATCGGTTGTGGTATCTGTCGGAGTCTGCGTCTTGCCCTCCGCATATGCCTTTTCCAGTGCGGCCTTGGAAACGGGTCCGTAGATGCCATCAACCGTGAGGCCCTTGTCCTTTTGGAAAGCTCTCAGCGCCGCCTCCGTATTCTTGCCGAAATCACCGTCCGCACCCGTGCTGCCGCAGCTGTATCCGCAAGCGATCAGCATCGTCTGCATGGTCTTTACGGCTTCTCCCTTATCGCCCTTCTTCAGGTTGATATCAGTTGTCGGTTCTACAGGCGTCACAGATGCGCCGTCACCTGCAAGGATCGCAGCTACATCGTTCCGGACGTTATCCATGGTCTTTCCATACCTCCGGCTCCAATGCTGGACATCCGCATGATTGCTGCCGAGGCCAAGGGAATGGCTGCCAGAATGATCAATGATAGTCGGGACAGAGAGACCCTTGTAACTAATCGTGCCCTTCGGATCGATACCAAACATCCTGCAGAGATAAGCTGTCACCTCGCAGGCTTCCTTGTACACAGCGTTGAAGTAGCTGGCATCGTTCAGGCCATCTTCACAGATCTCGAACTGGATATGCGTATCATTGCAGGACCCTTTGCTGCCGGAGCCACACCCCCACGGCCTGTAATCCCAGGGCATGGTCTGCACAGCGGCGACCGTGCCGTCTGCCAGTTTGCCGATCCAGAAGTTCAGGCCCGCCTGCACTTCTTTATGGTTCCAGTCATTACCATACTGATTCTTTCCCAGACGATTCAGCCATTCGGATCTGTCCGCAGCTTTATCATCCGGCTGGACATATCTCTTCAGCCAGGGATTGTTCGCGCCGGTCGAATGCCACAGCACGCCTTTGGGTGTGAACTTCCGGGTGCCCTTATAGCAGGTGCTCTGGGTCATCATACAAACCAGCGGCTTGTTCTTATCGTTATACTTCATGGATTTCTCCTTTCTCCCGCACTCCTGCGGGGTTTCAGCGCAAAAAGAAAGAGCAGAGGTTGTGGCCCCTGCCCTTCAAGCTCCCTCTATCTTTCCACGGACAGTAGCTGTCCGTTTGACAACCGGGATCTCATATTTTCTGCTGAGATGGAAAAAGCACCGCCGTTAAGCGATGCTCAATCTGATTCGTGGGTTTCTTAAAGCTTGATCTTCTCGCCGGTGATGATATTCACCACCGTGGTGCCCTTCCCGAAGGCCGCTTCCATCTCCGCCCGTTCCTCTGTCGTGGTTCTGTGGTTC
>CAYQVO010000071.1:0-4207 GCA_964421085.1 uncultured Bdellovibrionales bacterium | reverse complement strand
GATTTTCGCCATACACGGGTGTAGCTCAATTGGTAGAGCAACGGATTCCAAATCCACCGCGAGTTTAGCGAGCGATTTATCCCGAGCGAAGTCGAGGGAAAGCGAGCATGTAACGAGCGGGTGAAGCTGTAACGATGCAAGCTGGCGAAGCGTCGTTGCCACCTTGATTTGGAATCCCGGAGCAGCAGTGATTTTCGCCATACACGGGTGTAGCTCAATTGGTAGAGCAACGGATTCCAAATCCGTAGGTTGCGGGTTCAATTCCTGCCGCCCGTGCCATCGTCCTTCGCCAAGGCTACGGACGATTGAGCAGGGCGAGTAGTCAGCCGTAGCAGCCGGAGGCGCGCAGGCTGGCCGCCCGTGCCATTTCCTTCCTTAAGCATCCAAGAACATTCTCTTTATCGAAGTGTGAAATCCGTTCGAGCGCTGTCGCGGGAAATTTACCCGCAAATTACACGTAAATTTTTAAGACAGCGCCGGTTGGAATCCATGTTCACTTTGAAATTGGAAGTCTCTGACGGAAACATTCCCCGCGGATTTTCGATTATATACATGGTGACCTACGCGCCGACGCAGGGCAAAGCGAATGGCTTGCCATGAGCGAGCCTGAAAGGCGAGTCGAATGGGCACCATCAAGAAAGTGAAAAACCGGAAAGGTGATCTCGTCTTTGATGCTACCGTAAGAAGGAAGGGCCTCCCTCCTTCCTGCAAACGCTTCAAGAGGCTCACCGACGCGCGCCGCTGGATTCAAGATGTAGAGTCGGATATCAGAGCCGGACGGTACCAGCCAAAGAGCGAGGCAGCGCGGCACACACTTGCAGAGGCGATAGATCGGTTCATTGAGGAGGAGATCCCAAGACGGCAACGCGTCAACTCTTTAGACCAAAAGAGGCAGCTTCTTTGGCTGAAGGGCCTGTGGGGGTACAAGCTGCTCTGCGAGGTTTCGCCTTCCCTCCTCATCGAAACACGAAAAATGTTTTTTCAAGGCGTGAATAAGCACGGCAAGGCAAGAAAGCCTCAGAGCTGGAACAGATGTCTCTCGACTTTAAGTGTGATGTTCCAGTCCTGTCTGAATGAATGGGAGTGGATGGAATATAACCCGGCAAGACGAATCCGCAGAGAGAAAGAAGCGCCGGGACGAGTGCGATTTCTATCAGACGATGAGCGCACGCGATTGCTCGATGTGTGCAAAAATAATCGATCTCCGAACCTCTATCCTTTGGTTGTTCTTGCGCTCTCAACCGGCATGCGAAGAGGCGAGGTTGTAAATTCAAGATGGAGCCAAGTAGACCTCAATGTCGGCGTTATCATTCTCGAGAAAACGAAGAACGGAGAGCGCCGAAGAGTCCCTGTCCGAAGCCTCGCATTGACGCTTCTAAAGGCGCACAACAAGGTCAGAAGAATCGATACGGATCTGGTTTTTCCGGGCGATACAACGGGCAGAACCGGGAGGCCTTTTGAGCTTCCGCTTTATTGGAATGAGGCGCTGACGGCGGCAAAGATAACGGACTTTCACTTTCACGACTTGAGGCATTCGTGCGCATCGTATTTAGCGATGGAGGGGGTATCCCCCGATCGAGATTGCGGAGGTACTGGGCCACAAGACGCTACAGATGGTGAAGCGGTATTCACATCTCTCGGAGAGTCATACGGCGAGTGTCGTGGAGAGGATGAATCGGAAAATCTTTGGAGAATCAGACAATGAACGAGAGAACGGACGCGGGAATCGATTCAAGGCGAATAGAAGATTCGATCTTTCTCATTCGCGGATACAAAGTGCTGCTGTCCACTCACCTTGCTGCGCTCTATGAAGTCGAGGTCAAGGCCCTCGTCCAGGCGGTGAAAAGGAACATTGAGCGCTTCCCTCCCGACTTCATGTTCCAGATCACAGCCGATGAACTGGAGGCTTTAATGTCACAAAATGTGACATTAAAGAAAAGCGGCCGGGGACGTTATTCTAAATACGCCCCATATGCGTTCACACAGGAAGGTGTCGCCATGCTCTCAAGCGTTCTTCGCAGCAACAGAGCCATTCAAGTCAATATTGCTATCATGAGAATGTTTGTGAAGCTCCGAGAGTTGATGGATTCGCATCGAGATCTGGCGCAGAAGATAGAAGCCCTTGAGCAACGGTATGACGCGCAGTTCAAGGTAGTCTTCAACAGCATTCGGGAGCTGATCAATGCCGATGAGAACCGGCTGCTGAAGGCTCAACAGAAGAAGCGGCCTATTGGATTCGGGAGAGACTAGTACTGTCTAAGGTCACAATTTGTGACCTTAGACATGCCTGCGGAGCGGCAGAGAGAGGAATTAGAAGAGAGGGTCATAGGCCATTGAACATACAAAGCTTTTTTACCTCAAACGCCAAAAGCCCGAAGCCTTTTCAATCAGTATGAGGCCACAAATTGTTACCTTAGAAAGAGCGGCAGCACCCCGCGGGTCTAACCAAGACTTGCGGATGAAGAGCGATTGCTGAAGGCGCGCAGCAAGAAACATGCAATAGGATTCGGGCGAGAATGAGTCGAGCTCTAAGATGACAGAATGTGATCTTAAAGGAAGCGGAAGAAGGAAGAGAACGCAAGAAAAAGGCAGCGCAAGATAAAAGAACTTGTGCCTAACCTGCGTAAGCGATCGATCTTGCAGAGGGAATTTAGGCACACACGCGAAAACTGTGTGCCCAATTGGCCGAGCCTTTGGGAATAATAAGAGAAATGTGGGTGCCTAAATTTATTGCAGCTTTGCAATCATACTGCTAGCCGCAGTATAGTGCGCTAAATGAAGCCCAAGAAGAATAAGACAGTAAAAGACCTCGAAGCCCGTCTCGGACCTCTGACAATCGCTCGTTTCCTGCGTTCATGGAGGATGAGCGAGGGTCTCACTCAAGCTCAGTTTGCGAAGAAGATCGGAATGTCAGCTGCCAATCTCTGCGACATCGAGAGAGGCCGAAAAGGAGTGAGTATCGATAAGGCGTGTGAGATCGCAGAAGCCATCGGTTATTCGCCCACTGTTCTCGTAAAGCTCGTGCTGCAGGAACAGGTCGATTCAGCAGGGCTGAAGTATGACGTTGAGCTGAAGAAACATGTGGCCTGACGGCAGCGATGATGCAGTAGTGATTTCCGTGAATTTTCGGTAATCGCTCTCAATTCTCATCAGTTCAAGACATCATGAATCAACACTTGAAATTTCTGATCTCCCTGAACGAAGCGAAGTTCCGGCGTTTCGGGGCATAGTGCCGAACGGAAAAAAGGAGACAGAAGTTCCAGACCGCGAGGAGGCCGACATTGTTGTTCGCATTGTCGCTATGGTAGTTGTCGTTCACGTTCGTACCATTCTCATTAGAATTGCCGAGAAGGACACGACAACCAGCAGCAGCCTCACAATTATTGCTCAAGTCCATCTAACGTCTCACCACCGATCGACCACCTGCCCCGCCTTTGCGGAGCAAGCCAATCCCACGGTTGAATTTCATTTGGAGAGGTTGATGTGCCAACACCGCCAGGTGTTGGACAATCGACACAGCACGGCGCTCTCCTTGAAATCCAGTGTCGTCTGCGCAAGCAGACGAACCGACATGACTTCAAGGACTCCGGCATGGTCCGCCAACAGACGTGGCAGACTCCCGCTCCTGTGAGCAGACCCCGGGTGAGGAACTTTTTTAAGGCGCCTCAACATTACCAAGGCAAAATGAAGTTACCTCAGTTGCCGCATCTAATTAAAGAAAAAATCCGGCCGAAAAGATCCAAGAACAAAAAAATCAGTCAAATTAGATCAATAATTCAAATACCAACCATCAAATTTTTAATTCCAGACCGCGAGGAGACCGACATCGAAGACCGCATAGGCGCCAGGATAGCCGTCGCGCACGTCCGCACCAATCCCATTAGAATAGCCGAGAAGGACACGACAACCAGCAGCCGCGTGCTCCGTATCGGCAGTACGGCCCCAAATACCCCAAAAAGGTAACTCATGAGACGGTTTTCTTTCATTCATGTGCTGGGCAATCGCTGCATCAATCACTCGTTTGTATGGCTCGTGATCTTCAGGCGACATTAGTTTAACGCCTCTCACCTCTTTTCCTGCAATAATGTCATCCTGTTCATTCCCGGGAAGGCCCATTCCGTCAGTACCTAACGAACGGGGAATAATATCACTCACCCCCCCGCTTCCTCTATCGATGCAGATCCATTGTCCGCTTTCAAGGTCATAC
>CAYQVO010000070.1:0-4738 GCA_964421085.1 uncultured Bdellovibrionales bacterium | reverse complement strand
GTGGCGGCCCGTCTCGTCAAGCTAAGAAAACGATGGGCGCGGGAGGACGCATACCATTGTCCTCGACACTCGACGTGGATTGCATCCGTGATGCACGAGTGGATGAATCCATCGCGCAGATAGCAGGAAGACTTGCAGGGAGAGACATGGCGCCCGCAGAAGACATTTGGCGCCGGTCGATGCCGGTAAAAGGAATACGGCTTGAACTGCGGCATCACGAACAGCTGCTGGAAATCTACTTTGAGGTGCTTGATGAACTCAGGCGTGAAGTATTCGGCCTTCATCCCTGTCCCAGGAGTGGTCTCACGAAACCATCGGTATGGAGAGTGAGCCAGGAAGCGGCAGCGAGTCAGGCAGTGCGAATGGCGATGCACGAGCTCGAGGTGGCGCCCGTCGATATTCTGGTGAGCTGCCTGTTTTTCAGGCCTGAGCAGTCCTGGGTTCCATGCCTGAAGAAAAACGGAATCGACCCGGAGACAGCGGCAAGAGTCGCTCTCGTAATAAGGGCCTCTGAAGAGCGTGCCGAGAGCATGCGCATGAGGGATTATACGAGTTCGGCTGCGCAGGATCTTTTGATTACAAAGAAAACAGTGGAGAAGATTCTGCGGGAAGACACCGGGCTCAGGGCAGCGCTGGGCGGCAGGCTCGGCTACCACAAGCGGGGATGGAAAAGCGCTGAGGCAGTCGCGCAGCGTTTTAACGTCGATCGCCGTCTTGTTACCAGGGAGGCGAAATGGATAATCGACAACACTCCGGATTCTCCCGATTTGCACCTCGAAGTGCGGCTCTACGCAAAGTATACTCCCGGCCATTCCTCCTATTTCCTTTCTCCTGATCTTGCAAAGCTTGTAAGACGAAACCTGATTGTGCGGAGGCTCGGCATTGATTCCGCCGAGTATGTTTCGGATGTCAATCAAACCTATGACCTTCCCGCGGATACAGGCGGGCTGGACAAAAAGGAAATGAATGCCCTGCGGCGGGAATATCGCAGGGCGTATCCCCTGAGGCCTCCTGTTCGCTACCCCGTCGAAGGAATTCTCCGCGTCACTCTCCTCCCGAAGTATTATTTGGGCGATATTCCCGAGCAGAGCGAACTCGAATTTCTCGACATGAAAATACGCGAATCGTTTGCGAGGACTCCTCCGGAAAAAGATCATATAACGTTGCCGGAGTTTGCCGCCTCGATCAACCCCGATGACCCGGCAGGAACTCTGAGCCTTGTCCGCAACCGGCTCGCCCATCATTTATCAACTGGAAACGCAGAGCGGCTTTCTCCTTCGAAAGGCAGGCGCAAAGGCGGACTCATCCCGCAGGATTACTATGAAAGAGCGGTTCTCGAGGAGATTATCACGCCTGAAGTCCGGAAGGTCCTGAATGACCGCGAGCGGGTGGAAAAGGAGGGGCTTATTTCAATTCCAGGAGCCGCGCGCAAGCTGGGCATGTGTGCACGGACGCTTGCCAACAGACTGAAAGCGGCGGGCGAACCAGTAGTAATGCTCGCTTCTTATCATGCGGACAGGGAATATCCGCATGTAAAATGGGAAGCGGCCAGGCGGTGCGCCGATAAAAAAGGGGACGGTTCCTATTTCCGAAAACGGAAATAGGAACCGTCCCCTTTTTTGCCGGATAATGTGACAGTTGACAATGCGACAGTCGCTGTATTATAATCGGAATTGTGGAACGGCACTATTCAATTGGCGAACTGGCAGACGCAGCAGGTTTCTCGAGGAGGACGATTCGCTTTTACGTCCAGCGAGGAGTCATTGCTCCGCCTCTCGGAGCCGGCCGGGGGCATTATTACACGGAAGATCACTTGAACAGTCTGCGCCGTGTGCGTGCGCTGCAGGAACGTGGACATTCACTTGAAGCGGTAAGTCTGGTGCTCAAAGGCAGAGCTCCGGGAGAAGTGCGGGCGGAGCTTGAGGCTCTCGAGGCTGAGGTCGTGCCGGAAACCTGGGCAAAGGTTGAGCTGCTTCCCGGTCTGGAGCTTCATGCTGAGTGCGGACGTCACCGTCTGACACCTGCGAAAATTCGACAGTTGCGGGCGGCAGCAGCGGAGGTACTTGGGCTGAAAGCAGCGAAAGATAATTGCAGGAAGGAGGAACCATGAGCGGAGAAAACAGCAAAAAAGATTTTGAACAGATCGGCTTGATCGGGAGCGAAGGTTCCGCGGTTCCTTTGGTAGGACTGGCTTACCAGGGAAAGCTTCGTGGTCTCGCAGTGGAGCTTTTCATACGCCAGCGGTACCGGAACAACGGGCCCAATCCCGTTGAAACAGTTTACACCTTCCCGGTCCCCGACGGAGCAGCAGTATGCGGTCTCACTATTACAAGCGAAGATCGCGTGCTCATTGCTGAAATTGATGAGCGTGAGGAAGCTTTTGCCAGATATTATGACGCGCTGGCAGAGAGCGACGGTGCTGTGCTTCTGGACCAGGAGCGGGAAAACGTGCTTCACCTGAGTGTCGGCAGTATTTTGCCCGGCAAAGAATGTGTCGTGGAACTTCGACTGATTTACGAGGTCTCGGTAGAAGGGAAGGGGGTCAGGCTTCTTCTCCCCACTATTGTGTCTCCCCGCTATACGCCTCTTGCCACCAGACCAGAGGAGCGTGCCGAACTTGAACGTATCACTCCCCCATATGTGAAGTCAGTTCCGTATGGTCTGACTTTTGAAGTAGATGCTGATCCTGGCTATCGTGTTACGTCGGTTTCTTCACCTTCCCATGCTCTGCAGAC
Organism: uncultured Bdellovibrionales bacterium; assembly: GCA_964421085.1. Classification (GTDB taxonomy): domain Bacteria; phylum Bdellovibrionota_C; class UBA2361; order UBA2361; family CAYQVO01; genus CAYQVO01. Next base: position 2,003 of record CAYQVO010000070.1, on the reverse strand, counting down.
AACCTTTGAAGACGGGAGGGTCAAAGTGATTAACGCCCAGCGCGACGAAATTCCGAACCGGGACATAGTCCTCGCTTTTGAGACTGCTGAAGGCTTTAACAGCTCCGCGATGGCATCTCCGTTTCATGGACAAGACCACGTGCTGGTATCCCTTATGCCGGAAATGGCGGAAGTGACGCCGGCGGCAGCCCAGAGCGAAGGTCGCGATCTTGCGTTTATGATTGACTGTTCCGGGTCAATGGACGGGTCATCAATAGACGAGGCGCGCCGGGCCGTTGAGTTATGCCTTCGCGCCATGTCGGCTGGCGACAGGTTTCATATTATCCGGTTTGGGGATCGGGCTGAAGCTCTGTTCGAAGAGTTCAGAATTCTTTCGCAGGAGACGCTGGATGAGACTGCCCGAGAGATCCGTTCCATCAACGCCGATCTTGGCGGCACAGAGATGCTCACCGCTCTGAAGGAGCTGATTGCTGCTTCTGAATCAAGCCGGCGCCTTGACGTCATTCTGCTCACAGACGGACAGGTATCGGATGAAGCGAAGATTACAGCCTTTGCAAAGAAAAATGCCGCAAGATGGCGCTTCTTCACATTCGGAATTGGAACGGCGGTAAACGAGGCATTAGTCAGAAAACTTGCGGCTGTTACCGGCGGCAAATCAGAATTCATCACGCCGGGCGAACGTGTTGAGCCGAAAGTGCTCCGCCAGTTCGGCCGCATCAGCACCGCCGTGATGGAGGGAGTGACCATCGACTGGGGCGCAGGAAAAGTCGTCACAGCTCCGGTGGAACTTCCTCCCATTTTTCCCGGGGAACCGTTTGCTGTCGCGGCATTGTTCGAAGAAGAGGTACCAGACGGCCACCCCGTCAAAATACGCGGCAAAACATCGGACGGAGAACTGAGGTGGGAGATCCCTGTTCGAAGAGTTCAGGGAGATGCAGTACCTCTGCTATGGGCGAAAAAAAGGATCGCTGATCTGGAAACGGATTCCGGCGCATCAAGCCGGAAGAGGGCAAAAAAACAGGCGGAAGAATGCCTTATAGAACTCTCGAAAAAGTACGGCATTCTCTGCTCCATGACGAGTTTCGTTGCAGTAGAGCAAAGGGCTGAAGCTGACAAGACAGACCGCCCGCCTGAAATGCGCCGCATACCGGTAATGATCAACGATGGCTGGCATGGGATACATACCGGCAGGACATGTGCCTCCAGCATGTCGATAGGAAGTATCTTCTGTTCGGAGCCCCTCCTTGGTTCAGCAAGAGCCCCTCTGCCTTCTCCGATCCGGGCAAAGGCGGCGTTCCAATGCGACCTTCTCGCTGACATAGACGCTGCTTCTTTTGTGGAGAAAGCTGCCCCGATTCATCTCAGGCTGATGCTCATTCAGAAACTTGACGGGTCATTCGCCCTGGATGAAATACTCCTCGAAGCTGCAGGAATGTCGGTTGATGAGTTCAAGAAATATGCGGGAGAACTCGGCCAGAGCGAAGAAATGGTTTCTACTGCCTTGGCAATCGCTGTGCTGCAGGCTGTGGCGGCTGAACATGCAGAAGAATGTTCCCGTGCTGTGGAGAAGGCGGTCGAATGGCTCAAGAATAAACTGTCACAAGTTTCTTTTACCGAGCTGGTTGCTCACCTTTCGCTTCGAATCAAGGCGAGCGGGCGCCGCGGTTTTATGGCATCGTGAACCGGGTCGGCAACGAGCCTGCTTAAGAAGCGAAAGAGCCTGTAACGGGAATTGTGTAAACGGCTGGAGCGTTCACTAGTCATTTTTCTGGTCATTGCCGAGCATCCCTGCGCCGATGGTGGGAGCAGTGTAAATCGGACGCATATCGGCACAAAAGGCTTTGCGATCCTTGAATGACATGAACCTGGCGGCGTTTCGGATTCGGTGCGCGACACAGAGCTGCACATCCGTGCGCGGATAGACAGCCTCGATCGCCTCAGGAAGTCCCTTAATCTGTGGATGGTTTCTTCTCGTGAACACCTGCTGAATCTGCAGCTGTGAA
>CAYQVO010000069.1:0-4947 GCA_964421085.1 uncultured Bdellovibrionales bacterium | reverse complement strand
TATAGTGATAGGTAACCCTTTGAAGTGATCTCCGGGTTTTCCCCCACTTCACACCGGACATGCGACTTTCACCGCATCCGGCGTTCCATCGATTGTTTTCGCAAGCATTTAATCAGTCACCAAAATAGCGTTTTAATCTATTGCCGCCAGACCAGCCTGCTCTCGCAGTCTGTTTACTTTTGAAACTTGCTTTTTCGTCATGTTGAGTGTTTTGGTTAAGGCTTTGAGCTTTGCCGTGTCTGTCGTTTCCAACAGCGGCAGATACCTGTAATGCAGAAGAGTCATGTTTTGATAGCGCTCCTGCCCACCGTCATTCTTTGGCTTTTTCAGCCAACAGGCGATTTCGGATGCACTTCCGAATTCCTCTCCGCTGACCGCACATTTGCCGCCTTGGGCAGAGAATAAAGAAATTCTGCTGTCGGCGTATTCTGTGCTGTGTCCGCCCGATGCCATCGACCGTAATCCTTCAAGAACAAATGGGTTCAATCGGAGATTCGTGTGTATTGGCTTTCTGCCTTCTGCCGTGTAGCTACATACGGCAGACCGCTTCGAGTGCGGTATCTTGTTTTTCACGAATGCAAGCGGATAGATTGGTTGATCGATCCCGGCCACGTAGCGCACCATTTTCGATCTTCCGTATCGCTCCTTCTCCGTTTGGGTCATTGTTCCGCCCTCGCGTTGAAGCCTGCACCCTTTCTCTGAATTCAGCCTGTTGGTAAGAACGGTCATTACCTGTCTGTGGATTATCCTGCAATCAAGGCTGATACAGGTGGCGATCTCGAAATAGTTCTGGATACCCATTACCATCGAGTTATAAGTCCGGATTTCCCCTAATGGCGTTTTGCCTTCGGATGGTCTGGCTATTCTTTTCGCCTGTTCCACGAGTTTTTCCCGCTCTATACCAAACTTCTTGTCACATATGTGGGACTGTACGGTGTATTTCTTTGCTTTCAGTCTGACCCGTATCTTGAATCCAAGGAATTCCGAATAGCGTTTTCTTACATTCACTATCCGCGTTTTCTCCGGAGATACTTCAAGCCGCAGTCTTTCTTCAAGCCACCGCATTACAGCTTCCATCGTCTTTTCAGCGTCATCCTTCGAGCGGCAGAAGATTCTGAAATCATCCGCATATCTCACGATATACATTTCCTTCAGATTAGTACTCTTCATGGCTCTATACCCGTGGCTCTTGTCGAACACCTCGTTTTTACCGATTGTTCTGTATCTTCCCCGGGCTACAGCCACCGGATTGTTCTGCCATTGGCTCTCTACCCAGTGATCCAGTTCGTTCAGCACAATGTTTGCCAGTAGCGGCGAAATGATGCCGCCCTGCGGCGTGCCTTTGTCCGGTAGGATAGTGGTGCCGTCCGGCATGCGAATCGGCGCTGTCAGAATCCGCTTTATTACAAATATCAACTGCTTGTCCCTGATTCCCATTGCCCATATCTGTTTGATCAGCTTGCTGTGATTCACGTTGTCGAAAAAGCCCTTAATGTCGAACTCTATGACGTAGTGAAGATGCGTCACCTGCATCAGCGAATAGGTTCTTGCAATGGCATGCTCCGCCGATCGATTCGGTCGAAAGCCGTAGCTGTTGTCGCTGAACTGAGCTTCACAGATAGGTTCCATGACCTGCTTGATACATTGCTGTATCAGCCTGTCCCAGATGCACGGGATGCCGAGCGGCCTTGTTTTGCCGTTCGGTTTCGGGATGTCTTTACGCCTGACCGGTTTGGGCCGGTAGCCGTGCCGACTCCCTGTGACAATAAACCTCACTTTCTCCACGACTTCCTCGGGAGTTCTTCTCCCGATGTCCGTGATGTTTCTGTTGTCTGTCCCTGCCGTGTAACTTCCCCCGTTGGTCTTGATTTTCCGATAGGCAAGAAGGATATTTTCCCGGCTGAGGATGATGTCCATCAGTCTTGTGAATATTTCTCCGTTTTTGCTTTTTCGGTAAAGCTCATCAAAGACCGGTTGCATGCCGTAATACTCTGCATGCCGAAGGTCGTCAACACATAGACTCTTTGCTTCTCCTGGCATAAGGCATCACCTCCTTTCAGAGAGTGACCCTTTTGGTCTTATTCGAATCCTTATCTTGGACTGAATAATGCCTGTTTAGACCAACCGACTGGTGACCATCCCTCGTTCCCCCATTACAGGGGCTGTCATCGGTTCGATCACGGCTTTTCAGCACCGGTTCGCCTGCTTATTTTTCTTCGTCAGGCTATTCCTTGCGGAACCCAGTACCTTTCCACGTTCCGATAGTTCTATCTGTACATACACGCCTTTAGGTTTCCGCTATAGTCCTGTCGGCTTGCCTGTGCCTGTAACACAGCATGGTCGTTCATAGGAAAAATTTTTACTAAACCACACCGACTGCGCTTTAACGCACCCCAGCATTTCTACCGGGTCTTCTTTTAGACCTGTACATTCGCGGGTTCGTCAGTCCGCCCGCCAAGGCGAACATTCTAACCATGGGCGTCTTATAGACCCTTGGCCTATAGGCAGCACACCCCACCTCTGGGGCGCTTTCGCCGGCGTTGGCTGCCGGTACGGCTGCTCTCGGCCGTTGTCGCGGGGCTTCACACAAAAGCCTTTACGGCTGATGCATGCCCGCCGAGGGCAGGCGTTTCAGGGCGTTACCCCGTCATTCCACCTGTCAAACTATCAGTTATCCACGCAACATACGTTGCGTGTCCGTCAGCTTCTTATCGCTGGCGAACGTGTCGCACTCGTCCAGAATTCTTCACCTGCTTTTCCATCTCCCTTTGTGTTGGCGATCAATGCTGTCACAAGCTTCAGGATGTCCTTCTCGGAGTGAATATAGGCGAAGGGGTTGTACTTCATGGACTTTTTGAAGTTGATTGTATTGAAGACTTTGATGACATACGGCTCCCGGATTACCCTCCCGTTCTTATCCTTTACAGGATTTCCCTTTTCATCCAGCTTCGGTGCACCATGCAGGAGGGCATTACCACACTCGACCAAAACACTGCCCTTCGGATCAGTCACAACATAGGAACTATGCATCTGGAGCAGGTTTGGTTTGAGCCAGAATCTTGTCTTACCGGAGCCAGATCCGCCGACAATCAGTACATTCTTATTCCTGGCATTGCCGGGATTCTTCGGACGGCTGCTCATCATCAGATATTCCGTCTTCGTCAGAATGACGTTGTTCTGAAAAATGGGATCTACAAACGGTTCGATATCTTTATGAGTTCCCCACCTCGCCGATCCGTATTCCGTATTATGACGATACTTCTTCGCGTTCTTGCCTCTCATATAGACGGCAAGCCGGAACAGGCAGGCACAGCAGATGCCGATCACAATATCCAGCGGATGAAGACTGGGGAGCGGATTTTCAAATGCCGTTCCCAGCGTCGTCATTAGTGCCATTGCTCGTTCCGATGCATCGCCGCCTTCCGCAAGCCGCCAGGCTTCTCCGAAGTTCGTACAGACAAGTCCAAAGAGGATATACGGAAGACTCAGGATCAGCGCCTTCTTGCGATCACTTGCGCTCATTCTCTCCAACCTCCTTCCTCACAGGGAATGCTCCTGCTCCTTGTTCCGCACCTTGTTCGGGATCGCTGCTGCGATCGCCCTCAGCTTGGATAACTGCTTCAAGAGAGACGGGCGCTCCTTCTGGCGCAACTGCTTCTGCGTATAATCCTCCACAATGGCTGTCAATGCATCCGCATCCTTTGCCTTAAAGAAGATCGTGTACTTTGGCGGCAACTGTGCCTTGTCCTTCGTCACCGCAAAATCTACGCCATACTTCCTTGCGACGCGCTCGAAGTCCCGGATCCGGCTGTCATCCAGCGGAATGGAACTGACACCCTGCTCCTTACCGATCAGTTCCTTTACTGTCATTTTGCCGTGCGGTCCTTCCGCCGCCTTGGCCAGTTTCCGGTTCTTTACCTTCTCCCGATGATTCAGATATGCCTTGATTCCGGCAACAATGGTATGTCCCGAAAGACGGGCAGTCGTAATTGCAAGATTAACTGCTCTGTTTTCGATTTCCTCCTGCATTCTGATTTCTCCTCTCCATCTCCGTACCGCTCATAGCTGTCATCCTCTCGTCTAGCAGCACCGCATACTTCTGCAGCCGTTTCCTGTTCTGCATTTCGGTCAGCTCTTCCACATACATTTTCAAATTTGACTTCATACGTCCTCCTCAAGAGCAAAGACGAAGGTATACTCCCCTTCTATGCGGATTCTTCGAACCAGCTTCATTGCCTCAACTCTAGCGATCAGCAATTCATCATTCCCTAGTGGGAGGAGTTCTCCCTCCGGATCTGTCCTGAAGATTGCTATTGCCCCATCGACATACTTTCTGCCGTCGATCTCAATCACGTCCTGCGCATCATAACTGAACAGCAGCTCTGAACCTCCAAGCTGCGCAATGATCTCATCCGCAACCAGTTCTTTCTCCGCAAGCGCTGTTGTCGGATATTCCATGAAGCTTCCCTTGGGATAGACGACAATCGCACCGTATTCCAAATCCTCTTCATCGTCCTCAGTCTCCTGCAGCATCCGGATCTGGTCGCAGATCTCACTGCCGACGTAAAGGGAAAACTGACTGTAGGCAATCATCAGCTCTTCAAAGTCGTCGATCATCTGCTCCATCTGTGTCATGCACCGCTTTGTTGCATAGAGTCTTGCTGCGCGGCAATTTTCCCTGCAAATCATCTCTTCGCTACAATTCATTTCTCATTCCTCCTTCAAAATGCCATCTCATCTTTTTTGCGCGTAGCTTTTTCAACAGGTGTCTTTGCGGCCGCCTTGTTCGAGGAAAGCTCTCCAAGGATGGAATGCCTACTCTCCTTCTCATGGAGCTTGCGCTCCTCAAACTTCTCTCCGATCTCCAGCTTTTTCTCTGCAGCATCGAAGTGATAGACGTTATCCGAGAGATAATCTTCATAGGCAACCTCCGTGCGGTTTACGGCA
>CAYQVO010000068.1:0-5484 GCA_964421085.1 uncultured Bdellovibrionales bacterium | reverse complement strand
CCTTATGCCTCAAAACCCATGTCACCCAAATTATGGAGGGGTGAAAAGGATTCGTGATTTATAATCTGAAAACCCTCTTTTTTCGAAACGCTGTCATAGCGTTCTTGTTTGAGCTTCTTGAGTAGCTGATCAATCTCCTTGCGCGCTATTGTCTCTTGCCTGGATAGCTTTATTGGGTTGAGAGCCGCGTGCTGAGCTTTGAGCTTTTCCTTCGCCTCATCGGTAACGAACGGCGAGGCAGGAAGCCTTGCGTATGGGGTCATGGGAGGATCATATACGCGCTTCCGTTTGCCGTGCTCCTGGCGTTTATCCTTGAGCTTATGTGAGGGGAAAAAGTGGTTCATAAGCGGGCAAAGAATTTCCCGGTAATACGAATTGACGAGAGGCGTGAGTTCGATGAAGTCAAGACGCTCATGCCCCAGGAAACGTCTTACAACAGAGGAGTTTCGTTGCTCTACATGCGCCTGGTCGTTCTTCTTATACGCTCGGGAACGGGTCACGGTCACAGGAATTTTACGGTCCCTGAAATATCCGATAATGTGCCGGCAAAGAACCTCCCCTCCGTTGTCTGGATCGTAGCCTGAAATCGGAAAGGGCAGCGATGCCTCTATGTCTTTGAGTTCCTGAAGGACATTACTACTGCCTCGACCCCAAACGGCCCGTAATTCGGTCCATGTAGAGGCAATATCGACCGTAGTGAGGCTCGAAACAAACTCTCCCATCGTCGTACTTCCACAGTGCGCCGAGGTGTCACACTCAAGATAACCTGGATGTTGCTCGTCCCAGATATTTCCCTGAATTGGTATCTCGGAGCGAAGAACGCCGCCGGGACGCGTAAGCGTTAACCCATGTTCTGCCTTGAAGGGCTTCAAGTATCGATCTATTGATGAACCGCTTATCGACAGAAGTCGCTCATGAACATCGACAGGGAATGCTCCGCATTCTTCCTCATATGAAGGAAGCCATTCAGGCATAGCCTCCTCGAGATACTTTCCGCACATGTACTTCGTTATCCTCCACATCTTCTTCAGCGCAATCTGAAAGGGCTTGTCTCCGTACTTGCCTGGTCTTCCACCCTTCCTAGGGGTTTTTGGTCTGCCGCCTCGTTTCGGCGCGAGAAGTCGAACCAGGTACTTCCTGTCCACCGAAAAACGCTCGACAAGCTCATTCAAAACCTCTCCCTTCCGCTTCTTGTTGCAGTATCGGTACCGGTACTTCAACCACTCAATAGCACTTCGTAATTCAATGTTTTGCATACCCCATATCTCCGATTTCGGTGACATGGGTTTTGAGGCACCAACTTTCCAAAAAGAGTCATTTTCCCCTTTTTCGGTGCACCAGGTTTTGAAGCACAACGGAGACCGCCCGGCATTTGGCTAAGATCGGGAGCCATGGTATTATAGGCCGAGTACATGGAGGGCGGATGTCGGAAGTATATTGCGCAACGGAGGCGAAAGGGTATTCATTCCCACATGAGTCCTGGAGGACAGGAGACGATCAATGGGACAGAGTTGTCCTTCAGCCTCCCCAATACGAAGGGACATGGAAAGCGGTTCAACTGGGTGAATCCTGGGCAATATTCAAACTGCCCCGTTTCTGGACGCTCGATGATGAGTGCGAATCCGCAAGCCGCACATGGATAAGCCTCGATAGAGGAGCAAAGCTCGTTTTTGAATGGGGCTTCATAAACAATCAGGAAATAGCTGAAATCGCGGCGGAACCGGTGGCCCGCCTCCCGTTTCCTGTCGAATCGGCTCGAATCGAGAAGATCACTCTTTGGAATGGCCAGCCGGCTCATTACACGTCTTTTCAAACTCCGTTCCCCTGGGGTGAAAAAATGTTTTTCCACTCGTATACCGTCGCTGCGAACGATGCATGGGCGCGTCTGGCTGTCGTTCCGGCGGACCTTCAGCAGGATGAGAATGCTGTGTGCGCTGTCGCGTTTCCGGCGCTGCTGACTTTTCATGTTGGATGGCCTCGCCCCGTTCGTGGCGTGTTGCCGCAATGTCGTTGTCGCCCTGTTTCCGCACAGAGTTCCATGTCTTTACAACTTGCCGCACGCGACCCGGCAGGCCGGATTCCTCGGATGCCTCCTCTCCCCAGCCGGATTACCTTCTGAACAGATCCCATACGGCGTTTACAAACCGCCTGGAGACAAACCGCAGCGGTGAGGAATCCAGAAGGCGGGACGTAGTAAAGGTCTCATAATCCACAAGACCCATGTCATGGCTTTCGAGAATCTCCTGCCCCTTCCTTGAACACGCCATCTTCGCCTTCCCGAACCATGCCGGGTGGATGCTTTCAGTCGCTTTGTAGCGGTTTTGAAGATCTTCAAGCTGCCGTTCAAGCACTTCCGGCTTGAAGTATATCAGTCCCGACTCCTGCTTCTCGCCGAGGAACATCCGGACATCCTGCAGTCTAAGCTCGAGCCTCGCTCTTCGTCCTTCCGCTGCGGGAACAATTCCCCCTGTAAAAACTCGCGCTCCCTGAAGCTTTGTGATTTCTTCCCCGAGCCGTTCGTTCTCAGGTGAGGGCTGCAGTCCGAGTCCGTCGAATCTCGGCTTGAAAGAAGCTGCGGCCTCAATGATGAGCCTTTCAGGATTTGTGAAGTACCGCTTTTTCATCAGAGTGGTGTCGGCAATGCGAACAAGCGGACTTTCGAGCATTTTCCGCACTGTCTCCATCTCTCCGGCGATTTCCTGTGCGGATACGAAGCGGGCCGCAGGGATATGAAGCTTCTTCAACGGCTCCTCTGCCGCCGCAGGATATACTCCTGCGTGAGCATATGCTTTGTACTGCGGAAGCTGCGCTTTCGCCTTGTAGTCGCCAAGACCCAGACATGTCGTTCTCTCAATCAGTTCATTGAGTGGCAGGACCTCTTTACCCGATTTTTTCTCCGCTTCGAGGAATGTTTCCGCAGGCCTCAAGTTTCGTCCCGTCGGAACAACCGGCTGAAAATCCTCCGGCAGAGTCGATGCGTCCATCCTGTCTGCCTTGATTCCGGATTCCTCCAGGCAGTTGTCGAGGTAGATGGCTTTCCTGAATGCGCATATCGCGCCTTCAACCATCTCGCGGAAATCTCTTACCGGCATGGACTGAAGGAGTCTCGCGTCCTCTCCCCGGCTCACGATCTTGTGAAAGATCCCGTCCAGGATATACCGGAAATCCTGCTGTCCCAGTACGGGCCTCCGCACCTCTTTTTCCGCAGCAAGGCCTGAATTTCCGACCTTTGCGCCGTAAATTGTCTTTGAGAGTCTCCCCATCGGGACACTTCCCTGCAGTGTGTCTTCGAGCATGCGGCCATGCTCGGTGAAAAGAAAGTCGAAATATGCGAGCGCGTGCTCGTACTCTTCGTGAAACCGTTCCAGCGTACGTCTGTTCATATTGCTCCTGAACTCAGAAAGGCCTGCTTTGGAAAGTATTGCGCCGAGATCTGTCACCCGGATTTCTCCCTGCGGATTCGCTGCCAGTTCCTGCAGTTCGCGCCTTGCCTCAGAGACTCCAGGGTCGAGCTTCAAAGGATCGTCGGATGGAAGCTTGTCGAACTCTTCAAGATCTGAGGCCGCGCCTGCAAGGGCGGCATCCTTTGTGATGAAAGAGTTTACTCTCTGATATGCGATGAGACCCCTGATGTAATCGCGCTCGGTTTCGGGATCGAGATGGACATCAGGGTCCTTGATGCTCTGATACGCGACAAGAATTCCCTCCGGCAGATCTTTTCCCGCCTCGAGCCGGCGCTCGAACCATCCGAGGAAACTCCCCCCGGCGTCAGTCCGGACGCCGAGACCACCGGGCGAGGCGATTTTTATCCCGTCACCGTAAAGAATCGCGGCGTGCTGCCTTCGGTAGTCCTGAATCGCATCCTGAAGTTCCCGGTATACCGCGAAGTCGCGAAGAAGGACGGGACTCCTCGAGTCGCTTACAATTCCCGGCTCACGCTCCAGGTCTTCCAGGGAAAGCCCGGTGAGTATGTCGAGATAACTCCTTTCTCTTCTCTTTCTGACCGTTTTGGCTTTCTCCTCGGTGAAGCGATCCGGGTTGAAAGCTTCGAAGGGGCGGGTAATTGCCTGCCGCTTGGAGAAGAACCCGATGGATCCGGCCGGTGAGTTCGAATCGTATGCGCAGTAGATCATCCCGGTAATAATGTGACCGCTCGCGCCGCGAACGCTCTCGTGCGGCACTTTCACCCGGCCGGCTTTTTCGATGTCGTCAGCAGCGACAGCTGATCCGGGGATCTGCGAAACCGGAAGCACCACGACCTGCGCTCTTTCAGTCGCCACGAAAGGATCGTCGGTCCCTATCCGGTTCAGGAAGTCTTCAAGTATTGTCAGGCTTCCTCTGTAGTCGGCCAGTTTTTTCATCGCCTCGTTAACGCGGCCTCTGCTTGTGCGGACGACAGCGTTCGCGATTCTGACAGCGAGACCCGCGGTGCGCGGCCCGTGTTGAATGAGAGTGAGAAAATGTTCAGCTCCCTCTGCATCGAGCGCGTTGATTGCCGCGCGCCTGACGCCCAGCTCTTTTTCGAGAAGGCGCTGTCTTTCACCGGATATGAGATTCTGTATCGACTTGAGCGGCCTGCGCCCGTTCCCTTCAACTGCGGCCGGGGTTGATAATCCGGCGACCTTGTGATTCGTATTGATGAACATGTCAGTGCCTCCCTTTGTTGTCCACGAAGAGACTTTGATAGAAACAAGAGAAACTGGCTAATCAAAGTGAAAATGAGCAGAAAAGAGATGTAATGTACGCTCAATTAAATAATGTTTTTCAAAAACTGCCGGGAATCGGCTTGAGACGCTGACTACTTCCCAATCATCTGAATAACTGCGCTTCGCTGCCGCGGCCGGGTGTCAAAATCGATGAAAATCACCTGCTGCCAGGTTCCAAGCACGAGCTTACCGTCGACGAAAGGGATCGAAATCGAGCTTCCAAGAAGCGAAGAACGTATATGAGATGCTCCGTTGTCGTCGCCCCAGGTCTCGTGGTGGGCATAATCCGGGCCGTACGGCGCAATCCTGTCGAAGGCCTGAGGAAGATCGGTATTCACAAGTCCCGGCTCGAACTCGACAGTGGTAATTCCAGCCGTTGAGCCGACGGCGAAGACAGTGATGCTTCCTTCCGTCATGCCGGTCTTATCGATCTGTTCCTGAAGCCGGTCAGTAATATCGACTATGTCCGTGCGGCCTCTGGTGGAGAAACGGATTTCTCTCGTCTGAATATCCACAGGTTCTATTTCTCCAGTTCAGCATTCAGCAGGACTTCCATCACATTGAGACACTCGGAAAGAGCCGGGACCGGGAGCGATGAGAGTCCGGCTGCAGCCCTCACTGCCTGGTGCGTGATGACAGCGTAACCTTCGAGCCAGCCAAGTCCATGGAAAGGCGCCATGCCCGTAGTCGTGCCGGGTGTTTCCCTTCGAAGTATCACTGTTTTGCTGCCGGCGGCGAATTCAATTTCATCGGGATTGAGGAATCGCCACGTTGCCGC
>CAYQVO010000067.1:5554-5850 GCA_964421085.1 uncultured Bdellovibrionales bacterium | reverse complement strand
TGGCGCACCCTTGTTTCGAACGCGGGGTCGTAGTTCTCAACCAGATTCGTGGCGAAAATGACGATACCCTTGTGCTTCTCAAGGCAGATGAGAAGTTGGCTTCTCATGGAGTTGATGGCCTGCTCCGACCCTTGTGTAACGCTGGTCAGGCGGCGGGAAAGGAGTGAGTCCGCTTCATCGATGAACAGAACGGCCTCGTCCCGCTGCGCCGCCAGGAAGAGCGCCTCCACATTTTTAGGTCCGTCTCCATGGAATTTGCTTTCGATCTGCGCGTAATCGGCTACCAGTATCTTTTT
>CAYQVO010000067.1:0-5544 GCA_964421085.1 uncultured Bdellovibrionales bacterium | reverse complement strand
CCGTGCCAGGCGGTCCGTGGAAATTGAGCACGAAGCGGGGAAAGGGCTCGATTTCCCGGAGCCCCCAGATATCAAACACCAACGGCTCAAGAGCGCTCATCTCCATGGCGGACTGAAGCTCTTCCCACACCTCGCCGGGCACGATTAGCTCCTCGCTTTTCCAGAGAGGCTCAATGGATCTGTAGCGGGCAGCGCGATCCGCCAGGTTCCATTCCCCGTCCTGGTCCTCGGCGGTTTTTTCGACGTCATGCGCTTTAGCCGCCGCTCCGACCCGCAGTTGAATGTCCCGGAGACCTGTTTGCTTGCTCAGTTCCCTTATCGCCCTGAGCAAACGGCTACGGCACAGGGCCTCCTCTGTTTCATCAATCCCTTGGGGAAAACCATCAACGAAAAATGTGTCCATATGCGCCCTCATCCTTTCTTTTCCGGCCGGGACTTTCAACCCCTGAATAAAGGTTGCGACCATTATCATTCATCCAATTTCAAGCCGGTATCCACGAACACCCCGGTGAATATTCCGTTTACAAGCATCACGGTTCCCGCGGCGCCACATGCGCAGGGGGGCTGCACGCCTAACGCCAGCAGAACTCCCAGTGAGACCAGAGGAAGCGCAAGGCAAAAGATGGCATAGCATTCCCAAAAACTCTTCTCGAGTCTTACACCGAGCTTCGTCGTGGCGACTTTCGTGAGAAGATAGCATTCAGTCAGGAGAATCATTATTGCAAAAAGAACCCACATTGCTTCCTCCATTACGCCAGGTTGACTATTGCCGTGCCTTTTCCGGCTTCAAGCTTCCATTTAAGCTCATTATCGAGTTCGACGTTATCCCACGTTGTGGCCGCCCTGTGGCGGTTGTCTGAAGAAAAGACCCCGCCGACAACCTTGTACTTTCCGCTTGCCAGCTTCTGACCGACAATCTTTCCGTAGTCGGTCCGGTTGATCCGTTTCGATTGCATCCAGTTCTTCACCACATCAACACAGAGTTCAATGATTGCTTTGACAGTCGCAATCGCAGCCATTCCCGCGCACTCGCAGAGACCCTCGATAAAATCCACAATACATCGGAACAGGAAAAGCGCTCCGGCCAGAATGAGCGATGCAAGCGCGCAATACAGTAATATGTCGAACCTCATCAACTCGAACATGCGTCCCTCCCTCACAACTGAATCTCACGAAAAAATTACCATCTCGTCATTCCGGTGCATATCGGCAATAGGCTTGTCCACCCTATCGGACCTCACCGTTTCGCAGTCTATAACCTGCTGCGTACGGGAATTTATGATTCCGTATACGGTCTGGTAGCTGCCGTTGCTCATCTTTTCCTGAATGCTGAAACCAAGCGCGTCCGGATTTTCCATTTTCATGCGCATTCGTGTCTGAAACCAGGAGAGAATCCTGTCCCAGTTAAGGCACACGAGGGCAATCACCGCTCCAGCCATTGCTCCGGCCACAGCCGCCTTCAGCAGACCCATAAGCGCGAATTCAAATCCAGTCATGTCTCCTCCCTCCTAATCGAAAATGAGCAAGTCGCCATCGCCGAAACATTCCGAAAGTTCATCGTCAAGGCTGTCCGCAACCAGAACGCGCCGGGCGACTCCCCGCTCCTTGTCCTCTATGGAAAAGCCCTTTTCATCAAGGTAGAGGAAGAGCAGGCGGAACCCTTGGCCGTGCGATTCGCGGATCAGGGCGCCACGGGAAGGAGCGCCGGAGGAAGGCTTGCAGCAAAGCAGCCTTCGCACCGCCTCCCGGTATGTCAGCACGCCCACTCGCTCCTCTTGCCGCTTTCGCAATAACGCGGAAAGTATCTTTCGAAAAATTCTCTGAACAAAGGTGTTCTCAGTTTGTTTCTTTTCCACCGTTGACAATTTTCCACCCCTCTTTTCTGGAAATATCCCTACGGGCGCTAATGCTTTACCGGTGATTTTTTTCTCGTAAAGTTCACACCCAATCGGCAATCAATTTCCGGTTTGACTCTTGTATCCTTTCCAGCTCCTTGAATATCTCCCTCCTATCCCTCCCTTTCGCCGCCGCGCAGCGGGCGCCGATGCCCGCAAGCAGGCCAAGCCACCAGGTCTGGGTCGCAGCCAGCACACAACCGGCAAACAGATACGATAGATACGTCTTGCCGGCACGGTCGCCAAAACAACGGGCTTTCTCATAAGCGTCCGCGTCCTTCAGATTGTAGGAAGTGAATGCAATGAGAGCCAGAGAGATAACCGGTGGCGTCCAGTCCATATGATATGTCGCATTCTCGACCGCATGTTCCACATGACTCGTAAGATCTGCGTCAGCAATACCCGAATTTGCTACAGAATCCGCGGCGCCGTTCAGAAGCAGCGAAGAATAGACTTCATCGGTCGTGACAACATCAATGTCGGGATAGCGTTCCAAGGCATTTCGCACATAAGCAACGGAATCGGTCGCCTTCATCTGTATTACCTGGGCCAGGTGTCCGTCGGGGCCGGTCACGCCGATATCCCAGCCGGGCTGAAAAGGTGACGATGCAAGATGGGCCGAATAACCTTCCGGCAGGTTGCCGCTGTTCAGATAGTCTACATACTTCATCTCGAACAACTTTCCTTTAACCCCTGATATGAAGCCAGTCAATTCCCGGCCATCATAGGACTCGACCGCGTCGGTGAAGCTTTTTCGGAAAGCGAGACCCGGATAAGCGGCTGAATAGGCTGCTGCTACTTCGGTCGGCACATGGCCGGTTCGCATGATATCGGCCAGCAGGTCGCCGCCCACCGCTATGGAATCCACCAGCCGATGATTTTCCATGCGGGCGACAACCAGTTGCCTATAGCGCCTTCCTTGCTTTTCGATATCCAGCCTCAGCTCTTCCAGGCGTTCCCGGTTAAATAGCTTGAGGGAAGCGACGTCGTAGGCGGAACCCGCGGCGCTGCCGACTGAAGAGGCAAAGGCATGTCCGCCTATCTTGGCGCCTCGCCAAATCCGCCAACGATGGACGTAGAGAATTTTGGTGGCTTCCCGGCTTTTCCCGGCAAGGAAAAGAAAGGCGGTCCCAATTATTTCAAAAAAGGTTTCCCCGAATATCTTCATTCCGAACCGAACCCCTTTCACACAATCAGCGTCTCCGGCTTCCTTGTCAGCCTAGCCGTGCCTAAAACCCGGACGACACCCAGGCACGATTTGCAGAGTGTATAGACTTTTATGTTATCTTCAGCTGGCTCAATCAACGATGTGATCTTCTTCACCATCCGCTCTAGTCCTTTCGTGTTCAACTCACATTCGAACACGCTGAACTGGGTATGCCTTCCAAATCCTTTCATAGCCTTGAACAGTTTCGTCCTTCGTCGCGTATCCGGCATGTCGTAGGCAACTACGTAGAACATAACCAATCTCCTTCATCTCATAAGGTGCGGCAGGTATTCGGAATCCTCGCCAAGCGTTACCCTGCCGAGATGCTCGGACTGCAACAGAAAGACTCTGCGGTAAGTTTCGTGCTTATCTCGATGGAGAATCTCTTCCCGCATACGTTCCTCATACTTGGAGTAAAAATGCTTTCGCCCCTTCTCATTCAATCGAACCCCACCGTCATCCATTGTCTGGAAATCCTCAGCAGACAGTTCGCCACGGTTTATGAGAGCCAAAGCCAATCCGTCGATAATCCAACGGAATTCCTCGACAAGATCGACCGCGAGAGATGGTCTGCCATACTCGATTTCGTGGAGAAAACCCAGGTACGGATCAAGGCCGATGGATTCCAC
Source organism: uncultured Bdellovibrionales bacterium (assembly GCA_964421085.1). Lineage (GTDB taxonomy): Bacteria > Bdellovibrionota_C > UBA2361 > UBA2361 > CAYQVO01 > CAYQVO01. The sequence continues at coordinate 1,813 of CAYQVO010000067.1, read as the reverse complement.
CGCCGTCACCATCTCATTGAAAAGCAGTGTGTATCCAAGCGAAAGCAACGCGTTCACCGGATCCCTGGGGGGCCTGCGAGAACGATTCTCAAAGGCAAACTCTTTCCGCACCATTCTTCCGAATCCGCTGAAGTACCATTTCGAGGCGCTACCTTCATGTCCCATCAGGCTTTCTATACTTTCGGCGTCTTCCGACTTTTGGAGCTCCATCGAGAGCCCTGAGACCTCGGCATCGCAATCAAACTCCGGATGTGCCCTATGATGTTTCCGCAGCAAGCTCCGGCTGTTCCTGATCTTTGCGCCAACAAGTATTTTCCCTTGCTTCAACCGGAATCCGGGGTCCCGGTACCGCTCATATTGAGCCATGCGGAGGGCGACATGTTTATGGGAACCAGGGTGAAGACAGCCGCGGTAGTTTCCATAAACCGTTATGAAAGAAACAGGTATGCCCTGTTTGAGAAAGAGCCCCATGGCCTGGGTTGAAAGCTGCACATTTCCGGCAAGCACGGCTCGCTCTATCCAATGCAAGGGGAAGGTTTGAACGATCTCTTCACCTATCTTGACCGCCACTTCCTCGCCGCGGATGCGAATAGAAGCACCCTGCTCGTCAACATATAAAGTCGCCATATTTCCTCCCACCTCAATTTGCGTTTTTTATTCATTTCGCGATGAGTGAAATATGCCTGTAGAATGCGATTGATGCCACTATCGCAACGTTGCTGTTTTGCAGTTTTGGGTCAGATCGTCGGAAAAGCAGAGCTGAAGCTGGTTGGCGAAGGTAAAGGCATGAAGATTTTGGCGGGTAACTGAGAGAACGTTTACGCTCTGGGCGTCGTAATCCCTTCGTAATCAGGTCATGGGTACTGCGAACAAAGAACTCATACCGTACTGTACTACTTGTTACAAAGTCTCAATCCCTTCGTAATCAGGTCATGGGTACTGCGCCGGACGGCCCGACAAGCAAAGCGGTCCTGCAAGCCTGTGGTCTCAATCCCTTCGTAATCAGGTCATGGGTACTGCGTGAAATTCTATATCTGTATTATCAAGAGAAGTAAATGTCTGTCTCAATCCCTTCGTAATCAGGTCATGGGTACTGCGCAGGGTAAGGATGGTGTAACTGTGCTGTACCGCACTGAGTCTCAATCCCTTCGTAATCAGGTCATGGGTACTGCGGTCATGCTGGAATTTCTAGATCAGCAGCAGTTGCTAAAGTCTCAATCCCTTCGTAATCAGGTCATGGGTACTGCGGTGGCAGAATGGTTGACCGCAAAAGCGCAAGAGGGATGTGGTCTCAATCCCTTCGTAATCAGGTCATGGGTACTGCGATCAGACGTTAATCGAAGAAACTACGCTGCTATCAACCGTCTCAATCCCTTCGTAATCAGGTCATGGGTACTGCGATCCCTTTAGTACAGGAAAGGTTTTCCCTATAGGTATACCTAGTCTCAATCCCTTCGTAATCAGGTCATGGGTACTGCGTCTACCGATAGCAGCGCAGTGTTGTACGCGTGTGACAAAGTCTCAATCCCTTCGTAATCAGGTCATGGGTACTGCGGACTTAAGTCCGTTAACGTCATCAACAAATGGATTGCGAAGTCTCAATCCCTTCGTAATCAGGTCATGGGTACTGCGCAGAGTCATTCTCTCTCATATTAAAAGAAGAACCTTTTAGTCTCAATCCCTTCGTAATCAGGTCATGGGTACTGCGAGTGTCCGCCAGTCCGAACAACTCCTGGAGCTTCACCGCGTCTCAATCCCTTCGTAATCAGGTCATGGGTACTGCGCTCTACTGTAAAGAAATCCTGTGTCTTGC
>CAYQVO010000066.1:3213-6913 GCA_964421085.1 uncultured Bdellovibrionales bacterium | reverse complement strand
CTCAGCTGGGAGAGCGCATGACTGGCAGTCATGAGGTCAGCGGTTCGATCCCGCTTGGGTCCATATCTTCAGCTATTCGCACCTGGACTCTCAGCTGAAAGCTGCTCCTCCAGGATGCGAATGACGCCTTTCTCCCGCCACCTATCTTCAGCTATTCGCACCTGGACTCTCAGATGAAAGCTGCTCCTCCAGGATGCGAATGACGCCTTTCTCCCGCCACCTACCCGATCCCGCCCGGTTCTCCGGGCCAGCCTCTGCAAAATACGGGAATTTCGCACCAATATCTAATTCCCCGGAATAGCGCATCTTTTCTGCCCACAGGCAGTATCGCGCAATCTTTTTTCAATGCATGTGACTTAAGGCACACATGAAAACCAGCTCCGTGGCGATGCAGTTCTCTGGAAACTGGAAGGAGTACGTCGATGAACAGCACAACCTGCACAACGATTGAAAAGGCCCGGCAGGCTCTTGACCTTGCAGCCGATGCGGACTGGTCACAGATACGTCGATCCTATCGCGACATGGTGAAAGTGTGGCATCCCGATCGGTTTCAGCACGATAAAGAACTGTGCGAGAGAGCCCGGAGAATGACTGTTGAAATAAATCTGGCATACGAACAGCTCGAAGCGATGCGTGAAAAGGGCGAATCGGTATCGAAGGATCCCCGGGATTGTGCAGCTGAGAAGCCTTCCTGTAATTTCAGGAGAGCCGGAGCTTCGAACAACAGGCACGGCCATGTCACACATCGAAAATTCTCATGGCGCTGAACATCATTCTCTGGCCTGTACTTTTCCCCGCCCGATGCGCGGCCTCAATTGTCCTCTTTCTTTCGAGCGAGTGGCGCATTGAAACGCTCCTGATCTGCATGTTCCTGGTATTTTCAGTCAATTTTCAACGGCAAAACGACTGGGCAGGCTGCAGTCTTGTTTACCGCATTGCACAGGTGAAAGCCAATGCTGAATACCACTGCAGAACGCTGCTGAACAAAGCGTTGCAGGCCCCGGTCAGCGTCATGCAGAGACGGGCCTGCCTTGCCGAAGCCCTGAAAAGGCGGGCAACCAGATGACCCCGACTGCAGCAAAAAAAACAATCCATACCTCCCGCAGAGAAAACCGTGTGATAAGATTTCCGCTCACTGGACTTCGATAAATGTTCGCGAGATCCGCGCACCCTTTCAGCGCTTTCTTTGCCTCATGCGAAAGAGCTGCGCCTGATGAATGCAGCGTTTTTTGGAAATACTTCTCGAGAATTGCTTCCTCATGAAAGCTTGCCGCACATGGTGCCGGTTCACCTCTGATCCCTCTCCCTGCGTACTCGTCCCGTCGAAACAGCCGGACGAGAGCTTCATGGATGAAAGGATCAGAAAGCGGACTATAGCGTTTAATCAGATCCAGATAAGGGCTTCCTTCCTTCAGAGATCGCAGCACAGAACCGGCTTCCTGTGCTTTCCTCTCATCAACTGCGGGAAGTTCATCGAGATCGAACCGTGAAAAGAAAATCCCTTCCTTTGTCTCATGCCGGTGTCCGTAGTCCGCCATCATGTTTTCCTTTGATTTCAAATACGACAGGAATGGAAGATGCACTGTGTAGAAGTTCACTGCGGCAGGCGTGTTCGAAAAGCATAGAGCGAGGAGCAGAAGCTGAACTGACAACAGAAAACGGGCGGCACTTCTCCCCGCCGAATGCCCGGATCCAGTCTTTTCAAGCGATGGTCTGATCCCCGTCGCAATCGCTGTCTGAACAAGCGCGCCGGCGAAAGCATTGAGCGCAATATCGCGGAAATCAAAGGTTCGAAACGGGGTGAGCCACTGGATTACTTCATCCATTGTGCCGGCAAGACTGCAGACAAGGGCAGCGCACACATAGACAAGCGCGTCTCGAACGCGGAATGAAAGCGCCACGTACGCAAGGAGACTCAACACTCCATATTCAATAAAGTGAAAAGATTCTTCCGGATTCGCCCGCAGCTACCAGGTCCAGACGGCATAAATCACCGCAATGGACGAAAGCCGGATCGATGCTGTTATCCCGCCGGGCTTCTGCGAAACGAACCGGACGCACATCGCAAAAGCAGCAAAAAGTACTGAGAATGCAAGGACAGTGAAGAAGGCCCTGCCAAAAATCGATTCCAGGCGCCCCTGAATAGAACGTGCAAGGGGAATGCTGGTGAAAATAAGAACACACCAGACAGCAACAAGAACCCATGCTGCTCTTTCTTTGCTTCTCGAATCCAAGCCGGCACCTCCAGACGATTATCAGGGTAGCGCACTCCTGTCATTGTGTGGTCGTATGATAGTATCAGCCGGGGGTGTCTCAAAAGTCCCGACTCTGCACGGACAGGATTTTTTATGTTTGACTTCATTAATAATCTCAGGGTAGAGCGGTTCAACTACTGGCTGGCACTTATCGGGGTGGTTTTATCCTTCGCGGGCCTTTTCGCCATGCAGCTCCGTCTCCAGCAGATCCCGAGAAGAGCGCGTCTTCTTGATCCTCCATACCTGGCTGCATTTGTCATTTTTCTCATTGGCGCAGCCACATGTCTGGATTTTATTCTTGAATTATTCGGAATTTACACGCTCTCGGGAATAAGGACGACTATGGAGAGCCTGCTCGGAATTAATTTCCAGTAGTTCGTCCGGGATACCAGTCACCGAAGGAGCAGATAAGCGCCGGAGAAAACCGCTAATGTTCCAGTTCCAATCAGCACAGCTCCAGCCAGGATAGATGCTGACGCTGCAAAAGCGGCCGCCATTGCCCATGCTCCCGCACAAAAGCAGAGAGAACCGGCAACCCCGAGAAAGCAGCCGAGTTGGTGACTGGATTTAGAAGCACGGCCCGATTCAACGAGCTTCAGCTCCGCTAAGCCTGTATCATTCTCGAGTTCCTGCCGGGGAGAGGGAGTTATCATGATCAGTTTAAGCTTACCGCGGCAGCTGTTCCCGGACAACCTTCATCACTGAAATTTGTGATCACCGTTTGTGATAGTCGCAGTAGATCTGCCCTTGAATGGCTGACATCGACATCAGAAATGTATCCAGATCCTGCGGAAAATCCACCCTGCTGCGAATGATCGCCGGCCTTGACGATCCTGACACCGGCGACATTTAAATGGGCGGAAAGAGAATGAATAATGCGCCTCCTGGAAGACGTGAAGTTGCCATGGTATTTCAAACTTATGCGCTGTATCCCCACATGACCGCAGCTGAAAACCTGAGTTTTTCCCTGAAGAATCTGGGCTTTCCGAAGCGCGAAATAAGAGAACGCACAGATCGGCAGGCCGCTGGAAATCTATCATCGTCCTGCAAGTCTCTTCGTTGCGGGGTTCATTGGATCGCCGCCTGTGAACTTTTTCGAAGGTGACCTTATTGACGTTTCCCGCAACGTTGAACGGTGTGAATTTTCAGGGAGACGCATTCTCCCTGCCTTTCGACATTCACGGCCTCCTGTCACAGATGGGATTGTGAAAAATCTTTTGCCGGTTTTTTCTCTGAACTGCCTGGCATGGGGGATAAGTTCCAGGGGAAATGCGGGATCTGAGGTCGACGTACATCCAGTCTCCGCCGAGTTGTAATGCCCCTGGCGTTCTTTCTTCTCTTAATGAAAATGGATACGAAACAGGCCTTAAACAATGGAAATAAGGACACCCAACGAATACGCGCCAGCCTTGCCTTTTTCAAATTCCTGTATGATTACAGCGGAG
>CAYQVO010000066.1:0-3203 GCA_964421085.1 uncultured Bdellovibrionales bacterium | reverse complement strand
GGGCTAAGACCGGGCACCTGCCTGTCAGAAAGAGCGTCCTTGAAAGCTCTGCCTTCCTCACGCTCCCCCTTTTGGAAAGAATTGCCGGTCAACTGCAGCCTTTGCCCGAACCTCTACTCCTGTGGAAAAGCATGCCGCAATTCAGTCTGCAATTGGCCAGGAACTGAACGGAACCTGGCTTCTGCCGCGAGCACCAGATGAGTCTCTCAGGGAGGCTGACCGGCAAGTGCTTGAAATACTTCATCAAAAAAAGCAGAAAAAAGGACACCCAAAATTTGACGCAGTCACAACAGGTGGGTGTCCTTTTTCCCGGCCCGGATCGCTAAAAAGTGGACTCGTGCATTGGTTGAACTCCATGACAGGTGTCGCAGGTGCAGATCGTCCTGCAATGTTCCGGCGGAATCCCCCTTGAAGAACATCACCGTCGGTACATGTGCGGGAAGTGCCGGGAGGCATGGGAATTGAGTTCTTCTGACGACGCAAGGTTCGGGCAGCAGTTCAACAAGAAGAAGCATATTGCCATCCGGAGTCCCAATGCCTATCGAACTCTCCGCCAGCCCGGCTCTGCTCGACCACGCTTGAAATCGCGTCGCTTCACTAATAGACTTGCTTCTGTTTTTTATTTCGGAGGGAGGCTTCATTACGTGACAAGTCGCTTTCGCATTGCAATAGTGAACTCAAGCAGCTTCGGGCATATCGTTCCCTCCCATCTTGAAAGGCTGAAGTCTTTCGCGGACCTGAGCCGCATCCAGGTATCTTCATCTATTGGAGCGAGCGAACTTGGAGAAAAAATCGGGAAGGTGGACGGAATTCTTGCAAGTGTCAGCCCGAGATACCCGCGAGAACTCCTCGAAGCGATGCCGTCTGTACGCATAATCACCCGTCATGGAATTGGATGCGACAATATCGATCTTGCTGCCGCAACCGAACTGGGCATTGTGGTGACCAAAGTTGCGGGCCCCGTTGAAAGAGAGGCAGTCGCTGAGCAGGCCATAGCGCTTCTTCTGACAGCGGCACGACGAACCATAAACGGTGACACTGCTTCCCGTTCAGGTCGTTGGGAAGATCGCGCAAAATTCACGGGTATTGAACTGAAAGATCGCACAGTGGGCGTTGTAGGAGTCGGAAATATCGGATCCCGGGTGGTCGAAATTCTCCGGTATGGTTTTGGGTCAAAAGTGCTTGCGGTTGACCCGGCAGTATCCGCGGAAGCGATGCAGAACATGGGGGCGGAAAAGACGACTCTGGAGAGGCTGATCGCTGAAAGCGATGTCATTTCGCTTAACTGCTCACTGAACCAGACAAGCCGCAACATTCTCAACAGAGAACGAATTTCCTCCCTTCGGCGCGGGGTATTTATAGTCAATACCGCGCGCGGAGAGTTGATTGATGAAGAATCGATGATCGAAGCTTTGAAGAGCGGCCATGTGGCAGGTTATGCAGCTGACGTCGTCGCCGACGAACCGGATGTGCCTGCAACTCATCCCCTCTTCTCAGCACCCAACATGCTTCTTGTGCCGCATCTGGGCGCGTATACAATTGAATCTCTGCGCGGAATGGGAGAAAAAATGGTCGCCGATATGGAGACTGTGCTTTTGAAAAAAGCGATCCCGGAAGTTCTGGCAAATCCTGAAGTTCTCGATTCCCCGGCCTTGAGAATATAGAGGAGGCGGCAATGTCATATGTTCTCAGCATTGACATTGGCACAACGACAGTCAAAGCGGCTCTTGTTTCGGCCGACGGAAAAATAGTCAATCAGAGCATAACTGAAAGCCCTGTTGAACGTCCTGAAGAAGGTGCTGTTGAACACAATCCCGCGCTTCTCATTGAACGGCTTATTGATGTTTGCGGAAAAGCCGTCCAGGGTCATGCCTCCAGAGTCAAGGTTATCGTTCCCAATTCCTATCAGTTCGGGCTTGTCCTTCTTGACCCGTCAGGCAAGGTCATTCACGGTATATCCACACTCCTCGACACGCGTGTCTGTAAATCGTGGGCAAAGTTTCAGGCGGCTTTCGATGCGGGAGAAGTTTACGAACAGACTGGCTGCCCTTCGTTCATACAGTATCCACTTGCCAGACTGTTTCACTTGAAGAACGACAAGCCTGATCTCTTTGCCCGTATCGGCAGAATTCTCAGCTCCAAGGATTTCATCACCCTCTCCTTCTGTGGAGAACTGCTCGCGGAAACCAGCACGAACGCCGCGAGCCAGTTCCTTAATGTGAAGACGCTCGAGTGGAGCGATCTCATCCTGAAAAAACTGTCGCTCACCGCTGATCAGTTTCCCGTCACATGTGACGGTGGATCTACCATGCCTATGATCCGGCGGGAAATTGCCGAGAGCATCGGGCTCCCCGCTCCCGTGCCGTTTCTGCTTGGTGTTTACGATGGCGGTGCGCTTGGAGTTGGATTAAGCGGGCTCGCGGAAAGCGTGGGCATAATAAACCTCGGTACATCGGGAATGCTTCGCATACCATGGAAGGCTCCGCTCCTTGACGATACAAAAAAGATGCGGTTTCAGACGTACCATCTCACAGGTGACACATATTTCGTCGGTAGTGCCATAAACAATGGAACGGTGATCCTGCGCTGGTTGAAAGATTTATTCGGCTGTGACTATGAGGCCATTTCAGAGGCAGCCCTGTCTGCTCCGGCCGGCGCAAATGGGGTGACGTTCCTTCCGTATCTTACTGGAGAACGCGACTGGAAAGTTGGAGACGTTCTGAGCGGAGTTGTTCATGGTCTTCGCGAACATCATGGACGCTCAGAACTTTGCCGCGCAGCGATGGAAGGTGTGTGTTTTTCGCTTTATCTTATTAAGGAAGCACTCGCAGAAAATAAAATGCTGCCAAAAGAACTCCGGATGGGAGGCGGCGGATTGAGAGTATCCTTCTGGCCTCAGATGTTTGCCGATGTCTTCGCCCAGCCTATTCGTCTCGCACCTGTGGAGGAACCTGCCCTGCTCGGAAATGCGATTCTTGGATTCACTGCGCTTAGGGAATTCCGTACGCTGCAGGAGGCCGCTTCGGCGATGATTACTCCAGGTGAAGTCATCGAACCGGATATGACACAAGTACCTGCATACAGAGAGCTGCTCGCAAGATTCAAACAACTCAGGAGCAATGCTGTAAAATGCTTTGATGCTGTACCCCCTGATGCTGTACCCCGGCTACAGGATGCTGGAGTCTCTTGAAGGGGGGTCAGAG
>CAYQVO010000065.1:0-6935 GCA_964421085.1 uncultured Bdellovibrionales bacterium | reverse complement strand
GGCCAACTTCACATTTTTTCGGAAATTATAGTACCCTTGATCAGAGCTTCCTTAGAGCGGCTTTAATCCGGGCACGTCGGCGGGGCAGGCAACATCTTTGGCGATGGATGCTTTTCGATGCCGGACCAAAGCAGTCCGGGTCAGCGATTGTACATGCCCACTATGCTTGTCTCCGCAATTACATGCCCTTTCATTGCTGCAAGCAGAGCTTTCTTGTCCACGCCCGGCTTTACATCCAGCGGCGTGTCGAGCACATAGAGCTTGAAAAAATACCTGTGATTGCCATGTCCCTTCGGCGGCAGCGGCCCTCGATACCCCACTGTCCCCCAGGAGTTCTTCCCCTGAAGCGCGCCACGAGGCTCGGAAAGCGATGGATCTTTCGGAAGCCCCTCAGGCAGAATAGTCGTTCCCTGAGGAATCCTGTAAATTACCCAATGCACCCAGGGCTCGGCTGTGGGCGCGTCCGGATCGTCGCAGATAAGGGCAAATTCCTTTGCTTCCGAAGGCGGATTGAGCCATCCAAGTTCGGGTGATCGATCAGCTCCATCTCCTGTATACGCTTTTGGAATCGGGTGATTGTTGTCGAAGGCGGCGCTTTTCAGTTGCATTCCTGCATCTCCACTTTTCACGGCAGGCTGCTTTCCGTCCCCAGTCTGCCCGCCATTTGTGAATTCTCCGGCAGATTGAACAGGCACAGCAAAAGGCAGATGTGAAATATACTTGTTAACACATTATTGTCCGCCCGGATACTACTGCTGCTGAATGGCGGGCAAAAGGGAATAGTGAGCGATCGCCCTCAGGCGGCGTGTTTCTTTCCATTTTCCGATGGATAGTGAGATACTTGGCCGGGATTTTATGATTTGGGTTGATGTTTTAAGGAAAAACAATGTGCCTTGCAGTCCCGATGAGACTTTTGGAAACAGCGGATGATGGCCGTACCGGAACGGCCCTGCTTGGAGATGTCCGCTACACTGTCGACCTGTCGCTTCTCGAAGAAGCAAAGCCCGGGCAATATCTGATTGTTCACGCGGGTTTTGCAATCGAACGTCTCGATGAAAAAGAAGCGAAAGAACGCATCGCGCTCTTTCGGGAACTCGCTGCCGGCTCTTCGGACGAAAAGCAATGAAATACCTGGACGAATTCAGGGAGAGTGACGCAGCGGCCGCCCTTGCGTCCGGAATAAAAAAACTCGCATCCGGAATCGATCCTTCAAGAGCGCCGCTTTGTTTCATGGAAGTCTGCGGTTCTCACACAATGGCTATCGGGCGCTACGCGCTTCGAGGGCTGATGCCGGAGAATGTGGACCTGATAAGCGGTCCTGGCTGCCCCGTATGCGTGTCCGACAACGGATATATTGATGCAGCAATCGAACTTGCGGGGAAAGGGATCGTTATCTGCACATTCGGCGACATGGTGCGGGTTCCGGGATCGAATGCAAGTCTTCTCCAGGCAAGAGCTGAAGGTGCGGATGTAAGGGTCTGTTATTCGCCTGTCGAGGCGGCGGATATCGCGCGGAAAAATCCGGACAAAGAGTTTGTTTTTCTCGGTGTGGGATTTGAGACAACAACAGGTCCGGTGCTGGGAATGGTCGAGCGCGCTCTGGCGCAGGGCATAAAGAATCTTTCCGTGCTCACATCCTTTAAACTCATACCGCCCGTGCTTGATGTGCTTGCCTCCAGTCCCGAGATCCGGGTGGACGGTTTCATTGGCCCGGCCCATGTCAGTACAATAACAGGCGCCAGGGCATATGAGCCGTTTGTGCGGAAGTATCGCATCCCTCTTGTGATTGCGGGATTTGAGCCTCTCGATATTCTTTTCGCGGTTGAAGGCCTGATTAAGCAGGTACTGTCCGGAGAAATTCACGTCGAGAATCAATACAGCCGGGTGGCGAGGTATGAAGGCAACAGGAAAGCGCAGGCTCTGATTGAAAAGTATCTGGAACCGGTGGATGCTTCATGGCGCGGCCTTGGAGAAATTCCGAAAAGCGGAATGGGGTTCCGATGCGAGTATGCAGCAGTGGATGCGGAAAAACGTCACGGCATCAAAGTGGGCGCCGGTGTTCCTCATCCTGAATGCAGATGCGGAAGTGTGTTGAAGGGGGTGATAAAGCCGGATCAATGCCCGCTGTTCGGCAAAAAGTGCACTCCGCAGCACCCTGTGGGCGCCTGCATGGTAAGCAGCGAGGGTTCGTGCGCTGCGTATTACAGATACTGGGAGGTGGCATAGTTCACGTATGACAAAGATCGTGCTTGCTCATGGAGGAGGCGGACGTCTGAGCCATGACCTGATAAAAACGGAGATCTTGAGCCGATTTGGAAAAGGCCCTCTCCGGACTCTCCCTGATGCAGCAGTCGTCGAAGTCTCAGGATCCGGAATAGTGTTCTCCACTGACAGCTTTGTCGTACAGCCGCTTTTTTTTCCAGGGGGCAACATAGGACACCTTGCCGTTCATGGGACGATAAACGATATAGCGGTGGCAGGCGGAAATCCGAGGTATATCTCTCTTGCGCTGATTCTGGAGGAAGGATTCGATTCTGCACTGCTTGGTGCTGTTCTTGATTCCATTAAAAGCGCCGCAGAGGAGTGCGGAGTGCAGGTTGTGACAGGGGACACGAAAGTCGTAAGCCGCGGGCAGTGCGATGGTATGTACATCAACACGGCCGGTATTGGGGAGAAGACAGAGCGGTTCGATCCTGACGCATCAAAGATAGCTCCGGGCGATATTTTGATCACAAGCGGTACACTTGGGTGTCACGGGATGGCGGTAATGACTGCAAGAGAAGGAATGAACCTTCACAATGGTCCTGTAAGTGATACCGGCCCTGTCCACAGGCTTGTCGCCTCGATTGAAGAATTCGGGCGAAATGTGAAGTTCATGAGGGATCCTACCAGGGGAGGTCTTGCTTCGGTTCTTCATGAGATCGTCGAAAACCGCCCGGTGGACGTCGTAGTGCGGCAGAAAGATATTCCGTTTTCACCTGCTGCCCAGGCCGTGTCAGAGATGCTCGGAATTGATCTGCTTCACGTGGCGTCTGAGGGCCGTGTTCTTGTTTTCTGCGCCCCGGATGCGGCGGAAAAAATCCGCGATACATGGCGAAAGCTTCCGGAAGGCAAGGACTCGCAGGTAATCGGCGTGGTGAATGAAGGAAGAGGGCGTGTGGTGATGGAGACTGTTGCGGGAGGCAGGCGCCTTATCGATATGCCTGAAGGAGAACTCCTTCCGAGAATCTGCTGATGCACGAACTTTCACTTGCAACATCGCTGGTCGAGCAGGCGCTTGCTGCAATGGAGCAGCACAAAACAGGGAAGATCTTGAGCCTTACCGTCTCTGTCGGAGCGCTTTCGGGAGTCGACAGAGGAGCGCTTGAATTCTGCTTTCCGATGGCCTGCGATGGAACACCGCTTGAAGGCGCGGGACTGGAGATCGACGAGATTCCGGTCAAGGTGAGATGTGAGAACTGCGGGGCTGAGAGTGATGTTGAGATCCCGGTTCTTATCTGCAAGAATTGCGAGTCTCGGAATGTCAGTATTATTTCCGGCAGAGACTTTATGCTTGTGAGTATGGAGGTTGAAAGTGAATCCGAGGGCCAGGATTGAAGTAAAAAAGAAGGTTCTTGAAAAGAACGATATGCTCGCCGATAAAGTCCGGCGTACACTCCACAGGCGCGGCATTGCAGGACTTAATCTCATCTCATCGCCAGGGGCCGGAAAGACAATGCTTCTGGAAAAGACCCTTGAAAGGCTGCGCGGAAAAATCCCGTGCGCGGTTATTGTCGGCGACCAGGAAACGGATAACGACGCCCGGCGGCTGAAAGGAAAAGGCGCGCCTGTCCATCAGATAAAAACGCACAACACATGCCATCTCAACGCAGGCCAGGTAAGTGAAGTAATTGACAAGGTATTGAAGTCCGACACGAAACTTCTTTTCGTCGAGAATATAGGCAACCTGATCTGTCCCGCCGCGTTCGATCTGGGCGAGGATATGAAGATAGCGCTTTTGTCAGTGACAGAAGGGGAGGACAAACCTCTGAAGTATCCGACGGTTTTCTCGACGGCCGGGGCCGTGATTCTTACCAAGGTCGATATTGCGCGGCACGTCGGGTGGAATAGAAAAACCGTGATGTCGAACCTGAAGAAAATCGCGCCGGGGGCCCCTGTATTCGAAGTGAGTGCAAAAGAGGGGAAGGGGATGGATAAATGGGTCCGCTTTCTTCAGGAACTTCTGCCCAGGTGAAAGAAATGTGTCCGCCCACGATGCGACTTCGCCCGGGCCGTGCCGTTCTGGCAGGTGCGGCCCTCCATTTCTTTGCGCTTTTCTTCGCCTGTCCGCCCACGGTGTATTCGGAAGAACATTCCATTCTCATCCCACCTCCTTCAAAAGCATCCGCTTATGAGCAGAGATTTTCAACTCTTCCTGTTCCCGTCCGCATGAGGCTTTTGATTCACGGCCTTCGCACTGCTCCGCTTCATCCCGCAGTGTGGGGCGCCAATGTAATCGATGCGACAGACAGCAGAAACATCATACCGATGAAGCGTTACTATTTCAGAGACTCTGAATCGGAAGGTTTCAGGCTGGAACAGCTTACGGTGAATTTCACCTTTGAAAAGACCAAGGTGAAGTCGATGAAAAACAGCCCATGTCTGATGACGCCTCTGCTCGATATCGAATTCGGCGGAGTATACGTCAGAGAGGACGGGGCGGAACGCCCTTCAACAGATCGCTCTTACGTCGTCCGGATATCAGCTTCTCCTCTATTCCCGTCGGGAATCTGGTTCCGATCGAGGACGAAGTATATTCTGCTCGCGCCTGGAAACAAATCGCGCGTTCCTTCGGGCGAACCGCTTCGTGTCGGATTGAAAGCGTCTCCGGAAAAAACCGCGGTCTTTCTCGGCGAATCTCTTTTCGCGCAGCTTCCGGGAGATTTCAGAAAAGGACTTCTCAGTCTTCGCACGGACTGGAGGCCTCTTTCAGCCTCGTCACTTCAGGTAAAGGGCTCTCTCAACAACGGCAGGCTTCATATCCCCGTCGATGAATCCGGACTTGTGAGCATGGAATGAAAAAAAGAATTGTGACAAGCCTGATTCTTACACTCCTTGCCGCGGTAATATGCGCGAATATTCCGCTTCCTGTTTCGTCGCCGGCATTTGTGGGGGAAGCTCGATGGTGTGCAGGCATCGCTTCCGGACTGCTTGTTCTGATGGTGTATATCGGCTCTTCGCTTGCCGCGGAAAGGCGCTCCACAGGCCGTGCCGCGGGAGTCATAAGCCTGCTGCTTGTCATCCTGGCTTTATTCGGGGCTGAAAGGCTTTTAAGGCTGGCGCCTGATCCAGTTTTTATTCCGGAAGTCCGCAGGACGCCTCCTCTCGCCCAGCCGGAACGATCAAGAGAGTTTTTTCGAACGCAGGGCTTCCGCAGAAAATTTCCGTGCAAAGAGTGTCCGCACGCCGTCCGGATTTTCACACTTGGCGGCTCGAGTACGTACGGTCTTCCATTGCACCACAGCCGGCGCGCATACCCGGAGGTGCTGCAGCGCATGCTCGATGAACGAAGGCCTTTTGAAAAGTATGAGGTGCTGAACGCCGGGATGGCCGGCATGGGAGTTGTGCAGGAACTCGATACTCTGAGAGAGGTGATTCTCAAGTATAAGCCGGGCATCGTCACAGTCTGCAGCTGGTTCAACGATACGGAAAAAATACCCGGCTGGTATGGTATTCCCGGCAAATCCGATAAAGAGGCCTATCTGATGAACCGTTTCCTGTGGAAGCTGCAGGATTCTCCGCCATACCGGTTCATACACAACACGAGACTTTTTGCGCTTTTCAGGTATTACCTGGTGAAGGCCGGTCTTTCCGGAACGCAGCGGAATTCCGCCGCGGGAAAGAAGGAAAAACGGCCGCGAAGCACCCCGGGGGAATTCGAGTGGGCATTGAAAGAAATAATAAAACTTGGCGAACAGCACGGATTTCTGACGGTGCTGATTCCTGAACCTGCAAGCCACCCCGTCGCTATCGAGGAGTCTCTCAGCGGAAATCCCTATTACAGGGTGACTGCAGCTGTCGCGGCGGAGAAAGATCTTCCACTGGTCGATCCATTAACCCCCATGTCGAGGGAGAGGGAAGCCCCGCTGTTTTACGATTTCATTCATCCGAATGTCGAAGGTCACAGGATAATAGCTGAGGCGATTTATGACTCGCTTTTTACTGAAAAAATCACGAAGCGGGGAAAAGCGTTCATGGAAGGTATCGGTGTGAATTACTCACAGCCCCAGGTGGTAAAGGAATGGCTTGAGCAGCATGAGACGGCAAAGCTTGAAAATACGACATTCAGGATGAAAGTCAGTCTGCCATTTGCAGAGTCGGGCGATAATACGGTCGAACTAAGACTCAATAGTCGCGTGGTCGCGTCTTTTGACAATGCGGGGAGCGAAGAACGTGAGTTCTCGTATAGTTTTGAAGAGCTTGCGAAAGAACCTCCGATATCAGACATCGCTCTCAGCGTCCGGCCCCGGGGCGGGGGCGACGAGCGCATGCTGCTTTTGTCCGTAAAAGCGGGGTTCAGGGAATAAAGGAGCTGCGAAGGACTGTGCTGTCTTCTCGAAGAATTCAGTGGTTTCAACAAGATGAAAGCGCTGAGAAAAAAAATCACAGGGGCACCATTTTTCGATTTAGAAAAAATGCCGTTCTGCCGTAGATACACCCGTGGTTAGGTGTGTGGCAGTAGCAGTAAGGATGTTTGTTGTAAAAGGACTTCCGCTCGGCAGTCCTTCCACCGACAATATCATCTTGTTTTTGCATTCGGCCAGAAACCGTAACTGAGGCGCACGGCAAGGACAGCGGTGCGTATGTGGTAATTCTGAGGCGGATTCTCGTCTCAGCGGAAAAAATTCAGGGAGGAATTCCTAATGGCTATTACAATCGGTAATAATATCGTATCT
>CAYQVO010000064.1:0-6940 GCA_964421085.1 uncultured Bdellovibrionales bacterium | reverse complement strand
CCAGGGGGAAGGCTGGCCCTTCTTTAATGACTCAATGAAATCGGGGGAGGATCAATCTGCCCTACGTTCTGTACACAAAGTCGCTCGCAAACCACCCGAACTTCATCAGCCAGAACAAGGGTCACGAGGCACTCTGCTATTTCAAATACATAGCAGACGCATATCCTCACTTCCCGCGCTGGGTAGCTTTTCTGCACGCTCACCTCACAAGCCAGCACCAGTCGCTGGATTCTCTTTATCTGCTGAAGAATCTGAAATGGGGGAAGTTCGACTACATAAACATCAACCGCGACGACTGGTATACAACGCTCAATGCGACTACATCTTATCAGACTGAATATTCCTGGATTGCTGATTTCTGGCCGATCTTCGCCCACAGGTTCCTCGGTCCCATGCCGGTTGAAATCAGGCACTTCACTTCCGCGCAGTTCGTGGTGCACCGGAGCCGGATTCTTGCGCACCCGAGAGAGTTTTATCAGCTCTGCTATGAGTGGCTCCTCACGACGCCGCTTGACAGCTACAAATCAGCGCGTGTTTTCGAGTACACGTGGCATATCATAATGGGACAGCCCGCCATCGAGCCAAAGAGGACACATCAGGACTTCATGAATCTGGATCCAGAACCAGGCGTGGCAGAGTGCGCAAGTCTTCTCGCAGCCGCCAGAGCCGCACAGCAGGCGCATGCGTAAGAGCGGCTGGACATACGGATTGTACAACTCGCGAATACCAGATTTACTGCCTTTTCAGCCTGCGTAGTAATCTGTCTGCGCAGTGCCTGAAAAGCCATCCAGAAGCTTGCACGCCGCTTCGCCTGCCCGCGTTGGATAAAATTCCAGACATTTGAAACTTTCAGATACCGTTGGTCCATCAGTGGTTCGCGGCGCGATGAGTCAGCCGAAGAAACTCCTGAGAATTTTCTTCGATTCTTCATGAAATGAGCAGATGGGAACCTGCGCGAAAGAGACAAGTCGAATACGCGGCATGACGCCCACCGGGACCGACCTTTACCGCCTGGTCTTCAACTGCCGTGACGCCTTTGAGCGCTCCCGGGAGATTCTCTTTCAGCATGAATACGGCCCACTCCGGCATTCCATCCTTGCAGCATATTCCTGCAGGCGGCGATGTTTGTGTCCGTCTTGTGATGCAAAGAGATCTCTCGTTTCTGCTGAGAATCTTGTCAGCGAAGACATGGGAGCATTCCGGGTTCAGTGTTTTTGCCTCCAACCCAATTCCGCCCGCGCCGTGGCGAGACCATGACAAGCAAAGCGTTCATCTCTGATCCAGAACAAATCCAACGAATCTGCAATAGCCCCGGACTCGTCCCATCGCGAGCGCCTCCCTCTATGGCTCCAATTCCGATCGCCGCCTGATGTCGCTCCTGCTTCAACCCTCTCAAACTGACGAGCAGTTTTTTCCTTTTCGGTCCGGGCGCCTGCAGGCCGTGCTTTCGTCCAGAGCGGTCCTCAAAAAGAATGGCGCATTTATTTTGCGAATCGCTCTGACACTTTTCAGCCTTCAATATCAGCGCCGGACGCCTCCCGCGCTTTTTATTTGTTTAAAGGCACCCACTCCACCCATTCATCGAAGTTAGTGTTTGTTTCATTATCGCGGATGATAGGAAGAATGCTGAATGATTGTGATGGGATTGCGCTCAACGGGATAGCCATTTCCAGGTAGTCTCCTGCAGCAGCACCAAGACCGTTCAGGGAGCTGCTGCTGCCTGCTGCCACAGAATAATGCCAGGAATAAAGCGGCGCATGGAGCCAGAATGCGAATTCCTCGTCCGTATAATAGTCGCCGTTCGTATCAACCAGAATATCAAAGAACACTTTCTCTGAGTTCTCAGGGCTGGAGGCGGTCTTGACCAGAACATAGAGGTTGTCGTTCCGGACAGCAGTCCACATCTCATTCATGTCCGCCCATGCAGGCCCCTGCACATCGCCTGACAAATCTTTCGAAACAGCCGCCTGGATGGGCCCCCAGTCGGTATCGCTGCCATCTGCGAAGGGACCGTAACGCGCGAGGAGGTCAGGAGCATCACGATCTGGTTTCCGGGGATTCCTGTGGATAGCAGCTTCAGCACCATCGGGAAGGGAATCAGAGTCGGTGTCGTGCTTCTCCGGATCAGTTCTGAAACAAAGCTCTTTTGCGCGACAAAGACCGTCTGAATCGACATCCTCTGTAAAATCCTGAAGTGAAATCCCCTTGTATTCCTGCCCCAGCACCCAGCCTTTCAAAACTCTTTTCCAGTTTGCCCTTTTATAACGAAGGAGAGTGGAGATCACTGTAGAGGGCTTGCGTCTCCGCATTCTCGATATCTTCCTCACGAAATTGGCATAACGCTTCTCACCCATCATGCAGTAAAAAATGTACTGAAGCTTGTAGCTCTTCCAGTAAAGAAGACTCCTTTTCTTCTCATTGAATGGATACAACGGCACGTCCTTAAGATCGGATGAGAGCGGCCAATCAAGGCCCCAGTAGCGGTCGATGACTTCGTGGTAAAGAGGTTTATCAGGCAGGATGTGTTTATCTCTCATTATATTCGGAAGAAAGCTGGCAATCCCCTCGATGAGCCATTCCTCGCTGCTGCGGTTTACATTGTAGTAAAACCAGAAATGATTTATCTCATGAAAAAGAACGCTGACATCTTCAGGTGTGCTGTACCGGTAGTCGAGATAGATCTTGTGATCCTGCAGCTCGGCTCGTGAAGTGCAGTTGTCGCATCCTTGTATTATCATGAATTCATCCCACCAGATCGGAGTCTTCATGAAACGCTCGACTTTTCGAATGTATGGCGGGGCTTCATCGAGAATGGATTGCGCCCACTCTTTTTTCCCCTCCTTGAAACGGACTGAAAGAAGAAAAGGTCCCGTCCGCGTATAGGTGCGGACGCTCAACTCGTCCGCGCAGGCCTCGGGAGGGCCTGAGCCCTGAATGAAGAGCAATAGAGCTGAGATGAATAAACCCGGGAAGAATGGCCTCGCTTTCACTCACTTGACCCTGAAAATGCGAAAATAGAATCGGCTTTTTTGAGCCTTTTCTGAACAATCCGGCTTCAAATATGCAGGGTTCCGACTGTACCCGGGCTGCTTCTGGAAAATCAGAAATAAGTTGCGGGGAGCGGACAAGAGCCGCCGCCAGAACAGGCCGCGATTCCACGGGGTTCGGCCGGATTTGATGGCATCAACGAGGCAGAGGATTCTGGCATCCGTGCGATCTTTGAGGCCCATGATCTCCGAATCAGCCGCCAGGAGATTCGCGCCCTTTTTTTCCTCTCCAATCTTCACGAGCTTTTCATCCGAGATGATTCTCGCTTGTGGCGCCAGAACCTTAAGTGCTGCTCTGAGAGGGACAGCTTCGCGCCCGGGAAGAACAATAACATTTATTTGCTCTCTATTGATCAGGTCGACTGCAGCCTTCGACAAATACCTCGACTGCGGCATCCTTCTTCACGGAGCCGCAAGGGCTGTCTGCCCGAGGTGCAACCATTCCATCCTTGCAGCCTATTCCCTCTTGCTGGAACATTTCAGCCTGGGAGGGAAGATTGAATAATTGTTCACCCCTCGGACTCTCCCCGCGGGTGCGTGAGGCGCACGCGCGAGGAAAGAGTAGTCAGCTCCCCGCCTCCAGAAATGGAAGTGCCTCACGCATGCTGCAGTAAACCTTCGCCAGATCCGTCAGGCCATTTGTCTCGAGAAACCACCTCACTATCTCAGGCTTTGCCTGAGAATTGCCGATAAGAGCAATTCCGAGCTGCCTCACGTTCTCGGCCGGGAAGGTGCTCCGCACGAATTTTTCCCGCCATTCTTCAAAAGACCTGCTTCCTGCCTCACCTGCCAGAGCCCTTATTTCACCTCCAATACTCTCTGCCCTCTTCCTCGCCGCCAGCTCATTTCTTATCGCTTCTGCCTTATCATTAAGTCCAAGTCTCTCCGCAAGATGAAGACCTTCCTCGAGTTCCCTCCTCTCAACACATTCATCCACTGCGAGCGCACCCTCAGCCTGTGCACGATCAGACAGCCCCATCTCTTCGAAGAGACATACCCTGTCCTGAGAGCTTTTTGGATCTCGGGACTGAATGTATTGCGAAATCTGCTCTTCGAGCCCGTTCTTAACACCTGCCCATTCTGCAAGGGCTAATGCGGCAGACCCCTTCTGACAGTGCAGCATGGAGCTTGCTCTGTGTAAGGCCACATCTTTGACCAGTTTTTCATCAAGACTGAAATCCGATACCACTCTTCCGGCAACCACATGAGATTCAAGAGCCCATGCGGCAGCAACTTCAGCAATGATATGATTCAGTCTCCCATCGTCAATCTCCATTTCCTTTGCCTTCTGCCGCACTTCCTCAGGAGAGGCAGGAAACTTGACCAGAGATGGATCACAGCATTTCTTCGGCGTCTCAACAGCTTCACCAAGCATCGACCAGATGACACTTTCGCAGGAGGAAGAGAGAGGCTCGCTGGTAAGCGGGAGACCGAAATGCCTGCCAATTTCGAATTCACGTTCAAACAAAGCCGCGATGCGTGACTTTTCGCTTTCGGCCGACCCGCGGTTCTGCCGCCGCCACCCCTGCAGCGTCTTTATGGCGTGAGTGGCCCGATCGATGATGCAGCCAGGAGTCAGTTCATAATTTTGAGCGGTGTCATCTACATCTGAAAGCGGCTCGCCATCAATCATCATCTTCCAGACAACATGGCCTCCTGCTGTCTGGAGATCTCTTTCAAGCCCATACCGTTTTGCAGCTTCCGCCCATTGGCGGATTGAAAGGCCGCTGTGCATGACAGCCTCCTGGGCAGTGTCCCGTGCTCTTTCAGTTTCTCCCTCCTGAAGATACGCTTCCGCCTGAAGAAGGAGAAGGGATGATGGACACATTGCAGCAGATATTTCCTCCGGGATTCCTGCAAGCACTTTGGCAGCCGAAACTGGCGCGGCATCATTTGACGGCATGACAGCCTCCTCGTATTCACAAATACGGCGGAATTCTCGCCCGAATCGGTCCGCTAATCAAAAGATTTCGAGCTCAGGGCTTTAAAAAGGCGCCGGCATCAGCCAATTAAAGCGGCCCTCTGGCCTTATTACCGCTTTTTCCCTTTTCCTTTTTCGCCGAAGCCCGCGATTCCATAATCCTGCACAGCTTATGAGCTATCTGGGTCTTCCCCCTTGAGAATATTCCAGCGGCGATAAACTTCACCGTGGCCACATTACCAAGGCCGGCAACTCACATGTGCGGCGTGTCTTGATTGAAGCAGCCTGGACTTATCGTTACCCACCACGCAAGTCCCGCACGCTCGCACCTCGCCTCAAACATTTTTCAGAAAGCATTCAGGACATATCCTGCGGCAGAGCCGCAGGCTTTAACAACATGAACCGCTCAAAGCGGGTAATTATATGAGCCACCTGAAGGCGGCACTCCTTACAGCTACCTTTGATTTGAGGCAAATCGCAGAAAAGCAGGACAGTATTTGCTGTGCATCATCTTGATATCCGAAAGCATAACCTTATAAAAGTCCACATCAGAAAGGGTTAGTCATGATTGAAACCAGTTACGACTTTCAAACAAGGGCGGGAGTTGAAAGTTTCCTCCTGGATAGCCTGGCTTCCGGCAGTACTCAAGAAATCGAAGCCGGGTTCAGGGATACAAAGACTCCTGGGACTCTTGAAACACTGATTCCAGGATTCATGGACCTGGGCTCATGCGATCAAGGAACACTTCACCACCGGGAAGGAAATGCCCTGCTACATACTGCCAAGGTCTTTGCCAATGTGGCAAGACTGACCGAGGGGATGGCACGTGAAGATCGCTATTTGCTTCTCGTCGCTGCGCTCGCTCATGACATAGATAAGCCATCTACCCGGGCAGTCCAGGGCGAAAAGATCACGTTCTACGGACATGCTGAGAAAGCCGAGGAGCGATCTGAGGCTATGGCTCAGAATTTCTATTTGACTGCTGATGAAATGGATCGTCTGTCCTTTCTTGTGCGCAATCACATGACTGCCCATCTTCTTCAGGCACAAGGGGAGAAGAAGCGGCTTGAATTCTATGAGTCGCCTCACTTCAGCTCGCTAATCATTCTTCAAGAGGCCGATGCGCTTGCTTCGTGGCAATCCCCTGATGGTACTCAACACGGCAAGGTTCTAAGGGAGTTCTATGATGCGGACAGAGCCCAACTGCTTGAGCAGAAGACAGCTGCAGCATTTCAAAAGACGCTTATCAATCAAATGGAACGGACCTTGACAGACCTGGGAATTTCGCCAGGTCCTTATTTTGGAAAAGTGAGGAAGGCTCTCAAAGCTGCTGTTGATCAAAGGAAAGTCCTCACTCAGACCGAAGTGGCAAATTTCGTGACTGGTTTTGTCTCGAATAATCCACCAAAGTAAAGCAGAAGGGTCCCAGTTCTTGAAAGCGTCTAATAAAGACTTTCCCTGCCGAGCGTTGTTTTTGCCGGGAGCTTTTGCATTACTCCATCAGCGGCGCAACCCCGGGCCGCAAATTTTCAGACCAGGCGGCAATCTTTCCAGCTGATGAAAGCATTTTCGGATTGCTTTTCCATCATCGAACATATGAAGAAAAGATCCGTGAAAGTATGGTATCGAACAACCCTGGCAGGGTATTTCTTTCCTGCCCGCCAACGAGATCCGAGATCGCAGCAAAGGCCTATCTAATGGGCATATTTCGCCACGAATGAGCGAACTGAAAAAGCGGCCGGGGTGAAACGTTTTGTGCCGGGTTTCAGGCAACGATGGCGGCGCCCCGGCCGGGAAAGAATACCGTCACAAGCCCACGCGAGTTCATGAGCATTGGCGCTGTGATCTGGACTGGGACCTGCTTACCGACATGACGAGCCGCTCCGTGCAGGATTTCGTGCAACGGATCCGCCACTGACAATTGTCCGGATTTAGAAAAGCTTGACACTGTCCCGCTTTTCCGATAACTGGA
>CAYQVO010000063.1:0-7631 GCA_964421085.1 uncultured Bdellovibrionales bacterium | reverse complement strand
GAAATTTTGAGCGGCCTCCCGGTGTCTATTGGCACACGACATGCCCGTTAATAATCTCTTCGATTACCTGGAAGCAGGCAGCTCCATTGATGAGTTTCTGGACTGGAAAAAGTCAGCTCATATCAGATCTATTACCTTTTTTTTCGAGGAGGGCTGGATTCCCCGGAGGGGATCCGGCCGAAACCAATGTCGGGAACAAATCTACCTTGTTCTCTTCACGCTCGAATGAAGCACATGTCCCGAAGGCTCAGTATAGTCGCAGCGATAGTAGCTCCGTCTCCTGAGCGGGCGGTATGTCATCTTTCCCTTGCTGTCTGTCTTGATGGTTTTGACTCTCCTGAAGGAGCCTTTCTTCTTTGTGCGCAGCATCACTTTAATCTTCGCCTTTTTCACAGCCCTGCCGTTCTTCTTCAGCGTGCAGGTCAAAGTCTTTGTCCGCGTCGTCACCTTTATTGAAAGTTTGTAAGGAGCCGGGGTCGGAGTTGGAGCAGTCACATTCCCGGAAAGACCGAATAATCCCGTGTTGAATCCGGCCAGGAGATCATCCACAAATATCGCTTCCGGCACTTCATCTCTCAAAGTCCTGTAATATGAAACCCAGGTATCACCGCCGTCAGGCGACCTGAAGATCGTGCCATTGCCATTTGGGCGCCCGCTTGCTGCGTAAACGATATTCGGATCGGTCCCGTCCACCGCGAGACTCTTGAAAAATGCGCTGTCGCCTTCAGCAAATTCGAGCTTCATGGTTTCCCAGGTCGCTCCGCCATCCTTTGACCTGTAAACACCGCTGTCAGACGTCCCGAACCTCTCTCCAACCGAGACAAAAAGGGTTGAGCCCGCTGTAATTATATCGTTTGCAAACTTCCCTTTGAGCCCTTCGAGCTGCGTCCAGGTTGATGTTGTGGTGTCAAACTTGAACACCCCGGACTGCTGCTCTGTGCATGGCAGGCTCGAGTTCTCGGCGCCCACTGCCACGTAAAGGTTCTGACCAAGAACCGTAAAAGCATTGCTCGGGCCTGTATAACCTCCAGTGGAGAGCGAAGTCCACGTGAGGCCATTATCGCTGCTGACAATAACCCCTCCATTGCAGGTGTCTCTGTCATGAGCAGCGCCGACAATCCGGCCGTCGGGAAGCTCTTCGAAATCATACACATCAAACCCATTTTCGAGAGGAGTTGACGCTTCGTTCCATGTCGCGCCGCTGTCTTCTGAGTGATAGATTCTGTTCGCGCTTGCAACGAGAATTCTCGAGGGATCAGCCTTGCGCGCAAAAACGCTCCACGCCGTTGATCCGCTCGCTCCAATGCGGAGGTGGGTCCATGTAATGTTGGCGGCGTCAGTGAAATTTGTCGTTTTTGCAAGTCCGCCCGTCACAGCAAGATATACTGTGTCTTTGTCTGTGGCCTGAAAGATATCATGAACTGTCACCGCATATATTCCCTCGACAACATCATGCCAGACTAAGCCATTGTCAGTTGATTTACTCACGCCCCTTGCAGATGCTGCGTAAAGAAGATTCGGCGTCACCGGATCGGCTGTAATCCACCCTGTAATCTCGCTGTCTGCCGCCATTCCCTCAACATCATTGAACCCGTGCCATGTTGTCTCTCCATCAATTCGGTAACCTGCACCCACATAAAGCCGGTTTCCGCTCCATGATCCATTTGTATTCGAAAGACCTGAGAGTCCGAGGTCCTCCCATGAAGAGCCGCCGTTTGTGGAAATTTCTCCTCCTCCATTTCCAAGTATCATGAGTGTGTTCGGATCTGTCGGGTGCCCGAAGATACCCATATAGCTGCCGGTTTTGCCCATCGGCGACCATGTGCTTCCGCCGTCCGTTGATTTGTAAAGAGCAGTGGTCGAACTGCTGCTCGAGGTGTAAATCAAAACGAAAAAAGTGCCGGGCGTTGCAGAAGCGCCGATGCCTCTTACTCTCCCCAGTCCGCTTCCGACTGTCGTGTTTGTTATTGAAGCGCCGCCGTCGGTGCTGTGAGCCACAATGCCGTCACGGACAGCGACAAGAAGCGTGCCGTTGGCATAGAGCATCGTCTGATCGTAATTATTGCCTTCGAGTTCGCTCCACGATCCGCAGAAATCGGTGGACTTCAGGAGGCCTGTTCCCGCGATTATGTAGACAGTCTGCGGGTTATCACCGAACGCTGTGTCGGAAATCATTCCAAAATCACTTCCCGCCGGAGGAGCAATCCATGATGTCCCGCCATTGCTTGAACAGAATATGCCGCTTGCGCTCCCGAAACCTGCGATAAGGTTTCCATTGCTTCCGACCCTGAAGGAGTTGACAAAACCTCCGTAGAGTTTGAGCGCGCTTCTCGTTATATCACCCTGCTTTCCGGAAAAGGCATCATCTGCAGAGACGGAAAACGATGCGAGAAAAACAGCGGCGAAAAAAGCAACAAACGATCTAAAGGTGCGGTTCTGTTTCATTTGTCCTCGATAATGTTTTGACTGGATGCCTTTGAGAGGCGGAACTCACGCCGCCTTTTTTGAGGGCACGATATCCTTTGATGCATGAAGGGAATATCAGGATCTCTGAAAGTTCCGGGCAAAAAGCCGGCGTTCTCAAGAGCCTGCAAACCCATGCCTGTGATGACTTCACGCCCCTCCGGTTGAAAAACGACTTTGAACGTGCCGGTCAAAGGAACATCTCATGTCGCGCGCTCAAGTCCATGCGAAACAGGTATTTTCACAGCGAGGCCTTCGCCAAAGGAAATCTCGAAGTGTTCAACTGCTCCGGCAAGCTGCACGAAAGTTCGTCGCTCCGGGTCAGTGCCGCCGCAGTTCAATTTGCGCCGGTGGCAGCTGAAACAGATCAATGCATCACTCGCATGCATTCGGATACATGGGCGGGAGAAGACGGATACCGAAAATCCAAATTCCAGTGATCAAATTTCTCTATTCCGCCGGGGGGCGCCCGCCAAACGCCCAGCAGTCAGCAAGCCTATGGCCGTCGAAATAGTCCGCGCGCAAGCGACCATCATCATGGACATAGAGGAAACCGGAGCGGGGCCTGATGACCCCGGTTTTTAACTTGGTCAATAAATCACGCTCTTCGCCCGTAAGCCTGGCCACAGCCTCGTTGGCCTTCTTCACTAACGCTGTACATACAATTGTCGCCTGAACGTCATCTCCAAAAACCAACCCTGCAGCTTCGAGATCCTCTTGCTGCGTCGTTCTTGCCCCTGCTTCGGCGCAATTTCTGTTGTATGCTATGTTTTTTGAATCCAGGAGTAATATTGCCTGACTTTCACCGGGAGCCATCGCCTCAAAATCGATTCTATTCCCCCAGTCACTCATTAACAGTTCCGCATCGACTTGGCCTGATTGCTCTATAAGCAAATTTCTCACGCTTATTTCACGATCCAGCGTGACAGCGAAAACCATCGCGTCATGGGGAGCAAATCCTTTGCGGTTATCGGAGTATTTTTCCCGAGTTGCTGAAATTGGCAAAGATGGGACAGGCAACACGCCTCCAGCAGCAATAAGAGCTTCAATTCCTGCGTCTACTATGGCGGCAACTCCTTCCGGATTGTCACCAGCCGCTTCGAGTGCTCTCAAAAGAGGTGACGCCAGTGCCGGATCATCAGCAACAGCCGCATTAAGCTGTGCCATGTCCGTCGAAGCAGTATCGTGTATTCTCATTTCACCACCTCGTCTGTTTTTTTGTATTCCCCTTGTTCCAGAACCTGAAAAAACTTCCGTGCAACTGCCACCTTTTCTTCATCTGAAAATTTGTCTGAAGAGAGAAGATACTTAATCCTTCGTTGAATCTCTTCAATCTCACCTTTCTTTGCGCTCTCTTCGCCCATGTCTATCCATTTTTTGTAATGGTTCGTCAGGCCCCTGTAGTTGCATGGGAATTGTAACAATTTGCAATTCTTAAGCAAGTTGCGGCACGCATCGCTGTGCGTTCAGCCTCAGCAGACGAAATCCACTGCCCTGAACCGCGAGGATCAATGGAGATATGGCAGCGAAATATCTTAAAATATCTTCAATATCCGCTCCGGCCCGTCCATCTCAACATGAAGATTCTGGATCGAGTCCCATCTGAGAAGTCCGTCTAATCCGGGAAAATTCCTGCGGAATCGGAGGGAACAGGTTCGCGCCTGAATTGCTGATAAAGTGACTTCCTGTCTGCGCCATGGCTTCTCAACACTTCTCACAAAGAAGGCATTCCTTATGCAGACAAGAGCGCCAATCTTTCTGCGTTCAACGTCGGCTCAACAAGGGGCCAGGTTGGACAACAAATGGGAACGCCAAAGGATACGATCACACTGGCAGACGGCTGCCTTCAGGATACCTATGAATACAGGATGGGCGCTGAATCATCGCCCGGTCACGCAATCGGTCACGGCGTGATGGATGTTCTCACCATTGGCCTGTGGGAGGTTGCAGGAACGCCGATTGAAGCATCGAACCTGGGCGATAAGAAACAGATGATCATAACCCACGACACCGAGAATAAGGTGAAGAGGATAGACTGACAATCGAGGTGCCTTCCATTGTACAGACAATAGTCTGGTCTTTTTCAAGGTTGGAAAAATCAGTGGCAGTAGACCCGTTCTGCACCATCCTGAACGAGCATTGGTCTCCGAACCTCCCGCCCGGAGTGAGGGTGTCCAGGGGGAGACTCATATCCTGTAAATATGCCGGCAAATCTGTGTGAAGAGTCCCCGACTTAACCCGCTTCATAATAGACCTCCGCCGGCGTCCGATATCCGAGTGATTGATGTGAGCAACGGTCGTTGTGCTTCGTGAAGCAGCGGGCGAGCGCGGTTCCTGCATCCCTGCCGTCTTCATAGTCATATAAATAGACTTCTTCTTGCTTCACGGTTCGCCACAGCCGCTCTGTGAAGATGTTGTCGAAGGCTCGCCCCCGCACATCCATGCTGATGGCAACGCTCCTTGCCTTGAGCGGCGCCGTACATGCATTGCTTCCAAATTGGCTGCCCTGATCGGTGTTGGAAATCTCCGGCACGGCAATTTCCAGGGCCCGCTCAAGAGCCAACCCGCAAAAGCCTGCGTCCAGAGTATTTGGACAGCTCCCACGCAGGCACATAGCGGCTATACCAGTCGAGATCCGAGTCGATTTATCGCCGATTTGCCCATTTCGCTCTTGAATCCATCCAGTGATGCAGTAAGATTACTGGCTGTTTTATTCGTCGTCCTCCAATAAAGTTTTTTTCCATTAATCCTCTTTATCAGAGCATCGACGAACGAAATATTCGCTATTATAGGTGCCTTTCAGGCAGTGATATAGATCCTGCTTTTGAGTCGAACTCAGTCAACTAATAGGTGATCCACAAAAATGAAATCAGGGATATACAAACGAGACCAACGCTTTTGTTCATGGCTGGTGGTTTTTGCATTTGCGCTTTTCGGTTCCCTCACAGTGCAGAATGCATGTGCTGCCCCGGTTAAGAAGAAACTTGTTGTCAAGATTCAGTCGGTGAATAAAGGCGGTGGCAAGGTTGTAAGCAAGGTCCGCGGCATTAAATGCGGCAAAGTCTGCACGCATAAATTCCCTGCCAAATCCAGGGTAGTTCTGACCGCAACAGCAAAGAAAGGTTCGGTTTTTGCCGGGTGGTCTCCATCGAAACTCTGCCCCGGAAAGAGAGCATGTTCGGTCAAGATGAAGAAGTCGCGAGTAATCAAAGCTATCTTTGTTGGCCCGTATACTCTGACTGTGGAGAAGACTCTGGCTGAGTCTTCGACAGGTTCTGTTATAAGCAAGCCGGCCGGAATTGATTGCGGCGGCAAGTGCAGTGCAAAATTCTCCTATAATACGGACGTCGTGTTAAGCGCTCTTGCAGGTTCCGATTCCCTTTTTAGCGGATGGACCCCTGATTCTCTCTGCCCTGGTGGCGGCAAGTGCACTGTGAGGATGGACAGCGCAAAGAAGATAACCGCGAATTTTACCAGAGTTTTGACAAGTCGAGGGAACGCATACTCATGGCATACGTTCTTCGGGCCTGAAGGCATTACAGATCGAAATTCGGCGCCTGCAATTGCTGTGGACAAAGCGGGTAATACGTTTATAGCAGGCACCACCAATGCCGGCTGGCTTGGACCGGATAAACAGCATCCTCTGCACAATATTGGAAGCTCAGATTCTTCGATATTCCTGATCAAGCTTGACAGTAACGGCGGATATCTCTGGCACACTTTCTACAGTTCCGATCTTGATTCGGGCGAGTTGACGGTTACTGATATGGCCGTGGACTTTACCGGCTCAGTTGTGGTTACAGGGCTTTGCGCTGCGTCTCGTTCCTGGGATAAGACGCCATGGAATACGGATCATGAGGTGTTGCGTAATACGCACTATACCCCGGATGCTGCCTGGTATGTGGCAAAGTTTACGCCGAGTGGAAACTTGAGCTGGTACACTATTTATGGGGGCTCAATTGAGGATAGCCCGGGCAAGATAGCCGTGGACCCAAATGGCAACGTGATCTACACAGCGTGCTCGAACAGCAGCCTTAATGATATTGGACGCGAGGATGGGGTGATAGATGGCGCCCCTGTTTTTCCATTCACTGCTGACTCCAAGCACTTTCCAAAAAATGGCATGGTCATGAAGCTGAACAGCGCCGGGGCACATGTCTGGCATACATTCACACGATCAGCCACAGTGGACGGCGCCTGGTTCTGCGAAGGGGATCTTGCGGTTGACTCAGACGGGAATACCTATCTTGTGTCACTTGCTACAAAAGCCTGGCTTGGTGCCAACAGCTCACAGACTGAGCCGCTGCATGCTTTCAGTGGCAAGCGAAATCTTGCGGTTATGAAGCTTGATGTCAATGGCGCTTATAGCTGGCACACCTTTTTTGGCGGAGAAAAGCAACTGGGTTCGACTCCGACTTCAGTTACTGTATCTGGAAATGGTGAGGTTTATGCAGGGGGCTATAGTTATGGTGGAAACTGGTATGGACCAGACAATGAAGAGCCCCTTCATTCATTTACGGGGGGAGAATCGTACTCTATAAACACATATGTCTTGAAGCTTGATGGCGCGGGCGAGTACCAGTGGCACACGTTTATCGGTGAGGATACGAAAACAATCGGAATAGCCTCCGACGTCTTCGGGAACTTGTCTCTCGTTGGAGGGAGCGGAAAGAACTGGAACGGTCCAGGCGGCGAAGCCCCGCTCAATGGTTCAGGCGGCACCTATATAATGAGCCTTGGAAGTGGCGGGGCATATCGATGGCACACTTTCTTTGATCAGAATTTGTCCACAAATTTTTCTCTTGATAGCGAAGCCAGTCTCTTTTTCCCCGGATCTTCGAATTCCACATGGAATGGGCCAGGTGGCGAGGCCCCGGTTGATGCATATGTGGGCGTAAAGGGCCCTCCTCATTCAAATGGCTACGCACTTAAGATGGGCGGAATTCGTTGAGCAGGAGTGAACGAACCAATCCGAAAGGGTGGGAAGTCGTATAACCCGAGGCAATTCTGTAGGTTAGTCCTCACATGAAGCATGTTTGTTAAAGACCTGTTGAAGTCAGCGGCTGAGGTGCCCCCATTGTCGTATCCGTACTCTCCCGCCCGGCTGTTTCATGATTGACTTCCGCCTGCGGGGCAGAAGATCGGCAGCTGTGACCGTACGGTCAGCC
>CAYQVO010000062.1:0-8642 GCA_964421085.1 uncultured Bdellovibrionales bacterium | reverse complement strand
GATAATTGGACATATACAGGCTGAAGAGATTTGGCAGTCTCCATCTGATAAACGATGCTCAACAATCTTTCTTTCCATCTCCCGCCTCTTTGTTCTGTCGTCCATTGCTCTCCCACCTCCATGCCCAAGTATGGGAAGTGAGATGGCGTTGTCGGATTCGTGGGATCGACACCCCCGAAAGTGATGCCAGGTACGTGGGATCGGGCACCGCCAAAGCGGTTCCGGTTATGTGGGATTATTCAGCTTAAATCGGTGTCAGACAGGTGGGACGGAACAATTTTGCACGAGAAAGTTGCTCCGTGTTTAATCGTTGATGGTAGTCCACCATAAATGGAAATGATACCAATATCCAGTTCTTGAGCAAGCCAGGGCTCGGAGATCCAGGAATGAGAAGTGCGCGTGCGCCCTTTCCGCTGATTCTTCCGGGGAAAGCGGCCGCCTCATTTGCCGATCAGATTCCGCACCATCCCCAGGATGCGCGGGCGGTTGCTGTCGGCGTTCAGGATACGCGCCGCTTCCGCCGCTCTCTGCTTGTAGTAGTGCAGTTTCTCTGCAGTCAGCGAGTTCAGCGCCCGCGCCAGCGTCCGCGGCGAAAAATCACCGGAGACCACGCCACAATCATATCGTTCAACGAGTTTCCGCATCTCCACCGACGGCCCGATCGCGATGGCCAGTCGAGCCTGGATGAATTCAAAAAACTTGTTAGGCAGCGTGTATCGCAGGTTGAAATTCGTGGGCCTGCACAGGAACAACCCGATGTCGTAACGGTTCGTGAAAGGCACGATCTCCGGCATTGCGACTGGAGGAATGAAACGGACGTTCCCTCTCGCGGCGCCCATTGACATCAGCGCCTTTAAATAAGAAGTCGGGTTCTGCAGCAGCATCAGGTCCAGTGAAAACCGCTCGTCGACATAATCCATCATCTGAATCATGTCTTCGATCCTGCGGGAGGCACTGGCGTACCCGTGATGGACCACGCGAATGGCGCCATCACCCCGCTTGACCGGCTCCAGATCACGAAAAACCGGCAGGCTCATAACCACCTCCGGCTGCACGTCGTAAGCCCGCCTGTATTCCCCGGCCGAACCCTGGCATACGGTGATGATCTTTGCACATTTCTGAAGGTACTTCCTGCAGAGGTAATGGTTTATCGGCCCGCACAGAAGGCGCCAGCGGAACTGGTCTTCGAAGTTCCTTGGATAGAATTCCCGCGCGTCAAAGAAAACAGGTGCATTCCGGTTTGCCCTGAAGATGAGCGGCAGAAGAACGAGATCGTGTGAAATAATCAGGTCGAAGCTGTCCCACGGCAGATCATGCAAAAGATGATGGAAACGATGCAGGTCGCGCCAGGCAACGTGCTCCTTCATCCCTGCCCGTATCTTGGCCAGCCGCCAGAGCTCCCGGGCGTGAAGCATCGAATTCAGCTTCCGGGCCATTTTGCCCGCCGGCGCCGGGTCAAACATCTGCTTTTTGATTATGATACAGTGAGTTCCTTCGATTGCACGTTCATCCCCGGAAATTGATGTACCAACGACGGTAACATCATATTCCTCTTTAAGAAAATCGATCATCCAGTTCGGACGTGGATCATTCCTGGGATCCGAAACCGACATCACCAGCACGCGCTTCTTCGGCTTGTTCACGGATTTTTCCTCAGCCGCATCGTCCGCAGCATCCGCCTGGCATATCCGCGCGATATCCGATAAATCCAGAGTGCTGCCTGTCTCGACGGCTTCCGATCGTCTCGAGCGTAGGATGGGTAGTCCAGAATCGTCTTCGGCGGAAGTTTCATAATGCGTTCAAACTCCGCCTCGGTAATCCCAAGTTTCTTAATGAGATACAACCGGTCTTCCTCCTGCTGCGCCACCGGGTAGGCCGGCTGCTTCAGCAGCTCCAGGGCCTCGTCTCGTGTCATTTCGCCTGAGCAGATTAAACTGGAGAAATGCCCCTTCCGTTTGTCGAAACCGAATTTTTTCGGAAGAATATACCCCTGGAAAAATCGCGTATAGATTGACTCATTGTGTTTTCCGCCACAGTATTGCCAGCCCAGTTCCCGTTCGAGGAGTTTGATGGAGTCCTTCTTCATATAATCGACATAGTTCAGCAGATTGAACCACACCTGCCGACGCTTAAGAAACTGCTCCCGCATCCGGCTTCGGTGCGGATAGGTTTTGAGCGGAACAGTCCCGAACATCCCGTGCACGGATTTGATGTATTTCCAGTCGGAATGACCGGTGGACCATGAGCTCGGAATGTGCGTTTCTGTGCGGACGTTCCGGCCAGTGATGACATAATCGATGCCTGTTTTCGCCGCCGTTAAATACATCAACGAGACAACCGCGTGGTCCGATGGTATCTCGGAATCCGGTGTCGATGCCTTGAGAAAGGCGAGTTGGAGATCCTTGAACTCTTCCCAGTCAATTATGTGGGTGTACAGGCTGATCCCCAGTGTCTTCAACGCCTTCTGGATGTTGTTCACGGCCAGTTCGGAATTCCAGCCATTGTCCAGGTGAACCGCAAGCGGGCGCAATCCCAGGCGCTTCACATGATAGGCCACCATCGTGCTGTCCACTCCGCCGCTCAAACCGATCAGGCAATCGTACTCCTTGTTTCTGCCAGATTCCTTCATCCGCGCCGCCATCTCCTCGAGCAACAACCGCCCTTCTTCTCCCGTATGAACGAACCGCTTCACCAGGCGATCGTATCTGTAGCACTGATTGCAGACACCCCTTGCGTCGAAGCAGACTTCGGCATTCGTCGTATCGACGACGCACCGCGTACAGATTCGATAGCCTGCGCTCGTCATTCTGTTACCTGCACTGATCTGACATCAAGACAACACTGTTCGGCATGATCCGCTTGATAGCACGGCACCACCCTGAAGGTAAAGAACGCGTTTGATGGCCGGCATTCAAAGGCTCTCCATTGCTGAGCCCGTTGTCTCTCCGCACCCCTGGCACTGGAGCGGATCTACTTCGAAGATCTTTTTAATACACGCAGCCCGGAATAGATCAATAGGGCAGGAAGTCTGGTGGTACCCGGCCCACGCTTTAAGACCAGAGGTCGCTCGGGCGGAAAGGTCGTGGGCATGCGGATTGTACAACTCGCGAACACCGGATTCTTCCACACCCGTCGCCGTGCTGGAGCCTTTGAGCGACTGAAGGAAACTTGCGAAGTGCTGAGGATCGAGGTCCTTTGAAGTGATGGAGCTGGAACGCGAGAACGGAAATGCATCCACACCTATGAGCTTGAGAGGAGAGGGGAATTGTGTCAAAGGGGGAATCAGGGGCGGTGGATCCTGCGGGTAAAGCAGAAAAAACGCCGGATTTCCGTAAGATTGAGGCTTCAAACGAAACGATGCCGGAAGGAGGCTGCATAACATCTATATCACCGCGGACTGAGAGCGGGATTCATCTATTTTGTGAAGATGTGCAGATGAATGAAGTAAAACTGAGACATGCGGGTCCGGCGACGGGACCCCTCGAGAGCGCAGGTGAAGATCTGGTTTTCAAATTGAAAGCTTCAGATCTCCTCCGACCGACTGCAAACGGGAGATATTCCGCGCGTGAGTTGAAGCGGATGTCCCGTGAATATCGCGGGGACATGGAAACAAAATTCGGACTTTTGAGTCCCGAAGATCCTGCATGCGTGAAGTCCCGGGAAATAGCGGACCGCCTTCGTGAGGCCTCCGGCGTCGACATTCCTCTCAACACATATATTATGGAGGAGGGAAAAGAATCGAATGGATTCGCTCTTCCTGACGGAAGTGTCATGGCATGGCCGGCTTTGCTGTCGAAGTTCGATACAGAAGACGAAATAGCAGCATTTCTTGCGCATGAGTATGTGCACATACTCCGGGGCCATGCAGCAAAAAGACTCGAAATTGAAACCCAGAGACGAGGTTCAGTAAATACCGGCGTTAAAATCGCAGGAAAAATGAGGCAGGCCGAAATCGAGGCAAATGTCCTGAGTATGATCACGCTCCTTGGAGACGCCGGTTTCAATCCAATGGGCATCATAAACATGCTGAGGAAGTTCGATGAAGACGACGGCCCAAGGTCATGGGATCTGAGTCACGGGTCAGCACTGGATATGAGGCTGATGGCTGAGAGCGTGGTATATGTCATGCACCTTCACGGAAGCGAAAGAGAATTTACTCCCGTCGCACCGGAACTGAAAGATCATCTCGATACGCTCACAGCGCAGGAGTCGAAGAGGAAGGACCCGGAAGGAGAGCTCGAACCGCATGCAATGGCCCGGAAGGTCCTCGAATCAGTCGCGAGTTCAATTTCCGGGGAAATAACTCCTGAAAACCTCGAAGCCAGGCTTGAGGCATCGAACGCTATCCTCAAGTGTATCTCCTCGATTATGGAAGATCACTGCCGCGCGATCCGGAGAAAAAACGACGGGAGGGTGCCTCAAAAGGAGATTAATGCAGCCATAGGGGATGATCCAGTTCTATTAGAATGTGCAGTTGCTGAATCGGCAATCCTCAACGGCCTCCTGGATTATCTTGGAAGTGAAGCATCAGAGCATGAGGCCGAAGCAAGACTCTGGCTGGCGGTGCAGTGGGTATCAGCTGAATCTGATGTAGATCTTTTTTCACCGCTCGAGGGAACTCAAAGGTCTCTTCTTGATCTGCTGCGCTTCCAGATCGCAGACGAAGATCTTGTGACTTGTCTTCTGGATTCCATTGAGAAGAGTGTTGAAGAGACAGGCGACCCGCTCCTTTATATAACCGCCTCCTTCGACAGACAGCTTCTCGAAAAAGCTCCATTCTTCACTGCATTTCACCGCGTTCCGGATCCGGCGCCGGCAATATTGTGGGCTGAAAGGGGAAGCGGCATCTTCCTCGACACTGAAGATGACCTTCCTTCGGCGGACAAGGTCGTCGCAACGCTGGGGCCTTTCATTGAAGTTTACAGGGATGCCCTCGAACTCGAGCGTGAAGAAGGAACAGTGTCATCAATGGCTGTCCGAACCCTGGTAAGCAGCATACTCGAAAATGTTGCAGCTTCAGCAGGGCAGGATAAAAAGACTTTTGTTTCGCAGATTTCCGGAAATACGCCTTTGGCCCGGAAGGTGCGCTTTTTTGCCGAAATTGACGCCCTTAAAAATGGGGAACTTCCCCTCAAGAGACTTCTCGAATATGCATCTGAAACTGAAGGCCTCCCGCCGGTAGAACAGCTCGAACTGCTTCTTGAACTCTGTTCACTTCTTTCCGTCACGGATGATTGTGGGAGAGGAGAGATCCTCAGGAATTTCCTCGGGACGTACAGGGAAAAAAGTGCTCAATTCCTGGAGGAATTGCTGCGTCACTGCCCGAGAGAAGACATAGAAATGCTATCGAACGAATTTGCGTCAGAGCTCGCTGGATTGATTTTTACGGAAGATTATGAAATCGACCCTGAGTGGCGGGAAACTTTCCTGGCTTTCATCCGTTCCGCATTCCGTTACCTCCCGGAGGGTGTTGAATCCCCCATCTCCAGTTTGTGTCTCTATTCTCAGGAAACAGAGATCTTTTCGGAGTTGTGCCTTGGGAGATATGAAGGAGATATCAGGGCAATGATTTCAGCCGATTCGGAACGAGCTCAATATATTGTCAGCGCTTTCATCGAAATACTCGAAGAAGTTGATTCTTCAGCCACTCCGCGGGAAAAACTGGAGAAACTTGCAGTGTGGTACGAGAAATTTCCCTTTTCAGTGCTCGATACTGCGTGGATAAGCAGCCAGATTACGGGTGCTTCAGACAACTTTGCCTGCCTGAACCAGGAAATATGGGTTCTTGCGGAAGTTAAAGAAGTCAACCGTCTTTCCCCGGTCATTCTTGCAGAGATTGCTCCACATCTGGAGAGTGCTTCCGACTTCCGCGCTGTCTCAATTCTTCTGGACGATCCGGAATTAAAGAGCCGTGTCCTGCGGTATGCGACGGAAATTGAAAGTAAAGGCGCGGACTACGAGGAACTCAGGAAACTTGTTTTCGAGGACTCTTACGGCCGCACTCCTCTTCTTTCCTCGGCTGGAGAGGCTCTGTGCGAAAAGGAGGCCCGAAGCGGCGAAGAACTCGCAGAAGTGAACGAAGGAATTTTGAACCGTACTCTCGAGACATCGGATCGATCATTCGGGTGGGCGGCAATTCTCGATGGAATCCTCGAATACTCGCTGGAGGATTCCGAAGAAATTCTCCTTGCCGGTCTTCAGACATCGAGAGACGAGACGGCTCTTGCCGGAATTCTGTGCAGAAAATGGTGGAAGCGTTTTGGTGATACCTTCGAACAAAATGTCTTTTCACAGGATTATGGATATGAGCCTGACTGGGTTGATGAAGATTTTCCGACTTTCATGATGGGTGCCGGAAACAACGTCAGGGAGCCATGGCGGAGTTTTTCTATCAGGGATCTTCTCGAGAGACTTTACTCTGCCACACCGGAGGCACGGTTTTTCATCGTTCAAAAGCTTCTGACGGGACCGGGCGGCATTCTTCATTCGAAAGAACAGACATTCAGACTAATGGAGACGTTTCTCGATGAGTATGTTTCCATCCCGCCATCCTGGAGGGAGGAGACGCTGAAAATCGTGAAGGCGCTCGTAGAAGAGGCGACCATTGATGAACTCTTTTTCAGGATCGCGCCTTTTGTCTCCAGAGCCATCTTCCAGCGTCCTGTGGAACGCGCAGAGCCTGAGAAGGTTCTGGCTCACTGCTGCATTGATGGAAAAAGAGGATCCATGCTTGGTGGCGAACTTGAAGATTTCTCCGGAAAAATGGGCCGTTTTCCCGGGATGATAGGGCATGAGGAGGATCCCCTTTATCCGGCAGGCAGAAAGTTTATCCGGCTGCTGTTCAACGAGACCTCTGGTGGTGAGAAGGACGCAGCAGGCAGAGGCAATGCTCTTGTTCGTGAGGCACTTCCCCTTCATTTGCGTGAGCCGGCGACTTTCGAGCGCATGGATGGTGTTACAGCGCTCAAGATGTTTCTTGGAGTCGAAGGGCAGCTTGGAGCGCGGGCTGCACAGATCATTCCGCAGTGCTTTGAGATACCGGATGATCTTGCGCCTGCATTTGAAGGAGTATACGACCAGCAGAAAGGACAGGTCCGGCCTGAAGCGGTCAGAACCATTACCAAACTTGCGCCGACCCTGATTCGGCCCTCAGATAAGCTCAGTCCACGAATCGGCGGCGGATCGCTTGCAACTGTATATGTGCTCGAAAGAGTCGGGGAGGACCCGCGTGTCCTGAAAGTTCTGAATCCGAACGCAGAACTTCGGGTTGGTCAGAGCTGCGATCTGTGGAGCAGAGTACTCGCGCGTCTTGAGAGCGAAGAGCCTGGAAATACAGCATACAGGTTTTTCGCGGAAGCAATTCTCGGAGACCTCGAAACCTGGCTTAAAGGAGATGTGCAGGATACCCGCTTTCATGAACTCGATCCTGAATTCCGGAAACAGTGGGACGGATATCGTATGGGCAAGTGCACGCTTGTGGTTCCCGTTTCCGAAAAAGTAGATTTGATCATAGCTCCGGAAAAGCCCCTGGATTCTGTCATAACGAACAGGCACATCAAGCCTGAGGAGTTCGTTCCGGGATTTAATTTAACGGAGCTGCAGATCGGAGAGGTCAGCGAACCTGCTGATGGTACTCTCACAAAAGAAGAAATGAGGAATGTGCTTGGCATTCTGCTTCACAATTACATCGAGCAGCTCCGCACAGGAGTCGTTCATGCAAACCCGCACCCGGGAAACTACCGCGTTCTTCCTGAACGGGATGAAAAAGGAAATCTTCAGGTGGCAATCCTCGATCGAAATTTCTATCAGGAATTCCCTGCACCTGAAGTAAAGGCCATGACAAGGATGCGTGCATCGCTGGACGTCACGAAAGTCCTCGCTGCAAACGTTTTAGACGCAATACTGTCAGCGCCGGAAAATGCGGGAAGTGAGCCCGGCAACAAAAAGGAAATTCAGGAGCTTGTCAAAGGATACAAGTTCGAAGACCTGGAGTCCGTTCAAAAGCTTCTGCGCGAACTCAGGCAGAGGGGACTCCATGTGCCTCTTCGGTACACACTTTTCATGCTCGGGATCAATGCGTTCGATGCCATGTGCAGAGAAAAAGGGTTTGCAGGCATGGCTGATGTAATCAAACCAGGAAAGCTGGTCATGGATCTTGTGAAGGCGCGCGGTTGATTAAGAGCCTCCTTCCGTTTCACATGGGCATATTTCGGCAGCTTTGCTTTTCATGGCCCGGGACTTGAACCAGAGCACCAGACTCGCTGCCATCGACGCAAAGACGACAGGATTGCATATCATCAGAGGGATCTTGTGCTGAATAATGCCGTACGAACCCCAGATCGAATTTGCTATCATTGTTGCAGTGAGATTTTTCGGCTCGACCGATCCCGCGCTCTGCTCCTTCAGCATCTTGACGGGCTGTTCTATCCGGCCGAATGCCGCCACGAGAAGAGCAGAAGTCAGGAAAAGAGCTCTCCGGGGTATTAGAGCCATCACAGCCGGCAGTCACGACTGATGCGATTTTTCTCGAGCGAGGCATGCCGGGCGATCTCTTCATAACTGCCCCTGCCGTTGCAGCTGAGAACAGGGGAGGTTGCCCCATTAATCGTTAGGGTTTGAAAGGTGGACTTCAGTCTGGAATG
>CAYQVO010000061.1:3530-10098 GCA_964421085.1 uncultured Bdellovibrionales bacterium | reverse complement strand
GATCAAGCGTGAGCCCCGATGGAATATCTGGAAGTTCTACACCTTTTACGCCAAGAAACTTCTCCCAGTCTTCGGGGCCGAAATAATAGTTCCCCATTGCGTCTTTAAGCTTTTCATGCGCACGAAGAAGACCGAATGAACGGCGCGCTGGTGCCGCAGTCTCTGAAAGCAGCGCTGTTATCTCGTCTATCGAAAGTCCTTTACCGGGTCCCGGCATCGTCATGACTGCTCCAAAAAAATTTTATCCCAATTCCCAATCAAAGCTTCCGACAGACGGCGCGGCCGATACCACTAGACTGATAGGAGCCGGCGCCGTAGACAATGACGCCATCGGCAAGAAAGCGGCCGCAGATCGCGCGCCGGCCAAAGGCAAACCTCTCCTCACA
This sequence comes from uncultured Bdellovibrionales bacterium, assembly GCA_964421085.1. GTDB lineage: Bacteria > Bdellovibrionota_C > UBA2361 > UBA2361 > CAYQVO01 > CAYQVO01. The sequence continues at coordinate 9,712 of CAYQVO010000061.1, read as the reverse complement.
GCGCCCGTATGTTAATTCAAAAAGCCTCTCTTTGTTCTTCAGGAAATTCAGGAAAAGCATCGCCAGAAGATCCAGCATGGATGCCGTCTCATAAGGGCTGCAGCGGGGGTCAGTCGCCAGATATGCTTCCTGCTCTGCGTCAGTCATATTTTGAGAGCCTGGGAGAAAATCCCTTCGGATTAGCACAAGGGTATCTTCAGACGATTCCCTCCTGGCAAAGGCCTCCCCCTTCCAGGTGTCGAAATTATTGAATGACTCAGCCGAGGTGTCGCCGGTCAACCAGGCGTTCACTTTCTCGGCAAGCGATTCGATCCACGAAGCCTTCACTTTCCTGGCAGGCGTTACTGCCGTCACTTTCTCTCCAAGCGAAAAAAGCGACATTCTGCGCGGGATGACAACCAGCGCATGTGTTTGTGCAATTGTCGCTGTTGGTTCGAACTCATCTGGGCGCTTAAGGAGATCAAGCGTGAGCCCCGAAGGAACATCTGGAAGTTCTACACCTTTTACGCCAAGAAATTTCTCCCAGTCTTCGGGGCCGAAATAATAGCTCCCCATTGCGGCTTTGAGCTTTTCATGCGCACGAAGAAGATTGCCTGGAAGGGGCGCTGTTGCGTCAATTTCAACACCTTTCTCTTGAGCGCGCTTCTTTGCCACAGTCTCTGAAAGCAGCGCTGTTATCGTCCTTATCGAAGGTTCTTCGCCGGGTCCTGGCATGACGTTGGATCTCCACTATTTTCGCTTATCATGTATGCGTCTGGACACGCCCATCCACTGCGAGTACTGACATCAAACAACTGGCTGCCGGCGATCTGGGAGCAGCTCTCAGATGTCGGCATCTTGTGCGTATGCATTCGACTCATCACGTCCGTGAACCACGCTTGAGGATTGACGCTGTCAAGCCTGCAACACGCAACTAGTGAATAAAGAATCGCAGCCCTTTCGGCACCTTCATGAGAACCGGCAAAGAGAAAATTGGCCCCAGTGTGAGATGCAAAATTCAATCCTCCCTAAAGCAATATCATTATACTGCGAGAGGCTCCCTAAGCAACCAAAGGGCAGTGCCGCAATAAGGAGGTTGCGGCGACTGCCCGGCTGAGAGTTCGGCAACAAGTCTCAGAGGTCACTTCCTGCCGAAGCGGGGCAGCGTCATGGGCGTCAATTCAAGGAGATCTGTCCAGTGTGCGGTCTCAAGTCTATCTGCAATAACCATGGTCCAATCATCCTGATCTATCCCAGTCAGGTCTCTAATGACGGCGTTCACAATGCGCTTCTTCGAGGCATAGGATCCGTCCAGTTCATCAATCAATGCCGAATGCCCGGGAGAGTTAAGCAGAAGAGATTCTTTTCGAGCATCGGTGGAAGTCAATCATGAAGCAGCTGGGCGCCGGAGGACAGATACATAAAAAGCAGGGCTTTAAGCCCTGCTTTTTTTTATACGCAGACCACCCTCAGGGCAATCAAACAGGCGATTCAGGAGGCCCGGGAGCGGAGGAGGGCCCAGGCGCATCTCGGTTCATCGATTATATAATTGAGGCGTCCTGCATATAGTTCTTTAAAGGCGAAGGTGCCGCAGCAGTTCCTCGGCAACAAATCTGTTGGTGCGCGGACCAAAATGAGTCTTGTTATAGGCAGTGTCGGCAATGCCGGCGGGCAGGCTGGATATTGAAGGCTCGAGATCCACACACTCGATCCCATCCTCACAGAAGAATCGGCTCATTTCTCCGGAAACTCCTTTCCGGATTTGTGGCCGGCTTATCCAGAACGCTCACCGCTTCATCACGAACATATTACTCATGATGATCGCTGCCTCTGCCAGTATCAGAGCTTGCCCATTTCGCCACCCGATCAATAATCTCGGGAATTCCACTTTCCTGGCCCGCGATCATTTCCGCTGCTTCATTTAACGCCCGGAGTTCTGTCAACGCATCGTCTCTCAGGGAAGTCCTGATATGGATGATGTTCGGACCTCCCCGGATTAGGCCTGAGATCCGCCAGTTTTCGCAGCGCTGCCAACGCTGTGGTCATTTCCAGACTAACGAGCCTTCCTTGAGGCAGAATCTGTGAAATAACCCTGCGATCTTCAGGTGAAAGTCGTTCGAGATCCGCATCGGTTAAGTTGCCGGCCAGGTAATCGAGCATGGCCAGTTGCCCATCTTCAGTTAAAAAACCTGATTTGTCCCGCTCAATAATCTCAAGGGCTTTTTTCAATAGCAATCTTTTCCGGCACAGAGATTTCGTCCGTGTGAATCAGATAATTAATTCTCCGCTTGAGCTCTGCTATCTCTCTTTCCTGTCCGCCGTCTTCATCCATGCCGGAATTATAGGCTGGCGTATTCGTCAGTCAAAACGAAGTTCATTACAGACCCGAAAGGGCTTTAGCTCCGTTTCAAGTATGGATGGAAGTTGCGAGACGATACGCGGGCAGCTCATCTCGCGGGATCTGATTGCCGGGGTTCAAGCAATTCATCAAGGAGTCTCCCGCACTTAGTCGCGGCCCGGCTCAGAAATTCCGGGTTTGCCCCGGGGGCGGGGCCGATTCGGAATCCATCTCGGAATAGAGGCTCTTTCACAAGCACAGGAATCTGATAGATTACCTCAAGGTCGCTTATTTGATGAGAGTGCTGTGTCTGAAGAGAACTTCACTGATACGGTACATAACCCGGACGTTTCCAATAACGCTTTCCTTCTCAACCAGAAGGCGGTTCCGCTCGCATTGCCGCATGCGAAGCAGATCGCCGAATTTTCCACCGTATCAATGCCGATTTTTTCAGCCAAAGGATGGCTCTCTCTTAACTGGCACCATGGATGTTCGTTCGGATGCGCATATTGCTACCGAAATAACAGAATCAGGCCGGGCTCATATAAGCCGACAAAAGTTTATGACGAAGAAACGGTAGCAGACTTTCTTTTTTCCCATCCCTATTTTGTGCCTTCCCGAAATGGAAACTCGACGGAATTTCCGCCTTCGTTCATCGGCCTCCATACGTCGAGCACTGAAGCTTTTGCCCCTGAGGTCGTTGATTCGACCTTCAAGATGCTTTCGCTTCTTGACGATCGGGGAATCACGAATCCGGTAATTATCATAACCAAGTGGTTCCTGGACGAAGATCAGATAAGATTTCTTGAAGATACGATAAAAAACATAAGGCTCTTCATAAGTGTCTGCTATTCGGGTATCGATGAGAGTATCGAACCTGTTTCGGAAGTCTCGATCCTGAAAAGCAGACGAACTTTCCTTCGGCGGCTATCTGCATCAAAAGTCATTACACCTGTCCATTATTTCCGGCCCATTGCGTTCGGGTGGAACGATAGAGATGAGCAGCTGAGTTCTTCGCTTGAATTCGGGCGTGAGGCGAAGGCTGTTGTCGCAGGCGGCATAACTCTCTGGGATGATGAGCTCTCTGCTCTGGAAGAGGGTGGAATAAAACCGCCGGCTGCGCCTCCTGGCGGATGGAGAGGCTATGGCTACCGGCGAAAGTATTTCCCGAAGGACCTGGAACAGAAGATTACCTCAATGCTGCGTGAAACGGATAAAGAGAAAGCTCTCTTCCGTCGCGCAAGCTGTGCATACAGTTATCTTCAAGGAATACCGGATCTGAATGCTTACCGGCGCGAAGACTTGAAAAATTGTACGGGCTGCTGCCCACCTGAACAGGTAGCCAGGTGCGAATCAATCGTGATACCTTCGAAAGAAAAGGTCGAGGCTGCACTGAAAAAAATGGATGTCGAAGGGGTTTCCTTCGAGTTGTGTGAACACGGTATCGTGATTAATCCTGGCGACAGCGTCTTTGGCCTTCTCGATGCCTTTGCGCTGAGACATCTTCTCTGTTTCCCTGTCACAATGAAGGGACAAGTCCAGTAGAAGCGCCTCTATCTGAGGGGAATTTCATTTACCGGAACGCCTTCAATAAACGCGACCAGATTCTCAGCCGCCATTTCCCCGTAGCGATCCAGGGCCTCCTGCGTATTGAAGGCTATATGAGGAGTGGCGTGGAAATTGGGGAGTTCCAGAAGCCTGTGGCCCTGCACTGCATTTGAATCATCCAGCAGGACGCGGGCTGCGGCATTTTCCGAGAGGAATTCGAAAAGGGCATCCAGGTCGAAAATCTCAGGGCGCGCGGCATTGACGAGTATTACCGACGGCTTCAGGCTTCCCAGCGCCACAGCATTAAACATGCCCCGTGTGCTTTCGTTAAGAGAGCATGTCACCGCGATTGCATCGGACCGCCGGCATACTTCTTCAAAACCGGTAAGAAGCAGCCTTGCGGGGAGATCGGGCCTTTTCGTGCCCCTTCTCGTACAGCCGAGTGCAGCTATTCCCAGCGAATCCAGCAGCCAGGCAAGATGAATTCCCACAGATCCCAGTCCGACGATTCCAGCGGTGAGGCTCTGAAATGAAATTCCCTTGAACCATCCCTGAGGGATTTCCTGGAACGCCCAGGCTGGTCGTGTAATGAAACGAAGACATGCCAGCATGCCGCCGAGGGTGTACTCAGCCACCGCGTGTGCTGATGCGCCCGGGGTATATGACAGGGCAAGGCCACGGCTCTCCGCATATTCTCTGGTTACAGACGCATCGAGGGCTGCCTCATATCCTGACAGCATGATGCATACGAACCGGAGCCGGGGCAGTTTGTCGAGAAGATCGCGCGAAATCCTTCCAGGCGTAATCAGAGCGTCTGCGCTTTCAGCAGCCGATGCCATATGTTCGGAACTGGTTTCCAGGTCGAACAGTTCAACCTGACCGCAACGGGTGAAAGTCTTCCGCGCTGTTTCAGAGAGGACAATATTCCTTCCGACAATAGCAATCTTCATGAGCTCAGTCTATCAAGGAGCTCGGCAGGCGAAAGGTCGAAAATAGATTTGCCCGGGGCCAATTCTCCAGATTGAACGAGTTCAGCTTCTGTCTTCAGCAGGAAATTTCGGAGGAGGTACTGATACCGGTGCTGTATGTGACGCTCAGTGTCTACAAGGGCCGGAATTTCCCATGCCAGAAGCATTTTGCCCGCGAAAGTATCGAAGTCAAAGGAAGGATCTTCCCTCAGTATCATGGGTCTCAACTTTTCAAGTTCAGCCAGGAAGCCTGCCGAGGTCCTCGTGAAGAGAGGATGCAGAGTGGTTTCTTTTCTTTCCCGCAGGTCCTGCTGCAGCATCTGGATTGCCCTCGCCCTGGGCAGGTCGTTCTCCAGGTGATCCGTCTGCGCACGCTCAATTTTGTATTCGCAGAGATACTGTTCGAACGCAGAGGCAAACTCCGGACAGTTTTCCCACAGGAAGTCGAAACCCCGGGCAGGATCGACTTTCAGCAGATTCTTCATCACTTCAGGAAACTCGCTGAGCTCCATGAGAAGAACCTGATAAGCAGGGTCCCGCCGGTGCGATGTCTCGGTCCATAGACCATTCGAGGCCATTATGACGAGCTTCTCTATTCTCGCTCTCATGCATTCCGGGAGAGACTGGAAGGCCTCGTTCCGCATCGGACCGGCCACTCTTCTGCGGAAGGCTGCGCGAACGTGGGCAAAAGATATTATGTCCGAATAAAGGTCGAAAACTCTGCTGTACTCTTCTGCGCTCAGTCTTTCGGCATTTCTAAGCGACTCCATGCACGCAGTGAATCTGTTGAACGCATTTTTCCGCATTTCATGGTATTCGAACAAGTCGCGAATCACTTCATGTTCGCTGCGGCCATCTTCAGAAGAGAGTCCCTTCGATCGGATGCGATCACCCAGCCTTGCCAGTTTCTCAGTTTCGAACGCTGCCACCGGGTACTCACCTTCCTCAAGCACTTCCGAAGAATTCTGCCTGATTGTTCCAATCCATCTCTCCCTTGAGCTGGAAGGAGAGAGTTTCGCCATGCTGACAAAAAGCGGCATATCCAGGTCAGTAAGATGAAGTATCTCGTATGCCCGCCGCCAGGCCTCAAAGTACAGATCAAACTGAAGACGGGTCTGCGGATACTCAGGCTTCCCGGTCCAGTCTGTCCCATTACTATCTGCGAAATGGGCGAACTCGACACGCTGCATATAATAATCGCCAACAGAATCGGCAGCGTCAGAATCCAGCAGTTGAGTAAGCGGCCCGGAAGCAATTTCAGAAGTGCCTGCAAATATCCTTCGGTTCATTGCGTCAATTGCAGCCTCGGGCACTTCGGACGACCGGGCATGACAATTCATTGCCCATAG
>CAYQVO010000061.1:0-3484 GCA_964421085.1 uncultured Bdellovibrionales bacterium | reverse complement strand
CCTTTTCCCTCGCAATCTGCGCTGAGTGGGACATCACTCCCCCCCGTTCCACCGCAATTGCTCCAAGCCTGTCAAAGAGGGGCGTCCAGCCTATATTTGTCGTCTGCGTCAGGAGAATATCGTTTTCCCGGGCGTGCCTGTAAGCAAGGGGCATATTCTCATGTTCTGGATTTCGGCTTTCGGGAGTTCGTACGATCAGCAGCCTGCCCGAGGCAGCGCCTGATGAGCCCGTCTCTCCGGATGTATTGATGTATCTGGAGTCAGTGGATGCCCGGATGGCAGTTACAACAGGATTCCACTCCTCCACCGGAATTTCCATGCCTGTGAGCGGACGCACTTGGACCATTTCATTTCCTCTCGCAGTATCCTGCAGGAACTCATAGTTCACTTCATCAGCAAGATTGTTTTGCCTGAAGTATTCCCTCCCCTGGACGGCGCGCGATGCTATCTCGCGCAGGGTTTCCTCTCGCAGGCATGGCACAAGTCGTTCAGAAACATGGATTGGACATGAGATCAGTCCTGACCTGTCCAGCTGCATCTTTTCTTCCTGGGGAACTATATTGATTTCAAGCAGCTCCAGTGACAAGGGATCGAACAGCCAGGAAGACGGGGTAATCCTGTCAGAAACAAGCCCTTCTCCATGTCCCGCGACTGCTTCCACGAGGATTCCCCGCCGATTCCTGCGAACGTCAACTGTATAGGCCACACCTGCTGCTTCAGGGTTGACTGCTATCTGTACAGGAATTGACATTTCGATGTGACTGAAGAGCAACTGCTCATCTTTCCCGCTTCTCAGATATTCCTTGATCCGATAGTCAGCAGATTGATCGAGAAAAGGCGAGGCATACACACGTTTCAGTTCTGAAAGAACCTCCTGAAGATCCCATGCGCATGGTGCTGTGTAATTCTGTCCGGCCCCCGAAGACGTCCTGCGATCTTCAAGTGTTTCTTCTCCACTTCGTACGGTGACTGGCGCACCGCCTCCCGCGCGCTCCTCCAGTTTCGCATAGTATTTGGAAAGGCATTCCACGAACCCCCGCGGGAAATCTCCATCCATAATCTGCCGGGCTATAGAGTCAAGCTGCCTCGCTATTTCCGGTGGAACTTCCACATTCCCTGTCTTCTCCGGCCACGGACAGGCCATGATTGACTCGTCAAGCTCACTCAGCGCCGGCTCAAGACCAAGATGACGCAGATATTCTCTGTAGTTCGGGCTCGTAATTACAAAGCCGGGTGGATGAGGAAATTCGATTTCAGTCAGGATCAAAAGATTCAGACTCTTGCCTTTGACTCTGGTGCCTTCTGAAAGAGCACCTTTGGCAATCCAGAGAAAAGGAGATTCAGACCTCACGATGCAGGTTCTTTGATCGACGTCTCCCGTCGTAATGATTTTTTCTGTTTCTGCGTGTTTCTGTTCAGCCATGATGGATGATTGCCGGGATCCTAGTCCAGAACAGACTCTTAAGATAGGGGCGCTATACTGGCTGGATTAGGATTCTTACTGGAGTTACACTTCCGCAGGGGGATTCATACAGGGATTATACAGTGGGATTATTGCAGCCTGATTCAGCCCGCCAGTCACGAGAGGTCCGCAACCGCGGCTCTGTTGACCAGGGTCTTTCAGCCTTCTGCTTACAGTGTGCGCAGGGCAGGACTCCCTCTTCTGATTTTGTCAAATTCGTCGCGGACCGTCTTTTTCCAGAAGGAGAGCCGGCGCGAATTGAGGCAGGATTGAGACAAACAGAAGCTCTTGCTGCATTTATCGCTGCGACGGCAGCTGAGGAAAGCACTTCAAATGTCGAGAGACTTTTTCTCGGCGGATATCTCGGACGGATATTCGAGGAGCTCCTTCCGGATCTTGCCGCGACTCTTGAAGATTCAGGCGATTCCAGGCTGGCTCAAAATGTGAGGGAAGCCGAACAGTCAATCCGTGGCACGGTCAGTTTCAAGGCTATATCCGAATCTGTCTCTCCTGGACCTGATGATGACCCCGATTTCGTCGAAACTCTAAAGCAGGCGCTGGCGCTGCGCCACGAAGTGGATTATTTCGACGGACGCCTGAGAAACTCGGCGGTAAACGGCAGAAACATTGGCCCAAATACAGATCAAATCCATGAAGAGAGAACATATCGACAGGACCAGGGGTTCGATCTGTACCGGAAATGTCAGACAGGAATATCCGTAATTGCCGACAAAATGCGGAAAATTGATGAAGCTGACACCACTGAACTCGGGCATTTACTTCACGACTCTTATCTGAGGGCGCTCAGGTTCAATCGTGAAAGTCCGTTTCTGCTCGAGGATGAACCTGTGACTGTAATGCCGATCCGTTATTTCCGGAATTTTCTCCGGGATCAAACTGAGCGGATGTATTTTCTTGCGATGCATGGCCTGCCTTCCGCATACGATCTCTTCTGCTGCACATTTACTGAAACGCCCCGGGGATACATCCAGGAGCTTCATCTTCATCTGGATTCAGCGGAACTCACCCTGATCCTGGATGGAGAAAGCGAATGTGTCTGGTACCGCAAGGAGAAGACTGGCAACGGTTACGAGTATCCAGAGTTGGGTCGAGTGAAAGCCGGAAAATTCGAGGCATTCAGAATCCCTACAGAAGTGAACCATACACTCCACAATCCTGAAATGGGTAACAGGAATATTACTGTGAAGCTGACAATGTTCATTGATGATCGAATAGGAAAGAACGAGTGGATGTTCAATCGTGTCGAGAACAAGGAGGCTCCGGTTACAGTGGATCGAGGCGAGAGGAATGAGACTGACTGGGGCTCTTCAATCCGGTACTTCCATGCATATCGCGATATGCCTTTTGCTTATCGACTCGATATTTTGAAGCCCGGGGGAGAGTTTCCTGTCGGTGATTCTGAGAGATTCCTGTTTCTCGTCGAAGGTTCTGCTGTGCTGGGAAAGCTAAACAGAAAGGTCGATGCCGGACATATCATTCGGATCGCGCCCGGACAGAATGAATTTCTTGTGAACCGCTCGTCCGATCCGGCCGTCATTTTTTCCGTTGAAGGGCTTGACTATGCGGACTTTCTCTCCCATCCCGATGCATATCGTCATTACTCCATTCCGTCTTTAAGAAGCCTCAGGTGGTCCATGCGCTGATAGTCGGGTTGGCTGCAACATGAAAATGAAACCTCCGGCAGCAGAAACTTCCGGAGGTTTTTTTGTTTAAATTATTCTGGTGCTTCATTGAATAAGCTTGTTTCCGCCTCTGAACATGTCAGAAGATAGATGTGTTCAGTTTGCGCGAAGAGGATGTGTCTGTCCTGCCTCTGATGGAAATGGAAATCTGAAGGTGATACCTGAGTTGGTACCCGGGTTGAATGAAAAAGGGGTACCATGGCGAAGAAAATTAGACGAAGAAGGTTCAATGCTGCCGAGAAGGTGGCAATTCTAAAGCGGCATCTTGATCCTCCCCCGATTTCATTGAGTCATTAAAGAAGGGCCAGCCTTCCCCCTG
>CAYQVO010000060.1:0-10337 GCA_964421085.1 uncultured Bdellovibrionales bacterium | reverse complement strand
TAGGAAATCAGATGCCACTCAGCTTGAGAATTTCAACGAAGTTTCGGGCAACCCCCAAAAAGCCTTCGTCGCTGCTTAGCTCCTCAAAGAATTCACTCTCTCGTTGCGATATGGCATGAGGAGGAGGGGCTTCGGTGTGGTAGATCCCCGTGCGACCGTTGGACCTCGAGTCCGTATTTCACTGTGAGACTACCCTCCGATCCCATCCTGTAGCTCCGTACTCGGATGACTACGTAAAGAACGCTGACTATGCACTTCCTCCTGATGCCACTAACGCGCAAAAATTCTCATTTTTGCTTTCAGCTCTTGCTATGGTTTAAAGAACGGTCCGCATCTGAAAATGACAGCAAAGTAAATGACACTATGCTTATTTTGATCGAAATCCTTCGATTGGCTGATATGATTCCTGCCTGTGACAAATCAATGAATTGACCATGAAGGGAATAATGACATTCCGTGGCTGCTTGCGCCCTTTGGTACAGGGAAATTCCTCATCGGATCGGTCTGATTCAGAGGCCTCTCTGATGGATCGTGGCACCGGCTGAAAAACCTGAACTTCGGAAGCCCGTTGATTGTTGATCGATGAACACCTTCTCTGGGCCGTATAAACTCGGCTCCCCCAGGAGAAGGCCATCCAACTGCTGTCATATCTCTCGGTGCTGTTTCATTTATCCTCGTGTTCAAATACCAACATCATCTCTGTTTCTTTCATCACAGCCTGCATACGACAATCCGGTGTCCGATTCGCGCAGACACAACTTTCGCTGCGGCTGCTTCCCCCCATATTGCGCCGACTATCGCTCCTGCTTCCTCAACTGATGAAAACGAAAAATGGCTCTCGAAATACGCGCACCTTTCTGCGCCGATGTTCCGGAGCCATTGATTATAACGGTGAGTGCGCGAGACATCGGGAAATCTGCCGCGAATGTATTCGAAGTCTCCGCCGAGATCATTCTCTACCAGGTAAACACTGCCTCTCTTTTTCACGATTCTTAGAAGCTCGGAAACAGCAGCCCGCCTTGCCGAGTCATCGGCAATTGTTCCCAGCACCCAGCATGAAACTGCACAGTCGAAAGATCCAGAAGGGAAGGGGACTTGCTCTGCCCTGCCATGACAGACAATGGTATTGGAAAGCGCATATGCTTTTTCCCCGGCAAACTTCAACACTTCGTGGGAAGCATCGATGCCTGCATAAAAATCCGCAGTCGGACCTAGTTCTCTTATATACTTTCCAGTGCCGCAGCCCGCATCAAGAACGCATTTGCCCCTCACTATTTCTCTCAAAAATCGCGTCACATTCCCTTCGGCATCTTCAGCCTGAGAAAAACGTTCATATACAGCCGCCATCCCCTGGTATAGCGGCGAAAACTGCATGAGGCCTGTTGTCCCGGTACCGACTATGCAGCCCATTTATCACCCTTTCGCAGCGAGTACCTCGTTTCCGGAAAGATCACGTCCGCCAGATATCTCGATACCGGTTGTCCGCGGCCTTCGCCGGGATCTTCATGCATGTGAAGTCCTGGATTCGAGTTTATCTCGAGAATGCGATAACTTCCGCGCGTCTGCCCGCCTGTTGCATCCTTCGATATGATGTCGATACCCGCATATGCAAGACCCGGGATCGCAGCAAGCGCACGCCTTGCAATGCGGATCAGGGAGTCATGGGCAACACCGGTAAAATCCACTGGTCTTCCGCCAAGTGCAACATTCGAATTTCTGCGCAGAAATATTTTTTCACCCGCATCAGGCACGCTTTCCAGTGACAGATTCTGCCGTCTCAGATGCGTCCTGACCTGATCATCCACAACAATGCGGCAGAGTGATGCCTGCCTTGGATGCGTCCGCCTGTAGTTCTCCGCTGATATGAGCTCACGGATCGACTGGCGTCCATCTCCGGTCACTGAAGCAGGTTCACGGTGAAGCACTGCAAAATCCCCGTACTTCGTCATAAAAATCCGGAATTCGAGTCCATCGAACTGCTCCTCGATAATGAAAGGCTGTGACGGGCCCTGCGCGAGGACAAAGGAATCAATTGCTGCCTCGACGTCCTCGGCGCAATTAATATCGGTGAAGCAGCACTCTCCATGCGAACCATTGGTGGGTTTCAATACAAGAGGAAAACCGAGCGCCTGCGCATAGCGAAGCGCGTCTTTGCGCTGGTCCGGATAAAACTGTTCCCCCCGGGGTGCTTCAAGTCCCGCCTGAAGAAGAAGCTGTTTCGTGACATATTTGTCACTCGCTATGATGCTGCTCCCGTACGGACACCGGGAACCGCTCCTGTCAAGAAGAAGTTCCACGTGTTTCCCGTACCGGGCCCTGACTATCTCCAGTTCGGGGACCAGCACCTCGATCTCGACTCCTCTCGTCTCCAGCTCCTGAAGAAGGAGTCTCTGATTCGTATGAAGCTCGGTAAAGTCGCTGCTGCTGTTCATAATTCCTCGTCCTATGCATTAACCATGACAACCATATCCTCTTCTCCCGGAATCACTCCCTGGAAACACAATTCGGCGTATGGCACATTGAATTTCTCGAAAGCTCTTCGCCGCACATCATCGATATCCACCGCACTGTGGGCTTCCACCTGCCCGGACTTATGGGCATAGAGGTATGCCGCACACACGACTCCGCCATCCCTCAGGCGGGACCTCATGGGACAAATCACCTCCTGGACAAATGATTGGAGATATGAAGTCCCGCTGAAGAACTCATGTGCATAATCTGCGATGTTCGAAAGAAGCACCGCATCAAAGGTTGAGGAGTGGAGTCTCCGTGGAAGCTTCGTAACACATGAATGGATATAACGAATTCGAACCCCTGTCAGGCGGTGCTGAAGCAGCGCGTACGAATCGCTGTTTCTGAGGTACAGATTGTTTTCGACCTTCAGCGCATTTCCGTCATAAGTATTATTGAAAAGGCTGGACGATCTCAGCCCGTCGCCTGCTTTTGAATGGCAGTCCTCGAAAAACCTCTTTGCATCGAGAGAGATCCGGTCTGCAAGCACCTTGAATGTTCCGCAGGAAAGCGCTTCAGGATTTCTCGAGATATCATCTTCATTGTTGAGGAAGAAAAACCGCTCGAAATCAGCAAAGCGAAGACGTTTTGCCGCTTCAACCTTGATTTCAGTCCACCACGAGGCGGCGGCATTCACATCGAAGACAGTAACATCTCTCGCCCCGCAGAAAACTGCATTCAGAAGATGATCTCCTGAGCCGGCAACGCAAAGTACGTGGCTTCCTTTCCGTATTACGAAAGGAATATAGGCGCTTATTTTTTCTGTGGAAAAGCCGTACAGCGGAGCATAGTCTCTGAATCGTCCCTCATTATCCTCCATCTTTAATGCCTGAAGCATACGCATCCCTCCTTTTGTTCATACAGCTTTAAGTTCAAGATTCATCCTCGATACAGGACACCCTTCACATCTTCTGTCCCTGGAATCTCTGAATGACTGTATGGGCGATGATGCCAGCAGTTCACTGAGTCCTTTTTCTTTCAGAGTGGCTCGTGAGACAAAATCAGGGGCTGCCTGTGCCACCCATGTGCATGGCGCGACCCTTCCTTCATTATCGATATAAAGAAAACGCTTCCCCCCGGCACATGCTGCCAGTGCCGATTCAACCGAAGGTTCAATGTTCGACGAAATCTTCAGCTGCCCTTCGAATTCCCTTCGTATCGATTCAATCTTGTCAATGAGACTGTTGAGAGGCTGTCCTGCGAGCATCGATCTGTCTCCTGCCATACGTCCCGCAGGTTCCATCATCGAGAAGATGAGTTCCCTGACTCCAAGCCCGGAGCAGAACTCCGCCATCTCAGGAAGATGATACTGATTACCCGAAAAGATGACGCAGCCAACTCTGATATATACTCCCGCCTTTACGCATGCCTTGATGCCCGAAACTGTCCGCCCGAATGTTCCGGGGAGCCGCACCTGCGCATTTATTTTTTCACAGTGCGCGTCCAGCCCCACATGGAGCATTCCGATCGCCCATCTGTTCAGTTCACGCGCGGCGGCATAGCTTATCAGAGAAGCATTTGTAGAGAGGTCCACTCTGAATCTCTTCTGGTTCGCATAACGCATGATCTCGGAGATATCTGGCCGAAACAGAGGTTCGCCGCCTGTGAACTTTATATGAGTAAAGCCCGCTTCCTTGAGTTCATCCATCACACGGAGTGCTTCCTTCGTGCCAAGCTCACCCGGGATTTTGTCGGGCCGCGACCTGAAGATGCAGTACCTGCATGCGTAGTTGCACCTGTTCGTTATTTGCCAGAGGACGCGTCCTCCACTCTCTGGAATACGGAACCGGCATGATGATACTTCGTGCAGTTTCATTGTTCACCTTCTTCTTCCCTGTTTGCCTCGAGAATCCGGTCGAGAAGCCTCATGCACCGCCACTCGCTCAAAGTCTCTTCATTCCACACTTTGAAGAGGAACCCTCTGCCCGCGTTTTTCTGAGCAGAACAGATACGCCGCTCTTCTTCGCAGCTTGAAAACTGACTCAGCAACCGCGCCTTTATCTGCCAGAGAGGCAGATCGCCCGGGGAAAGCCTCTGAAGCTGAGTGGATCGCATGCACTCGACAAGCAGCGAATTGTAGTCCGAAAGAGCCAGAAGATTTTTCTCTACTGCGAGCGCATAATCGATCAGCACAAGTCCATCTTTCCCTCTGACCTCTTTCTCAATCTCCTGTCTGAGCGCGGGGTCGATGATTGCATCAAGCTGCTTTTTCACCCGCAGGTTGCGGTATGCTATCTGCGAAAGCGAGAAGCGGTCTACTCCTCCCCGGGCATTCCGAACAGCCGCTCCGAACCTCAGCACGATCTTTTCCTGAAGCCTTCGATACGCTGACCTGTGGGTATCTTCGAGCATCCGGGCACGCAGCGCGTCGACCTCTATTACATAAACTGTCAGATGCCGCATTCGCGCCGCATTTGCCAGTCCTCTGCAGAGTGTGCTTTTTCCGCACCCCATTCCCCCGGTTACGCTGATTCTTATTGCCTGCATTTTTCAGTCCTCCATCCAATGCCGTATCTTGCAGGGCAGAACGATATAAACCTGAAATCAGAATCCGAAATTTCTGCGGCGGAAAGAGACGCCCATTCGGATGGCTCGTGAATCACTTTGTATCCCTTCGAACCCAGGGCATCACAGAGCCGCTGAATCTCGATTCGCATGAAACTTTCAGGAATTGTCACCCCCATCGCCTGTGCGATGCGGGAATCGCGGGGCATCGGGCGACTTGAATGAATGTACTGCTCAGGCATCGACGCATGGTCATTCCCGTCGCTCATGAATTTATCACAAAAAGGAGAATCAGTCCTCAAAGTGAAGAAGTGTGCCCGTATCTCGTCAGAACCGCTCGCGAGAAGAGCATCTATTGTTTTCCTCAGGTCTTCTGCCTCCATCGAAGGCGCGTCAAGAATCCAGCTTGTCCGGATTCGAAGACCTGCATTTCTGCAGTTTTCGAACGCCTTCGCATTCATTTCAACTGTTGCGCGTTTGTTGAGCGAAGAGAGCACGCGATCACTTCCGGATTCAGCGCCTACGTGAATCCACCTGAATCCTGCCTGATACATCAGTGAGAGAAGCGAAGGCTCGCAGGAAGACGAAGTTCCAAGGCAACCGAGAGCAACGGGCAGGCGGCGCGCCGCAAGGAGAGAGCAGATGTGCCGGATGCGGTGTCCGCCTGCCATTGCATTATCGTCAAGAAAAATGATTTTTTCTGCGCCATTGGAAACAAGAGATTCAATTTCACTGACAACCCTCTCAGGAGAGCGCGCCCGCCACGTTCCCCAGAACTGATGAACTGAACAGAACCTGCACCGCTCGATACAGCTTCTGCTGGTCAGGATGCTCCGGACATCAATGTAGGAAGCAGCCGGGAGCAGAGTGCGATCAGGCAGCGGCAGTTTTTCAATGTCAAAGGGCTCTGTTCGGAGCGGTGTGTGCTGAAGACCGTTTCTCGAGATGAAGGATATGCCTTTGACCCGGCTCAGGGATTCCTCTGACCACTCTTCGAGCGCGAGGAGTTCTTCAAGAGCAGGCTCCATTTCTCCATGAACAGATACGCACTGAGGAGAAGCGAGGAAGAGCCCCGGATATCTCTTTGCCGCCTTTCCTCCAGTCACAACACAGGAGCCTAGTTCCGCTGCCACCTGGACAAGCTCTCTAACACCCGGGATTGCCTCGCTGGTAAAAAGAGGGATGTGATAGTCAAAGGGAATGACCACAGCATCGGGCTTCAGAGATTCCAGTACAGTCAGCGCTCTTATTCCAGAAATTCTTTCCCTGTCAAAATCGCGAATTGTAACATCATGACCGAGCGCTGCCGCGAAGGATCCGAGCGAAAGGACATCAATCGGTTCAATCAGAAGTGATGCTTCCGTGAACGGGACGTTGCCCGGATTTACGAAGAGAACTTTCTTTCTGTGTTCAGCGCCGGTCATGACTGTTCCTTATTAACGTTCACTCCAGGAACTCTCTCTGCTGCTCAGACTGCGTCTCATGCTCTCGCTCCTCGAGACGGCACGGCAGCTTTCACCCTTTGAAACTGCGCTCACACCTTCACCGGCATTACGGGCCCGGCTGCTTTCGCTCGAGCGGCGGATGTTCCGCATGCTTTCTCCCGCGGTTCTCCCTCTCGAGCTTTCGCCGCGCGAGCTTCCAAAACTGCTTTCTCCAGACTGTCTGTGATACATGGTGTCTCCTTATCAACGTTCACCCGATCGGCCGCGACTGCTTTCTGAGGAAGAAGAAGAGCGCCAGGGAGATGTCGTACGCGAAGTGGAAGCGCTTTTCTTCCGTGGCGCTCCATCATGAGTTACAACGGCAAAAATTCTTTCCTCTGCCTGAAAAGTGTAGCGGGTCTCATCTCCTGAACCTTTCTCGACTTTCATGAGGTGAATGACATCGTCCCCTCCAACCTCGACGGTGCCCAGAACTCCCCTGGCGGGAGAGATATGGAGTTCCTCCCCTTTAAGTTCGAAAACATATTCTTTCTGCGGTGAGAGAAGAATTGGTGCGCTGGTGATGAGCCTTTCAAGCCGTGTGAAGGCGGTTCCAAAAGGGCCGTCTGTGACTACTTTGATCTTTGGAAGCTCTGATAGCGGGCAAAGGCCGGGGTTCGATGGTACCGCACCACTTACTGCCGCCTTTTCCCGGTTTACCTGGATTTCTCTTTTCATAAAACGATCCTTCCTTACCTTGTAACCGCACTATCGCGCTCAGGAATTCACCTTTGCAAAGCGCTGTACGTATATGCAAAACTCGGGTCAGAACCTGTTCATAGGAACAGATATCGAGGCAGGGAAGGGGCAGTGAAGATCACAGAAAAAGAAGCGAAGGTGCTCGCATGCATGCAGATGCACGCAGATAAGCCGATCTCTGAGGTTGCGAAAGAGACCGGTCTCCAAGTTTATACAATCCGCTATATCCTGAGAAATCTCGCTGAAAAAGAGATTATTGTGCGTGTTCCCTGGATTAACATAATGACTGTGGGGTATCATTTTCTCGGTGTTTATTTTTCTGTTCTCCCTGAAGGTTCGCGGGATATCGGGAGAATGCTGACATACCTGAAAACTTCTCCTCAGGTTGTGTGGCTTGCAGAGCTTGGAGGAGATTTCAATTACGGCATTTCTCTCTGTGTCGAAAGTGTTTATTCAGTCGAAGAGTATCTGGCAGAGCTTACGACTCAGTTTCCGAATGTCATTGGCAGCAAAGTTATCGAGCTTCAGTTTTCAGTAACCCGGTTCAGCCGGGGATATCTGCATCTGCTGTCAGGAAAGAAATTCGACCGCAGCCCCATGACGATGACTCATCGGGGCGGGATGGTTGCTCTTGATGATACAGACAAAAAGGTCCTTGGAGCTCTGACACGGTTCAATAATGAGTCAATGCGTGCAATGGCTCAGAAGATCAAAATGCCGCTGTCAACATTCGAACTGCGCGCCAAAAAGCTCGCTGAAAAACAGGTGATTCTCGGTCACATGTTCGAACTTAATCCATCCGAGATTGGGCGCCAGATGCACAAGATCATCATCTCGACAAAGAGCTGGCGCTCAGGATTTTTCAATGAGCTTGTCACATACGCAGCTTCACACCCCTGCACCGTTGCTCTTTATTCCGGAGCGGGGCAGTGGGATTTCGAACTCAATATCGAGGTTGCAGACAATTCCGAGATATCTTCGGTAAGTACAGGTCTTCTTCAGAAATTCGGGAATAATATTGCGTCGCTCAAAGTGATCCCGAAGTATCGTGATCTGAAGCATGTGCTGGTGCCGTTTTGATCGGTTGCAGGCCGAATCAGATCCTCCTTATCCTGCCTTTTCTCTCCGTCCACAGATACTTCCTCCACCACTGCACGACCTCCCTTTTGTCGTCAGCCCAGTTGTCACACAGTGCCTGACATTCAGCTGCAGGGGGAAGTTGGGAACCAGGGCCGTCAGCCTTTTCGCAGTAATCGGGATCAATCCATTGAAGCAGACCCGTTCTGCGGAATGCCCACTTGTCATTGTAATGATAGACTTTCCCTGACGCATACACCATCTGCGTTGAACCATCCTCGGCCTTCACCCGGTACCATAAATGCGGCTTCATATTGAGCTGCCAGACCTGCTCCTCTTCATAGCGGTTCACGATCTCTGCCATCTGCCGCACGTCTTCTTCAGAAAGTTTACCGTTTCTGATAAGGTCCGCGGCACATACGGCACCTTCAGGTATCGCCTCCTGCACCATGTAACGGTAAGGCGGCCCGCTCCTGTCGAAATCGAGCACCTTCATATGAGGAGTCCCGTAATCTTCGAGAATCTGCCTCCTGTCGACAATCTGGAAAAGCGATCTGAATGCATTGTGATGATTCCGTGTGTCGCCACGCGGGATCATGAGAACAGCTCCAGGGTGATCTTTGAGCCGGAAGCAGAACTGCCTGGAGCCGCAGAAGGGAGGCATTTCTGCAGGAAAACTCACATCGCCGATATCGACCTTTGGATCTTCACCTTCTGTATGGACGGATATCGTAGAAAGAAGCTGTTCATAGTCACAGCTGGGTATGTCTGCGGATCCATGTTTCGCCGGAGGAGCACCGGGCTTTTCCGCTTTCCATATACCGTGTGTCGCAATCATATCCATCTGTGTCAGGGCGCTGTCTTCATATGTGTAAAGCCTTATCTTCCCCTCCATTGCTTCCTTGACGATATACTCAGATGTCTCTTTCTGGCTGACGATATTGACATACCCGGCTTTCTCCAGTCGTTTGCGCATTTCGGTTTCAGTATCGTTTCCGTAACGCTCAGGCAGTTCCTGATTCCAGTTTTCTCTGTATGCACTGTGCAGAATGAACTCAAATGCCCACTCCGGACGCAGCCTGATCAGATCCTTTCCCTCGATACTTACCTCCTCGAATGGAAAGTTGTTACCAAAGCTGAACTCCTTCTGAAACCTGTAAAAGAGCTCGCGTGTCTCAGGATCGGGAATCTCCATGTAAATATCGGACTGGAGGGCGGGCTTGACGAAATCCCAGAGGACCAGCACACCTCCGTCCTCGAGTTCGATAAATGCAGACTTGAGAACGCTGTCAGTACTGTCGGTACTCGAGCCGGTACTCCCGAAGCTTGCAACCTCATGCATGGTTGAGACGATTGTTTTTGCAGTGACGGAACCAGGAGGGAAGCATGGTTTCTCGAGATTTCCATATACCGGATTCAGGCGGTCATGATGTCTCAAGTATTCGTGTGTCAGATCCTGCCCGTACACTTCTACACCCGGGTGCATGTCGGCAATGAGCATGGCAAGATCGCCTGTTCCGCAACCGCCGTCAACGAAAACATCGCCATCAGACAACCGGAGAAACGGTACTATTCTGTCCGCCTTATACAGCGTCCTGCTGTCGAGCCTGGTCTCATAGACCTGGTAATTGCGGCCTTCTCCGGCTTCCATCATTGCATTGACAAGCTGCCTGTCTTCGGCATCAGCCGGCACGGGTCTATCGCGTCTTTTCTGAAAATCCGGCACTTTAACTCCCTGTCGAAGATATCGGCACCGCCGGTGGAATTCCTTGAGCTGCAAAAAATGGGGGATTTGCGGCCCTGGGAGCATTTATTCTCTCACAAATCAAAACCTTAAGCCCAGGGTTGGAGATTGAATCCAGACCACCTTCTCCTTTGAATTCTCTGCGCCTTTCTCGCCCTGCCGGCGGCAGCTCTGATACGCACTATCCTGCCATCTGACCCGGCCGTTCCCGATATGGAGCTCCCAGGATGGAAACTCTCGCCAGCTCGGTCGCTTTCCCGCACCAGTTATGGAGCTTCGAAATCCGTCGTTCTTGAGGGAATCCTCGAAAACACCGC
>CAYQVO010000059.1:7119-10483 GCA_964421085.1 uncultured Bdellovibrionales bacterium | reverse complement strand
GACGGACATTCAGCCGGGAGTTCAAGCTGGAGGCGCTGAGGCTTCTGGAGGAGCGCGGAATGAGCGCGACAGCAGAGAGCCTGGGGGTGAGCAGCGGCCTTTGTTTCGTCTTGCGCGGCCGACTATTATTCTTTCACTGTGATCGGTAAGCCTGATGTCGATTGTTCGCCTGAGAAACTCGAGTTCTCGAACTTTGCCATGAAGCCCCTGCTCGGTAAGCTTTCCCCTGTTAATGTAATGCTTCGAATGCCCCTGCCCAAAGAGAAACAAAAGGTCCATGAGGGATGGTTTTCCAG
Source organism: uncultured Bdellovibrionales bacterium (assembly GCA_964421085.1). Taxonomy (GTDB): domain Bacteria; phylum Bdellovibrionota_C; class UBA2361; order UBA2361; family CAYQVO01; genus CAYQVO01. The sequence continues at coordinate 10,187 of CAYQVO010000059.1, read as the reverse complement.
GATCGCTTTCATCAAGCTCGCGGGCAAGCGCGAACTCTTCTTCATAGCCTTCGGAAATTTCCGGTTCTTTTGAGGAATCATTTCGGGATGAGAATGCCAGGTTTGGATGTTGAGATCCTTGTATCTTTGCAGAAACCTTCTATCGAAGATTCTCTCGTTTCGTATCTTACAGACGACGGAGCGGGACGAAAGCTTGACCCACTGGAATTTACGGCACGACTTCAATCCCATATTCCTGACAAGTGGGAGTCAACAGTCAGATACTTCGGCATTTATTCCCACCGCTACCGGGGTGAGGAAATAAAGAATCGGGCAGCAGAACCCACGGACGACACCGCTATCCCCATCGTTGACGGAGCCTGCACCAGAAGCATCAAGAATGCGGGCCGCAGTTTTCCCGACGGGTACGTACTGATGCTCTCGAGGACAAGTCCGGCACTCAGCACGCAGGATGCGGTCAGGGAAGCGGGAATCGTTGCATATGGCCTCACCGAGATCTTTTTCAGTCTGATTCTATACATTGATCCTCCTGCTGATATGAGGGGCGTTCTCACTACCGATGAACATGAGTATTCAGGACATGATTTCGGAAGGCTCCTCAACCGAGGAATCGATATTACAGGTGTTATTGGAGAACAGGCTGAGGCTGTTCGCGCTGCTGTTCATACAGGGGATGTTTTAAGCGCGGTATTCGCTGATGGAGCAGCTCCCATCTTTCATTCTCCTGCCCCGGAACCTCATCCACTTACCTCAAAATTTCTGCTGCCTGGAGGCTGGGGCCTTTTTGAGGTGTCAGTGGAGCGGGGTTGATGCATCGCAGCAGGAATGTTCCGCGCTTTCCATTTGAATTCTGATCAGACGTTCTTTTCGGTTCTCCTGCCTTCCGTGAAAGCGGATCTGTAGAAGGCGTCAAGTTACAATTCCGGCAGAAGAAATACTTCGCTGGATGATTTTTTTGGGAACAGGAGGACACTATGATGCAGGCAATGGCAAGGATGATTGAGGGAATAACAGGAACACAGGTTGAACGCGGCCTCGGCCCGCTCGCAGAAGATTTCCATCAGCACTTTTTCCGTATGCTCGCTGCAACGGTGTTCAATGAAAGGATGGTTCAGAAGCCTGCAAAGGCGACAAAGCCGGGTGAACCCCCGCACATTGAAATCATGCGGGAAGGCCCGATGGGCGATTTTCCGGCATTGCCGGAACAGAATGTTGATGTGCCTTTATGGGAAGGCGCAAGGCTCATGCGCAGACCCGGAAAGTCCAATTCTCTATGGATTGGCGTCGTGTCAACAGACGCCCCCTCCGGAAAGCTTGGGATGTTTATCAACGTGCCAGGTTCAAAATTACAGGGCGGGGGCAAAGTGCAGTCGGGGAGCGTTCGGGCCCCTGAGAAGCAACCCGGGACTCAAACGGCCATCCTCTGATGAGTATTCGGTGAATCTGGCCGGTACACCCACGAGCGGGACTCTCAAAGAGGTCAGACGACCAATGAAAGAAATAGTTGAACATACTGAGTCTTACGCGACCGGATTGTGCTCGAGAATTGGCACGGTCATCTTTCGTCCGGACATGTTCATGTATGATGATAGATACATCCACCATCCTGACCTTTTTGTTGAGGAAAGTCTCGAAGAGGGTCTGTGTCAGTACAGGCAGTAGTGATTATCCGCAGGGCGGCATAACGCCGTCCTGCAAAAGCAACGACCTGGTTGATTACTGATTTCGATTTCTGCTTGAAGTATCTCTCAGAGGCTGGAGAATATTCGAAGTGCGACCCTGTGCAACAGGCGTCTGTATTCCGGATTTAACGAAACAAACAGCCTGCTCCTCGTTATAAAGGCTTACTGCTCTTCGTCCGGCAGTTCATCTTTAACTCTATCGAACATGAACACCGAAAAATCAGGGTCTTCAGCAGCCAGCGCATCTGACCGTCGCGCGCGCCATCGATAGTCGAGGTACTTGCAGCTCCGCCTGTCAATTACGGCATAGTCGGCAGCTAGTGCTGTGAAGCGTTCATGGAGCTGCCCTGAAACTTCTCTTCCCCTGCAAAGACCTTGCAGATCCTTCAGAAGCTTGTAGTTTTCGCTGAACTCTCCACGCCATTCCATCCCCTGATGCAGATTAATTACCCTCCGCCCCGTAATCGTCATGAACCACTCCGGAAGCGCGTCCCCGGATATTTTAGAATCGGCAATCACTACAAACTTCGCCGAAGGAGGGAACTGGAGGAAAAATGTTCGAAGGGAAGCGACCTGGGTCCTGGAAGGTGATGTCAAGGGCGAGGGCGATGCTGAGATCTCGCGGAGTGTGCCGGCAGCGGAGCTGAAAAGAAAGAGGATTCCAAGCGCAGCAAGGGATGCCTTTGCGTACCGAGAATGCGCCGCAGCACTCTTGTATAAACCATCCGAAATTCCGGCAAGAGCGCCGGCTGCCCCGACTGAGGCGATGATGCCGGAACCGAAAGTTTCGAAGCCGCTGATGTCGAACACGCAGAAAAGGATGGTCAGCAGAAACAGAGCAGGGCGGCCGATCGCCAGCAGATAAAGAGTGCCAATCAGGGCAAGTACGGATACCCACGGGAGAGGCCCTAGAAACCGGGTTAAAAAAGACAATCGCATGAAAAGTTGCAGGAGATCGAATTGTGAACTACGCGTCTGCGCTGCGGATACAAATGGCACCAGGCCATGGTTCCAAGTGCACCATCCGAGCCAGGGAAGGATTGTAATCACAGTAATGAAAAGGCTGAAAAGGAGTATTTTGGTGGATTCAGCTGAAGAGGACTCCATCGCGATTGCTGCTGCTCCAAGAATCGACCAGTACATTGCCACCGGGTGAGAAAGCGCTGCCAACGCGCAGAGAAGGCCCAGAATCGTGCCATCCCTGAACGGGCGCTTCGAATGGGCGATGCCCGTTGCCGACCCCCACGCCAGAAGTGTGAAACAAAGGCCAAGTCCCCGGGGTACACCTCCGCCCATAATGAAAAAGTAGAACGCCGACGGTATCAATGCAAAAAGATATGTCGCCCATTGTGCTGCACGCTTCGAGGGCAGAAACGCATAAGAAAA
>CAYQVO010000059.1:0-7109 GCA_964421085.1 uncultured Bdellovibrionales bacterium | reverse complement strand
GCTAAAATTGTACGGCAATATTTTGTATATGATGCAGAAACACATAAGAAAAAAAAACAAAGCAGGGAATCGATGTCAGACTCAGAATCAATGGAATCCAGCATAACAGCTTCTCCACTTCAATTCCGGTCACTCTATTTGCGCCGGCAAGAATGTAGATTCCAAGCGGGGGGTATACGAGAGGAAGCAGACTCCCATTCCATTCCACAGCAGACGGAAGGATAAAGTCGGCATTACCCAGAGCGTCTGTGAACCTGAGCCAAAGTCCGCCGTCATTGACAGGGAAATCCCGGCCGATAAACGGGCAGATGCGAAATACTGCTCCCAGTGCGACTGCAAGGATACAGGTTTTTGCGACCTCTTCTGAGCGCGGAATGAATCTCACGAAACCGGACAATTCTTTATTCGTATACCTATGAAGAAACGCCTTCAGCAACCGCAAGACAATCTGCAGGCCAATGATTTCCGAGTAGCATACGATAAGCCTGAACGCAACCAGCTTCGGCCGGCGCGTTGCTGCAGCTGGTCCTTATGCGGTGACATACGAGATGAGTTGCCGGCGACTACAGCGGTCCAGGCAATTCGTGGCGCCCGCGGCGATTCATGCGCCATTATCTCCCGAAATTGCCGCTGCATTTCTTTCGTCGTGTTGCCTCCTTTAAAAAGTCAAGTGAAGAGATGGTGTTTGTCGGCGAACCAGCTGCCAGTCATCGAAGGTAACCCGAGAGAGTTTCTTGATCTGCTGAACCTTCAAATCCATGGATTTTCGCAGTTTGAAGGGATTCAGAGTTGCATAGAACTCTCTAAGTTGTTCTTTTCGCCCTTCACAAACCGCCGGAGAATTCAGGACACTGTCGTAAGGAGTCACAGGCGCATCATACTTTCGGTGATATCTGCTTCCGATTCCTGTCTTCACCTTAAGATTGAAAGAGGGGCGGAAGAAGTTGTTGAACCAGCTCCATTCCGTCTTGTAGAGATCATTCATGACTGGAACGAGGGAAGGGTTTTCGAATCGTCCGCAGCCCATGATCTCGCGCACGACGCTGTTGTTCTTTTGCTCCACATGCGCATTGTCGTTCTTACGGTATGGTCGAGACTGGGTCAGCGCTATTCCCTCTTTTTTTGCAGAACCACATCACTACGTTGTTGAGAAACTCATGCCTGTTATCGAAATCAAGAGCAATGAGCCCGAAAGGAAGGCTTTTCCGGACATCCCGTATTGCCTCTACGGTGTTTTCTCCGTTCAGCAGTCCATACTGCTCGTGTCTCAACCCACGTTGTAGCGATGTCAATGAACGTGATTGTCCATATAAATGGGCCTTTGATTGAACCTCCACAGTGCGCCGCACTATTTCCTTCGAGAAATCCATGAGAGAGGTTTGACCAGTAGTCGGTTCGGACAGGTATCTCTTCAACAAGAAGGCTGCCTGGACGTGTCATTGTTTTCCCATGCCTTGCCTCCACCGGTCGCAGTGCCCTGTCTATGCTTGCGGCGCTGATTGCAGGAAGCTTCTCTCTGTCTTCTTCTCGCAGCGGTCCGTACTCGGAATGGTAAAAATCTACGTAACGAGGCATCGCTGCTTTCAATAGCTTCCCGCACAGATGGTGCGCTGCCGACCACATCCTCCGCAACGCCGGCCGAAATTCCGGGTCGGCAAACTTGGACTCCCGTCCACTCCCGGCTCTTTTCCGTTTATGACCGTTATTGAGAAGCCCGGTGGCATAATTTCTGTTCACTCCCGTTGTCTCGCACACACCTCATCCAGAATTACCCCTTTTTGCCTCTTTCCGCCCGCATGGCTGCATCCGCCTGTTATTCCCATGAAGAAATAGAAAGTCCCGCAAATATTGAGGTAAGAAATATCAATGTGCCAGTGATGGTGCGGGTTCACAGGAAGCACAAAACCTGTCCCTTTCCTTGATGACCTGGTGTTCCATCCGTTTAAGAATCCGCCTGACCTTGGCACTCGATAAGTCGTGGAAGAGCAGACTGCTGCATTGTCGGCATCGAGCATCATATACGTTATGGCCCGGTACCCGTCAGTCGGATGCTCAACGCGGCACTTCACAATCGCATCCTTCTCCCATTGTTCAAGCCGGAAATCACCCGGAATCTTTCCATTGTGAAAATTCTCCTTCCCATATCTCTCTTCCCATGCTCGAAACCTGCTGCGTCTTAGTCCCAGCGCCCGCAGAAACAGCTTCTGCCGAAGTCCCGTCTTCTTTTGCCACTCGTAGAACATTGTCGGGTGGGTCTTTTCCGACCCGCACACCGCCGATATCTCTTTGCCCTCCACAAGATGCCGCTTCATCCTTCGACTCACTGGCGTTCGCTCAGGACAGGTTGCACGCGGCCCGCATTCTTGATGCTTTTGGTGCAGGCTTCGTCAAGTACGGCGAGCAATCCAGGGATTCGCTTACGAGAACCGGACTTTTTTTTACACTGGAAAAGTGATGGCAACTCCAACACCACCTCAGTGTGAAAAAGAGTAGAATGAAGAGACGGCCGAGCGGTTGAAGGCGCACGATTGGAAAGCGTGTATAGGGGTAACTCTATACTGGATGGATGTCTGGGAAGAAACAGGCCTGTTCAGATTTCAGCCGGACTCTGACAAACCTGTCTATTCCGTAGACACTCCTCCTCCCGCCGTTTCGGGGAGACTGCATTTTAATACCGAATGGGTACAGGCAGGGTTTGTGCAATCAGCTCCGGGGCAGCCGTGCGCAGGCACGCCGCGCTCGAGAGACCTGTCAAAAGCTTGCAGAATTCATGGCGCAGCGCCCCCATATTGATGTTCAAATTGAAGCTCCCGGCATACCCAACAAACTGGCCGCATGCCCTTAAGTTCTGGCGGCCCTGTGCCGATCCACCCAAGGTGCAGAAATTCAAAAGGGTTATGAGTCTCCATCGACGGCTCGGCTTTGCCATTTCTGGAGCTGGGGCGCTTTTCTTATTGTTGCTTGCGGCGCTGGGTACGCCACAATCAAAAGCCTCGGCTGAAAGCGCCGCGCTTTTCGACTGGAACAGCGGCTTGGAGCGGAACTGGCCGGGATGGACTTGGTCGGACAATGTCGCTTACGGCTACTGCGGCTGGACGATGGATATGGACGGGGCTCCCCCGGGACAGTTTCAGCCGCGCAGTTTTGAGAAAAACGATTACGGCAATGAAGCTCTGGCGAAGATCGATACCGCAGACCGCGCGCCGTCGACTTCAAGCGGAGGTTCGCTTCAGGTGTTTGACGCCGGAACTTCCTCGATATACCAGTCTGCCTGGTGGGTCTGGTATGACGGCCGGCCGCTCAGTGAACGGAGCATAACCAACGCCGCCACAAACCGCTGGAGCTTCTACCTCAAAACCACCGGCGGCCCGTGGCTTTCCGAAGCGGGCACGCATGATACGATACCCAGCTACAATTATCATATCGGCACCTACCTCTGCTGGGGCACGGGCGAGTCCAGCGGCGAAGGGTGCCCATATGAAGGTCCGGGGAACCAGCATTATTACCACTTTCTAAGCATGAACGCAGGCGCCTGGCTGCATGTGCTGCTCGATCAGCATCCAAACCATCGCCGCGGAATCCAGGAGGGAATGCCGGACGACCCCACCTTTGTGGAATCAGGCAGGCATTACCTCGAGCATCTGCACCGTTTTTACATGGAGATCAGGACCGAGCAGGAAGATCCAACCACCATGAACATTGATGAAATGTTCTTTTATTCGGAAAGCGAGCCCCAAAACGATGATTCGATTGTCTCGCTTTGGGTCGGCTATTGGCCGCAGCCGGACCACTGGGAAATAGGCTGGAATGACATGTCGTATTACACCATGAGCAATTCTTCCCATTCGACCTATGAGGTGCGCTGGTCGACCGCCCCGATTACAAATGCAAATTACGATCAGGCCACGCCAATTACCCCTCTCTTTTTCGGCGGAACGGATTTTTGCGGAGCCGGAGGCGAAAAGCTGGTGCGCCGCTCCAATCAATGGGTGAGGGCGGCATGGACGAGATTTAAGCTGCCGGATCATGCCGAAAGCGCGAATAACCGCCTCTACTTTGCGGTCAAAGACGTTTCGGTGCTCGGAGCCCATGCCGGCACAGTATGGCCCTGGACGGCAGGCGACGGGCAAGACGCGCCCAGCTCCAACGTCAAGACGATAGATTACTATCTGCGTCCTTCCTCCGCTGTTCCATCTCCATCAGTCACTCCAACATCAACCGCACCGCATCAGCCGACGGCGACACCCGACGAAACCCCTACGCCCGGCCATGACCCCGGCACTCCGGAGGATCTCAGGCAACTGGTGAAGACCCTTCAGGGGCTGGTCAAGCCGCTTAAGTTCAAAGAGACGAAAAGTCCAGCCTCCGTCAAACAAATCCGGGACATTCTATCCACGTTGGAGGATGCGCGCTGCCAAAAGCTCCTCACTCCCTCGCAAAAACAAAAGGCTAAGCGCGTGGTAAAGCGGCGGCCAAGAGGAAGTTCAGACCATTTAAAGTCAGAGCCTTGAAGAAAATTAAGCAGTTGCTACGCGCTTTGCAGGGCATGAAGCGCTGAGCTCTGTGATCTCGGATGCCGTTGAACGGATAGGCAAAACAAAGCGACGGGTTCAAGTATCTTGAAGCTCTCTGGGTGATATTCTGGGTAGTTATGCGGCTTTATTGGCCGGCGAGGCGGAGCCCTCACCTTCCGGGGTTTCTTGAAAGGTTCAATCCCGAAAGATTCTGAAATGGAGCCGGGCTCTTTCGGGTCAGTAACAAAGGCAATTGTCTTCATCTGAGAGTTGCATTTCGGGCACACGAGCGGATCAACCTCGAAAACGCGCTTCATCCTTCGACTCACTAGCGTTCGCTCAGGACAGGTTGCACGCGGCCCGCATTCTTGATGCTTTTGGTGCAGGCTCTGTCACGACGGGGATAGCAGTGTCGTCCGTGGGCTCTGCTGCCCGTTTCTTTCTTTCCTCACCCCGGTAGCGGTGGGAATAAATGCCGAAGTATCTGACTGTTGGCTCCAACTGGTCAGGAATATGGGATATAAGTCGTGCCGTAAATTCCAGTGGGTCAAGCTTTCGTCCCGCTCCGTCGTCTGTAAGATACGAAACGAGAGAATCCTCGATAGAAAGTTTCTGCAACGATACGGGTCCTGGCGTCCATGCAGCGGGCAATGAATTTGACGGCTTCATTGCTCTCTATCGGCGGCCCGCCCCATACAGAAAACCCGGAGTGGTTCCACGTGTTGATGAGTTCAATTCTCTCGTGGTCTATAAGCCCCACCCGGTCCATGAGGGCGAGGACTTTGACGGAAAAGACCCCGGTGCATCTCTTTTGCTGTCTCCATCGCAGCACGGTAGAGGATCCATGAGTTCTTCCGGTCAAACTTGAAACAGGGACGAATTATCTTCCCATTTCGCTGCCTGACTTGCGCAGTACCATCAGGGTGTCGACAGGGTGCCGATGCTCCGTGGGACAAGTTGGAATGGTAAACGTGACATGTCTGTGCGGGACTTTCTTTAAGACTTCTTCAGCGGGGTGTTCGGCAAAAACTATTGCCCGTTTTGCTGCGCATGAGGGACATATTCCCCGCTTCCTGCAGCAGAATGCCACTGCCATGTCGGATAGTCGCTACACCAGCCTGCATTGCTATGGGCAATGCAGGCTGGAGCGCCCTGCAAAAGTAATGCAGTTCAACGGCGGGCGCGCAGATTCGGAAGCTTGTTATCGGTTATCGGCCTGCAGAATCCAAACGGGCGGCGACCGAATATCGACAGGTTCTTCCGGTAGGCGGACGCCGGAGCGTGCTTATAGAAGTTGTGGTATATGAGTCCCGTGAGATCCTGGTTTATCCAGGGACCGAGTATGACGGCTGTATTGCCGAAGACACAAAAGATAATAACAGCCGCTCCAATAATTCTTCTGGTGGATGAAAGGACGGTCGTCGCTCTGGCCGCGTATACCATGAATACGACAAAAAGCGGCTGATAAAGCCTCGCAATCCAGTTTCCTCTCAACTGCCACCCCTCGTATGGAGGCGCGAGATTGTTAAAAAGGAACACGCACAATCCTGAAAGCAGGAGGCACTTCTCCGTCAATGGAAATTTCAAGCGTTCCGGTTCATTCCGAAATCCGGCAAGGATAATGATTAAGAAGGCCAGAGGAAGAAACAAGAAGTTGGAAAAGAAATAGTTGAAGATGAAAACTGTCGGAATATTTCGAACCAGTTCCCACCATTTTGCGTAATCGGTTACGTGAAAGTAACTGGATATTATGCTGCCGACGGTTTGAGTGTTTGAATTTACCAGCGACACCCCGAACTTCCTGAATAAAAGCCAGTTGGATAATATCGAAGGCAGAATCAACCCGATCAATGCCGCGGGGATCTGAAACCACCGCCGCATTGAAGCGAGCACTAATATCAACGTGAGGCCGAAAAAAGGAATGATGTCGTATCCAAGGCTCAAGACTCCGATCGATGTCGCCGCAAAAACCGCGCGCCGCACGGATCTATTTTCTTCAACATATTGCACCAGGATAAACGAGATAATGGAGAACGGAACAATCGTCGCGTAGCTGTACGGAAGGCCGACCCAGTACATTATTCCCGGATAACTGCACAACAGCCACGAGCCGGCAATCTGGGCCTTCAAACCATACCGTCGGCCGAGAAAAAGCGCAAAAAGCCAGAAAGCGGCGGCGAGAAGCAGGAGATTAGCCAGAAAACCTCCCATCTCATAGCCGGCGGAATACACCAGGGGGAAAGCGAACAACGGATACACAATCCGGCGCAGGGCAACGCTGCTTTTCCACATACTGCTATCCTCTCCCGCGATCATTTGAAAGCATGAGATGAAATGACCATCGTCCAGATTCACCAGATACCCGCAGTTATCGGTAATCCGGGGCAGGTGATGGGATGCGGCGTAGGGAGCGAGCGTGCCGGTACTGAGCCAGGAGAACAGCAGGAGCACAATAAAAGCCGCACCGCTTTGCCGAAGCGCGCTACGAGGGCAAAGGTCTCCTTGAGGCAAGCAAATCAACGTAGTTCCTTTCTTTTAAGTTGTCTTCCAGCACTTTTTCATCAAAAGGGCTCACTTCACCATTCTGCATGAGAT
>CAYQVO010000058.1:0-11761 GCA_964421085.1 uncultured Bdellovibrionales bacterium | reverse complement strand
ATTTCTACGATCGGAGGATCTCTTTCGTCACTACCCCTTCTACATAGCAGCTGCCCTATAAAGATTTCATAGCCTCTCAGAATCTCGTCAGCCCTGTTGCATATTCTTTTCAAAACGCTACCCTTTGTCACATGCGGATCAAGAATGCAATGCCTTCTGAAATGAATTCTATTGGCGCATCATCGAATTTCTGGGCGGCGCTTGCCATGTTCATTCCGCGGTTTCTGCGGCCGATTGCGGCTCTGATCCTTGCGCACTTCCTCTTGCCTGAAGACTTCGGCGTGCTTGCAATCACACTTGTCGTTGTTTCCTTCGGCCAGCTTATCCAGGAGGCTGGGCCGGGCCTTGCTTATGTTCAATACAAATCTGAGTCCCAGGAGCTTCGGGATTCCACGTTATGGCTCACGCTCCTCATCGGTTTCCTTGTGGCCGTTATCTTCTATTTTCTTGCAGCACCTGCAGCGCGGCTGTTTCGAAACAATGATATTGAACTCGCGTTAAAGATTCAGTGTTGGCAAATCCTCCTTTCTGGTGTCAGTGCTGTGCAACTGGCCGTACTGAGGAGGAAATTCGCCTTTCGCGAGATCGCCAAGGCAATAATAGTTCCTGCGCTTGGTCCATTGTTGATTGCCGTGCCTTTTGCAATCTACGGGTGGGGTTATTGGGCGGTGATCTGCTCGAGTCTTTGCACCGCTCTTCTCTATGTGCTTTTCCTCCATTACCTCGACCCCTGGCTTCCCTCAACAGGGATCAACTTGAGACTGAACAAGGAACTATCTACATTTGCATGGTTCTCCTGCCTTGAATCTCTCGCACTTTGGTCGCTCTTCCGAATGGATAGGGTTTTTCTCGGAATGCATGTGGATGCAGCGAGTTTGGGGCTGTATGGTTATGCCATCACGCTCACAATGCTAATTACTCAGATGGTGAGCATACCTTTTGTTTCTGATGCTTTTTTCTCCATCTATAGCCGCCTTGCTGCACAGCCGGAAGATCTCCATAGGTTTCTTGAGAGGAATATCGAAATCTTCGCATTCTTTCTTTTTCCTGTCTGCCTTGGAATTTCAAGTATAGCCCATCTGGCCGTACCTATTTTTTTCCCGCCACACTGGCAAAATCTCGGCTGGCTCATTTCGTTGCTGATAATATCTCCAGGATTGACCAGCATCATCGAGCCTTACAGCATTGTTCTCAGAGCCATGGGCCGCCCGCATGTGTACGGGAAACTATATCTCTATTCGGCTTCAGTCAGCCTAAGTTTGTTTTATTTCGTTGCTAAGTTTGGACTGTCTGCATTTGTTTGGAGCGTTGCGGGGGTGCGCATAATTATCTTGTTTTTGCTGCTGCTGGCGGCTTCTCGGAATCTCGGTATTAGTTTCAGGGAACTCCTGAAGCCGATGCATACTCCTCTGGCTGCATCATTGGGAATGGTGGCAGTCATTCATCTGATTTTGGGAGGCCTGCCTGGTGAAACACCATTGTGGCATCAGTTTGTGCTTTCCATGGGTGTGGGAGCATTCAGCTATGCGACACTGGTTTCATTTTTAGATCGGCACCTTTTGAAACGTTTCTGCTCTGTTGTCAAGGAATCATGGTTTTCCTGCTTGCATGGCTGACCGCTCTGGCAGGCCGGATCAATCAGTCTCCCTGTAAGTGCCGATTGTCTTCCATGTCGAAAAGCATCGCAAACAGCACTGCTTGAAACGCAACGACGGTTATGAAGACGAACGAGAGCGCGTTTATTGGTGGAATTCTTCCGTTCAGGGCCCAAAGACCTGCAAGCCGCAGAAGTACTGGTATGTCCAGAGCGAAAAGAAGAATACCGAGGGCGTAAAGAAGCACAAGTGGATGGAAATTTCTTATTATGTATTTTTGAATCATCCGTTTCCCGAAGAGCAGAACAAGAAGCCAAGGAAGTGAGAAGATAATCTTTCCAGGATTTATCCCGCTTTTCTCTCCTATATTGTAGACGGCCTTTACAGGAACATCCAAAACACGAAGATTAACAATATTCAATGAGACCAGGATATCGTTAGGGACTCCATATGATGGATACATGGAATCCAATGGCATAAATGCAAGTGCTTTGGCGGTTATAGCCGTATAGCCGCATTGCGAGTCGGCAATATGCCAATAGCCGCTTGCAACCTTAGTCAAAATGCTGAGCAGCATACCTCCAAGGTACCTCGAATGTGGAATGTTTCTCCACGCTTCTCCCGTGAGAAAGCGGTTGCCTTTAATGTAGTCTGCGCGACCATCGATGATGGGGTCGAGCAGAGATGGAAGATCTGCTGGATCCATCTGATTATCTCCGGCCATCACCACTGTGATATCTGCGCCATGTTCCCTGGCCCATTGGTATCCTGATCGAATTGCTGCCCCCACTCCTCCGTTCCTTTCGTGACTAATCATGTGGATCCGGGCATCCTGCCTGCGGGCAATCTCGATCTCCTCTTGAGTTCGATCCGTGCTGCCGTCATTGACGACCATGATGGTGTCAACAAATTCCGGAATTCCAGTCAATGTCTTCGAGAGAAGCGTTTCCTCGTTGAATGCAGGCACTACAACTGTTACGGAACTTTCTCTGTACATTATTGAATGGATGTCCTTTTGCAGTAATTCTCTGTGGCGCAGCCCGATAAAGTGTCGAGTCGAAATTACATATCCGGCACAATGACTTGCACTTCACGGCCGAAACAAAGACGAGCAGATCAGGCCGAGTCGAGGAAATACTCCAACAATCGCGAAATGAATGTCAAGTATGTCGAATGTATCAACCGGAACGGACATTAGTATAAGCCTGAGTCAATCCTTCTATAATCAATTTGCTCGAATACTTTTTTCAATGACATCTCGACCATTTGAGCGGGCCCGATCTTGAAGAATTAATGCTGTTGCTGATGCAAGTGCTTCAGAATCTCGAGGGCATATCCTGGATATTCCATCATTTTGCAGTGCCTCTTCTGCTATACCCGTTGGGACTGATACTACAGGCAAATTGCAGGTGAGCGCTTCCAGTAAAAGTGTGGTCACCCATGATGTTCCGGACTATTGCCTTTTTGCAGGCGTTTCAGCCAAGCCTATGGGATGGGTCTGTGAATGCGGTGCCAGTTTGAATGTTCAGGAGAAAAAATCGGCCTGTGATTTTTGTGGTCGCAGTTACTTCCTTGAGAGGGGCATCTTGTCCCGTGAATGACGGGAAAGCCCGTGCGGATGGTGACATTTGGGCTCGTACAGCAGGCTCTTGAGGATGAAATGGAATCTGTTGAACTTCATCAATCCAAGTCCTTGCGTGCATCTCTATTCAGTCTGTATATGGTTCCCAAGTTGTGTACGCTTGTGAGCACTTCTGCCCTGTGTGCTGAAAGTAAATAATCAACAGCCTTGACTTTGTCATATGTACTGCTCTGTGGGCCTGCCAAAGGGAGAAAACAGCCCGGGAATCGGAATTCAGATTTTATATCTTTCGGGCTAAGCGCAATGTCTACCAATACATACTCGATTTCATTTCGGAGAAGATAATCTTCCATGTTCCACTGACCTGGGCAATCTGCAAGATAGATCGCATTTGAAGAGAAATATACAGGAGATTGATAGCCTCGTATTCGCCGGATATCATTAGAATAGGGGGCGATGATTAATAACCTGGAGTCCTTTTTTATTCGCTCCCTGAGAATATCAAAAACTTGCCGGTATACGCTTGGAGTACGACTCACACCTAATTCCATTATAGTGTTGAGAGAAACAGGTCCTGACCTTTGAAAATTTGATGAGATCATCCAAAATGTGACGCAGACCAACAAGATCGATGCGAATGCTCTTGAGATTCTTGCCGCAAAGCGATGAGTGCTCACAGAGATAACTATGTAAGCGCACGGAAGCAGTGGAGATAGAAGCCGATAAAGGCGAGGGTGCGGGTCGCCTCTCACTATGAGAAAATCGAAGAAGATGACATAACCCAGGATTGAGAACAGGGGAATCGCAGGCAATAGAGAGTGTCTTCGACGCCAGACCAGCGATAGCAGAGTCTCCAGAGAGGCCGCCCAGAAAAGCCACAGAGTCGGTTTGGAATAGAGGGTTGTGATCGTGCCATTCAACAGCCGTATACTGAATGGAAGGAGACTTTTCTCCATGCGTGACGCCGTCCTGCCTATTTCGATTGTTACAGAGCTGATGGTTGGGTGCATTCCAACCATAACCAGGAAAAGAGTGAAAGGAATGCCAACTCCCACCCAAAAACAGGCGGTGGGGCCAAACGCAGCAGGGGCGACTATCCCACGACGATCCAGATAAAAGATCAGGTACAACAATATGAATAGAGGAATCAGCAAAGCAATATCCCCATGAGTGAGAGACGACAATGAAAGCGCAACACCAGCCATGAAGGCTGAACTTTGACAACGGATGTCGGGGCGCCTGAGCTTTTTTATGCTTGAAACGAAAAACAGAAAAGACAGAAGAAGGAAGAAAGTCGATGGACAATGTGCAAGCTCATTCGTTGAAAAAAGCACAGCAGTTCGTGAGAAAGCGTAAAGCGCCGCTGCTGACAGTGCTACGGAATAAAATCCATAAAGCTTCAGAGACAACAGTCCCACCATTGCAATGCCGGCAATGTCCATTGCTACATTGACTATTTTGATGGAGTAGTCGTTGAAACCGAGCGCACTAAGTGCAAGGGCATGTGTCAGGAAAAGTGCGGGCCGGAAGAAGGGACGCCCTAGAATATCGTAGACTGTATAATCTCCATGAGCCCATTTCTCAGCAATATAAATATAGCCGAAAGCATCAACAAAGGAGACGCCCATCTGTGTGATACCGGTGATTCTCAGCCAACTGCCGCAAAGCAATATCACGCCAAGCATCATCAATGCTTTGTTATCGAGCTTGAGCTTCTTCACCTAATCCTTTTCGGTCGAGTTGCCTGGAGAAAAGCTTTGCGATGGATAGCTTCACCAAGCAAGTGGAGCTGCGGTCCGTTGTGTCCCAGTGTCCTGCCTCAGCTGGAAACGAAGACTTTGTAACCTGAACAGCCTGCTCTCCTCATAGGTGTTGTTATCCTCACGCTGCCAAAGGGAGATCCTCTCCGGCTGCTTTTCTCCTTGCCCTGGCTGCTTCAAGTTTAGCATCCCTGGCATCAAATATCTGTTCATCTTTTCCTTCGAGCTTATCACGCGGAGTGATAAAGCCAATAGCACTGTGCAACCGCCTCGTGTTGCAGTGGTCAACAAACTCCGACACAAAGTGCTTTGCATCCTCAAGCGACACAGGCGTGCGCAGCCTCACGCATTCGTGTTTCACTGTGCGGTAAAGTCGCTCCAGCTTGCCGTTTGACTGCGGGTAATACGGGGAAGTGCGTACATGCGACATCCCGGAAAACCTGAAAAATTCCTTAAAGTCCTTCGAGATAAACTGCGGTCCATTGTCTGTAATAATCCTCGGCCTCACGTTCGGAAAAAGTTCCCTTGCACGCTGCAGCACCACCTCGGCATCATGCTCCGTCATCGATTCTCGAATGTCCCAGTGCACAAGGCAGCGGCTGAAGCCGTCAAGAACTGCTATCATGTAACAAAATGTGCCACAGATATTCAGATACGATATGTACATATGCCGGTGGTCATGCGCTTTAAGAGGCTGGGTGAAGCCTTTGCCCTTTTGCGACGGTTTTACTTCGTTCCATTTAGTAAGAAACCCTGGCGATTTCAACGCTCGGCACACCGTTGCTGGGGAAACAGCGGCAATATCTTCGTCGAGCATACGGTACGTCAGACACCGGTAGTTCTCCTCCCGGTGCTCGTGGTAGTAATTCGCTATCGCCGCCCGCTCCCAATCCTCAAGCCGGTAATCACGCGGTACTTTCCCGTTATCAAAGCTCTCCTTCCCGTATCTCGACTCCCAGGGAAGAAACTTGTTCCAGCGAAGACCAGGGACATGTATGAATAATCCCCGCTTCATATCAGCTCGTTCTTCCCAATAATGCACCATATCCACAACCTTGTCTCTCACGTGCGGCTCCACCCAGCGCTTGTTTAAAGCTCCCCAACATTTTTTTAATGCAATGTGCTCTTCAATGAGTTCCGCAAGCGCTGCCATTCATAGAACACCGTGGGGTGAAGCTTCAGTTCATCGCAGATTCCTGACACTTCCTCGTGATCAATCAGGTGCCGCGTCAAAATCGCCACCTTCTCCACCCCCGCTGTATCGCCGTCGTCTCTTCTTTGCCATACCATCCTCCAAGCTGAACATACCTAGAGAATATGCAGGTTATCCAATCTCCTCAATCCTTCATTTCACGATGAGGCGTTACAGGGTATAGGGGCGAACAGGGGCGAGACAATTCGGCGGTGCTGGTCTCAGCCCGGACTCTGCTGCAGCACCCTGTACAGGACCATAGTCTTTCCAATATCAGCGACCTTTTCCTGATTATCGAGCCATGAACTCATAGCGGGGTAGCTCATCTCAATATTCGATTTCGTGAAGGCAGCGTAACTTCCTGCGGGGATCCTGCCGGCATCTGCAAGGTTGGTGTAATGAAAACGCACTGACGGATCGAACAATCCCGGATTAATACCGGACAGGCACGAATAATACACATCGCTGATCCCAAGCTTCTTTGCCGTCTTATAAAGCCTCCAAGTATCCTGCCCCCATTCAAAGTTTGAGTCGAAAGCCACCGGCTTTCCTCCCTGAAACAGTGTGAGTTCGTTAAAATAAGGCAGAAGATCCGGAAAGGATAGGAGGGTCGATCCGACATGCAGAGTCAGAAGAACAAATATTGAAGCCTTCAGCATACACATCCGTGTTGAACGCAGTATCTGTTGAAGACTCATGGATGCCAAAAGAAAAATCAAAGGGAATGTTGGAAGCAGGTGTCGAATTCCGATATTCAGTCTGGAATTCATCGCCACAGCCCAGAACATCGCGACAAAAACGGCGGCGAATAGAATAATCGGCCGCCGCCGGCCGTCAGGCGCCTTCAGAGTGCACACCGTCCTTATCCACCATAGGAGTGACAGTGAGAGCAGCATCAGAGAAGGAAGCGTTTCCTTGAAAATAAAGACGAGTGGATAATAAACAGATGCCGGTTTCGCTGTAATTCTTCCGCCAATCCTGACAATACCGGGCTTCTCTCTCTGTGTAAGGTTGAGAGTGCTGAACACGCCCGCCAGGTAGAGCCTCGGGCCCTTCAAAAATTGATGGTACTTCAACGCTTCCGTTACCTCCCAAAGTTCCTTCGGCCCTTCAAGCAGAAGCCTGCTTGCAAAGCGTTCGACCCGACCGGCATCCAGTGTCCGAACACCTGCCTGATAAATCGATCCGGTAAGGAGCGCTGCTACAAGTGTCATAAGAGCCAGACGGAGAGTTCCCTTGACTGCAGGCACAGGTTTGAATTTAACGTGAAACAGACACGCGACCCACACGGCAGGTACAATCAGCCATGCCACAAACTTCGTCTGCAGTGACACAAAAAGCAGGAGAGCAGCATACCAGAAGCGACTGAAAGGCCTGTTTAGAGAACCTGCGATATAAATTCCCGCTATACTGCAGAGAAGGGCGCACGAAACATCGAGTGTCACGTACCGCGAGTGCGCGAGGAAAGTTGGATCAAAAAGAAGAAGAATGCAGAGAAAAAAAGCTGCAGTATTCCCCATCCATTTCGCTGTCAGATAAAGGAGGGCAGAGGCAAGACCAGTATTGAGGAGAATTACGGACACTCTCGCGGCAAATGTCAGCTCATGAAGCCTTCCCGGGTTTCCATGGAAAAAGAATCCGACATATTTAAAGGCGTAAAGAACAGCAATGCCGGCGCCATCATCTTTAGCGCCCACAATCAGAGTAGCCGCTCCCGCGAAAAGTTTTACCAGCCATGGATGGAAGGTATTCAGATGGAAGGCTCCATATCGCAGATATGCGTTGCCGGTTGCGATGTACATCGGCTCGTCTATTGTCGGGCCGTCAATCCAGGCTCCAATGAGATTAAGCAAAAAATACAGGATAAGGGCCCCTGCGATGAGATATATGAGCTCGATCTTTCGAGTCTCTGCAAATTTTTCAAAAGATATCATTCCCGATGTCCCGCGCCCTGTCCCACGATTCGGAGTTCCAGTCCCGCCGTGCCATATTTCTGCTGCAGTTCCTTGAGAATCCAGACGAATTCCTGCCGATCCGTCTCCGAATTCATGTAAATCGAGCATCCGTGCTTCCTTTCGAAGCATGACTCCGCGACAGCGGCCACTTTGAGCCACGTTTCAGCATCGGGGGCAACGCTGCGGTTTTCCTGGTATCCAGCCAGATACTCGAAATACCGATAGCTTTCCCGCATGTCAGCAAAATAGCCGAAGGGCGGATGAAAACCTGCCTTTGTTATCCGAAACGAGAGATCGATATGTTCTCCGGCATTGTAAAAAATTTCATCGAACATGCCGGCGCACTCCACTGCTGCACGGCTGAAATACATGAACATGCCGGCCGGGTAGCGATAGAAAGAGATCTGTGCTTCATCGCCATACGAAGCGATGATTCTCGGATCCGGTTCTCCGTCCTGATCTATAACAGAATATCCGTCTTCATATCTGGGGGTAAAATCCTGGGCGCGGTTGAACGGCGTACCGAGTCCGTACGAGAAGTGATGTATCCCCGAAGCCTGATATGCGTTGATATAAGCCGAAAAAACCGCATCATTCAGAATTTTCAGGTCTTCTTCGATCAGAAATAGATGTTCGCAATTCTCCTCCAGCAGGATCTTCAACGCATCATTTTTCGAGATGCCGACGCCGACGTTTTTCTCGTGTTCGATCAGAATCATCCCTGGTTTGGAGGCAAATTTTCGTACGCTTCTTTCCCCATCGTTCACAACGACCAGGGAATCATAATTCTCGGGGATTGATTTGAGACACTCAAAAAAGAAAATGGGTCTGTTGCATGTAATAGCGCCGACTCCTATCCTTCCGCTCATAGTGTCACTTTCTGGCGGTAATCAGTTTTTCCGCCTCAAGATTCGCAATCAGTTCGAGAACGTCCTCTTTGGCCTGTTCCTCGGACAGTGAATACTTCTCCCGGATTCTTCTGATCACTTCTTCCATGCTTTCATCCGCAACGAGGAGTTTCCATATTTCAGTGCCGACCTCATTTTGCGAGTAATAGCAGCCGGAGCTTCCGTTCAAAAGTGCAGCTTTGGACTCCACAAACTGCGAGCCCACAGCATCACTCACAACCACATATGAAGTATCCGGATTCATGTTCACCCATATTACAGCAAAAACCGCGAAATCAGGAAGAGCCTTTCGGCTTCAACTCCAGCATATCCGCCCGGCGCGGGTCCGACAGCATCAGTTCGACACTCTCGTTATTGAGGTTTTCCTCCGTAACGATCCATTCCTTTCCGTTGAAAGCAAGCAGGACTTTTTCGTCTCTGAACGACTCCTTGAACCTATACGGACACTCACGCAAAACGAATGCAAGTCCATCCTGGCGAAGCCCTCCTGTTGTCATCCAGAAATGCCTGGAATAAACCGGGCCCTTTCCCTCCGTTCTCAAGCCCGAGTAATGCTCCGGAAGAAAGCACCATGATGGATATATTTTTATCTCGTAATCCCCTTCGCGCTCAACGCGGGTAAGAAGCGCTGAGCCCACAATCTTCCATGCCTCTTCGTCATATGATTTTACTCCAGAGACTTCCTGAATCATCGCTTCCATGAGCATGCTTCCCGCAGTTACCCCGAGAAAAGTGCATGCGAGTAATCCTGGCCTTGCCTTCTCGCTTTCACAGCACGTCATGTTTTCAAACATGAACAGAGCATCATCCAGAGGAAGAAGGCACTCGGCATCAGCGTCAACGAAGAAGCCGCTGTATCTGTAGAGAAGTTCATAGGACATTATGTCTTTCTCACAACTAATTTCGGGGCAGACGGTGAACCAAAAGTCCTCTACTCAAGCTGCAAGTACGGTGCCGCTGTTTCCACGCGGGAATTCGCACCTCTGCAATTCCTCAAAGCCATCTATCTCCCGGGCAACTGCCATGAAGCGAATCTGCAAAAAAACCCCTGTCTCTTTTCCCAACGAGCCCCGCCTGCCATGACAAGAATTCCTCCTGCTGCTTAAGTCTTGTTAACACCCCCCGTGCCGAAAAAGATCCCCGCATCGGCAGCCAGAAAATGCCGCCAACTGCCGGCTCCCCAACAAAACACCGCAATCCACGCCTTCACTTCTTCAACCCATTTAAAACCTCAACACGCCAGCTCCACATATCTACCCGCTGACGCTCGGACTATAATATTGACTACCCTGTTCCGCTGTTTTTACGGCCATTCTTTTTGAGGACCGCTCAAGATAACACACGGGAGAAAAAAGCTGGAATCGCTCTATTTCGTGAAGGCCTTTATGGGAGCCGGGGAACCAGGAGATGGAATACCGGATAAAGTTTCAATCCCGACGGGCTGAAGATTCTGGAAGTCCAGTTCCAGTTCCGAGCTGACGAAAAATAATGACCCCGGGTCCATTTCCCTGGCGAGTTTTTCATTAAAAAGGCGGCACATCTCCGGAGTCCGGTCACGGTCAAACGGCCAATAAATATAAAAAAGATCCGCGTCGGACCACTGAGGATTGAAAAAATTTTCATTATAAATTGTAACCTTTCTCCTGAGATTTTCGGGAAGTCTCTGCACCACTCCGAAACACTCGCCGCAAAGAAAAGGATCAATCTCGTATCCGGTGACATCCTCTGCAAAAACCGAGAATACGCCGGCCGCAAGTCCGTTCCCGCAACCAAGATCGACTACCCTCCCCAATCTATTTCGGTCAATGCAGCGGCATACGAGACTCAAGCTTGCCAATGAGGACGGATAAAACATGCTGGCATTTGCTGTAAAGCACGAAGTTGTCGTCACTTCGGATTGCGTATACAGATCTATAACTTCAGCGACAGATTCCTGCTTTTCATCCGCCCATGCGAAAACCCCGGAATCTCCGGGAACCCAATGTCCCGAAGATATGGGCTGCCTCTTAATCAGGAAAGCATCGGAGCATGAGCCGGTACCCATCTCCACTATTTTGACGAGCTCGTCAAGCAAGCCATCAATCGATGACATATTTGTCTCGACAGATCTGCTCCTTTCAATCTCATCGATACTGAGCTTCACAAAATACCGGACATAACAATCCAGCGACTCTCTAAGCCTTATGACAGCCTCCGGATAATGCTCCTTTGATATGTGATCAAGAGCCTCAAGCATCAGGCAGTCACCCTTCATCAACGAAGTCCCCGGACCAGGCAGCAACCTGAATGCAATTGGCGGATACAGAGTCGATAAAAAGCAGTTAACGGATAATGCCAGATGAGAATACCTCTCTCGGGCATTTTCCCCCTGTGGGATTGGGAGAAAACTTCTCATCTCAGAGAGCATGTTTTCAAGCGCCCGAGCAGGCAGAACAGAACCGGGTGAGTCTAATGACTCCGTGTCAACAGCTATGGCCGGAAAATGAGGTATTAACATCGATACACCAGAACTTTCTCATTTATATAATGCCATTCCGGCAGATGTTATTCAATGTCCGGACAAATCTGAATCAAACTTCTATTCGGAGATTAGCTTCGAAAGCCGCCTTCTGAGTTCAATATCCATCGAGAGAAATCGCTCCCCGAGCAGCTGCGACCCGCTGTGACTCAGGTGATTCCCATCAAAGTATATGCGCTTTCCCTCAGCATACGGAGAATTTCCCTGTACCAAAGGGCGCAAGCAGCCACGGAATGTCATTATTCCCTTCA
>CAYQVO010000057.1:10975-13358 GCA_964421085.1 uncultured Bdellovibrionales bacterium | reverse complement strand
CGTAGAAATCATGAACCAGTCCACCTCAAATCCTAACGGGGATCGGGACAATTTCACGGAAAGTCATTGAAGACCCAATCAGCATATACCAACTTGAGTCAATTCTACGATATCGAATGGGGTAAGTGGGCACACTTTTATGTCTCAACAATTGGCGAACTCCTTGGAAACCATGGCAAGACCGTGGGGTGCATCCTAGACATTGCCTGCGGCACTGGCACGCTTGCCATTGATCTCGCTAAAAGAGGTAATGACATCCTTAGGATCGATCTCTCGCCTGAGATGATAGCGATTGCACGCGCCAAAGCTGCTTCGGCAATGCTGACTAATATAGCCTTTCAGACAGCTGATATGAAATCATTCATCCCTGATCGCCAATTTGACGGCGCACTTTGTACGTATGATTCATTAAATTACTTGCTTGAATCAAGAGCACTAATCTCGACCTTTCAAAATGTTTCATTTGCCCTGACACCAGGGGGATTTTTCGTTTTTGATTTTAACACAGAAGCCATGTACCTTTCTCATCATAAAGGAGAGTGCCGGCGGTCAATTGCCGGCGTTGACTTTGTTCAAAAGCTTTCATACAGCGCTGACAGTCGTATAGCAAACACGATCTTCGAGTTCCAAAATGGACAATATGAGATCCATGCGCAACGAGCGCTTTCGATTACTGAAGTGTCGTCTGCCCTTGCCCAAAACCATATGATTGTCGAGGAATTCAGCGCGGACCTAAACGGAAGACCGTGCCAGTTAGATACTGAACGCGTGTATTGTATAGCGAAGAAGACTAAATAGATTCGACAGTTCCAGAAATTTCACGCGATTTTTTAAAGCCTGACCTTACTGGGAGACTTTTGCGTCGGAGGCTCATCTAGAGATGCTTCTTTGAAAAAGCACGCCCTGAGCCGGTTTTGAGATAGCGCTCGAAGGCATGAGCTTTTTTCTCATCACGGAAATAAACTGCGATGTCAATTTCCCAAGGGCAATTTTCTGCCGTGGTTTTGCATTCACCTGCGTTATGCTCGGCGAGGCGGTTTCTCATGTTGCTGCATAAGCCGACGTAGATGCGGTTCGGGTTTTTCTTGCTGCGGAGAAGATAAACGATATGCACGGGACCTCCGATATAGTAATCGGAGATTCACTTCGAAAGTTGCTTACTATTGGAATTATTCTCGGCTTGCCCGCTCGACTTCGCCATCCTGAAGGATGGCTTCGTCGGAGCCACCTTCGCGCTGCACGAAAAGGAGATGGGTTTACCCCGCCGAAGCGCGCAGCGCGAAGGTGGGGTGGGAGATGGGACTTGAACCCACGGCCTCCGGATCCACAATCCGGCGCTCTAACCAACTGAGCTACACCCACCGTCAATCTCGCAGTTGCCCAATATTGACAACCGCCTTTGCCTGGTGGAAGCTGCGCCCACCGTTCGAACAAAGCGCGGAAAATACTAAACAAAGGCTTTTTCGAAGTCAAACGCCGCTCGGTTTGCGCCGGAATGGAGCGACCTCCTCTTACTTCGGCCGCTTTCCTTTCGGCATATCGATGTTTCCCGCCTTTGGTTTCTCAGGTCCAGTCTCCCTGCGGTGCAGGCCTTCTTTTGTGGTCTCGTTTGCGTCATCGGGGCCGGGTTGGGGAACTTTTCTTTTCTTCATTTCTTTTCCTGCAGTCAGAATCAGTGAAACATCTCCTTCGCGGCCTGGACCGGCCTGCTTGATGAAATATCCGACGCGAGCTCTCGAGTCTTTCCGGCCGCGAAACCGGCAAGTTTTGCAAAGTCCGCGTTTGTCACCGCTTTGGCGAGAACTCCGAGGCCGACAGGCGTTGTCAAAAATTTCGCCGCACCACTTCTTCCTGCGAGGGCGAGCACTCCTACGCCGAGGCTTCCCATGAACACGCGGAAGGCCGGTGGCCAGTTTTTCTGCGGGATTTCGGGGCGCTCTCCCGGCCGGCGGGGTTCCTGAAGCGCAGCAATGTCTCCGGCGGTCTCGTGAACTTCCACTTCACTCCTGACTTCTTTGACACCGGCTACAGAACTGACGCATGAGATCAGGCGGTCAACTTCCTCTTTCAGTACGGGCCCGCGAAGCACGATGATTCCATTCAGGACTTCGACCTCAACCTCGCCTGGATGTGAAATATTTCTGCCGAGCTTTGATCGGACACGTTCGGCAAGCACTCCATCCGAAACAGGTTCGCGTTTGAAGCGCGCGCGCGCCGAGGCCGCAAGACCCCTCAGCTCATCAGCAATGTTCCGTCCTGTTGTGTCCAGCGCGTCGCCGATATCAGAAGTGATGCCTGCCGCATTGTCTCTTACTGACGCGCGTCGTCTTCGCCCGCCTGCCGGATCAAGGAAATACATTCCGATCGCTCCAAGCAGGAGGCC
>CAYQVO010000057.1:0-10965 GCA_964421085.1 uncultured Bdellovibrionales bacterium | reverse complement strand
CAAATAATAAAGAATCGTTCAATCTGTCCTCCATCGCTGCTCTCCCGTTAATTTCATGTCTCGCCAGTCAATTCTTTTTTTTATACCCGCCGGGCACGAACGGGGAATGACATCGATCAGGAGAGGGGGATTGTAATGCGGGGATCAGGCGGACGGGGAGCGGAAAGGGGAGAATGGACCCAGGCGGGATCGAACCGCCGACCTCATCATTGCGAACGATGCGCTCTCCCAGCTGAGCTATGGGCCCGTAATATTCGCGGCGAAAAAAGTACATCCTGAACTTTTCGCCGCCGGACTGCTCGCTTCGGTTTGCAGAAAACATGCTGAAACCTCCGCTCGCATCGAACGCCCTGTTACGGCGTTCGCGAGGGCCGTCCCTGGCCCTCGTAATATTCGCGGCGAAAAAAGTACGTCCTGCACCTCCCCGCCAAGACACTCACAAATACCCCGACACCGTTGTCAGAGTCAAGAACGGTCGGCTGCGGCCCAGAAGTGCGAAGTCAGAAGATCGCCATATATCTTGTGGCGCAGGGCGCTCGGATGGGGATCGAACGACAGCGTAAGTTCCTTTGCCTCGAGGCCCCG
The DNA here is from genome assembly GCA_964421085.1 of uncultured Bdellovibrionales bacterium. Taxonomy (GTDB): domain Bacteria; phylum Bdellovibrionota_C; class UBA2361; order UBA2361; family CAYQVO01; genus CAYQVO01. Next base: position 10,380 of record CAYQVO010000057.1, on the reverse strand, counting down.
CGCCTCCATTGCCCTCAAAAGACCGTCCCGCAGATCGATTATAGTCGCGCCACGCCGCTTCCGGACTGAGCCGAGGCGGGAAATATCCATCTTTTGCGATTTCCTCGGATTGATCGCGACAAACAACGGCACTCCCCGCTCTTCGAGATACTCGCGGAGCCGTTTCAGGGATGTGTTCGGATCCCATCCCTGAAGCTGCGCAAGCTGCTCCTGAGCGTCAGGGTTGGAGGCCTTCCACGTCAGCTTCGCGAACTCAAGCGCTGAAAACAGCCCCTGCGATTTCTCGTTCCGGACGTCACGAACGAAAAAGGGAAGCCCGAAATCATTCTGTACGAAATAAACAAGCACGGCGTCCGGGTTGAAACACGATCCCTTCTGAATGAATGCCTGAACCTCCTGGAAAGTCGAATAGCCGGGAACCCCGAAATTCAGCACCTGAAAATGCACTCCTCCGCCGAAAAGCGTATTGAGATTCCGCTCGAGGACTCTGCCGAAGCTCTGTTCCTCTTCAACTCCCCACCCGAATGCGAACGAATCGCCGAGCAGCGCGATGCGGAAAGTGTTCTCAGGCTTTTCAATCTCAATTTCGGGACCCCGCATGCCAAAGGAATTCGTGCGGACCTGCGCGCGCATGAACTTGAGATCAAGCCCGGGCTTCAGCTCGTAGATGATCTGCTCATCAGGACTCGGCATCACCATATCGCCGAGAGTGGCGCGGCGCCTCGGAGTCGAGCTCTGTTCAGGCTTGCGAACCATCGCCTTGCGGAGTTCCTCCAGATTTTCGAACTCGGAACCCCGCTTGTAATGCCGCAGCACTTTCAGGGCACCCTCGGCGACAAGAAGCCCGGCGACGAGGCCGAAGCAGACGAGCGCGATATTAAGCCCGTATTTCTTCAATCTGGACATGAGGGGAACTTTAACCTGAACTTTGCCCCCGGGGCAACGTCGGGGACGCCGGGGCGTCTTGAGTGTTTCCCCCGGAAAGGACATTATTACCCGGATGAGGTTTCGCGACACTTTTTGTTATCTTCTTTTTCTGCTCCCGAAAAAGCTTGTGAGCTTTATTGCGGGAAAGCTCCTCCATGTGGAACTCCCGTCTTTTCTCGCGATACCCTGCATTAAGGCGTTTTCCGCTCTTTACCGGATTGATGAGGCCGAAGCGGCAGGAAATGTTTCCGACTACCCATCGATCGGCGCTTTTTTCACGCGTGAGCTTAAACCCGGACGCAGACCGGTGGCAGGAGACTTTGTGAGCCCTGTCGACGGGGTTTTAAGAAACTGCGGGCGGGTTGAAGGAGTCTATCTGCCGCAGGTAAAAGAAGTCTCATACACGGTAAGCGATCTTCTGGGAAATGAGAGATATGCCGGCGCTTTCGGGGGCGGATTATTTTTCAGCCTGTACCTCTCCCCCCGCGACTATCACCATGTTCACTCTCCTGTGAGCGGACAAATTGTCGAAGCCCGCTGTATCCCGGGCCATCTGTGGCCGGTAAATGAGTGGTCCCTCAGTCGTATCGAAGGCGTTTTCGTCCGAAACGAGCGCGTTGTGACGTTCATAAAGAGCGGGACGGCCGGCTTCGTCGCGGTTGTGATGGTCGGAGCCTTCAATGTGGGGCGTATTTCCGTAACTTATGATAATTTTGTCACTAACGATTTGTTCTCGAAGAGAAGTCCCGGAGGATTTTCCTCACAATATCATCCGGGAAAGGAAATCAGGGCGGGCGAGCGCCTTGGAACATTTCATCTTGGCTCGAGCGTTATTGTGCTTGTGGAGCATGATTCTCCGTTGTGCAGGAGCGACACACTGCTGAGGAACCCGGGAACGATTCGTTTTGGCGAGAGACTTATACTGACAAATGGATCCTCATCTTCAATCTGAAATAGAAAAAGAAACCAGGCTTCGGCGGACATTCGCAATTATAAGCCATCCGGACGCGGGAAAAACAACGCTGACAGAAAAGCTTCTCCTTTATTCGGGCATGATCCGCACGGCGGGCATGGTGCGCGCAAGAAAAGGCGGCAAAGCAACGAGTTCAGACTGGATGGGGCTTGAACAGGAGAGGGGGATTTCAATCTCCGCTTCCGCGATGCAGTTCCCGTACAAGGATGCTGTCATAAATGTTCTCGATACACCGGGCCATCAGGACTTCAGCGAAGACACTTACCGGACACTCACGGCGGCTGACAGCGCAGTAATGGTGCTTGATGCGGCAAAAGGCGTGGAAACTCAGACACGGAAACTATTCACTGTATGCCGGATGCGGGGGATTCCCATTCTCAGCTTCATCAACAAGATGGACCTTCCGAGCAAAGAGCCTCTCGACCTGCTTCATGAAATCGAAGAGGTTCTGGGCATTCATGCAGTGCCTCTGGACTGGCCTGTCGGTTTTGCGCGGGAATTTGTCGGGGTGGCCGACTGCAGAACCAGGCTTGTTACAATGTTCGAACGGGCGGACAGCGGAGCAAAGTCCGTTCATCGCCGGATGACCATTGATGAGGCTGCAGGGAGCGGCGCAATCAGCGTCGACGTTCTGAAGCGTCTCGAAGACGATCTGGAGCTTGTTTCAATAGCAGGAGCGCAGTACAGCCAGGAGGAATTTCTTGCAGGGAAGATGACTCCGGTGTTTTTCGGCTCAGCCCTCACCAACTTCGGGGTCGAGCCTTTTTTCGACCGGTTTGTCGAACTTGCGCCGCCACCCAGGCCGATGCCGGTCGTCACGGCCGATGGAACAGAGCAAATCATCAATCCTGCGGAAAAACCGTTTTCGGCGTTTGTTTTCAAACTTCAGGCAAATATCGACCCGAGACACCGGGACTGCATGGCGTTTCTGCGTGTATGCTCAGGACGATTCGAGCGGGACATGACTATTCGTCACGGAAGGACCGGCGAAGAAATTCGGCTTGCCCGCTCCTTCAGCATGGTGGCGAGAGATCGCAGCACTGTCGAGTACGCGTATCCCGGCGATATCGTCGGGGTGAATAATCCGGGCGCGTTCGCCATCGGAGATACGCTTGCGCTCGAGCAGGGATTCCGGTTTAAACCGATGCCGAAGTTCGCGCCGGAACTTGTGGCGAAGGTGCGTCCTGCCGATGTAATGAAGCTCAAAGCTTTCGAGAAGGGACTTTCGCAGCTTGCCGATGAAGGCACAGTGCAGATTCTTTATCCATATGAAAACGGATTTGCGTCCTCGTACGTGGCCGCAGTCGGGCAGCTCCAGTTCGATGTTCTTCAGTACAGGCTCAAGGACGAGTATAAAGTCGACTCAGTAATTGAACCTCTCGCGGTTAAGTACTGCGCGTTTCTCATCGGAGATCCGGAGACCTTCAAAAGAACTCAGAACTGTCTCCTTGCCCGTGATAAGGATGGACGCGTCCTTGTGCTGTTTTCAGGGGAATGGGAGAGACGCTATCTGCTCGAGCGGAATCCCGGCCATCAATTCGAGGATTTCCTGGCGTAAAACCTCCTGTTTCCCTGAAGCAGAACAGACATCCCTGCTGATACATCTGCAGGACAGTTTAATCTGTGCAGCCCGAGTATGTTTTTATTCAGTAAACACAGTCATATACGTACCTGGTGGAACTGGGTCAGAACGTGGCGTGCGCTTCCAGTCAGGAGCTGGATAAAAGCCGAGGTGCTATTTGAAAAGGGCCGGTTTCCTGATGCCGTGGAGTACTACAGACTTGGTCTTGCAACCGCTTCGCGTCATCCGGCCCGGATTGCCGCCGCCGCAAAGCTTGCTCACTGTCTCTGTAAGACCGGCCAGTTCAGAGATGCGGTGCTGACACTTGAAAAGGCCGTCCGGGAAGACCCGTCGAGAAGGGACACATACGTTCGTCTTACAAAGCTTGATCTCTGGCTCTGCAGGCCGAAGGATGCCGTGTCAGCAATTAAAGAGTGCATGTCGCGCACGCGACCCGATGCCGAGATTGCAGGTCTCTATCTTCTTGCGGCGCTTGAATGCGGTGAATCGAGCCAGGGAGTGGATGAGGCTTACTCGCTCGCGAGACAATTCAACACATCGAGAAGCAGCACTCCGTTACTGAGAACGGCCCTTGCCCGTTATGATCTGATCAAGGGGAACAGGCATAGAGCAAGAAGCGCGCTTGCACGGCTTTGCCTTGAGCAGCGCACACCAATCGAGGCATTCGTTGTCATGGGCGAACTTCTGCTGCGCGACGGAAGCACGGAACACGCCCGCAAGTATCTCAGGAAAGCGCTGAGCGTGAGTCCTCAGCATCCCAAAGTTCAGACCCTGCTTGCAGAATCCTATCTTACCGAAGGGCCCACACGGGCCCCTGAATATGCCCTTCAGCTTGCGTCAAACGCATGCCGGGTGAGTCAGTGGAAGCATCCGCACTCGATGCATGTTCTCGCTGAAGCTTTTTATCAGTGCGGAAAAAGGACGGACGCACTCCTCGTTGCCCATAAAGCGAGGGAAGTTGGAAGCAGTTGTCAAGGCGGCAGCTTCAGCGAAAGTGATAATGACAGCGCGATGTGACCTGCCTCTTGAGACTTGTCGCGGGGCATCTGACCCTGTTATCATGAAGCATGGCAGATGAGGAAGAGACCGGGCCTGTTCCCAAAGGGCCGACAGAAATAGCAGTTGAGATCAAACGTCTTCGCGACGCCACGCTCGATGCCGCGCGGAAAAGAGAGTTCCTTCCACAGCCGCTCTTCTGGTCGCTTTTTCATACCGAGCTCAAAAGACTCAAGTCTGAGCGGGAGCAGATCAGAGCGATCGAGGAAGCCCTGTCGAAGCTCGGGTGAGCGCGAGGCTGGAAGCTGCGACTCTTCTGGTAATTCCTTCCCGGCCGCCATATAATAATAGTAAAGGGGGTGTACCGGTTTCGACGGGATGTGCACAGGACTTTAGTAAGCACGTCGAGGACCCCGTTGGCCTCGTTAAAAAACGGGAAAGCATGTAAATGCAAATGAAAATGACTTTGCTGCCAATCACGGTTACGCACTTGCTGCATAATTGCTGAGAGGCACTGACCTGCCGCCACAAGCGCCGGGTCGCCTTAGTCGCGGGGACGCCCTTAACCGCGGCAAGGTCTAATAAAAATGGGCTCGTCGGCAGTGATGGCTTCTGTGCTGCCGGTTAAAAGTAATGTGGAGCTAACCGATTGAATGCCCGTCCGTCGGCGTTCATGAGGGGAGTTGTACCATAGGCGGAATAAACGTGTAGAAAGCTATCGTCTTAACCTTTCCGGACCCGGGTTCAATTCCCGGCACCTCCAGACTTCGCCCCGTCTTCGACGGGGACTCCGTCTGGCAAGCCGCCCTATTTTCAATAGCCTTTGCCTGGGCGAAGTCTGCCCGCCGGAGCCGTTTGACGAAGTCAAAAGCGTAGGCGGGCTAAAATCGTCTCCGTGAAAATTCTCTTCCAGATCCAGTCTTCAAATACCTCTCGAACGCTATCGCCTTCTCCTTATCCGAAAACGCTATATACGTCTCCATTCGCCACGGCTTGAAATGCGAAGTGTGAGGAGACTTTCCGGCGTTGTGATCGGCAAGTCGCTGCTCCAAGTTGGAGGTGATACCGAAATACCTCTGCCTCGGATTCGAGATGCTGCGGATGATATATACATAGGTCATACCTACATAATCGAGAATTCTCTGCTAAGGTTGCTCGATCTTGCTTGTCCCTGTCTTCAGGATTATCTTTTCGAGGATTGAGTCTTTTTTCTAAGAGTCGGCTTATGATTATCAGGACAGCCAAAAGTAAAGACCTTTCCGATCTCTGTCGCCTATCCGAGGATGTTCATAACCTTCACTTTTCACACGATCAATCGTTCTTCCAGCCGTTTTCACTTCCGAAGTTTCGGAAATATTTTGCGGAAGTGATGAAACGGAAGGACTGCATACTTCTCGTTGCCGAGGGGAAGCAAGCCGTCATCGGGTTTGCCCTGCTCGAAGTTCAAAATCACAAACCTAATCCAATGCTGAAAAGGAGGCGATTCCTCTACCTGGATCAGATCTGCGTGGATCCAGCTTACAGGAGAAAGGGCGTAGCAAAGCAGCTCGTAGAGTTTGCACTCAAGAAAGCGACTTCGAACGGATTTTCGCAGGTAGTGCTTGACGTATGGGATTTCAATAAGCGCGCGCAGACTTTTTTTGGTTCGATGAAGTTTTCGCATCAGATTCATAGGATGGTACGGGTTGTGGGTTGAATGGAACCAGGGGTCTTAGCCCTTTAGCGCAGCCTTCTTGGCGGTCTTATCAGTCATACCGAGCTTCTTTGCTATCTCGCCCCAGCTCAGGCCAGCCTCTCGCAGCTGTCGGCATTCTTCCGCAAGTAATTGATACTGACGAGGTTCCTGGAAGTAGAAGTCGAACTTAAAGTCAATCCCGCGAAGCGTTCGAATTGGTACACAACGTGTCCACCATAGATTCAATTGAATCTATGACAGGAAATATCTTTGCCCCTGATGCCCTTGGAGGCTCGCTGCGGTTTCTATTCGGACACTTCTTTTAGTGAAATACCAAGTGCATCAGCCACCCCCTTGCCATAAGCCGGATCAGCCTTCAGACAATTACCGATATGACGGATTTTAATTTCCTTTGGTGCATCCCCCAGGGCGCGTGCCGTATTGCCAAAAAGAGCCTCTTGCTGCTTTTTGTTCATGAGACGGAAAAGCAGTCCTGGCTGGCTGAAATAGTCTTCATCTTCTCGATGATTCCAATGGGCTGCCGCTCCCTCCAAGTTCAAAGGCGGTTCGGCAAAATCGGGTTGCTGTTTCCACTCGCCATAACTATTTGGCTCATAGCCAAGAGTACTGCCGTGATTGCCGTCAACCCGCATTGCTCCATCACGGTGATAACTATGGAAGGGGCAGCGAGATGCATTGACGGGAATCAAGTGATGGTTCACGCCAAGCCGGTAACGCTGGGCATCACCATAGGAGAACAGTCGCCCCTGCAGCATTTTGTCCGGTGAGAAACCGATGCCAGGTACCACATTGCCCGGGTTGAAGGCAGATTGCTCAACCTCTGCGAAGTAGTTTTCAGGGTTGCGATTCAGTTCCATAACACCCACCTCAATCAGCGGATAGTCCTTATGGAACCACACTTTTGTCAGGTCAAAAGGATTGTATGGACAGGTGGCTGCATCCTTCTCCGGCATTACCTGGATGAAGAGTTTCCACTTCGGGAAGTCCTTCTTTTCAATACTTTCATAGAGGTCACGTTGGTGGCTGTCTCGATCCTTTCCAACCAGAGCTTCTGCTTCGGCATCGGTCAGGTTCTTGATGCCCTGCTGGCAAACTAGATGAAATTTCACCCAGTGACGTTCGCCCTTAGCGTTAATCAGGCTGAAGGTGTGGCTACCGAATCCGTGCATATGGCGGTAGCTGGCAGGCAGACCTCGATCACTCATCACAATTGTGATTTGGTGTAAGGCTTCGGGAAGGGATGTCCAGAAGTCCCAGTTGTTCTTAGCACTGCGTAAATTGGTACGGGGATCACGTTTTACGGCGTGATTGAGATCAGGGAACTTCAGGGGATCACGCAGGAAGAAGACTGGCGTATTATTACCGACTAAATCCCAGTTGCCCTCCTCAGTGTAAAACTTGACCGCAAAACCACGAATATCACGCTCCGCATCTGCCGCGCCACGCTCACCTGCGACAGTTGAGAAGCGGGTGAAGAGTTCCGTTTTTTTGCCTATCGGAGAAAAAATCCTGGCCTTAGTGTAGCGAGTAATGTCATGAGTAACGGTGAAAGTGCCGTAAGCCCCCGATCCCTTGGCATGCATACGACGTTCCGGAATAACCTCCCGATCGAAGTGGGCAAGTTTCTCAAGAAACCAGACATCCTGCAGTAGTTGCGGACCGTGCGGCCCAGCAGTCATCACGTTCTGATTGTCAGGAACGGGTGCCCCAGCATTAGTGGTCAGTTTTTTGTCATTATCTTTCATAAGGCCCCCTCGTATTAGATAGGAAACATTCCTATTTAGGAGATCTTTAGGCCAATGTCAAGAATAACAAAGTGTGCGTTGGCGTTGCCTGGAGCACTTAGGACAAAGGCCCCTTATTTCAACATGTTTCTGTTCTATTCGTCCAAACTGAAGAATGGTTTTGGGAAGTTCAAGCGAAGCAAAGTCTGACCACTCAAAATCAATAATCGCTTTGCAGGATGTGCAGATGAATGATGATGTTCGCTGGTATTTGGATCGTAACGGGTTTTGTCATCCAGGTGATGTACACGAGATATAAGCTTGTGTTCTTCAAGTGAGTTGAGGGTGCGGTACACGGTATCAAAAGAAATTCCTGGTGTCCGTGACTTTGCCTGTCTATGTATCAGATCCACAGAAGGATGATCCTTAGCGGCAGATACTGTTTTTAATATTTCAATTCGCTGATTGGCGGCCTTGAGACCATTTGCCTGGCAAATTTTTCGAAGCTTTTGATCGGTCCTCTTGTTTGTTGATGAACGGGCCATACGGTTTGAACGGACTCCTTCTCGGAAAAGCCACTTCGCTATTGTGTCCAGGTAAACCAGACGCAGGAAGAGTGAACTGGATAGCGGGTTGCTTAGACTGTTCAGCCGCTCTCTTGGCCCACTTATCCGAGACTCCGAGCTTTTGAGCTGCTTTTACCCATTGAAGGCCATGTTGACGTAATAACTCTCCAGTTTCCACGGCACGAATTGCCTGCTGTATTCACATTGCCCAGAATTATTCTGCCGAAGTCGTTTCCGCGAATCTCCAGTTATGCCTATGCAAGACCTTCTGGGATTCCTTTCGCTTCTCAAAATATGCACGCACCTCATGCTTAAGTGATCGAAGGAATCAGACTGAAGTCACCTGCCAGTATACGACTGCTTTTCTGCTGTCTTGTAACAGATCTGGAATGGAATGGCGGAAAGGGCCTGGAGTCGTTGAGAAAATTTTGTTACTCTGTACGAATGTCACTTTCTTTTATCTCTTCAGAGAAATGGAACTGGAAGATTTAGGTTATAACGATGAGCTGGAAAGGTTCAGAATTGAGCATAATCTCCAGAATTTTGAGGTAGGGCGGGTTATTATTGAGCACAAGGGGCGCTACATTGTTCGAACAGCTAATGGAGAGTTCGAAGCCGAGATAACCGGCAACATGCGCTTCACGACCAGGAGCAGGGAAGACTTTCCTGCCGTTGGTGATTGGGTTGCGCTGGAAACCTGCGATTCCGATCATGCCATTATTCATCATATACTTCCACGATTCTCTATCATTAAGCGGCAGGCTGTTGATCACTTTGGGGAGATTCAAATCATTGCCACCAATATCGATTGTGCCTTCCTGGTTCAGGCTGTAGATCGCGATTTCAACATCAACAGGCTGGAGCGATACCTGATCCTCTGCAATTCGTCGAAGGTGCGGCCGGTAATTGTGCTTAGCAAAGCCGATTTAGTCGATGAGCATCAGCAACAGGAAATAGTCGAACGGTTAACCGCTCGAATAAAAGATATTCCGGTTATCGTAATTAGCAACAAAACTTACGACGGCCACGAAGCCATAAGGCAGCTGATGGAGAAGGGAAAAACCTACTGCTTGCTTGGCTCATCGGGTGCAGGGAAATCCACATTGCTGAATAATCTTTCGGGCAAAAGCATAATGAAGACAGATGCCATAAGCCAAAGCACCAATAAGGGAAGGCATGTAACAAGCAATCGGGAGTTAATTGTGCTCGAAAATGGCGGAATTCTAATAGATAATCCGGGCATGAGGGAGGTAGGCATTGCCGATTCGGCAAGCGGACTGGAAATAACATTCGATACCATTGTTCGCCTGGCTCAGGGATGCAGGTTTAATGACTGCACCCACACTACAGAGGTTGGTTGCTGCGTTCTCGAAGCTGTTGGACGGGGAGAAATCGCCCAAGCCTCCTACGGGAACTACCTGAAGATGGAGCGCGAGAAGACGCACTTTGAATCATCTGTTGTCGAGCGCCGCAAAAAGGATAAGGAGTTTGGAAAGAGGGTTAAGAACCTTAAAAAGGATATGAGGAGAGGATTTTTTTAACCGTCCTTCCGAAGGCTTGCGAGTGATGCATTGATCTGCTTTCTGAAATTGAAATGCAGGGGAGGAAGCGATGACGAAGACATGATGCTGTCAAACAGAGCAGCTCCATGTTAATATTTCTCCAGAATTGCACGGAGGAGAAAATTCGGCACTCTTTACGTTTCAGCGCTGAAGATTCTTGTTCCAGAAATCAGTTCGAATCTATCACTCTCGCAGCGGAGCATCCTTTGACAATGCCCCCCCCTGAAGGAGAGGTTCATAAATATGGCATCTGGTATGGACCATCAGTCTCTTATAGAACGTCGCTCGATAGAGACTTTCCGATCTTGCAGAGCCTATGGACGGCAGTACGCAGGCCGGCAATGCGTTGAAAGC
>CAYQVO010000056.1:6802-13493 GCA_964421085.1 uncultured Bdellovibrionales bacterium | reverse complement strand
AGCTCTGCCGTCGCCGGAATTGTCGCGGATTCCTTCCGCAAGGTCATCCACGATGGACCCCGCAAAAAAATAAGTCAGGAACGTATCGTTGGCTGCGACTTTCCAGATCCAGTACGGGCAGTACCATAACAGAGCGCCGGCCAGCAGCAGCGATGCGGTGCGGACGCCTCCACCAGGCCCCGATTTCTTTTCGCTGGAAAACATCGATTCCAGAAACTGAGAAAGCGGAATGGTCAGCACGAAGTCGCGGACCGTGGGCAGATCGATCTCGTAGGCCGGTTTCTTCCGCAACCTTCTCATGACGGTGCGCGGGCTTGACTACGGGGCCGGCTATCGAAAGCAGAATCGTGACGAGAATGGCGGCGATATAGCCCCTCGAGCGCGCGGAAATAGTGAGCCCGAATGCAGGAACGATCAGAAAGAGCAGCAGCGGATGTGTATTTCTCGTGAATTCGCGGATAGTGCCAAGTGTAGCTTTCATAAAACCATGCCGGCTCAATGCCGGCAGGGAAAAGGGCGCCGTATGGACGGAAGCGGGGAGAGCGGCAGCTTCGGACGACTGCTGGGCGAGGATAAAGTCTCCCACCTGAGATGCCTTCAGGAAAAGGAGGATCCAGGGCAGGTGAAGGATCGCAAGCAGAATGAGAACCAGGGTGAACGCGCGGTTTTCTTTCCAGGCCCTTCGGTGCAGGAGGGTGCAGAGCGCCACGGGAGCTATCGCAAGAAGCGATGGAGTCCAGAAGGCCATAAGGGACATGGAACAGAAGAAGACAAGAGCGTGAAGACGGTTGAAGTTTTCTTTCGCGGCCCGGATGCACAGGGCGACATTAAGAGGGAAAAGGCCTGCGGCTGTTATGAAGGGAAGCGTTCCGTAAAGGAGCGACCATCGGTACCACTCGATGGAGCAGCACAGCGATAATACCGCCGCGAAACATGCCGCGTTCCTTCCGAGGTTGAGCAGACGGGCTGCGCAGCAGATGCAGGCCGGAATGAAGAGAAAGACGGTTATGCCGACGAGAGGCGTGAATACGGAACGCAGATCCGCGAGTTTAATTACGGGGAACCAGAGAAAGAAGATGTTCAGGGATCCGGAAGGGAAAAATTCGCGGGCTTCCACACCGCCGTTCCACTCGGGGTTGTAAAACGGTATCAGTGGAAAATTTTCCTTGAGCTGCATCAGACGGTAGAGAAAGGGAGGCATGTCGTCTGAAAAGATAAGGCGCCCGTTCGACTCGAGCAGAAAAGATATCACTCCCGAAAATGCGGTGACAATGAGCAGCAGGGCGGGCATGAAAGCGACGGCCCGGCGCCGTTCGATTTTCAGGAAGCCGTATGTAATCAGCGCTGCGAGGGCGAGAATGAGAGGCCAGTAATCTGTCTGAAAAAAAGAAGACCTGCGGTAAGCAAGGTCGGACAGAAGCATCGCAATCAACGGCAAAATCCATCCCGAGGCATGTATCGGCACAATGATGGACCTGGCAGTCAGGATCGCTGTCAGCATCAGAATTCCGCCAAGCAGACACCAGGCGCCGCTGTTCAGAGTAAGCAGAGGCCCGAAGCACAGGGGGAAGCTGCAGGGACCATAGAGAATTCCGATGAGGATAAACCCACACCCGGTAGTGAGCAGCAGGGAAGCCGGTCCGTTTTTTCGTCCCTTGTCGTTCACACTCTGTCGCCAGGCGATGATCTTGCCGAGAAATTGCATAATTCAACTGCGAAGTACTGTCCGGAAAGGGACCTGAAGGCTATATTGTGTACACGATCCGTTGCCGGAAGTCTAAATCAGAACCCAGGGCGCAGGATAATTCGCACCCCGACCCCGCCGAGGTCATTTCTACGGCCGCTAATTTATTCAGTCGGAAATATTCACTTTTTACTGGTTAACGCTAAAGTTATTGTCCCTCAGGGGGCCGCGGCCCTGGCCGCGGAGAGCGCACAAAAGTAATGTCCCTCTCCGGGACATTATTTTTGCAGGGCGCTCTAATAGTCGGGGGACTTGCTGTCGCCGCAATTTTCCGCGCTTCGTCCATTGCTCCGTGAACCTCCCACCGCGGTGATCAGGAACGGCGAGATAATTCATCGGAACCTCCGGAGAGAAATGACAGCAAAGGTTGAACTGCCTGCTGAACTGCGAAAGCAGGGGGTGAAAGATCTGAAAGAAGTGCGCGAGGCATTCATAGAAAACGACGGAAATATCAGCGGAGTCACCGATTCCGAAAAATAGCGCAAGGAGGTCAGCCCCTGGACCTGTCCCTGAGCAGGCGAAGATCGCCGGTCATAACCGCCAGGACGGCGCCGACCGCGCTTGCGATTGTCATTGAGAGGAGCCAGATGGCGCCGGAGGCAAGCGCCTGTTCCCCTGAAAGGTATGCGGGAACGAAGAAGAAGATGTACGCATTCTCCCGTATGCCCAGTCCCATCCAGCTCAAGGGAAGGTTGCTCGCAATGTTTGCAAACGGAATGGCGACCAGAAGAAAGGGCCAGGGGATATGAGCGCCGAGACCGTGCGTGATGAGCGCAAAGAGGCTGATCTGCAGGAGATGAAAGACGAGAGAAATACCGGAGGCGAAAACGAGGGTGGCGCGATCTGTCGGAAACGCTTCCAGTACCCCTTTTGATCGTTTCTCTGCCCCTGGAAACATTTTCAGAATTAGTGCCAGAGCTCGGGGCGCAAGCACCCACGACAACGGGACAAGAATGCACACTGCAATCGACGGCAGTATAACATTGCCCTCAATGGCGCCGGCGCGGAAGAATATGGCGGAAAATACTCCGATAGATGCGAGAACTCCCATTCCAAGCATCCGGTCCGCCGCAACTGACGCAAAACTTGCGGCTCTCTTCGACGGCTCGTTCGTAAGCATGAGGGCGCGCGCCACGTCTCCGCCAACGGTTCCAAGTCCGAAACAGTTGATGTAACTTCCCATGAATCCGGCCCGTATCGCCCGGGCGACGGTCGCCTCGACTCCGGCGCTCCCTGCAAGAAGCCACCATTTTGTGGAGGTGAGAGCCTGGGAACCGAGGTAGCCGAGGCACACGGCAACGACGATGGAAATGCGGACATTTTTGAGAACGGCGATTAGACGCGAAGGGTCGACATAATAGGCCGCAAATGTGAGCATAAGGGCGCTCACCGCGAGCCGGATCAGCAGATTTCGATATGATTTCGGGGAGTTTTCAGTTGCCAAAGCAGGCAGATAATAGCACGAAGAAGCAGCAGGGCTCAAACCTGGCGATCAGGCGGCGGCATTTGCGCGAAATCGATTCGAAGGGTAGTTTATCCGGGTAGGAGAGTTCCGGATATGGTGGAATCATCAAAAAGAGATGCCCTTCCGTCTGCAGATCCCAGATGGCGGCATCTTTATTATATCTCTGAGGAGATAAACAGGCTGGCGGCAGGCGCGCCTGGTAAAAACGTGCAGGAAATGCTTCATGATTTCAGGATTGCCATCGAAAGCGCGCAGGAAGCGTTTCCAAAGGAACTTGATCCTGCTGTCGATGCGGAAGGTTTCGCAATCCGCCGCTTTATAAAGTCGCTCATCACGGCGATGAACAGTCTCGAGGAGAAGGTGGGGAGGTAAACTCCGCCGATGCCCGGATTACTGCCCTTCGGGAGAGTGAAGCAGCCGCTTCAGTACGGGAGGAGTGAGAATCGTGGTCAGGAGCGACATTGCAATGACCGCGGCGTAAAGAACACCATCCAATACTCCAAACTGCAGTCCAAGGGTTGCCACGACAATTCCAACTTCGCCCCGTGGAACCATGCCTGTGCCGATAATCACTGCGGAACGTTTTCCAAGAGATATCGACCCCCAGCCGCAGCCGAGGAGTTTGGTGATGATGGCAAGCACAGTGACCACGCCGATCATAAGGTACATCGAGGGGTCGGCAAAAACACTGACATCGAGCTTTGCGCCCGTAACGACGAAGAAGAATGGCATAAAGAAAAGAAGGACCGGCTGCATCTGTTTTTCAATCAGTTCCTGCTGATTCGATTCTGATACTATTGCTCCCGCGACGAAGGCTCCGACGATTGCCGCAAGCCCCACCCAGGAAGCCGCGGCAGCAAGGCCAAGACAGACCAGGAGCGAAATTGCCAGGGGTGAGAGGGGCTCGACAGGCCGGTCGAGAAGCTGCGGGGCTCTTTTTATGAGACGCGTTCCTCCATAACCGAAAATAAAAAGGAAAAGGAGGGCCTCAATAAAAGTGACTATGAGGCCGAAAATTTCCAGATGCCCTTCGGTCTGAAGAGAGCCTATAACGCCGACCAGCAGCATCGCGAGAATGTCGTCGATGATAGCTGCGCCGAGTATCACTCTGCTTTCCAGGCGCTGAAGCGCGCCCATTTCTTTCAGCACGCTTGCTGTGATGCCTGCCGATGTCGCGACGAAAAGAGTTCCTATGAAAAGCGCTTTCATCGACTGCTGTGTCTCGTACCAGCCCCATAAAGCGCCGCCGATGAAGGGGAGAACAACACCAAGAACCGCCGTTTTGAACGCTACCTTTCCCACTTTCTGGAGTTCTGCCAGCCGTGTCTCTACTCCGACGACAAAAAGGAGAAACACAACGCCTATCTCGGATAATGACTCTGAGACGACATCAAGCTGGACAAGACCAAGCGCATAAGGTCCGACTATGCAGCCTGCGATGATTTGTCCCGCAACAACGGGAAGAGAAATCTTTCCGGCTATGCCCGCTGCAACCTGCGCGGCAAGAAAGATCCAGAACAGGTTCATGATCACGTCGAGGGACCCGTGCATGACGGCAAGATAGCATGGGGGTGACAGGAAGCACAACGTGAGCATATCAGCCGCTGGGCAGCCCCGGTTTTCCGAAGTATTTGGAAAATCCTGTTGAATTCGATCAAATGGCTTCCTGTCATTGTTATCGCAGCGGTCTGCATCCGCACCACGGTTCTCGGGGAGGAGGGGTCGAGGGTTTGCCGCTCAGGGGCAACGGGTGCGCTGACCAGTTCGAGAAGCTGCCGGGGAGGCGCTGCTCTTAAAAATCGAATCATGCGGAAAAGCTTTGACGTCTGGACGAGACGGCCAGTTTGGTTTAATTTCGTCAGGAAACGGCTCTGCAGGATTTCCCATGAAACGAATTCCCCCGAAACTGAAGAAGCTGATTGAGAGTTATCCGAATGCGCTTGCCACGGTTGGTGCGAACCTTGAACCGAATGTGATTGCGGTGGCTTTTGTCAAGGTTGTATCAGGAACAGAGCTGCTGATCAGTGACAACTTCATGAAACAGACTCTGAAGAACCTCTCCTGCAGCAAAAAAGTGGGAATTGCCGTTTGGGACAAAAAATGGAAAGGCTGCAAGATTGCCGGCACGGCCAGGTATTACGACTCAGGAAAGTGGGCGAAATTCGTCAGGGAGATGCCGGAGAACAAAGGACTTCCGGCCAAAGGTGCGGTCCTGGTCAAGGTTCGGAGCATATCAATGCTCGGGTGAACCGGCTCCCCGATCGAGTCTTGTCACATTCGGTCGAACCATAAAGTCAGGGGCAATAGCTGGAATATCATCTCCGATGAGAGGCAGAATCTCCGCGGGAAGTTCGTTCTTTGACGTTATGTCTGTCTCCTCATGATTGACAGGGTTGTCTGTGAAGCCTGCTGCGATGCCGAAATCTTTCTGAATCTGAAGAATCTCGTCGAATATTTTCCGCAGCCTTTCCCCGGGAATGAAATAGGACTCTTTGAGGATGTCCGCCTCACGGCGGGTTTTTCCCGTTAGAGAAATCAGCTGCACAAAGATGCCATCTATTCTTATTCCTCTGTCAGTCAGCAGCCGGACAATAGAGTACAGAGATGAGCCGGGGTATGCGTCATGATTCACTGTTATCTCTGCTGCCGACTCCATTTCCATTTTCAGATCGTGCACTGTTTTCATCGCTTTCAGGACAGCGTCGAAATTTCCAGGAATGGAATCGGAAATGACTTTCGGATCGTCCGGAAGGTATCCGCTTATAATCCTGTCATGAACCGCGGGATCATGACTTCGGACGGAAAACTCAATCCGATCCGTCACGCGAAGAGCTTCCCGGGCGAGGTCCGGCGAGTCGAGTCCATATCCACTGGTCACCAGTATTGTCCGCAGGCCCTTTGACTGCGCGTATTCACAGACGGCAAGAGCCAGTCCGGGATTCAGCATCGGTTCTCCGCCGGTAACGTATACCTCTTCGTATCCAAGCCTCGCCATGATGTCGACAGCCTGGAATGCTTCCCCTTCCGGCATGTCAGGAATAGACCTGTTCGAGCAGGTATAGCACGCCCTGCAGTTACCGATGCATCGGCCGGTAATCTCAAGGACTGTGCTTTTCGGTGTTGACGATGTAACGCCCCCCATTTCAAGGGCAGAAAGACCGGCTTCCAGACCGGCAAGGTTTTTGAGTTTCTGGTCCATTACTTCGGCATACTCAATACTGCGCTGCGTAAATTATAACTGAAGGCCGGGTCATAAGATAATCTGCCGCGGTATTCCCGGGTGAGAACCGCCTCTACTGCAGGAAGGAGGAGAATCTGCGATTTTTTCCTAATTTTTTTCCGGAAGCAGGAGCGTCGCCTGGTCCGATTTATATTGGTGTGGCCTGACATTCCGGAGGTACTATGGCAGAATTCGTCATGAAGCCGGCTAATCCAGCGCGCCCTGGCCTTGCTGGTCAGACTACCGCTGCTCAACTGCAGCT
>CAYQVO010000056.1:6176-6792 GCA_964421085.1 uncultured Bdellovibrionales bacterium | reverse complement strand
TTCCAATGCTTGAAACTGGTAACGCGAGAATTCTGCAGCTGTATGAGAAATACATCGATCTCGATAGGGATCTGGGGGCACTGGCTGAGAATCACTATCATTCGGCCGGCACGGCTGATTTTCCTGAAACTCGAGCTGTTGTGGGACGGGCAGACGATGGAAGCCTGAGAATCACCATCAAAAGCGATAATCGCACCTATCTTATAACACTCAGCACAGACGGAGCTCGAGGTTCTGAAGAACGACTGGATTCCGAGAAAAGATGCGGGAAAGGTCATCCCGATTTTCAGTGTCCTCACATCTCTATTACCAGGCGTCCTCTCTCCGTGACAGAGGCGGCTGGACTCCTCAAGCCTGTTACAGGTCACACCCTCCTGCGAACGAGCGGGAGACAGATTCAGGAGTTGCTCGATATGCTGCGAAACGAGGGGCCCGTTTCTCTGGACGGCCTGACTGGAACATGGACGCTCAAAAAAGGAAACACGGGTGGAGTAGTCCTCGACAAAAATGGCACGGATCGGCTTCACCTTGCTTTCGATGCACGGGGCAGGCTTATCGAGAGTTCAACAGCATCGACGGACATTCTGGAGCTGCTTAAAACCGGAGGGAAGGCATA
>CAYQVO010000056.1:0-6166 GCA_964421085.1 uncultured Bdellovibrionales bacterium | reverse complement strand
CTTCCCGCGCTGTCTCGCCATCGGAGGCAGCCCGCCATCTCGAGATTTTCCGGGATGACTGTGCAGCTTCCGAGTGAAATATTCCGGCAAACTCCAGCAAGGGGATGACTTATGTCATGCCGGGCGGACTCTTCTCTGTTATAAGTATGAAAGTGATTCATCAGCAGGAGAATGAGATGAGGCGATTAACCAGTTTTGCGATAGTTGGCCTGGCCGCGGTTTTTTCCGCAGGTTGCAGGGGAGGTGATGAAGGGGCTCCGGCAGCAACGCCGCCGACCATTGCGCCGTCTGCGGCCGCAACTGCTCCGATTTCTGCACTGCCTGCGACCGTCGCTCCCGCAGAGACTCCGGCAGCAGCCCCGGATGGGCCTGCTCCTCCTGCGACTCCTCTGACCGGAGAATCTGCAATTTAATCACTTCTTTCTTCGGGTGTTTTTAGAACCTGCTGCAGAAATCACCGTTATGTGAACATTGGCAGGCAGATGCGTATCATGGACTCCCGGCTCGTCGGGCGCAGTTTCATCGATCAGCATACGTCCGCACGAGACGGGGCAGCGTTTGAGATTCCGATGAAGGCCTCATTAACGGATTCCGGTCGCGGCAACGTCCTCATCTTCTGCGGCTTCTTACGCGCGGAAAAGACAACGGAACCTTCGCGCCGGCGAAGCCAGGAGCATTCCCCGAACTGACTCTAATTTGTGGGAGCAGCCGTCCAGGCAAACGGCCCGCCGGTAATCTTGTGGCTGCAGTATGTGATTTCATAGCCGCGGAACCCGTACGTCCCCTGCGCAACGGTGTTGGATAAGAAAGTGCCGGTGAGGTAAAAAGAGCCTTGGTCGCTGGAGAACTTACCGTTTCTAATTTCGTGGGATTTCTTCACGGTCATGCGGTAGTCCCCGCAGCCACCCACAAAGAACGTCACATAAAACCCTTCCACTACCGAACCGTCAGCTGAAACAAGGAAGCCGTTGTTCTCATCTTTATCCGACCAGGTGCCGGAAACCGGCTTCACTGGGTCTGCCGGACAGTTCGAGGTCCATGTGTACCTTTTGGCTTTTTTGGGAATCTTGATCTTCTGCGGTCCCGACTGCCATGCCTGGCAGGCGTCCACTGCCGAAAGGGTGTATCTGCGCCCTGCAATCAGCTTAATCCCCTTCTTTACGCGGACTTTGCCGGCCCGCGTGATTTTCTTGACCGCCTTTCCGTTCACGGACAGCGTCAGGCCTCCCCCGCAAACGCAACTGAAGTTTTGGACCCTCCAAAAGAACCTGACGGTCTTCTGCTTGTGGGTCGCAGCCACGGCCGGCGCCGGATCCCCCATCAATACCCCGCCGGCCAGCAAAATTGCGCCAAGCCCGCAAACCCACATCCAATTTGTCTTCATTCGATCATTAACCCTTACGCTCATATCTGCCGCTGGAAAACATACACGCTGTGCTTTAAAGTGTCACACCAAAGCGGCGTAACCGCAAACAAAAAGCTGTTATCGCAAAGAACACCTGCACCCTGTCTTCATGTCGAGCGGCAATTCCCTCGAAGACTTCCGGGTCGCGAAAGAATCGGGTCACATGCACGAAGTGGAGAATGACATAGACATTGTTCGGCTCAACTCGCGCTCCATCCTCCGCCGCCTGAACCTTAAGAGCGCATCTGCGCTGCTGCAAATCCGGGAGCAGGCTTTCATGGTTTGGAGAGAGGTGCTGCACCAGGACCACTGCGAACCCGCATTTAGATGGAAGGGATGAAAGAAGCTCACCGCACGCTTCCAGCCCGCCGGCCGACGCCCCCAATTCCGACAGTGTCTGTCTTGCAGTTTCAAACTGCTCTCACTGAGCCTGCATTTCTTTCTCCGATACCATACTCACAGACTATTTCACCTTTCCCCGCAGTTAGATGATGCAGCGCAATCAGGAGAATGCGGCCGTTTTTTGGACTTGAAATGATCGTGATCGCTCGAGGACCGCCTCTAATTCCAGTAATAATCAGCCTTTCGCGTCAAGTCGTTAAGAGCCTTTTCCAGCCGGTTTGCATAAACAGCTGAATCCTCTTTTGTCAACTCGGACGGTACCGCTATCGGCAAACCCATCATCATTACTGCCCGCGAGAATGGTTTCGGTAATATCATTTGATCCCAGCTTTTGAATGTCCATCGCCGTTCAGCAGACATAGTTGCCGGGTATATGAATGCGCCGGTCCGCTGGGCAATTTTTATGACTCCTTGTTTCAATTCGCATTGGGGACCTTTCGGGCCGTCAGGAGTGATAGCGACATGCGAGCCGGACCGCAGGGTATGGATCAAATCATACATAGCCTGGAGTCCCCTTTGGCTCGATGATCCTGCTACGGAACCGATTCCGAGGAATCTCATGCCGGCAGCGATCATACGCCCGTCGTTGTGCCGGCTGATTAACACGACAAACGGCTTCCTCTTTTCTCTCGCGGCACCCAGATATATCCAAGGCATTAAAAGCTGCCGTCCGTGCCACAGGGCAACTATACGAGGGTCGCTTGACGGCCATCGCTCCTCCCTCCCATCCAGACCTATGCGCTCCCACCGCAGGGTGCAATTCAGCAGACGAAGAACCAGGGAGCCGAGAAAACCGACTAGTGTTTGCCTTATTTGAGGCCATTCAAAACGCATACTGGACTTTCCTCGATTGCTCTTACCGGAAAATACCTGGAGCGAATGCAGGAGGTCTCTTCCCTTACAAAATCAACAATTCTTTCCAAAACGGAAGAGATGAAGGATGACCAGCACTAGAGTAGAAGCCATCAGGGGCGTTGGAGAGTTTATTGAGTTTTTTCAGAGTACATCTTTCCAGAGAGCTTGTCTTCCTTTCTTTTGGGAATTCTCGTGATCAGAAACTCAGAAACCCATCGATGAAAGATGGCGGGAAGAAGAGCGGCCTTTCCCCGAATGGAATTTTCTCCTGCCTCTCCAGTCTTTTCGCCTCGCTTCACGCGGGTTGCGGGCACAGAGCACCTCAGCTCTCTCGTTATACATCGCTTTGTCGCAGCTGAAGTCCTTCAGCAGTCTTGACTCTACCGGCTTCCGAAGAATTCGCTCCACAGCCTTTACTATCACGGAATCCTCACGGGTTACGAAAGAATAGGCGTCTCCTGTTCGTGATGCTCGGCCCGTCCTTCCAATTCTGTGGGTGTAAGCGTCTGCGGTATCAGGCATGTCGTAGTTAATAACGTGAGTGACCCCGGATACGTCGATTCCCCTGGCAGCGATATCGGTCGCAACAAGGATGCGGGAATGACCTTTCCGAAAGGCATCGAGCGCAGATTGCCGCTTTCCTTGCGGGAGATTGCCGTGCAGCGCTATGGCGTTGTGCCCATTCTTAACAAGGTCTTCGCCAAGTCGCTTTGCACGATGCTTTGTCCTTGTAAAGACTAGAATAGACCCCGATGCAAGCTCCTTTAGAATATGCAGGAGCAACGGCGTTTTCGACGACATGCTCACGGGGTAGAGCGCGTGCGATACAGTTTCCACGGGAGATGACGCGCCAACACGAATAGTGACAGGCTCGCCTAAAAGCTCACTTGCAGCGAGTTTCACCTCAGGCGGCATCGTCGCAGAGAAGAGCAGAGTCTGCGGTTTTGGGGGAAGCTGCTTCACTATTTTCTTGATAGCTGGCAGGAATCCCATGTCGAGCATCTGGTCCGCTTCATCCAGAACAAGCAAGTCAAGATCGCTCATCTTTATTCTTCCATGATCCATGTGATCGAGCAGCCGCCCAGGGCATGCTACGAGCACGTCACAACCCTTCTTAAGCCTGTCGATCTGAGGCTTTGTGGCAGTTCCTCCGAAGACGGCCATTACTCTTATGCCCGTGTCCTTCGAAAAGTCCTGCAGGGCATCTCTGGTTTGCACAGCCAGTTCTCTTGTCGGAGTGATGATCAAAGCGCGGATCGAATTTGATGAGTTCTTTGTACGAAGCAGTTTATCGATTATGGGCAGGCCGAATGCAGCGGTCTTGCCCGTGCCCGTCTGTGCAAGGCCCATGACGTCCTTTCCCTCCATTATAACGGGAATTGCCTTTTCCTGAATTGCCGTCGGCGATTTGAAGGAAAGTCTCTCGATATTAGCCTGCAGTTGACTATGAAAATTGAACGAATTGAAACTCAAAGTTTTCTCCTTAATTGGGATAGATTAATGCTGGAGCGCACGTCGTTTTGTTGCACTTCGGTGTGCGTTTATTCTCTGTACGCTCTATACTTATTTATGCTCTGGACAAGTTTTGAGAGAAGTGAACCTTCAACTAAGTGCAGAGGAAACCTGCATGAAGGCTAAGGCGTCATACGCGCCGGACTTCCAGCAAGAATAGCTACCGTAGCATTTGTTTAATCGCGAGGCAAACACCCCTTCAGCAGTTGGTGACCGCCAAACCGCACAATGTCAAAAGGTTCAACAAGGGCAAGGCCCGTTTGCAGCGATTCAACAGAAATCTCATTTCTTCGTCAAACGATATGATGTCCGGCACAATCGTTGTCCTGAAATCCCGGGCTGTTCGACGGCACCTGCGGGCGAGCTTTTCATGCTCTTGTTGATCGAGGCAGTGAGTAAAGCACTCTGCTCACAGGCGGAGGGAAAATTGACGCCAGGCGGTGGTGGAGCGGAGGATGCATTGGTGTAGAGCACAAACTGGAGTGTCTTTCTGAAGAAGAACGAGCAACCATTTAATCTGTCAAGATATGCCATGGCGTGCCTGTTGTCAAAGAAGCACGTGGGAGCATTCGTCTGCTGGATGTGGTATGGTATAAAACTGGCGTTAGCTCTCTCCTTAGCCGGGAAATGACTCCCGGTGCGGGAGCACCTCTTTTATTATTTCCCAACCAGGAGCTTGATGAAGATATTCATAGGTAATTTATCCAGCACTACGACCGAGGACATGCTTCTCGATTTCTTTGCGATATACGACCCGGTCTGGTGCAAGCTTTTGCGGAATCAGAAAGGGCGGCATTCCGGTCACTGCGCGCTCATTGAGATAAATGGCGGCAAAAAAGGGGAACATCACGCAGTGCAGACGCTGAGTAATACGCTTCTGGACGGAAATGTAGTTACTCTTATTGAAGTGCGAGAGAAATAGCCTTGTAGAGTCGCCCCTTCCACTCGAAGCCCCGGTCATGTTGGTTCTTTATGCAGATATTCGTCAAAAATCTTCCCTGCAATGTTTCCGAAAAAGCAATACTTCATTTTTTTACCGGATATGATCCAATCGGCTGCAACATTATAAGAAATGCCGATAACGCCTGCGCAATTGTCGAGATCCTCGGTGGAGAAAAAGGTTGCAGGCACGCTCTGAAAGCGTTGAATAACGAGATACTGGAAGAAGCTCAAGTATCGTTGTGCGAAGTGTTCTCCAAAGACAAGAAAGAGAAAGAATGATTCAAATGTGGCAAACAGACTCTTAAGGATGCTGGAGCAGTTAAAGAGATTGAAACCCAAAAACGCCTGACGCTTTCGCCTGGCGATACCTTGAATGCTCCCATTCGTGCTGGAATCTACCGCAGACCTCAGTCATTGAAATCATTTGCCGCAATCCTTCCGCAACCGGCAGTAATTTCTTTTCAATGGAGAGCAGAATGACAAATTCAGACTCAGATCGAAGCAACGCTGTCAGAAGACTTATCCCCGTCCCGCACTTCAACAAATACCACCCCGATCCAGGCCCGGCATCTTTGCGGTGGCTCGTGCACACCAGCAAAAACGACTTCTCCCGGTGTGTGGTGAGGAGGGGCCTGCGAACACTCATCGATGAAGGAGAGCAGCAGGCTCCTTGAGTGGAGAACGATCAATATTGAAATCCGCGGGTGGTGCGATCTCTTTCATCTGCCGGATATTTTGTCCGACGCAGGCGCAATTGATGACCTCCAGCGTCTATTGAAAGCAACTCCAGCAGTTCTGGAACGGCATGGACCAGATGCTCAAGCTCGTTTGAAATGGAATGAATAATTACAGCGGCGATCTTGAACGAAGAGAGATTTTTAACGGGCATGTCGTGTGCCCATAAACACCGGGAGGCCGCTCAAAATTTCCGGATCGTTGTGGATGACTTTTGACATGTTTGAAGTTTAGCACCAGGAAGCTGGGGCATTTGAATGGGGGGGATTCTGCGATTGTTTTGACTAAGAATTGCGGAATGTTAGAATTCATGCT
>CAYQVO010000055.1:0-14763 GCA_964421085.1 uncultured Bdellovibrionales bacterium | reverse complement strand
GATCGTGGTGAACAACCGCCTGGCTGGAAAGTAGCTACGAACGGAGAAATCCATTCGTCGTTCCCTTTCGAATATGTTCGTAGTCAACTCGCTTCGGCTGGCCTCCAGTGATCGGGGCCTGCCCTCCCTGTCTGCCGCTATTTCCCGCACTTTTTCTCCACAATCCCTTCAGTCCTTCTGCTCCCACTGTCTGAATCACAGAGCTTTATTTGAAAAACCTTGAATACCAAAGAGGCGGCATTATAATAGCAGGTCTGTGTGATCGTTTTCCCAACCATGCCTGTTGTTTTTTCCTCAGAGGATGCCTGATGACTAGATCCCATCTCTTCTTTGCTCTTGCCGTTGTTATTTTCTGCAGTTCTTCGGCCGCAGCCCTCGATCAAGCTCCCGGCAAGGAGTATGTGCTGCCGGAATTGAAAGGCTCCCCGACTCTTGATGACGGCAAACTTCTGCTGAAAGTGGTCGAGGAAACGGGAGTTAAAGAAAGTGTTCTTAGTTATGATTATGTGACAGGAACAGAAGAGCTTATTGTCTCTTTAGCAGGAAAGCCTGGTTCTCTGTACATAATTGGTGATGGGATTGCCCGCATGGAACCGGCCGATATGGGGATAGGATGGTCTCCATATTTTGAATTGATGAAACGGGACGGGAGCGGGGCGGTCTTTATGAGTTTAGATGCCCATGGAAACAGAATCGACAGCACAGTGTTAAGCGGCTTTAATCTTTTGTTTACAACCTGGTATCATGTCTCCGGCTCTTACTCCCCTGCTCTATATGTGTACAACACCTCGACAGGTGTTTATACAGCTGTGATTGATGAGCGCGGCGCAAGTCCTTACTCTGATGTGCGATGGGATGATGCAACAATACACAAATCGACAGTGGCCTTCAGCGCTCCGCCTGTTGCCGGATCTTCTCAGAAAGCGACCCATTGGGATCTTTACGTTCGGGGGCCGGGCCGTGATAACGAGATCGCCAGATTTGGACGTCAGCGCTACCCGGCAATCTCAGGCGACTGGATTGCTTTTTATGAATTTCTTGGCAACACTGAGCTGACTGCAATTTCTCTTTATAACACAAACACAAGAGAGTTCCGTAACAAGCTTGGAAATCCCATCAAGGATTATATATATGCCCCAAGCCTGAATGCCCCGGCAATATCCGGCAATTACGTAATTTTCTTTGACCGACGCCCCAACAACAGCAGTGATTACCCGGGCCTTGTGCTCTACGACATTTCCACTTCAAAAGAGTGGCTGGTTGCCGGCGGACGAAGCAAGAAAGAGTGGCCAAGCATTCGCGGCAATCAAATTCTCTGGCGGCAGTATCATGAGGAGCTTCATACTGCCCTCTATCATGTTTTCGTGCTTGGCGATCTCAGCACATCTTCCTACAGCGGCACTGCAACAGCGCTTGATTTGATTGCGACAGCGCAAGCCAACATGAACTTGGCTAAGAAACCCTTTAAAGCAGCCAAGGGCAAAAAAGCAGCTAAAATAAAGAAGGCAAACAAAAAGATTAAAGCAGCGAGAACGTCTTTGCGGAACGCTTTGAAGAACCTCGCCAAGGCACTCAGTGATGCCAGTATCATTAATCCGGCGTATGTCAATCTTTCTCTTAAGTCTGCTAAACAGGCCCTGAGTATTTGTAACAAAGCCTGCTCGAGTAGAACTGCTCAGAAGACTGCCAACAAGCTCTGGAAGCAACTTGCGAAGCTCCTTGGGAAGATGAAGGCGGTTGACTAGGAGCCTGTGACGCAGGCTCCTGGCTTCCCAGTCCGGCTGAACCGCTCTTCAGGCAGCCTTACTCGCGCTGATTTTGTACTTGTATCCCAAACCCTGAAGGACGCGCAGCAGGACATCGAAAGTCATCTTATGGATCTTCAGTAAGCGTCCTTCGGCGCTTTCTTTTACCCACAAGCAGGTGAAAACGCGGATAAATGATTTTGCCGAAGAACAAGGTGCATGTGAGACGCTGACTTGGGTAATATTTAAGGTTCGGGTTTAGATGGCAAGAAAGGTTAAAGGCGAAAAGAAGCCGGTTATTTTTGAAGAACTGGAAGGGAGCGAATTTGCTGACGCTCGGCATGGGGCTCACGCCCGAGGCAAAGGAAAAGATCCATACGAACTGCCGAACGACTTGTCAATCTCATCGCCATATTCTGCATCACAGCTGGAGGATGTTCTGGATGACGATGCTTAACAGGAAAATCCCAGGTGCAAAAGCATCATATGCCTTCACCTGAAGACCCCTCCGGACTTTTCGAGATTTCGATGGAGGAATGCTTTGCAGGTTCCATGATGATGAGCTCCCGGTGCGTGGCGCCGTTGCTCTGGAGCATTGTAAACTTTCTGTTTATAAGATGGCAGAAGTGTGTAAACCAAAAGTTTATTATATCTGCTTTTCTTTCGTTTGCCAGGCGTAAATCAGCTCTTTCTGTACTATTGGCTGTATGAGGAACAAGTACTTGAATGCGATATCTCTGGCAGGTGTGGTAGTCCTGCTGTGCTGTTCAGGCGCGCCGGCACCGGAAGAAGATCCCTTGAAGGTTGGACTGGTGTATTCACTTACCGGGCCGGCCGCAAGATGGGGGCTCCGGGGGCTGAGAGGCGCAATGATGGCTCAGGACGATATCAATGCAGCCGGAGGGATAAACGGCAGGAAACTTGCTCTTGTCGTGGAGGATTCCCAGACGAGACCGGCCGTGTCCGTGAGCGCATATGAGAAGCTTACGACTCAGGCGGGCGCAGCCGCGGTTATAGGGGATCTCTGGTCTGTGACAACTAATCCTTTGATTCCCGTTGCTGATCGGCAGAAGACTCTTCTGATGTCTCCCACGCTGGTGGACTCTTCAGCCGGGTTTCGATCGCCGTATTTTTTTACGCTTGGGCCGAAAACGAAAAATATGCGGGGAGCAGTGAATGACTTCTTTGCAAGGTATCCTGCCGGTCGATCGCTTGCGCTTTTCTGCTGGGAGGATGCGTGGGGAACTGCCCTCCGGGAACTTGTTGAGGCAGCAGCAGGAGAGCGGGGCGTTGAGGTTAATACCGTCTGCAACGGCGACTACAATGCTGACTACAGGACGGATATTGCCGCTGTTGCAAGGCGAAAACCCGACATGATCTTCATATCGAGTCTACCTGAGAGAATCGTTCCGCTGCTGCGTGATTATCATCTGAACGTACCGGTGCTTCTTGCAACCGAAGATGCGGTGGCCGCGGCGGCGGAGGGCATTCTCCGCCCTGAGGATCTTTCCGAGGTGTTTGCGCTCTTCTGGCCTTCCTCGAATGATTTTGAATCCCGTTTTCTGAAGCGGTATGGAGAGAGGCCGCTTCTCGAAGAGGCGATGCATTACGATACTGTTTATGCTGTCGCAAAGGCGTTTGCCATGAATCCCGCAAGTCCTGCTGATGCAATGCGGAGGGTGAAGTTCAAAGGGGCAGGGGGGGAGGTTGATTTCGGGGAGGGATTTGCAGGGAGCAGGGCGGAGGCTGTGTTGATGAAAGTGCGGGACTGGAGGTGACTTTCGTTCTGTGCCGATTCGACCTGTCTGTGGACGAAAGAAGGCCGGCTCTATCTCTCCGTCTTCATTGACCTCTATTCCCGAATGGTGGTTGGGTGGTCAATCGGCCGGAGGTTAAACTCGGATCTCGTCATGCATGCATGGCAGCGAGCGTGTGCGAGGCGTAAGCCCGGTCCAGGGCTGATTGTCCGCACAGATCGAGGCGTACAGTACACCGCCGAGACGTTTGTGAAAGCACCAAGCGGCCGGCAGGCCAAACCCAGCATGAGCCGTAAGGGTGACTGTTGGTATAATGCAGTGGCAGAAAGTCTATTCCATTCTTTCAAGGTTGAGGCCATATATGGCTTCACCTTCGAAACGAGACGGGAGATGGAACAAGAAGTGTTCGATTATGTCGAGCGTTTTTATAACCGAGTACGGAGGCATTCATCGATAGCGTATTGGTCGCCCGAAGATTTCGAGCGTCACCAAATCGCGGCTTATGCACTCAGCCAAACTGGGGGAAGATCATATGAAGTCCGGAAGGATAAATACTTTTGTTGTTGTGCTCATGCTTGCTGTTGCAGCATGCATTGTGTGGGGCGAATCTGCATCAGCGCAAACCATCAGCTGGACCAGGCGCCAGACCACAGGATTGTGTTTGACCGAACTGGTGTACGCGCATGATGTATTTCTTGCCATGGACTGCAATGGCAAGGTAATGAGATCGGCTGACGGAATCTCCTGGACCACTCATAATACCGGCGCTGCGAATTGGATGATGGGTCTCGCTGCAAGCAGCACAGGTTTTGTCATTGTGGGCAAGAATGGGGTGATTAGGACGTCCCTTGACGGCACAAGCTGGAGTGACGCGGTGAGCGGCGCTCCGAATGACTTTGAAGATGTGGCATGCGGTGGGGCAACCTGTCTTGCCGGATATTGGACTTCCGGCGGAGGAGTCGGAGTGCTTTCTACTAATGGAGGGACTACTTGGGCTCCTTCTGATCCCGGCTGTTCCCCGACAGCCCTCGCATACAGCAGCAGTGGAGGATGGTATTGCCTGGAAAGCGCTTATAGTTATACCGCTGTGGCCAACTCAATAGCCCTGAACAAATGGACTTCAGTGGGCTTGCCCGGTTTGACCTCCATGGAGAACATCAAGGATGTTGGCGGCGTTATTCTGATATTCGGACCAAATGATACTATTGCTTTGTTGGGAAGCGGAAGCTCATACACTCTCGCTTACCAAAAAAGTTCCGGAGCTACGCTGACTGATGCGGCTTCAGGGGCCGGACTATTTGTGGCTGTGGGCGGCGGCAGGACGCTGGTTTCTTCTGATAGCGGCGCCACCTGGGTGCCGCAAAACACCGCTCTTGGCTTTGGCGTAAACGCTATAGCATATGGAAGCGGCAGATTTGTCGTTGTGACACAATATGGTGAGATATATACCAGCGATGGCGGAGGTGGTGGAGGCGGCTCCGTTGTTGACAACGCGCGTGATTATCTGAGCATCATTAAAGCTGAGATTCCCACAGCAAAGAAGGCTCCAAAGGGGAAAGTAAAATCTGCGGTAAATGCCGCAAGGAAAGCCATCAGCCAGGCACTGAATGGGCTTGCGTCTTTGCTGGCCTCTTCCGAAGCCGAAGTAAAAAGCGGCCTGCCGAAATGCACCAGGAAGAATCTTAAAAGCTTGAAGAGGGCTTTCAATGCCGGCAAGAAAAAGAATAAGGCGAAATCAAAGGCTGGGTGGAATACCTGCAAGCGTCTGGTGAATAAGATGCTCAAATAGGACTCCAGGGGGTGCAACGCTTCGACCAGTGCCGCGTCTGATAATTTTCTTCACTAAACCAGTCGCGGCACTATCCCCCGTAGCTTTATGCGAAGGGGGATCTGAAGCCGTAGGAACTTGCGTCCCAGGAAAAAACTTCCTGGATGCACTACCAGGGCGGTCCTCAATAATACCGGTCACTCTTTTCGAGGACCGCTCCAGATTCCAGAAAAGTGAATTCTTGCCCGGTAAAGGATAGAAAGATCGATTATTTCCGGGCGATCAGGGGAGTCATGGGAATCATCTGAGGTGGTTGGCATAAGCAGGTTGAAGAAGTGTGGAATGGGTTTTTGGTGATAACAGTTGAAATGGCAAAAAGGTCGGCGCGATTGCAGTACGAGGGCTGAAAATTCCCGTGAGAGTGCTTGAAAATCGGCATGGCAGGACGAAGACAGTTGTGAGGGTAAAGTCAGGCGGCATCGAGAGCGAAATCAATCAATGATTGCGACCGAGCCCACTTTTCCGGTGCCATAAGGAGAGGAAGCCCGAGAGCCTCCATAACTTTTTTACGCTCCGGCGGGTCGTGAATGAATGAGATAATCCGCATCGGGGCGCGTGGCACTATGGGCATTTCATGGGGTCGATTTCGTATTGATACCTTTCTGTGTATGCCCGGGCAGCATACTGGACTGGGACCTGCTTACCGACATGACGAGCCGCTCCGTACAGGACTCCGTGCAAAGGATCCGCGAGAAGTATCCGGATTTCTCTCCAATGCTCATTCACGATATCTGTCATTGCGGGAACATCGGGATTCGCTCGATGTTCGTGGCAATCTCTCTATTCCCGCCCAAGCAGTTTTGCAAGTCCAGCAGGAATCTCATCAGGAAGCTCGCCCGAAAAAAGCATCTGTTCCATGGCAGGATATGCCTCGTCAACACACTGCACGAGCTGAAGCGGCGATTCGAAGCCGAGGTCACGGCCGCTTTTGATGCCGGGGAACTGAAGGGAATCGTTGTCCTGCAGGGAACAAAGTACTGCACGCTCTCTTACAATCACCTGGGCTCTCTCTACCGGGAGCCACTCCCGCGCGAGTTCCTTTCCCAGATTCCGGATTTGCTCCTGCAGTTTCTGCTGATCTGACGGAATAGACTGGACACTATTGCCTCTTTCTTTTCTCCACGGGTGGTTCGGATCGGCCAGGATCTCTTCACTTCTCTGAAGAGCCTTAAGGCATTCTTTCTGCCGCGAAATAATTCTGTCTTCATTCCCGGCATAACGGTCTACAGCCAGTTCGAGATTGACGGGAAAAAGATCGTCAAAAGGATCGAAGATCAGCACCGCAAAACTGCGCGGGATGATGCTGTGGCTGATGCTTATCGCTGACGCTCCCTGCCACGCCCTTGCCTGTGATAACATTCCAGGATCAAATTCACTGAGTTTTCCGTCCTGTATTACAATGGTAACCAGGCTGGGGGCATTTCCATCGGGCTGTTCGCTCTGGTGCTGCCGTCTGAAAGTAAACTTTTCGGACTGAAGCATCGGACTATCGAGCACCCAGCCTCCCGGGTGATGGTGATCGATGAATATCAGGCTGTGGGCGAGAGGGGACTCTTTTCTGCGCGAGGCGCGCTTGAAATCTTCTATAAGACCATGATACTTCGCCGCAGTCTCTCTCCTGAGCGCCTCCAGTTCAGCGATATCGACCACAGGCTCCTGAGACAGAACTGCAGCCATGATCTCCTCCCTTGATCCCTTCGGTACGGCGACACTTGCTGTCCACGGCGCAGGCATTTTTGCGCCGCCAGTTGCCCCGGAGATTCCCTCCCCTTTTCCGAACTCAAGCCCCCGCATTTCCGTCATTTCTTTCCTGCCTCTGCATGGTTATTCGCGCCAAAATCATAACATTCGCCTGATCCTTAAGCATCTCCGGCACTTTCCCGCACTGCATTTGGTTAGGGTCCAGTAAACAGATATACTTTCCCCTACTGGAACGGTCCTCAAACGTCCCATTCCGGCCGTCTTTTTTGCGAATCGCTCTATCATGCGCAGTATCAGGATGTAAAAATAATGCTCGAACCCTCTCACGACGAGGCCCTGCAGAGAGTACTGGCCAGACTGGTTGAGAAGAAAGATCTCGAGCCTGTTAATCTCTGCATGACCTCATCATCCAGTCTCAAGTATCTGACCATCGGGTTAAACGTACCCCCGAAATCCTTTCCTGCTCTGAAAAAGGCGGTCAGGAAGGCAGTCTCCAAGACAGTTCCGGAAAGCCCTGACAGGCTCGACGTCGCAATAACAAATGGAGCTGAAGAGTATTCATTGCGTCTCAAGTCTCTTGCAGACATTGCTCACCCGCAAAGGGAGATGGTCATAAAACACGAATGGACACTCGAAAAGGTCCGTCACTGGATAACAGCAAACGCACCGGACGAGGTCGAAGTACTTGCTGCCGATACTATCAAGGTGAAAGATCGAAGTGCGAAAGGAAAACGCTCATCGAGAAATCATATACTCCTTCGTATTGGAGTCCCCGCCCGGCAGGATCAGAATAACGGTCACTCGGGGAACGGGAAGAACCTGAGGGCGGATCTCAACAGATTCGCCGGGCAGTTCAAAGAAGAAGTGGGAATACCGCTCCTGGTTGAAATACTTCCCGTTACGGAATCAGCACGCGAAATCCTGAGAAGCAGGCTTTCAAAATCCATAGTGACAATGGAAGACATCCCGAGCCTTCAGTCACTGGCGAGTGATCTCCGCCGGCAGGCCCCTGCCCGCGCCATTCCTGAGGAAGATATGTCCGAGAGGAACTGGTTCAGGATCGATGATGAAAAGACATTGAAACCGGAAGATCTGATCCTGCTCGAGCCCTCCCGGAAGAGTCTTATTGTGCATGTGGCGCTCCCGGACATAACAGGCCGGCCTGACAATGGCAACTGCAACGGCAACGGAATCCAGAAGGAGGAACCTATGACCCCTTCTCAGGAGCCGGGCTATTTTGCAGCAAACGAACCGCGCATTGCCTGGGTCATCGACTTTGTCATTAAAGGAGATCGAATTACTCCCCGGACAGAACCGGAAGAAAGATCCAGACCATACAGAGCGATGGTATGCTGCCGGAGGGAATATACGCTGAGATCGCATATAGCCCATGCAGAACCGGGATTCGAAGATCTCCGGCGGGCGCTCCGAGCCATGACAAATTACAAAGTTGTTACTCAACTCATGGAAAGAACGGCCCTTGCAATAGGCGCATTCTTCGAGAGGAACGGCGACCCATTTCTCATGTGGAGAAAAAAGCTGCCCGGTTCGCTTGAAAACGATGCGTCACTGCGGGATTTGTTGTGCCTCGAGCTGGCATCAGCCGGAGTGGTGGTGAATCAGGACGACTTCGCCACCCCGATGGGAATTGCGCGCCTGATGCAGCGCGCACTGGAAGCGGGCGCGCTTGACAGCCTTTCAGCGCTCGCAACCGCACTCAGAGGCAACCCTGTCGTCTGCATGAACGAAAGCGGAAGCTGTTCGATCAAGCCTGAGCACGGAGTGCTTCAACAGGTGAATCAATGGCTTCTTGCCGCGAGAATTGACGGAAGACTCGATGCGAGGCCTTCCTTCAGAAACGTCGAAACTCAGAGAATGTTCTCGCGTCTGGAAATCTGGAATTACCTTAAACAATGGGAGATCGAGAGGCACACCGCCCAGTTCCTGAAAATGCTCATAAAGAACCTGAAGTATCAGGGGAATGAACTGGATGTGCGTGTGACGCAGTGCGGCGAAGGGGAAGTTCTCTGCGAATCCCCGAGGCTGAAACGGTGGGGATTCATATCATCCGACCGGCGTTTCCAGACCGGCACAAGACTCAAAGTTTTCCTGGGGCCATTCCACCTGGACAAGGGACGGTATGAGTTCATTCTGAAGGGAAAAGAGCAGGAATTGCCGGCACCTTCTCCCGCCGTATGGCCGGAAGACATGGTCCTTCGAACGGCTGACTCCGGAGGTTCCGGCCCTGCTTCTTCGTAATCCTCTCCTGACCGCCCATGTGCTTTCGCAGCACTTCGGGAATTGTCACCGATCCGTACTCGTTCTGATATATCTATTCAATTTCCTCTGTGACTTCTTCCCCTGGTTTCTCAAGCTCTGCGCCGCAGCAGGAGCACACTTTTGTTTCCGGCTCATACTCTATGCGCTCCCGCTCGAGACTGTCGGGCAGCGGTTTCCTGCCCCGTTGAATTTCTCTCCTGTGTGCTGATACTGAAACTGATTCTGTGGCGGAAATGCCGCTGCTTTCAGAAGCTTCGAAGGCAGATAATTCCTCCTGAACAGACGTATCCTCGGAACTCAGTTTCCCGCTCTTTTTGCCGAAAATCTGCCGCTTCAGCTTACTGACCATGGATATCCGATGATAGTTCCTGCCTCTTCAAGCCGTATAAGCCGAACATGAACTGTTGAATGTGGAATACCGGTCGCGTCCGGGATTTGCCGGCAGTCAGGATGCCCATCTCCAATTATTTCGTTGATAATCCTGGCGATCTCGTCCGCCGGCAGAGGGGCATTATTCCCGCATTCAGGGGCCGGCGCTTTATTGAACTTCCATACACTCTCAACACCGATAAAATCTGTGAACTCTTCCGCAAAAAAGTCTTTAACGCTCTCGTGAAAGAAGACTTGTTGGATGCCGAGACTGTAAATTCCATGAAGACATGGGAGCATTCCGGGTTCAGTGTTTTTGCCTCCAACCCAATTCCGCCCGCCGACAAAGAGCGGCTCTTGTTTGTCGCACGATACTTGAAGCGCTGCCCCGTCTCGTGCGAGCGTGAGAACCTTCTGAAGGCCGGAACTGTCCCTGTTCCCGGCGGGGAGGGGCGAATGGATGAATATGGCAATCTGCACCTGGATATGGATGTTGTTGAGTTCAGAGGCGGAGAGTTCAGATTCGTCGAGGATGATGCTCGATAGAGGCAGCGACCCCGGCAAGGCTCGGGATACGGCTGACGGCCGAAGCGATAACCATTTTGGCGGTCACCCTGAATCAACAGCCTCCCGTCCTCTGCCGGCACGTGACTTTCTATTTTTCTCCTTTTTCCTTTTCTTCAATCAACGGCATGATTTCCTGCCGGGCACGAATCAAATGATCTACGTTGTCGATCTCGCACCACACAAGATCGTCCTGTCTATGGACAAAAAATGGATACTCCGGCCCAAGACAGGAGAATGCGCTTTCATAATGTGAGTTACGAAGAGCACACCGATTCTGCTGAAAGAAATGACACAAGGCGTCGTAGGCTTTCAACGACACTTTGTTTATGCCGACGAATTCAGCATAAATATTTCTCAGCTCGTTTTTGTCCTTGGATAATTTCACAAGATGGCCGGAAGAATCCGTCTCAATGTAGACCTCATCTCCAGCGTTCGAAAAACCGGCTGCAAGGACCGCATTGTCCTCCGGACGAGACAGTAATATTCCGACGGCGCTCCTTTCATACAGCAGATCCGATTCGAGAAGCAGAAAGGGCGTGGAGATATGCTCCTTGAGACTGAACAGAGTGAGCAGACTGCCGGTATTGAGGAAGTCTTCGTTCCTGAAACACCTGACCATGACTTCTCCATGTCTGCCGGCAAAGGCGTCAAAGCATTCTGAACGGAAACCCGTCCCGATGATAATCTCTTCGATCCCGTTCTGAACCAGGATGGCGACGGATCGCTCCAGCAAGGTAACCCCGCCTACCTCAATAAACGCTTTCGGTTTATCCAGAGAGAGAGCTTCAAGTCTGCGGCCGACGCCCGCGGCAAGAATCACGGCAGTATTCAGCATGACTTTTTTTTCTCCCGATTGAAGCTTCTTTTGCCATCCGGCATGTATTGAGCTATATCAGATTTGAAAATTATGAAACCCTCCATCACTTTTTTTGTCACAGATTTGATCGAAGAGTTGACCTTCCGGGCCGTAAAGAACGAAGCGGAACGGCGCGGTTTCGAAACAAGTTGTTCATACGATCTTTCAGCGCGGGCACAGATAGGTCTTTATTGCTGTCATGTTACGATGATTGAGCAGGTGAATGCGGATTTTTCGGTAATTATGCTCCATGACATCGGTCAGGGGCAGGAGTACTGGCCCAACTTCTGGCAGATTGAGACGTGGGAGCGGTTTGATCTGGGCCTCCTTCCCGGTCCGATGTGGCAGTCAATGTACAACCGGACCGCTTCCGACCCGGCTTTTCACGGTCCTCTGCTTGGGGCTTACAACTCCGGGTGGCCCAAGTCCGATCGGCTTTATGACAAAAGTGGAGAATTCCACCTGGAGGTGAGAGAAGCTCGAAAGCGCCTCGGACTTTCGGAGGGAAAGACGGTCCTTTACGCCCCGTCCTGGGAAAACGACGGTAAACAGGATGATTTCGTAAATTCGTGCCTGGATCTCGGCTGCAATCTGTTGATCAAACAGGCAGCCTGGCCGGACGCCTATCCCCATATTGTCAGGAACATTGACGAGATGGAGGCAAAATATCGCGGGTATCATCCTCGAGTTCACGTCATGGACAGAACGGCGGACATCCTGACGGCCCTGGCCTTGTCCGATGTGCTGGTCACCGATGAGTCGTGCGTCATGTTTGAAGCATTGTTGTTTAACGTGCCGAGTATCAGCGTCAGCGACTGGCTGATACCTGACGTCGTTCCTTCTCGACATACAAGTGCCCACCACGATTTCGTGATACACTGCACAAAAGAACAGCTGCGGGAACAGGTCCGCGCTGTGCTGGATCAAGGGCGAAACATTTCCGGCAACGGGAAAGATGCTTCATATTACCGGGGTGAATGGTACTCGCACCTCGGGCGATCTGCATCGACCTGCATGGATCTGATTGAATGGTTATATGAAAGCAAACCGTACAGAACTGCGATGGAGAATATCAATGCCTCTCGCCGTGTGACAGAGCTGGAGCAGGAAATTGCTGCCGTTCAAGCCAGGCTGACAGATTCCGAAGAATCGTCGCGTGCGTTAAATGAGAAACTGCATGAGTGTGATGAATGCCTGCGCAGAGCGAATGAAAGAGTGCGCGAATTTCAGACGTTTATTGACTGTGTTCATAAATCAAGGGTCTGGCGCTTCACCCGCCCCATCCGCCGCGCCATCGAACGACTTGAGATGATAACCGGATGGCAGCGCTGATAAGGCAGCAGCACGAAACGGATGAACTGCGAAATAGATGAATTCAAATCCGTGAAAGCTGAACCCTGTACCTGAGAGGGGTCGGGATGAGGTTTCCCGCTCTTTTTGCCGAAAATCTGCCGCTTCAGCTTGCTGACCATGGATATCCGATGATGATTCCTGCCTCTTCAAGCTGTATAAGCCGAACATGAACTGTTGAATGTGGAATACCGGTCGCGTCCGGGATGTCAGAAACAACGTGCAGGTTGAAGGGAAAGCTGATTTCTGAAGCAGCCCTCAAGAATAATGGCTGGAAAAGCAGCAGTACCAGCTCCAGTCCTGCCCGGCATGATTCACCCGGCGACCCTGCGCATAGCGTTCATCGCAATTCTTGTACTGGCCAGCACCTCCAGCGCAGTTTTATAGGTCGGCACTCGTATGCCGGCCTCCGGACCAACCAGGTGAGTCGCATGCTTTGTTACATTATCAGGGCAGCTCCTTTTCGAAATCCCGACGACCACCGCCCTGAGCCCTGGAATGTCATTTTCTCCATCCCCTCCGAAGACCATATTCAGCTGAGTATCCTGCCCTGTTTTCGCCAGGTATGGTCCTTTCATGCGCTCATTGAATGTTCTCTCATCCAGGCCTTCTTTATAGGGAGTCTGTGCAACGATATCCCATGCGCTTTCGATCTGAACTCGAGGAATCTCCAGATGATGAGTCATGGATTGAAGCCCGGTCTCCTTATCTATTGCCCTTCCATTCTGGGGCTTGGCCATGCAATCAAGCGCATCGATATATTTTGTCATGTCGACCTGGGGTATTCCCAGGCATTCCGCAACTGCACGCAGCATGACCTCCTTATTCATATCTCCGGGCATAAGCTCAGCTGCATCATCATGTTTCAGAGCATAGATGTTCCCGTCCTCGCCTTCGGCACCTGCCATGATTTCCTGGGCTGTAGCGAAGATCTCTTCGGGCGTGGGCACCTTGCCCGGGTCCAGCCCCATTTCTATCAGCTCTGCCACTCCGGGGTTAATCCCGATCCCGCTTCTCAGATTGCCATTTGCGTCCCTGTATTTCATCAGCATTTGGGGATTCTTGACAGTCACAGGGAAAATAGTGCGCATCAGAGGTGTGCCATCGTCAGCAGCAGCATTTACCTGTTCGTAAACATACGGACCGTATATTTTCACAACCTGGTCAGCGAGGAGATTGAGCTGAAGAATTGCCTCGCGGGCATTGTTCCTGTTGATGTCATACACCATCCGGTGCAGAGGTTTACAGTCAGGGGAAAGACCGATCCAGGCTTCAGCTCCGTTGTTGCCTATTATCACCCATCGTTCCAGACATCCTGGATTCAGGTGCGCGGCGTACACTCTTCCCTGAAACTCCGCCGGCTTTCCTGAAGCAGTTCCAAAATGCGCATCCGGGAACTCATCTGCTAGTTGTTCCAGCTCTCCTCTCACTTCGGGATGATGCGGGGCGCCGGGCTCCGTCAGGAAACCATCGTTATCAAAGAGCGCTGCTATTTTCATTCAAACCTTGAAACTTAATTTTCCAGACATTCTACAACTATTATGGGAGTAAATCTCATCGCGTGCCCTGAACGTTCGGGCATGTCCAAAATCAGGAAAATTGAAAACACACAGGGGGAGCATCGCTGCTGTTTTTCCCGTTTTTTGTTTTCAAATACAATTAGTTAGTGGAGATTTCCGTCTCACCTCGCCAAGCAACTACCTCCCTCTGTTCCTCCATGACGATCAAGTGTAAACCCGGAGCAGCAATGATTGATAAACAAGGTCCCGTCACCGTGGACACTGGAATCGCCGGCATCGCGCCCAGCCTGGCGTGCGACTCATTATTTCCGGGTGACGGATAGTCTGAGTGAACAACGAGGCCAGGTGGTGGTGGCGGTGTTCTTCGCATGCAGGCGCGGCGAAAGGCAGTTGTAACAAGCTCGGCATTAATACGAACACCAATCGCCCATCCAGCGACCATCCGCGAGTACAGGTCGAAAAAAACAGCAAGGTATAACCACCCTTCCTTCGTCCAGAGGTATGCAATGTCGCTCACCCAGACCTTGTCCGGAGCTGATGCCGTGAAATTGCGATTCACCAAATCCGGCGCCGGAGAGCACGGCTTTCCGCATGGACAATGCGAATGTGCACAGACAGCCGCTCGTCCTGCCGCTTCCGTTCGCTTGCCCCGCTCTTGCGCCACAGGTAGAAACCTTGCTCTTTGACACCCAGCACCCGGCAAAGCGTCTTCACTCGAAAGTTCACACGCTTGCACCTCAATAAACGCGTACTTCACCGGGTGTGCTTCGCGAAGTACGCTGCCGCTTTT
>CAYQVO010000054.1:0-15442 GCA_964421085.1 uncultured Bdellovibrionales bacterium | reverse complement strand
GACAATCTGCACCATCACAAGAGGTTATTCTTCATGGGCGCGGCCGGACGCTTACCAGAGACCGGGGCGGAAGATGCGAAATGTCTGCACCCTCTGTCGGAGAGCCCATAAGGAAAGTTCCTCCATGCAGGGAGATCCAGTCGACTTGTATGGGAGGCCTCGGATTATGAACCTTGAAGCCCAAGTAGAAGACAGCAAGTATGCCTCCAATCAAGGCCGACCTCGACAGAATATTAAATAAAAGCCCCCGCACCCTGCTCTCCAGCAAACTCCCCCACTATCAAAAGAACCGTTACTCTTGTCAATTTATCGGCAAGATCAACCGTTACTTTTATCATTTTTCCATTGCTAACAACCGTTACTTTTGTCAAAAATATATATAACTAATGGAAATAGAACGAGATATATACTCCACCTTAAATTCATGGAAGGACAAAGAGAATCGGCGACCCCTCCTGATAAGAGGGGCACGCCAGGTAGGCAAATCGTATGCAGTGAGACACTGGGCGCAAAAGCATTTTGATGAGAGTAATTTCGTCGAACTGAACTTCGAAGAACGGCCTCAGCTAAAGGAAATCTTCGAACGGGATCTCGTTGTAAGCCGCATTCTCGACGAATTGAATCTTGTAACGGGGAAAAACCTGCGAACGCCCCGCGCACTCCTTTTTTTAGACGAGATACAAGCCTGCCCGGCCGCCATCACAGCGCTTCGATATTTTTATGAGAAAGCGCCTGAGCTGCATGTTATCGCGGCCGGGTCTCTCGTGGAATTCGTGCTGGAGTCAGCGAGTTTTCCTGTTGGACGCGTCGATTCGCTTGATATGTTCCCACTGACATTTGGTGAGTTTATCGCAGCAGCTGGAAAGGGATGCTTGAGGGATTATATTGAACAGTGTGGACTCGAGGAGCCCCTTGTTCCTCTGGTTCATGAGGAACTGCTGGGGCTTCTCCGGCGATACTATCGGATAGGAGGCATGCCGGAAGCAGTGGCGCGATATCTAAGCACCAGCGATTACTCCGAGGCAAGTGCCGTGCACGCAATTCTTCTGAACGGGTATGAAGATGACTTTGCGAAGTACTCGAAGCGGGTCGATTGGGATGCGCTTAAGACCGTTTATCGCAGGATCCCGGATTCGATTGGAAAAACAAGGCTTCGATACGCAGATATAGATAGAGCGTTAAGAGCAGAAAAGGTGAAACGCTCTATTTCACTTCTCGAAAAGGCCGGATTGATCACAAGAGTCGTTAGCACATATGCGAGGAAGCTGCCTCTGCAGGGGCTGTGAAGAGCAATTTTTTCAAGGTCATTTTTCTTGACACAGGCCTTCTCCAGCACGCAGTCGGTTTCGACTGGAGGAATGTCAATGTCACGCAGGATTTGACAGATATGCGGGACGGAATCTTTGCCGAACAGTTCGTCGGACAGGAGCTCCTTGCTGCGTGCACAAAGGATAGCGGATACCTTCTTCATTACTGGGACCGGCACATTAAGGGCTCGGACGCAGAAGTTGATTATGTCGTAGAACATGACGGCGCGCCCGCTCCGATTGAAGTAAAGAGCGGGGTGCGAGGCACGTTAAAGAGTCTCGCCTGCTATATGCAGGAGTTCGCTCCGCGTAATGCTTTCGTGCTTTCCCAACGGAATATCGAGAGGCTGGATTCAATCACATTTCTCCCGCTATACTTGGCGGGTAGAATTTAGATTCATAGCAAAAAACGCCACTCCATATCCGATCAATCCTGCAAAAAGTGCGGCACTGTACCCAAACCCCCTGAACAAGACCAAGGTAAAAATCCCTCCCATCACAGACATCCATCCATTAAACGCCCAGGCCCAGGGAATGATGCGCGACGAAGATTCCGGCAGGGCGCGGACAATCAACGCAAACGGACACCCCATGAAAAATCCTACAGGTACGACAGCGAGAATCACCGAGAGTGTGCGCAAGTAAAACGGCAAGTGAGAGAGAGAATGCGTGAATAACGACGGGAGAAGCAGTGCGGTGATCAGGGCGAGAATGACTACGAGAGCAAGACTGTAAGAAATAAATCGTCCGAGTTGTTTTTCATCGATGCGGGCAGAAAGCATGCTTCCAATCCCCGAAGATATCAGCAGCACGCCAAGCACAGTCGATATCGCATAAGCCGGGTCACCCAGGAAAAGCACAAACTGATGAATAAAAACGACCTCGAGTGCAACATAGCCGTACCCAAGCCCCGCGCAGGCGAGGGGAAATTTCCAGTCCACGTTCGTCAGATTGGGCGGGGTTTTGAGAAGAAACGGAAGCAGAATTATTACCGCGCCAACCACCAGCGCAAAGACAAACTGAATCGTAAGAGTATGATAGACAACCACAAGAGCATTGCGCA
The DNA here is from genome assembly GCA_964421085.1 of uncultured Bdellovibrionales bacterium. Classification (GTDB taxonomy): domain Bacteria; phylum Bdellovibrionota_C; class UBA2361; order UBA2361; family CAYQVO01; genus CAYQVO01. The sequence continues at coordinate 13,072 of CAYQVO010000054.1, read as the reverse complement.
TGTTCAGTTTGCGGAATGTGACAATATCCCTCACAGTTTTGAGCACATCAAGAGGCCTGTCGAAAAAAGGCTTGTTATCTGTCCTGTAATTGGGACTGTCTATCAACTCGAGATACTTCTTTTCAGGCTTGACTCCCGGATCAATAAGAATCTGGTACTGCCCTTCGAAGTGCCGACTGAGAGCCTGATGCAGGCGCTCTTTTTCTTTCGGGGTCCACGGTCTCTTTTTTACGATAAGAATTTCTCCGCCCGCTGCGATGTAAGCCATGCAGTTCCAGGGATTTTCTACACCCCGCTCCCGGAGTGCCGCGGCAGCGGGCGCGACAAGCTGGTCTGTTTCATTACCCCTTGCAAAAGAAATCATTCCATTCCGGTTCAGCTTCTCGAAATACATCGAGAAGGCTTCTTTTGTTTCAATCAGATTTGGCAGCCAGGTATCAGCAAGAATTCCTGATATAGACCATAAGTTTGCATGAACCATCTGGATGATGTCGTAATGGCCGTCTGATGTTTGAATGGCTGACCTGCCGTCGAGACCGATTCTTTTTATGCCGGGCTTAAGGAAGGGATTAACAGGCGACCAGGAATACCTTTCCGCCACTATATCGAAAATTTCTCCGGCAACATCCACAGCATCTATATTCGTGAATCCACGACGTTGAGCAATTGAGATTTCAGGCCCTGCGCCTGCGGCGAGTATTGCTGTCCGGGCTGTCGGCTCTTTCACGTAGTAAACAAGGGAGCGCGTCCCGCTCTCAGCGAGTTTCTGCACCTGCTCTTTCGACATCGGGATCTGCGAGGCAGATCCATTATCAAGCAGCAGGAGGTCGCCTTCCTTTTCTCTCTGGTCCCGGTGAATCGATATTCGCGTAAGAGGAGTCCATTTCTGAAAGATTATGTTCTGTTCGGAAAGACCGGCTGCATGACGAAGCCTCAGGATTCCTGACTCACTCATCGCTGATGAAATGAGGAGAAAGATGAAGACTGAGGTCAGTGCGCATGACGTCCAGTGGAGAAATGGACGAGAAGAGCCCAGCGTTAATATAACAACCAGAACCGAGCAGACCGCGCAGATAAGAAAGACAAGATCAGGCGCAGGCCAGAGACTTAGAAGGGGGATAAAAAGAGGAGCTGCAAGACCTCCGCCAATCAGATCTGCTGCGTAAAGGCGGGGCGTAAAGTCCTTCCACTGCCTGAACAGTGCGGCAGTGAGATACCCGAAAAGGGAGAATGGAATCAGGAGTACTGCGAGAAGAAACGAGTACCACAATGGATCGAGGAGAGCATTATAAATGGAAGATCTCTCCGCATAGCTTTCCGGGGCTGATAGAGGCTCCCTCGTAGCGGGGAAATAAACTGCTGCAAGCACGCCGGCTAGACAGAAAAGGCCGAAATAGATGGTAACTTTGCTCGTTTGCAGCAGGATATCTTCCGGTACGGGAGATTTTCGGAAGAGGAAACAAATCAGCGCACCGATTGAAAGGCCGAGAAGCGCAAGGCCTATCGCCATGTGAGCGTGAGTAGCAAAAAGAGTAACAGCAAAAATCCGGGTCAGGATAAGTTCAAAAAGAATCGCCGAGAAGCTTGTGCAGGCAAGCAGAAGAGTAAGGCGGCGGGGCGGAGGATTTTGCATTTTATATGGTCGAAATTCGTGTGCCTTCAGTTTATTCCGAGAAAGCTCGTTCCTGCAACGCATCAGGAGTCTGGATTTATTCACCAAACCCCGCAAAAAAGCAAAGCACTGAAGTTCCTCGAGGACCTTACCGGCGGACCTCTTACACTCCCTGAACTGCTGAACGCCATAAGAACCGGAGAGGAGATGACCCACGCCCAGTTTGCTGAGAAACTCGGCATTTCAAGATCCCATCTTTGTGATATCGAAAAAGGAAGAAAAACGGTAAGCCTCATTCGAGCCGTTGAATTTGCAGCGTTGCTTGGCTATTCGAAAGATCAGTTTGCCCGGCTGGCATTACAGGCGCAGGTAAACGAGGCGGGGCTTTCGTACAGGGTTTATATAGAGGCGGCTTGAGGCCCGTGCGTTATCGGGTTATGCCGCAACTGTCTCATAGGAAAAATCCAGCTTTCCCCCTGCCTGCTTTGCGTGCTCTATAGTCAGTCCTACTACTTTCCCATCCTTATCGAGTTCAATAAGAACGTTTTCGTTCAACTCTTCAGTCTGAGCAGGCTCGCGATCGCTCAACTCGATGTAGAGGGTGTCCGTGTCTTCGAAATATCTGACTTTCATCCGTTCATTCCTTGTACATTCTGTCAAAAAAAGCGTTATGCACTGTTTCTCCGTCTTCCAGCACAATCACGCGAAGCCATCGACCGCCTGCTTCTTCAATTTTCCCCTACATCCTTATTCTACCATCTTCCTGCCTTACCGTCTTTGCAGGATGGTCAATAACATTCAGGATCCAATCATCCTGAATTCTTTCTCGATCGGCAAACGAACGACGGTACTGAAAATACTTCGTAGTTTTCATTCACTGAGATTATTTACCAAACAACAGATAGAAGAAAGTGGCTGAAAATATCAGGGGAAACGAGGCCGGCCTTTCTTATAAAGTGCATATAGAGGCGGCATGAGCCGCTGGTGGCTAAAATCTTCATAGCCTCTCGAAAACAGGAATGATATATTCCCCCTTATGAAAGATGCGCTTTCCGAGGCAAAGACTCTTGCGGCTGCGATAGCCGCCCAATACAAACCCGAGAAGATTGTATTGTTTGGCTCGGTCGCCAGAGGAAATTATAATGATGCTTCCGACATTGATCTTCTCATTATCAAAGATACAGATATAAAGCGTCCATATCGCATAAAGCACGTGCTTGAGGCAATTCGAGGAATTCCCCGACATTTCGATTTTGACCCAAAAGTGTATACACGCCAGGAAATCGAGAATCGATTGCGGATGGGCGATGACTTCGTGAAAAATATGATTGACGAAGGTCTTACGCTCTATGAGTAAAGAAGTGGCAAACGAATGGTTCGCGGCGGCAGAGGGTGATCTGAAATTTGCAGATCTTGGAATTCGCGAGAAGCAGCGCCTGCCTCAAATCTGACGGCCGTGTTTAAAGCAGTTGGTCGCAATAAAGACACTCTTTGAAGCCAATCCTCTTCAGGCCCTATTCCCCCCTCCTCCACAGCGAATACTTCCCCACCTCATCCGCCAGCCTGAACTCCTCCTGTTCAAGCCCATGCTGCGAGCAGTTTCTGTCTTCGCTGATAAACGCCCATTTGATGAACTTGTGTTCGTTGTGATCCCATACCCGGCAGGGAAGGACGTTTGGATGATAGAAAACCTGAGGACAGAGATCGCTCGAGCAGACAATCCAGTCATCAAGAGGAATCTTTGATGCGAGGCGCTTGATATTCGAGCGAAGTTCCCAGTCAGCAGACGTTATTTCAAACTTCACTGTTCTGTACCCGCCTTTGAAGTCTGAAGGTTTAAAAAGAGCTCCGTACTGATAAGAAAGGACCAGAGTCAGAACCGCTGCCAGAGGAAGGAGAAATTTGCGGCCCCGCTCGAATCTTTCACCGGCAAGAGAGAGCGCCACAAAGGATCCGGGAATAATGTACCAGACATACTGGAAGGAAAGCGTGAAGAGTTCCTTCTTTTCATTGCTCGAAAGCAGCGTCAGAACAAAGCCCGGCACGATTGCGGCAAGAAATCGAAGACTGAGAAGCGGCGCAAATGCGACAGGAGCAAGGAGCTGAAAGACATAAAGAGCGCGGTCGGGGGTGAAGCGCGTTTTTATAAGGTAAAGCGGATTCTGAAGTATGCCAAGAATCAGCCCGTATATCCCTTCATGCCCCGGTGCGGCGAGATCTTTATAGTACCAGACGTAGCGGTGAGCTGTTTCTGCAAACTCAGCCCGTATAAGGACAGTAATAAGATACCAGACGACGCAGACTGCAGCGTGAGTGCGAAGCTGTTTTTTCCCCTCGAAGAGACCCGAAAGCATCGGAAGAGAAAACAGCACAATAAGACTTATGTCTTCTTTTACGGCAAGACAGAAGGCAAGCGCGAAAAGACTCAGTGCGGCTCGTTTGTGACTCAGTGCAAGAGCGTATAAAAAGAACGCGAGGGGAAAAAAAGCAAGCTCATGAAAATCATAAAATACAGCTTCGTGATTTCCCGGATGAAGAAGGAAAAGAACTGCGATTAGGAATGCAGCCCACCGGGGGATCTGAAGTGCGGCCGCAAAGAAGAACAGTGGAATTGCCGCAAGAAACAAAGCAGTGCTCTGCGCAATTAGAAGCGTCTCTATGAACGGAAAGAGCCGGTAGAGAAACCCAAGCAGAAGATAAAGCGGCACTACGTGCACACCCAGGAATGAGTCTCCAAGATAATAGGATGAGCGGAAGATGTCGCCGTATGCAGTGTTGATTATTACGTTGGAGAGGACGCCCAGGTCGAAATCACGGGATTCGATGCGGTAATGGCGAAGTATCGTGTAGAAAGAAAACCAGGCGCTGAGGGCGAGAGAGAGGAGTGCGACTAAAATAACTCGGAACGGGATTGATGATTGCTTCCTGCGCATATGAGCCAAGTTTCATGCAATACTGGTCATCACCAGATCCTTTTGACACCGTATTTATCGAACGAACGATCGGAGCTGATTATTGGGTATCCTTCAGCAAGACATTGCGCTGCGAGGAGACGATCAAACGGGTCCCAGTGGTGGAACGGGAGAGAGAAAACTTTTCCGGCGTGATGAGGAGTCACAGAAAGCATCTCATAACCCGTGTCGGTAAGCCCTGAGACAAATGCGTCAAAGGAGTTGCCGGGAAAAGAGAGCTTCTTCAAGTTCGCCTTAATTGCCGCTTCCCAGATAACAGCGGAACTTACAAGTATGACGTTCTTCCCGTCCTTGAGTATATTTGCCGCTTTTTTACTCAACCGGGGATCGTTTCCCGCCGCCCAGAGCAGCGCATGAGTGTCAATCAGGGTCTCCATTCGTATACTCTCGAAAATCTTCCAGAGGTTTATCGAAATCGTCGGCAATCCTGATTCCCTTCATCCAGCCCGTTCTCTGAATCTTGCCGGGTGCGTGATATGGAATTATCTGGGCAACAGGCTCTCTCCCGCGGGCTATGATGACCTGTTTGCCCGCAAGAACATCCCTGATGAGTTTTGAGAGCTTAGTCTTTGCCTCGTAGATAGTAATATATTTCATTCCACACCCTTCAAATGTATCTTCCTCCAGTTTAGCCAGGCTAATAGACCTGGTCAAGGTGATTAGTATCCGTTCAGTACCTTCCCCACTCGGGAATAAAATCAATGAACACATGGGCAGGATGCCCTGTTGTGTCGATGCGGAACCACTGGCGCGTGAGCTTGAACCTGATGCCGCCGAGAGCCTTTTCAGGATTTGGCGCTGAGTAAACAGACTTTTCGGTGTTAACAAGGAGGTAGATTGATTTGATGCTCGCCTTGAGAGCAGCATGAAACTTCTTTGCGCGCTGTTCGTCGCCCGTTTTCTTTGCAAGCTCATAAGCCGCGACGAGGCCCTCTGCTCTGGCGCCGTCGGGATAAGGGTGATCGCCGTACTGGTAATAAAAAGCTCCCGGGTAGTCGGGATAGAGAGCGTCTTCAGCAGTGTACATGTGCTGTACGGTCTGTTCATTGGTGGCGAACGCGAACGCTTTGTAATCATCCTTTCTGAATTCAGGCAGGGACCAGAGACTGTTAATTCCCATGACGAGCCAGGAATCCTGAGGCAGAGATGTGAAGAGGTCTTTGTATATTTTCGGCCGATCGTGAACCAGAAACTTAAGCGCGTGGTGCAGCTTGTCAACGATCTGTTTCCGGAAGCCCTCCGATGGGTTCCCGAATCTCAGATAGCCTGCGAGTCCCACAACAGCTTCACCAGGGTAATAAAAACCGAAATACCTGCTGTTTTCTTCGGGCGGGACAGGTTTTCCGAGGTAAATCGAGTAATACCTGAATTCCCCGCCGGGAAGTATTTCCTGCAGGAGATGCCGCACAAGGCGTTCGCCGTATGGAGCAAAGACTTTGTCGCCGGAAATTCTCTGGTATTCCATTAAAACATGAAGAAGAATTCCGGAGCCTCCGAGTTTACCTTTATTGTTGTCGAGAACGTAGGCTGCCTCCTGGCCATCGGGAAGATTATAAACAACAGTGCTCTTCAACGCATGCCAGAGCGCAAGGCGGACGCGAGGAGGGATTCTCTCATCCCGATACCGTTCATGGTACTTCATTATGAATATCAAAACTCCGCAGTGGCGGATTATGTTGTAGTACGCATCTTTTGCCGTGTCGCGATTCGGGTGCTCATGGTTCCTGAGGGAGTCGGTTGCCGCGTCGTAGTAGTATAGAAATCGTCCGTCCTTTTCCTGATAGCGAATGAGGTGTTCGAGCGCGTTATGCACCGCATCTTCGACTTCTTTGACGCCGACCGGCTCTGTCACCGGATACCCTCTGTAAAGCGGGAGCCAGTCATTCTCGAAACTGACATGGCTCTGGGATTGAAATACCTCGTATTCAAGCGGGATTTTGCTGTCGACATCGAGACTTTTCCGGAGAAAGCGATCGAGCTGATTGAAACCGAGAATCGATTTAACAAAGGCATCTCCCGGGAGAAAGTAGAGAGGATTCTTCCGGTCGGCTTTGACTACGAGACCGTCGACTCCGAATTCGAACCTCGTGGAGTCAAGCGCGTTTTCCGAAGCCCTGCGCATGTCGAACGAATATGGCTTCGGAAAAAGGAAGTCAATCTGGATACGGCAGCGCTTCCGATCGTCGACGGCAAAAGTCGAAAACCGCTTATGCTGCCTGATTCCCTTAACTGCCTCGATAATGTCCTTTTCGGGCTGATGCTTCACACGGATAACGACAAGTCGCTGGTTCCCGGGCTGATAAAGTGTGATGGCGAAGCCCCATGCATTGTGAGGCAGAGTACTTCTGCCGAGCAGTGCCTTGATATCGATCTCTGAGGGAAGTTTCTCCTCCGGGCTTCCAATTGCCGTCCGTATGGCGCGCAACACCTCTTTATCCGCCGGTTCAAGCTTAACCCTGAAGGACTCATAGGTCTTGCCTGATACAATGCGGGGCGGGGCAGGTGCCGGCGATTCACTTTCAGCCGGACACGCCGCCGGCGCCATTGAAATTGAAAGAGTCAGCGCCAGGAGCAGGGCAGGAAAACGTATAGATGCCCAAAGATTGATTCTGGTGTAAAATAATGGAAAAGATTGAACCATTGGGGAGTTCCCTTATGCGGGCAAAAGCAGAGAAAAATTATAGCGGAAAACGGTTCAAAGTACAGGGCGTGGCATACATTGAGGCGCTGCTTGCCCTCCTTCTGTTTTTCGCGATTATTGGCGGCATTATTACCATGAGCATAGCCGTTTACCGCTATGTGCTGCTCGTCCATGTGGTAACGCAGGGGGTGCGGGCAGTGGCTGTCGATCCGCCATCGGTGCTCCAGGCGCTGCACGACTGCAAAGAAGAGTTTAATCCATACATAACCAGTAAAATGAACGAGCGTCTGAAGAATCTTGGAATAAGCACCGAAGGAAAGACGATCGGTTATACATCGTCAGTTGCAAAGACTGTCGACCAGGACCATCCAGGCATGATTAATTGTGAATTGACTGTTGAAGCCAAGTGGGAAAACGCGATCCCGTGCCCTTTCTGTATTGGTTTCAAACCCGGCGCATTGGACCTTACAGCGAAAGCGTCAATTCCAGTTGAAGATCCCCACTGGCTGCGCTGCGGTGGGTGTGAATCGTGCGGATAGCGTCCGGGTTAATTATTTGGAGGGCAGTCGGGGCAGTCCGGCCATTTGCCCAGTAGTGGATCGGACCCGTCCGGACATACGTTACATCGCAATAAATTGCACTTGGGAACCGTGCAGCTTTTGGAAGCGTCGTCGGGGTCATACAGCCTCAAAACAGACACCGCTGCAACTTTAATCGTCCTTTTTGGATCCACGATTCCGAACACCCTTGCAAGCGGCATTGTTATATCCTTTTCCAGCTCAACACTTACGGCATTTGCCACGCAGTAAGGATAACCCGCCCCGCAATCGCTCAGATTAACTACGGGATTTGCAGGCGGATACTGCTCGCCGCCGTCAATAGGCAGTATGTCCTTCTCCCCGTCATCCTTCTCACATTCAAACATGCGGATAACCTTGAATCGAAGATCGGAGGAATCGGCGCCCACGCTGGCGACGCCTTCAGTGGACTGCAGGGTCGTGCCGTAACCATCCTGCAAGACGTTGCCTTCCTCCGCCTTCTCGTCGCAGCACGTCCCGATTCCAAGGTCGCTTCTATAGACAGGATCAGTTATTTGTCTGCCAAGAATCTTGTACTTTGCAAGCACTCCTATGACCGCTGCTTTTGAAGCCTGCCATCCCCCGCGCGAGCCCCCGGGGCAGTTACCCAGGTCGGCAGTGACGCTGTTATCGCCATTCAGGGGAACGGAAGTTGGACTGGGATCGTACTCATAATTATTCGGGTCTTCATCGCACCGATACAGAAGCTGAACGGCAGCGAGAGATGCCGCGTCCGCGGCGTTTTGAAGCTGGCGATCAGCTACAAGAAGACGCCCAATTTCAAGTCCCAGCGCAATGATCATTATCAGGACCAGTACAAGGCCCAGGAACAGGAGATAAAAAAGTCCGCGTTCGCCTGTATTTTTATTCCTCCGGTTCACTGGCCCCACCTTGACACATTGAGGTGTAACTCAAGTCCATCGACGCCGTCGCACTAAGCGAAAGCTTTCTCCACGCGTCGGAGTAACAGAAAAGGCAATTATCGGAATCCTTTGTCTTGAATGTGACTTTCATCATTCTTATCCTCATGCCGCGCGGCGGAGTGTATTTGTACACTATCGGCGACCCGACAGTAGCGGTCGCCTCTTCCCAGACTAAATCCAGGGCCCACCTTTTACTGTTGTTTTCCCGGTAGGCATTTGCCGCAGTCACGGCTATATCCTTCAGTTGCGAACAGTCCTTGTCCGGGTACAGTTCCGACTCGATTGCTGCTGTTCTTGCCCCGTGTCTCGCTGCGTCGCAGAGAAGCTGGTACTGCCATATAAGGCGGCCAAGAAGAAAAAGGAAAGCAACCATCAGAAGAAGAACGGGCACTATAATGGCAAACTCAAACAGCACTGCGCCCTTGACCTGGTCGCGCCGGGAGAGTTCGGAAGAAGCGGAAGGGAGCATATGTTCTTATTATACCATACCCGGGCTTCCTGGGAACCCCCGAGCGTCTTTCGGGGGCAAGCCGCCTTTCCGCTGATTCGTCCGTTTCCGCTCCCCTGCGTCAGATGTGCATGACTCCACTGGATGAAGCCCTTGGCAATCTGGATCTGCAGATAAAAGCGGAGGGCCACCCTTGTCGCGGTCGAGAATACTGTGATTTGATTGTTTTGTGAGAAATTATTTCCGGTTCATGCTGTTTATTCTGCTCCTTTTCTGGGTCTTTGCCGCTTCGGTCGGCATTTCGGCAGCGTACCGTTGGCAGCTTTATGACGAGGCGTACATATACCTCAGATATGCAGGGAACCTGTTGAGGGGCGAGGGCCTTGTTTTTAACCCTTCTGAGAGGGTCGAAGCCTTTGGAAGCGCGCTCTGGGTTTTAATCTGCGCAGTCTTCCAGTTGCTTCACACAATTACGGGATGGTCGACTGTCGGTCTGCTCAGGAGCTTTACTATCCTTGTCGCAGCCGGGAATATTGCGCTTCTTTTTGCGCTCTCAAAAAAAATAATTACCAATCCCCGGCTTGCCCTGGTGCCGCCCGCTTTTATGGCGGCGGATAATATTTTTCTTGTGAATGCGGTAATGGGGCTTGAAGATCAGATGCTGCTGTTTCTGCTTCTTTCGGCCCTGCTTGCGCCTGTGCCATGGCTGAGGGGGGTGATTTTTGGTGCAATGGCGCTTGCGCGCTTGAGTTCGGTTATCTTTATCCTTCCCTTCTGGGCCGGATATTTTAAAGAAGAAAAGGAGAATAAAGAGGATCTGAGGCGCTTTCGGACAGAGGGAGGAATATTTCTAATCTTCATAATTCCTCTGATATTATGGCGATGGTATTACTTCGGGTCTTTCCTGCCGGCGGAAGGGGCATACGCCATGCCGGGAGGCGGCATCTCCTATATTCACAGATTTCTTTCCTCTGAGCTTTACCTTCCGCTTCTGATACTTGCTTCGTACGCGATGCTCGAAAGGGGGTTTGCTTTCAAAGTTCTTTCGATTGCTTTGCTTGATGCAGTCTACGTTCTGTTTATCGGGGGCGGCGCTGATTCATTTTCGAGGCTTCTTCTGCCGATTGTTCCGCTTTGTCATCTGGTGACGGGCGTCATGGTTGCCCGGATATGGGAATGTCTTCGGCACTATGCGTCAGGCCCCGTACCGGGCTCCATGGCCGTCATACTCGTGTCCGCAATAATTATTTTCGGGGCATATGGAATGCGCAACGGGCCTTATCATTTTGAAATCAGGCGCAACGCAGAACTTCAGGAGGCGCGCGCAGGCTTCGGCCAATGGCTGGCGAAGATTGGCAAGGCTCAAGACAAAGTGCTTCTCAAGGATGCGGGAGCAGTCGGATATTTCAGTAATCTCTATGTGATCGACATTGACGGCAGGTTTGAGAAGCGGAAAAGCGGGAAACGGAGGTTCAAACGCCGGCTTGCACCGGAAGCCGCCCTTGCCAGGGGGCCCACAATTGTTCCATGGGGCATGTACAAAAAAGGCATAAAAGACTGGCAGGAGCACGGTTTTTACCTTGAAACTGTATTTCCCGAAGAGTTGCGGCGCTTCAGAAGAAAGCTCGGGCCGGGCATATGGCTTAAAGACCTGAAGACGCGAATTCCACTGCCGGGGGCCCCGGTTTTTGATTTTGAAGAAAAGAAAGCGGAGGGATGGGAGGCCGTTACGGATGCTGGAATATCCGAGGTCGTCACAACGGCTGGAACTCTGCCACGGCAGCAGTCCGTAACGCTCTTTCATGGGAAACGGTATCTGAGCACCTTCGATCCGGTGCTGGGCGATAAGGTGAAAACGGCTTGCGTTTCCCCCGCGTTCAGGCTTTCAGGCAACCGTCTTTGTTTCCTCCTGGCGGGCGGAGACGACATCGAAAGACTGACGGTGAACCTTATCATCGATAAGAAAAGCGTCAAGCGGGCGACTGGTGTCAGGAGCGAGACATTCGGAAGGAGATGCTGGAAGATAAAGAAATGGCGGGGCAAAGAAGCCCGAATTGGAGTTGTTGACGATTCGACCGGAAAATGGGGCCATATAATGATTGACTATATTTTTCAAAGCGCGTCATGACGCAGTTCACTCGCGCCGACAGTGAAGCGATCAAAGCGGTTCTGGCGGCCGCGGGCGCCCTGCTGGTTATCGGATTTTTCCTCGTGTATCGCCTGAAGGAGGCGCATCCGGGAATATTCAAAATCGGAATCATTTTACTCCGCAGTTTCCTTGGTTTTCTGGTGATTACGGCGTTTCTGAATTATTCCCGGATCTTTCAGTTCAGCGAAGTGGTTTCACCTGGGTCGTTTCGCTATGTCTGGAGGGAGAGAATCGATTCTTACGATCTTATCCACTATTATCTTACGCCGAAATATTTCCGGGAACTCAATTACTTTCGGCTGTACCCCGCGATTATCGTCGCGGATCTGGAGAACGGAGGTCCTTTTTATCGTTTTGATACGGAGCGGAAACGGATAGTTTTTCAGGATGAAAACGACTACTACTGGGTTGATTCCAGGGAATGGTCCCGGAACATTCAGGGGCACGAGCAGATTAAGGAATTTTTTTCACCTCCCCGATGGCAGGAATTTTCGCACGATTTTCTCTACCTTCAGCGAATCGCGGGCGGCGGCATGGGAAGGAGCTCCTGGAACCAGATGCTGTGGGACCATGGTTTCAACGGCACCCCGGCCTGGGTCTCTCTTGTGCATTTTCCGCTGCAGTTTGTGCCGGTTGAAGCTCTAAAGTTCCTGGGCTATGTCGATGCCCTCTGGGTCCTCCTTGCGGTGCTGTGCACATTCTGGGCTTTTGGGATCAATGCCGGAATGTTCTTTCTTTTTTTCTTCTTCTGCACTTACTCGACCAGGTGGCCGACTTTGACGTGGGTCTTCGGACGGTATGATTATGTATGCACGCTTGTGATCGCGCTCGGATTGATAAAAAAGAATGTGCTGTGGCTTGCCGGCCTTTTTGCCGGATGGTCGGCTTCCCTGAGAATTTTCCCGATTCTCTGGAACATAGGCCCGGGGGTGAAATTCCTTGATGGACTGTTTCGGAAGGATCCTCATGCCCGCGTGCTTTTGAACTTCTTCGCGGGAATCGCAGTCTCTATCACGCTGCTGTGGGGGAGTGCGTATGTGCAGTTCGGCGCCGAACCCATTTCTCTCTATTTCAAAAAGATGAGCGCCCATACTACGCCTGAGAACCTCAGTTCAATGAGACAAGGCCTTGCACTGGCGGCCGCGTATGAAGGCGAAACTCACATTGACAGAATGGATGATGCAAGGCGTCTGAAAGTAAAGGAGCAGGGCCGGTGGGTGATGTTCGCCGGTGTGATCCTGACCGTTCTTCTGCTCTTTCTCCTGAGGAAGCAGCCGCTTGAAGAGGCATTTGCCTTTGGTTTTTTGCCGTTCTTTTTCCTGCTTACGGCGAGTTATTACTATTACGTGGTGCGAAGCACGCTTATCGTCCTTCACGCGTCGCAGTTGAACCGTTTCAGGCACATGGCTGGACTGGTTATGCTGCTCGCTATTGAGGTTGTTTCCAATATACTCCAGACAGTTCTGCCACGAGTTCGAGTGGCGCACATCGGATGGATGGGATGGATGATTCTTCTGTATTCTCTCACGACAATGTATCTGCTTGCGAGAGAACAGAGGGAGCAAGGGGGCGGATCCTTCCTGATATAGCGGTCGCCGGAAATAGTGACCGATCCGGCGGTACTCTCGCAGTGCAGCGCGTGCACCCCGCCGACCTCTGCTGAGAAAAGACTCATTGGATGCGGCACTATTCAGTAAGGTGCCGAAGAAGTCGATTAAGCGCACCATCCGAATCTGCATCGGTGTCCGT
>CAYQVO010000053.1:14794-15858 GCA_964421085.1 uncultured Bdellovibrionales bacterium | reverse complement strand
GAGTCCACCTTTCAAACCCTGACGATCAATGGGGCATCTTCAGCCCGCTCGGCCATCCCATCGAAGACTGCAGCACTGTTTGGTGTATCTTTGCGAAGTATGTCGGCATAAGTAGCGTAGATCCTGCTGTCCTCCTTCTCTGCGCCGATAGCAGGGGCTGGGGTCTGTGCTTCAGAAAGCGAATCAAAAAGTGTGCGTGGTGATATAAACGGAATCATAGGCAGCTGGTAATACAGTAATCGATGTGACGACTATACCTTGATACCATCACTCCTTAAGGCGGTACCGGCCGGTAAGTACCCTGCGTTTCACAGATCCCAGCACAGGCCTATCCCTCAGCCTTGCTTCACTAATCGCCCGTTTTCTCTCTGCCAAGGCTGCTTTTGTCTTTCATATGCGACGGTAGCGGCAAACAGCCCATAACCATGGTTAGAGGTTCTAAACAGAAGGTTTTGTCATGGTAACGCACGCTTCACCCCGCTCTCATCACACACCGGCTCCCCGATACGCCTCATCCGCAGATGATTTGTGGGCCGAAAGATTCAACAATGCTTTCACCGATAAGGAAGCAGTACGCGCCATGGCGGGAGACCACAGAGCCCTGCTGCAGATGAGGTATCTACTTGAAAAGGATAGTCGAGGCGCGAGCAAATATGACCAAATCAAAGGAAGAATTTCCGCCGAGGCCCGGAAAAACATCGAAGCTCTCCGAAGAGACACGGAATTCAGGAAAATGTGCGATGCAGCCTTTAACGATACCGGCACGGTGGGAAGCGTCTGGCAGGACTTGGGCGAAAGCTTCACGGGCTTGGGAAAGGGCATAGTTCGTATTCCAAAGTACTTGGGCAGCGCTGTGTGGAACGTCTGCACCAGCCCGGTTGCGACCGGGAGCCGGATGTGGAATTCGGCAAAGACTTTCTTCGAAAAAGAAGTCCCGGCCGCCTATCAAAAAGGCGGTGTGTGGGAAGCAACAAAAACAATAGGAAGGGGCGCTGAAAAAACGTTCCTCGGCCTGGGTGATTTATCCGGGGAAACCGGCAGACTGCTCGTTACACGCGATGACT
>CAYQVO010000053.1:9332-14696 GCA_964421085.1 uncultured Bdellovibrionales bacterium | reverse complement strand
CAAGCGCAGAGGGTTTACACGGCACTTGGCGAAGCTGCTGTGTCCGAGGACCTGAAGGAGATGCGTGAAGCCTCGGACAGGCTATTAGAGGCCGAGCAGGCGCTTGGGATACAACGGGATCGAGCAGCCGACACCGCATCTGCAACCACCATAAAGACGGTGAGCACTGCGTTGGTCGCAGCAAAGGGAGCAACTGCCGTTGCAGGCGCCCGCGGCGCGACGAGTCCCTTCATGACGGGGGCAGGCTCTGAAATCGCGAAAGCGGCTTCTGTTGCGAAGGGTCTTTTCAAAAAAATGCCGGGGCTCGGACGTGCCGGGTCCGCGTACGGATCGTTCAAGACCTCCCTCGCTGATGCGGCAGCAGGCAATGGAATCGTTGGAACACTTCGCGGATTAGGCGGGAAATGCGGCAACGCTGCTAAATGGTTCGATAGAACCGGGTGGGCAGCAGGCGTTACCAGGGCGGCTCCTTGGTATTTGAAGCCGCTTGGTTGGGCTCTTCACGCGGGAACATGGGCGGCAAAGTGGGCAACACTGCCAGTTTGGGTGTTTCCCGCGGCGGCTGGAAAGATAGTTTTACCTGTGGTCGCTTCTTCGATTAAGCAAGCAGCCTGGCTGGGATCCCGGGCAGGCCTGCCAATCGCCGAATTCGGGGCAAATGCCAGCATAAAAGGAGCCAAGTATTCCCCGGCAGCAGTCTACATGGAAGGTGCTTCCGCAGCCGCTGACTCGCTGCATGAAACGAACGTACTCGATTCGGATGTCGTACTGCTGGCGCAAATTGAACCCGATAGGTGGGGGCAGATCTACGCCGACCATGAGAAGAAAGTGCGGGCGCTTCAGGAAAAGTTCCAGACAGGGAAAATCGGCCAGGAAGAGTACAGCCGGCGTTACGACGCTCTTGCCCTGGAGTGGAAACAAAACTTCAGGGAATTTATCGGGAACTTCGAAGCAGCAGGAATCACTCAACGAAACCTGGTTGATGCCGCTTCCACTTTGAGCACAGCCGAATGGAACCAACTCCAGGCCGACTTTTACGGTATTTACCGAATCGAAGAAGAGTTGAAGAAAAGGGAAGCACAGGAGGAAGCCAGGGAAAAATGGGTCGCTCTCCTGGCCGAGCGACGTGAGTCTGTAACGGGAACTGAGTAAACGGCTGGAGCGTTCACTGGTCATTTCACTGGTTATTGCCGAGCATCCCTGCGCCGAGCCGGTCGCCGAAGATCATCGTCATTCGGGAATACCTTTCGATTCGAGGTATTCTTCCGCATCTGCGCGTTGAGGCTTTCAATGGCATTGGTCGTGTAGAACATCATTCGAAGCTCCACAGTATACCTGTGGAAAGTCGAAAGCCTTGACCAGTGTGCGCGCCGGGAGCCGATGGAAGCGGGACTTCGCGCTTCCCATTTTCCGGTAAACTCCTCCAGCGCTGCTTCGGCAGCGCCGATGGTGGGAGCAGTGTAAATTGGACGCATATCGGCACAAAAGGCTTTGCGATCCTTGAATGACACGAATCTGGCGGCGTTTCGGATTTGGTGCACGACACAGATCTGCACATCCGTGCGCGGATAGACAGCCTCGACCGCCTCAGGAAGTCCCTTCAGCCCGTCGCCGCACAGGATGAGGATATCCTCGACGCCTCTGGCTTTAAGATCGTTGAATACGTTGAGCCAGAAACGCGCCCCTTCCGACTCTTCCAGACACAGTCCCGGGACTTCCCGGCGCCCCTCGACACTTATGCCGAGGACAATGTGAACGCACTTTCTGGTGACGCTGCCGGCGTTGTTCCCGCTTCGAGCGGTCACGAATAGCCCGTCGACATACATAACGGGATACACGCGGTCCAGCGGACGGTTATGCCATTCGAGAATGTCGGTCTGCACTCGTTCTCGGTCGCCCGCGTCACGAATTGCGGCGATACGTCGATGCCGTACATCTCTCGAAGGTGCTCTTCGATCTCTCGGGTCGTCATGCCACGGGCATAGAGTGACACGATCTTGTCGGTAAAGTTGCCCACACTCGTCTGCCGCTTTTTTATGAACCGCGGCTCAAAAGAGCTTTCGCGGTCCCGATGCGTTTCGATTTCCAGTTCACCAGAATCCCCTCGTACTTTCTTTTTGTTCTTCCCATTGCGGGAATTTCCGCTGTTTCTGCCTTCCACAGCATGCTTTTCCTGCCCAAAGTGCTCCTCGATCCCGGCATTCAAAAGCGATTGAAATGCCGCTTCGACAGCCCTGCTGTCAAAAATAGAAGGCTCTGTTGCATTTGTTTCAGTCGTGTTGATTGTCTCGTCAGTGTTGTCCATCTTTGCGTTCCTTTTCCGTTTCATAAGTTTAACGTACCAGAGAACGCTCTGCCTTAAAGTCGCTCCCCGCAATCGAGTATGAACTTGAACACCGCCATGAAGGCACAGTACGGCTCGACGGCCATGGCAAAGATTCGCGCGGAAGTGCCCGGCAAGATATGTGGCGGCAGGAAGGTGTCACAGGTTGCCGGCGAGTACGGGATGAACGAGCTCACGATCCGCACGTGGCTTGAGAGGGATGCAAAAGGGGGGAAGGGCCTCAGATAGTGGAGATTTCGCGTCTGAAGCGGGAAAACGAAGCACTCTTGAGGATCATCGGCCGGCTGACTTACGAATCTGAGCTGGATAAAAAGAATCGGCGCCGCGATGGGCGCCGGCAATAAGAGCGCAGCCGCAAGAAAGCTCGGCGTTTCTCGAGCAAGTTCGGCTTGAAACCAGCTCGTCGGGCAAAGGTACCGCGAAAGCCCCAGGATGCTGGTCGAGAGGCAGCGACATACCCCGGTATTCTCTCTCGAATGAGCCCCTGTGCGCCCGACGTTGTCCGGGTGAGCGATTTCACGTTCATCGCGTGGCACGGTGTCCGAGTTAATCTTGCCACGGTTCTCGATCTGTTCAGCGGGGTGCCGCCGAGCTTTCTGCCGATGCGCGCCAGTCAATGAGACTTGTGTCATCGCCGACAGCTCTTTAGCCTGGAGAAAGCCCTTTTTCCGCGACCGGCATCCTGAAAGCCCGTGGCAATCTCCCGTTGCTGGAATTCCATCCAGGCAGAGGCTATAATTCCAGCCGTAATGGGAATAAATGCCGGCCGATATATCCTCGTCGCTGCCCTGAGTCCCGATGACAAGCTCATTTATGAATTCGGCGACGACTTCCAGGAGGGCAGGGTAAACAGGGCGGAAAAAGTTCACCGAGTCGCAGCAGGCAAGGGCGTAAACGCGGCGCGTGCAATCCGGTGCCTGGGAGAACCTGTGACTGTCGTCGGAGCAGCAGGCGGGGCGGGTGGAGCGCGCATCGTAGACGGTCTTGAAGATATCGGCGCACGTCCACGGTTCACCCCTGTTAAGTCTTCAACGAGATGCTGTGTCACCCTTATTGACAGGAAGAAAACAGTGACAGAACTCGTTGAAAACTGCGGCCCTGTGACAGGAGATGAGCTTGATGAATTCAAGCGAACATTCGAGAAGTATGTCGATGGAGCTTCTGTCGTACTGCTTGCAGGCTCGGTGCCTGCTGATATTTCGGCTGCAATATACGCAGAACTTACACGGGTCGCGCGGAAACATAAACCTGATATTCCCGTCATAATCGATGCGCAGACCACGCTTCTGCTCGAAGCGCTCTCCGAGAATCCATCTCTTGTGAAGCCGAACAGGATTGAACTTGGGAATGCGTTTGGAGTTGCTGACCCTTCAGATGATGATCTTGTCAATCTTGGGAGAAAGCTCCTCGATCATGGTGCCGGAGGTGCTCTTATCTCCGCGGGTCCCGAAAAATCTCTTTATGTCTGCCCCGGCACAGTGCGCTGGTACTATCCCCCGGAGGTGAACTCTCTCAATACTGTCGGGTGTGGTGATGCCCTTGCCGGCGCACTTGCTGTCGGCATTCACCGGAGCCTGCCCGCAGATGAAATGGTGAGGATGGCACTCGCCGCGGCAAGTGCAAGCGCTCAGACTCTTATTCCCTCGGAGCTCGACCCCGAAGATGTGAAGGAGCTGACTGCCCGTGTGTCGGCACAATCTTAATGTTCCTTTGAACGCGGGAGCGCACGAGGGCCGCGCTGTCTGCGGCGGGGTGAGGCAGCGCGCGGAGGAGAGGCTGCCGGCCATTGGACTTATGACAGAACTCTCCGGACTCTATGGTGCCAATGGAGCTGACTGCAGGGAGGGGTACAGACTTGCGGGGATGCTCTATGATGATTCGCGTAAAGCGGAAATTTTCTTTGGTGATACCCAGGGTGACGCAAAGACAGCAGTGAAGAGTGCTGAAATCCGCAGGAGATGCCGCGGAGGGAGTGCTCTTCACGTCGGTTCCGATAAGGATGCAGAAGTTCGCGCAACTTGTGGAGGCGCATTACAATAAGAAGCCTTCAACACTTCATCTTTGATGTTTTGCGGCCTCTTCAGCTCTTCTCCAGGCAGCGGCTGAATCGAAAGGAGCAGCTTCAAAGCATCTCTTCGAAGCCCTGGGTGGATTGAAAATGGTGCAGTTGAAGGATTCCCCGCTTCCGATTGTCGACCGGGAAGTCATGCTGCCGATGGAGTTGATGATTATCAGGAACGGGAAAAGTGAAACCTTGGAGCAACCATGACTGAAAAGAGCGCCCCAATTTTTAAACCTTGAGCAGACTGCAGGGAGGGCTTTTTCAATGTGTTTCCCGAATGAGTGTTCTTGAACCATAAGCGTCATGGAAACGGCTGCCGAAGAGGCGTCGTTCTGCACGTTGACCCGGAAGTCTCGATAAAAGGATCCGGATTTTAGAAAGGCACTGAGAAGCCTTCCGCGCGGGACGTAATGCTTCCTCCTTCAGTGACACTGAGTTGTGATTCTCTGCGTGGTTTCCGTTTTTTCAACACGCGCCGTGTTTGACTAGCGTTTCTGCAGATGGGAGAATTCTGGTGGCGCATGCGGAAAGTCTTTCATGGAACGTCTATAGACGACAGGGAAGGAACTAGTCTTTGGGAATACTGGAAAGACTGACGATGGATGAATCCCGACGCAATCCGCCGCATCTTTCCCGGGTTTGTTCGCTGCAGGAAGACCGGAATAAAGAGGACAACGGCCAATGAGCGATTTTGAACAGGGACCTCACGGCAAGGAAGCACCTCTTTCTCAGTGTCCTGTCCCCGATGATTTTGAGAGCGAGTTATTCCCCCCCCTCTGCATGGAGCAGCCTCCGTCCGGATTCTACGCCGATTCCAGGGGGCAGACAGTGGCAGCCGGCGCGCTTTCGAGAGCCATGCGCGCTTTTTATGTACCTTTCTACAGAACAGGCGCGGTCCAGAGGGAAAACAGCCTGGCGCTGGGGAGGCTTGAACCGAGCTCAGAATTTCCGCTCTTCG
>CAYQVO010000053.1:899-9310 GCA_964421085.1 uncultured Bdellovibrionales bacterium | reverse complement strand
CCGATGTCCTCCGGAGAGCTTGAAGCAATCGGCATAACACCTGTCCTTGACGAAAATGAGCTTCATGCCTGCACGAAAATGTACTCGGGAAGCTACCGCTCTTTTATCGACCCTTCCCCGTTCGAGCTTGTCCTCCCTGTTATAGACGGGGAACCCCGGCTCGATCTTATTTCAGAACCTGGCGCGATGGATCCCGACAACCGTTCCGGCAGGGATGCACTGATCGTCCGCCTGTTGTTCCCCGGCCGGCAGTACAAAGGAGCGGGATGCTTCAAATACACGGGCAACTACGTGCGGAGAGAAGATTTCATGGAATACCATGAGATTATTCCATCCGACGAGCAGCAGTCTTGTTGGTTCCATGTCCTGGACACGCGTTTCATTGACAGGGTCGGGATCCTTCTACCGGTGACCTTTCAGTTCGGACAGGATCCGATGGGAGGACAGTCGACTCTGGAACGAATCGTGTTCGATCGGCAGCAGAGAGTGCTCGATAAAGCCTTTCGGATCGCTTTTTCGAATGGCGGAACAGAGATGGATGCCCGGAAAATATTCAAAATACTCGCGGGGATTCTGCTTCGCATTACACCTATTGCTGATAAATGCGCCGTTCCTGAGCTTTCGAGCACCGATATCTGCGTCGCTGAGTATGCGGTTCAGAACGACACAAGGCGCCTCAGTTATTTCAGCAACCAGCAGTATGAACGTTTCCACAGAAAGAAGGATTACGAGAGGTTTGTCCTCGAGAAATACGGTGATCGGGTGCGTATCGATCCGCAGGCGGCAAACTCCGGGCACACGGGGGAACATTCCGCCCGTTTCCTGCTCTGCCGGGAAGAGCATCTCAAAGATTTCTTCTCGAACCTTTCTCTCATGGTAAGGGCTGTTCTTGAAGCGGGACTGACCAACCCGAGGGATCAGTATCTGGGCGCCAATATAGACGTTGAGGGCGGTATCGCCGATCTCAAGGATCTCGCGGACATTGAGGATCCTCATCAGGCCATTGGGCTTCTTCAGGCTCTTATTACCGAGCTGAGCGAGTTCGGCGAGGTCGCCGGATTCGAGAAAAGGTCCATTTTCAAAACCTCCTGGTTTCGCGAGTTTCTCAAATTCGTATTCGAAAGCCGCGATGCAAAGATCCTCTCTTTCATCGAGGCCCCGTATTTCATGGAAGGAGGCGCGAGTTCTGATAAATTCAGGATAATAAAACTTGCATGCCTTATGACGGACGCATGGGCTGAGTCTCAGGGCGCTCCTCCGAAAGGCGGGTACTACAGAGATGACCGTGAACTGATGGAATCCTGCAGGTCGGTAAAATCACCGCTTGACTTCAATGATCCCGAAGCTGTCGATCGATTCCGTTCCATCATAGACGGTCGCCGTCAGTGGGTCCCGACAGTCGCGGAAAGTTCGTAAGCATTGCGGAGGATCGTGTCGAATAACCGATGTGTTCAGAGTGCGCGAGGGGAATCTGCGATCAGTCAGGATGGCGGTGAGGAAGGGTAAATCTGCCCGGGAACAGTTTCTCAGCGCTCACGGCGGCGCACCTCAAAGAATGCACATCAGCATTTCTTCGAGCTTCTTTTTGAAGGCTTCGACCATATTAGTCCTTTAGTTTAATTTGCCCCTCATCCCGAGAGATCCAATTTAAACTTCCGGTTTAAAGCGGGTGCAATATCCCGTTTCTCCGAACTGAACAACTCGCCGCTGCTAGAATTTTCAGCAGGAGTTGCTGCGGGAGACATGGACATGATGTGCAGGATCAGGGTATTGGCGGTTGCGCTTTTACTTTTCGGAATGAACGGAGCCGCCTGGAGCGAGCCTTTTCGCATAGGGGTCGTTCTGCCTCTTTCAGGCGATATGAAAGAATATGGGACTGCTGCTGTTCGCGGAATGGAGATGGCGATCAACGACTCCAATGGCCTGCTTAAGAATGTTCAATTTGTCTTTGAAGACGGAAAATACGATCCCACGAGTGCTATGCGCGCCACTCAATACGTTCTCTCGCGCGGCCGGGTCGACACGCTCTTTATATGGGGAGATTATCCGGCTGAGGCTATTGTGCCGCTTGCGGAGAAACAAAATATACCCACCTTTGTGGGGACAATTACTCCGGACGTGGTTAAAGGCTCTCACTATTCTCTCAGGTTCATCAGCAGCGCAGACGATTTCGTTGCTCCCCTTATCACGTACATGAAGCAGTATGGGATGCGGAAAATCGGGATCGTTTACTCGCAGGATCCGTATTTTTTGAAGCTTATCAGCGCCATCCGGAAGAGAATTCCGGGAGAGGATCTTGTCGCTGTGGAAGAAGTGCCATTCGAAGAAACGAATTTCCGCCCAATTATTTCCCGGATGCGAAACACGTCGCCTGATGTCGTTGCTGTCTACCTCATGCCCGGGGCGGTAAGCACATTTTTCAGGCAGGCCCGGGCGCTTAAATTTGCTCCGGCATTTTTCGGCGGTGACACCTTCGAAAGCGAGGCCGAGATTAAGGGCGCAGGCGGCGCGATGGAGGGTGCTGTTTACAGTGACAACATCGTCCTCTCTGATTTCCGCACTCGTTACGTCGAAAAGTTCGGCAATGACTCGCAGATTACTTATGCCGCGAATGGCTATGCATTCGTAGAACTGGTTGCCAACACGCTTGCCGCGAAAAAACCTCCTTTGGCCCCTTCGAATATAATGGAAATGTTCCGCGGCGTCGGCACAATAAGCTCTCGAGCCGCGGGCGATTTCTCGTTTTCTTCAATTAACGGCGATGCAGCATACCGGTTTCCCGTCGGCAAATGAACTCGAGAGGCCGCCGGAGAAGGAATGAATCGCGTGGATGGGAAGAATAATACCCCCCGGTTGAATCGAGGCCTTTCTCCCTGTATAACTCCCTCATCTCTTTAATATGGGATGATGTTGGCCGGTAGCCAAGCGGTAAGGCACCGGGTTTTGATCCCGGCATTCGCAGGTTCGAATCCTGCCCGGCCAGCCATGCAGGTACATAAAGGTGTAATTGACAACCAGGAGAGCTTTGTGAAGCAGCAGGTAAGTGTCTTTGCAGGAAGATCAAACCCGAAATTTGTTGCCGCAATCTGCGACTACCTCAACGTCGAGATCGGAAGGCTCGAGACAGTTCGTTTCAGTGACGGCGAGCTCTCTGTCGAGATCGGAGATAACGTGCGCGGCAGGGACGCTTTCGTCGTGCAAAGCACGTCATTTCCAGGCAATGATCATCTGATGGAGCTTCTCATTACTATCGACGCCCTCAAGAGGTCATCTGCCTGGCGCATCACGGCGGTTCTCCCGTACTTCGGATATGCCCGCCAGGACAGGAAACTGAAACCAAGAGTTCCAATCACGGCAAGACTCGTTGCAAATCTTCTCGAAGCAGCGGGTGCGCACCGAGTGCTCACCATGGATCTGCATGCCGGACAGATAATGGGGTTTTTCGATATACCCGTGGATAATCTGAACGCACTCCCGGTGATCCTTCCTTACTTGAGAGGGCGGTACGGCTCTGAAAATGTAATGATTGTTTCTCCCGATGCAGGCGGCGTAGAGCGCGCACGCTACTATGCCGAGAAGTTCAACGACTCGGAAATGTCAATCATTGATAAACGCCGCTCAGGCCCGAATCAGGTGGCAGAGATGCGAGTGGTCGGCGATGTCCGCGGAAGGACATGCATAATTGTTGACGACATGGTCGATACCGCCGGAACTCTCGTAAAAGCGGCCGATACATTGAAGAATCAAGGCGCAAAGAAAGTTGTCGCGTGCACAGTGCATCCGATTCTTTCAGGCAATGCTATTGAAAGGATCAACGGCTGTGCCGCGCTGGAAGAGCTGATTGTGACCGATACTATTGTGATTCCGCGTTCTGTGCAGTCGAAAAAGATTACAGTGCTGTCCGTGGCGCCCCTTATTGCGGAGGGGATAAAGAGAATCCATTCGGATGATTCTCTGAGCAGTATATTTGTGTGAGTCGAAGTGCGCAATCAGCCCGGCTCGTCACGGTCGGAAAGTTCGATACCCGGCTGTTCCGCCGCCTCCTGCCACTGGGGCTCCGCTTCGCAGCTGCAACAGTCGCACCAGTCTCCTGTATTGTCGAGCATGTTATCTATTTTCTTTTTCCCTGTTGTCTGATCCTCACTTTCAATGACGTGGTCTCCGCTTTCTTCGTTTTCCACAGGTGGTTCTCCTCCACCTGTGATATATCGGCAGGCGTCATGCCGCAAAGCGGTGCAGATCGATACATCATGTGCGGGCAGGCGCCGCAGCTCCGGAAATCCCTGAGATAAAGGCAGGTATTTTTTCCGGATTGCCGCATCATTTTTTTCGGGCGGCCCACTGGTCGAGCTGAGAAACATGGTCGGGCTGAGAAGATTTGAACTTCCGACCTCTCCCACCCCAAAGGAGCGCGCTACCAGTCTGCGCCACAGCCCGACGAAGGGTAACAATACCAGACTAATCTGATGATGTGAAGAATGTGGGAAAAAGGCCTGCCGGACGCAGCTTGCGGCGTTTGTCCTTTCGATAAAGGCATGGAAGAACTCCGGCTGAGACCGTCTTTAGGACGGTGCGGCCCTTTGAGGGGCGTGAAATCGCCTGTAGAACCAGCCTTATCTTGTGCTTCCCCCGGCTTCTTCCG
This sequence comes from uncultured Bdellovibrionales bacterium, assembly GCA_964421085.1. Taxonomy (GTDB): domain Bacteria; phylum Bdellovibrionota_C; class UBA2361; order UBA2361; family CAYQVO01; genus CAYQVO01. Next base: position 4,668 of record CAYQVO010000053.1, on the reverse strand, counting down.
GGCATTCCCGTTCGGCGCAAACCCGCTGTGTTCTTCATGTTCGTCGCGAGGTGCTTTATCAGGCCTGACAAATGGAGCGAAGGCGCGATGAAACTTTCTTTCTGGAGCCTCAATATCGGACTTTTCATGATGGTCTTTGTCAACCTGATTCCGGTTGGAATGCTGCAGCTTTTTGACAGCTTCAAGCACGGATACTGGCATTCGAGGGAACCTTATTTCTTCGCGGGGCCTGCAGTGCGGTTTTTTGAATGGGCGAGACTGCCCGGAGATATTATTTCCATTGTCGGCGGAATTCTTCCGGTTGTTTATCTTCCTGTGAGAATGTTCGTGGAAAGGCGTAGGTACCGGGATCTTGCCGCGGAAGAGAGGACAGAGGAGTCTGTGCAGGTGTATGAGCAGTGCCGCCACCAGGAAGTCTTTCGCCATCATGGTCGCGGTACCGGGTTTCTTGTTTGAAAATGGACCCCCCCGGCCCCATGTATTGAGATGATTTGTTTGAACTTCTTAAGATCAGGCACTGGATAACGGCCCTCATCCCTCATTTTTTCCGTTCTGTGTACGCTTTTTGTGAAAACGACAAAAGGAGATTTTCCAATGAACAAAAGACTACTTGCAGAATTTCTGGGAACATTCTGGCTTGTATTCTGCGGATGCGGTACAGCGATCTTTTCAGCGTCTGTTGCCACTGGAACCGGCCCGGCGGGCCTTCCAGGGATTGCCGCGGCGTTTGGTCTCGCACTTGCTGCGATGGCGTACGCGTTCAGCCCGGTGTCAGGCGCTCATTTTAATCCGGCGGTCACGGTTGGACTCGGCATAGCCGGCAAATTTGAACGATCAGCGGTGCTCCCGTACATATTGAGCCAGACGGTTGCGGGGATTGCGGCAGCGATACTGCTGTACCTTCTTGCGCTCAGCGGGACTGCGGCAGTGGATATGAGCAGGGGATTCGCGGCAAATGGATATGGCGTGGCGTCGCCGGGAGGTTTTTCATGGGGAACTGCGCTTGGCCTCGAGGTGATTCTCACTGCGGGATTTGTGCTCGTTATCGCGTCAGTAACATCAATTCGTTCGTTGCGAGGGTTCGCGCCTCTGGTGATAGGTTTGACGCTCGCGCTTGCGAATCTGGTGGCTATCCCTGTTACCAATGCGTCGATTAATCCGGCGCGCAGCACAGGTCCTGCGCTGGTCGCGGGAGGCATTTATCTCTCTCAGCTCTGGCTTTTCTGGCTTGCCCCGCTGCTTGGAGGAGTCATTGGCGGCGCACTCGCGCGGGTAATGACGGTAGAAGTGACGCCCTGGGGAACCGGTGTGCAGGAAGAGACTACTGCCCGGGAAGAGGCAGGAGCGAGAGTGGCGAATTACTGAATAAAACTGAACGCGCACCTTCGCTGACAGGAGGGCCACGACCTTTCGACCTGCTCAGGGCAGGCAGCGGGCGGTTCTCCTGTAATTTGCCGTGAAAAATGTCCGGAAAAAGGATAATTACCTTTGTGCGAGCCGCACTCGCGCTGTAATCCCCCACACAGATGATGACTCGGGATTTATGCTGTGCTAGTCTTTCGCCAGGTTGGAATCAGGGAGGAAAGCGTATGAAAAAGGTACTGGCATTTGTCATTCTCGCCATCGGCATTCTAAGTGCATCTGTTTCGGACGCCCAGGTTCCGCCGAGTTCGCTCACCATTCGACTCACCGGCTCCGGCGCGGTTATGGGACGGCTGTCAGAGATGTCTTATTTTGCTCCAGGTGCTGCGGGTCCTCAATTGATCGACTGTCCGTTGTTCCGTTATCAGGAAGGCGTTTCCCAGTATGAGCCTCTGGCCGAAGCGCAGACAGTCTGCACAAGTCAGCTTCCAACCGGGTCGTGGGTCACGCTTGGAGCGCCTTTGACGAATATTACAAGCGCAGACGGCTGGATTGTCAGCTTCAAGTCTTTTGGAGGGTGCGTGAGCCCTCATCCTGATATTTGCGACCTCGACTTGAGCGGCAACGCAGAGGTGACTGCGGAATTTGCCGCAAGCGCCACGCCGGCGCCCACACCGACGCCGACCGCAACTGCGACTGCCACACCCGATCCGAAAGTTGTTGCGGATGAGTACGTGCAGGATTCCTCAGCTTTGATCGGGAAAAAGCTTGCAAAGATCAGCATCAGAAAACTCGCCGGAACAAAGAAGCTGAAACTCAAACTCGGGAAAGCTCCGAGCACCGGCAAGTTGAATATCCGCCTGACAGCGAACATCAAGAAGAAAACAAAAAATGCGGCCATGATGGGAGCGTTCATCAACACTCTTGTTCTTGCGAAGATTACGAAGTCTGTGCAGCAGGGGGCGCCTGTGAATGCAAACCTGAAATTTACTTCAAAAGGGCGCAACTATTTTTCGAACCGGACAACAGTCAAAGCGACCCTCGACGTTCGGTTTACTCGTTTCGGAAGAAGAGATGTTTCGTCCGTGATGAAAAAGGTGACCTTCAGGAAGAGGTAGAAGGGGGACAAACGGGAGGGCCGCAGGGGATTTATCCCTTCGATCCCGAAAAGTGGGCATGCCTGCAGTTCATGTCGATCGGTGGAATATGAGCCGGCGGCGGGGACACGCCGCCCGAATATGTTGACCAGCGGACAATATCTTAGCGGCTCCGGAGTATTTGAATCGCACTGCTCGTTGACAATTCCGTGACAAAACGCCGCCCTGCACCGACAAATCAGCTGTTTAACCCGCCTGCATGGGCTTCATCAAGTATGAACCAAAATAATGATCCCGTATTCTGCCTTCTTCGGATAACTGATGAGGTATGAATGAAGGCGAACGCACACTTTGATTATGATTCCATTTTCCAGGACAGTCTCGATGCTTTGAAAAATGAGGGCCGGTACAGGGTTTTTGCCGAGCTTGAAAGACATGTAGGCGAATTCCCCTCCGCATTCAGGCACACTCCCGATGGGCTCAGGAAGGTCATAATCTGGTGCAGCAACGATTACCTCGGCATGGGGCACCATCCTGTTGTTCTCGACGCGATGAAAAAGGCGCTCGGCAGATACGGCGCGGGAGCGGGGGGGACGCGAAATATTTCAGGCACTCACCATCTCCACGTGATGCTCGAAAAGGAACTCGCGCGGGTATTTGAGAAGGAGGCGGCGCTTATATTCACATCCGGCTATCTCGCCAATGAGAGCGCGCTTCCGGCGCTGGCAGCGGCTCTTCCCGGCTGCATCATTTACTCCGACGTGGAGAACCACGCTTCCATGATTCAGGGAATACGATCCAGCAAGGCGGGCAGGCGGATCTGGCGGCATAACGACGTCGATCATCTGGAAGAGCTTCTGAAAGAAAGCGACCCGTCAGCTCCGAAGATTGTGGCTTTTGAATCAGTACATTCGATGAGCGGCGATATCTCCCCCATGAACGATATCTGCGATGTTGCCGCCGCATACAACGCGCTGACATATCTTGACGAGACGCACGCAGTCGGCCTTTACGGAGACAAGGGCGCCGGCGTTGCGGAAAGAGACGGCATCCTTGATCGCATGGACGTCATCGAGGGAGGACTTGGAAAATCATACGGCGTAGTCGGGGGCTTTATAGTCGGAAGCGCCGCGGCTGTCGACGTGATAAGAAGCTTCGGACCGGGATTCATCTTCACAACTTCGATGCCCCCCGTGATTGCCGCCGGTGCGCTTGCGAGCGTGCGTCATCTGAGTGAAAGCCGGACCGAACGGGCGAAGATTCATTCGAACGCGGACAAAGTAAGGAAGGCGCTCGGGAAGCGCCGCCTT
>CAYQVO010000053.1:0-887 GCA_964421085.1 uncultured Bdellovibrionales bacterium | reverse complement strand
CTCGCCACCACTACGCAGATAGTGCCGCTGATGGTGAAGGACTCGGTGAAGGTGAAAAAGCTCGGCGACATTCTTCTGAATGAATTCGGCATCTATATCCAGCCGATAAACTATCCCACTGTCGCAAAGGGCGGGGAGCGGCTTCGCATAACTCCGACTCCTCTCCATACCGACGAGATGATCGAAGACCTGGCTGAAGCGCTCGATGCGGCGTGGGATCGCCTCGATTTGCCGAGGAGAACTGCCGCCGATGCCAAACTGGCGGCGGAAGAATTCAGAGAAACGGCGAACATCGCATGAAGGTCATCATTGGAAGCAGGAAAAGCGATCTCGCAAGACTGCAGGCATCGCTTGTCGGAGAAGCTCTCCGCGGAACTGACACCGATATTGAACCCGTTTTTTATTTCAAGTCATCCGAAGGCGACAGGGACAGAGCGACTCCACTGTGGCAGTTTGCCGACAAAGGAGTTTTTACCCGGGACCTTTCTCTGCTTCTTGAAGAGAGGACTATTGATATCGCTGTTCACTCATGGAAAGACCTGCCTCTTCAGAACGAACTCGAAACGAATGTTGCGGCCACGCTGCCCAGAGCTGACGCGCGCGATGCGCTGTTTTTGAGGAAGGAGGCCTGGGAAGCATGCGCGGAAAAAGGGTTGCTGAAAGTCCTCTCATCGTCCCCGAGGCGCTCCTGTAATCTCGAGCCTTTCCTGAAACAGGCCCTTCCTGCGTCCTTTCAGACAGTTCAATTCGAAGCGGTGCGGGGTAATATCCTGACCCGAGTCCGGAAGCTTCTTGACGGGGAGGGTGATGCGATTGTAATAGCGAAGGCTGCGCTCGACAGGATTCTTGCGGCGGAAAATCCCGAGTATGTTTCGGCACGGGAAGCG
>CAYQVO010000052.1:15399-16073 GCA_964421085.1 uncultured Bdellovibrionales bacterium | reverse complement strand
AGATACGATATTATTACCGATTGTAATAGCCATTAGGAATTCCTCCCTGAATTTTCAACTGAAACGGACATCCCCGCCTCAGAAGTACTACGTACGTCCGGCATCATGCCGGACGCCTCAGAAGACGCACCTTCAACGCTGCACCGGAAACATTCCATGCATAACAAGAAGGGAATCTTTGGTATTTCTGGCTTACTGCAATTACAGATGGGGTTGCTAAGGAAAAAGCCGACCGGCTGTCCGCCCCTTTTTTTACAACTACATCCTTACTGCTACTGCCACACCTTACTGTAACTGTAATATCGTACCGCCGAGATTTTTCTTGAGTTATTTTTCATAAACTCGCCTCCCCCTGATCCATATGGAGTTTGAGGTGCTGGAAGCCGCCGTTCAGCGCATCAGGGACATCTCTGAGCGGCTGATGGTGAAAGTGCCCGTGCCTCACATTTTTAACGATGAAAAATACGTGCCCGCCCGCTTACCTCCCAAGTTCCCGCTCCAGAGCGGTGTACCCACCGCCATTAATAACGTTTTTGTATCCCAGTCTTTCCAGCGTTTCTTTCGCAATTCCGGATCTTCGCCCGCTCCTGCAGTATACTGCGATTGGCTTTTCCTTATCATTGCCGATTTGATCGACATGATTCTGGATGATGTCATACGGGATGTTAATCGCG
>CAYQVO010000052.1:0-15389 GCA_964421085.1 uncultured Bdellovibrionales bacterium | reverse complement strand
GCCTTCGATGTGGCCTGCCGCAAATTCCTCAGGAGTACGAACGTCGATTACAATCGCGCCGGATCTTATATGTTTTATCGCTTTCGCGGACGATGGAGAAGATCGCCCGGCACAGAAGAAAATAGTCGTGAAAATGATCGGAATAATTTCAGGGAGTTTCATCCCCTCAGATTATCATCACCCATCGAATGGTTAAAGATGCTCGAATCGTCCGTTCCGAATCACCTTGAGCGTAACAGGAACTTCGAACCCCCTTTTCTCAATGAATCCGTACTTCGCAAATGCGCCCCGGAAATGTTTAACTTCATGAAGATACGCATTGAGATCGGACGCGCGGGATCCTTCAATCATCAGTTTTGCCATATCGTATCCGTTCATGCCGCCAAGAACCGGCCTGTCCCCGAAACGTTTCTCCCACGCCATGTACCAGTCGCCGGCAGCCTTATCGTCGGCATTTGCATACCAGACTGATTCCATCAGGCCCTCGCCCGCCGTAAGTTCATAGGGATCTTCGATATTGTGCGCCGCGAATATTTCACCCGTAAAGCCCCCTCGCCTGAGCTGCTTGATGAAGAGCGCCTGATGCTTGAAGAGCAGAACATAGACGGAATCGGGCCTGGACTGCAGAACGCGGGAAACCACTGTCCGGAAATCGTCCTGCTGGAGGGGAAGTTCATCGGAAAATACAACTCCCGGCGCCATCATATACAATTCCTTGAGACGAAGCATTGCATCGTGGATGGAAGAAACAACTGCTGTCCGTTTATATTTCCGGCGGAGCGCTTCTTCCCGTATGAGCTGATTTTCCCTCTCAACCGAAACAAAGTGCTTTATGACACAGCTTCTACCCTCCATGACCGGTGTGAAGAGGGAGAAAATGATCGCCGGAATTCCTGCCTCCTCGGCGACGGGCGCCGCGGCTATCCCTGTGGGGGTGCCGAAGATCAGAAGCGCGCAGACATTTTCGCCGGCGATTAAACGGCGAACAGCAGTAATTGTATTTACAGGCCGGAACTGATCATCTTCGAATATGAATTCAACTTCTCCGCGCGGATCAAGATGTTCACTCGCGAGTAGGATGCCTTTGCGGAAGTTTTCTCCGGCAGCGACGAGGCTGGACGTAAGGGGAAGCGTCACTCCAATTCTCCTGCATGGGCCCGCGGCAGAGACGCTCTGGGCGCCGAAAATGAAGACTAAAAGAAAGAGGATTGCACGAATCATGTTGACAAAATCCGACACATAAGCGTTATGATTAAAGAATAGGCCTTTTTTAAAGATAAAAAAGCTTGTCGGCGAGATTCGACAACATATGCTGGATCGCATTTTTCAAAAGCTGGGACTTGGCGCCGACGAGGTGAAAGTCTATATGACGCTGCTGGACCACGGGGCATCCCCTGCCGGCAACCTGGCAAAAAAAGTAACGGTTCCAAGAACATCCCTTTACGGCATTCTCGACAAGCTGGTTGCCGCAGGGCTTGTGCTTCAGAGCGAAGAGGCCGGGTTGAAACTGTGGATACCCGAGCCTCCTTCGAAAATCTCAGGTCTCGTGGACGCTGAAATAAATTCCTGGGAAGGGCTTAAAGGCGCTTTTCAAAAAATATTGCCGGCTTTGGAGGCAAGAAGAGTGGCGGAAGTAGTAACGCCCCGTTTCCATTATTTCGAAGGACTTGAGGGACTGCGGCGGATTCTCGATGATGCTCTTTTATATCGGGACATCGTCACGGAATCCTTCTGGCCGATAAAAGACATGCTCGAGGTCCTCGGCGAAGGTTATCTGAGAGATCTGAACGAGACGAGAATTCGGCAGAACATATACATCCGTTCAATATGGCCTCATATCCGGAGGGTGGACATCAAACGGTACCGGTTCCTGCACACAGGTCCTGAGTTTAAACGTGAAGTCCGGGCAGCGCCGGCCGGAATCGACTGCAGGCTGGGCTACTGGGCATATGAGAACAAAGTCGCATTTGTTTCATCCCGGGCGGAATGTTTCGGGTTTATCGTGGAGAGCAGAGAACTCAGGCAGATGCTTCAGACTCAGTTTGAAATCATGTGGAAAATCTCGCCGCCGATAGCAGGTCCCGCCGGCAATTAAGCCGGGCGTACGGTGTTTTGGGAAAACACACGGATTTCCCTCCATCTTTACAATGAGACTTTTCAATGAGACCACGAGTCTTCCGCCGAATCGGATCCGCCCTTTTCTGGATCATGCGTTGCTCTAACAAGGAGTGTTCGTTGATTGCCCATGAAATCATGTCCCTTCCCTGAGATGTCCCCGAAAGATCGACATATTCGTATGGATCGGAATGATTGCTGTAGACGATATAAGTCACGTCATCGAGATCTTTCGTCTCCTCAAATATTCCCGCTACAATGCCGTCGGCTATCTTAAGTCCCCTCCTCCGAAAGCGAAGAGTCGCACATGTGATGCCCCTGCGCTCGACCCATCGGAAAAAAGATGGACCTGGTACGGAGTTCGTCAAGAAAAGGCGTCTCTCGAAGATGACTATGAAAGTCCCGCATATCGAGACAGTGGAGACAGATTGTTGTGAAGTTCATTCAATCTCGTTTCATGTTATTTCGAGTCACTTAAAAAACGCATAACCCCCCGACGAAGCAGGCCGCGATTATGCTTTTGGGGAGCCTTTTCATCCCTCTTGCAGCTATGATCGTAGACCACGTCAATTGACGCTGTAAACGCGCGCCCCGGCGAAAAGATAATGCATTGCTCCACTTTCGCGGCGGGCCACTTTCAATGATACTTGAATAATAACCATCAACGGGAATTCAAAAATGGCTGTCAGGAGAGCGACGCTGGACGATATTCACGCTATCTGCGGGCTAATAAACTCGAACCTTGATAATCTTCTTCCAAGATCGGAAGAGGAGGTCGCCGAACTTATTGAATCCTTCTTTGTTGCGGAGGAGGCGGGCGAAATTTTGGGATGCGTATGTCTGGAGATTTACAGCCGGAAAATAGCCGAACTCCGGTCGCTCGCAGTTTCCGAAAAAGCCCGCGGCAAGGGACTGGGAAAACTTCTGGTGCAGGCGGTCCTGGAAGAAGCTGATGCAAGAGAAATTCCGGAGGTTCTGGCGGTAACATCCGCGCTGGAGTTTTTTGAGCAGATGAATTTCAAGGGTGTATTAAACGAGAAATACGCGCTGTTCTGGAATCGGGGGAAATAGCCGCCGCGCCACTCGAAGCACGGCGGCTTCCACATTGTCACTCGCCCAACGCTCTTATCAACCGCCTCACTTTCAGATCGGCCGTTTTCTTGTCTTTTTTCCAGGTCCTGCTTTTTCTCTTCATTGCTTTCTTTATCGCCTTCACCGCGTTGTTTGTGAGTTTCCTGATGCTTACGCCTTTTTTGGCGCTCTGAGCCTTCAAACCCGACTTTTGAATATCCCGGATCAGGATTTTCAGCGTCGCTGACGCCTTCTTTGAAGCGCGAAGAGCTTTTTTCCCGCCGGTCCGGGAAAGGGCGCGGATATGTTTCCGGGCGACTTTAAGCTGCGCCGCCAGATCCTTATTGACTTTGCAGTCGGCAATACCATTGCCATTTGCGTCTGCATCTCTTTTCCCGCATCCGCACTGGCCCGGCACAATCTTGGACGGGTCCCGCGGACAAAGATCCCGGGAATCCGGAGTGCCGTCATTATCGGTATCCACGAAAGAATCGTCCGTCGGCGTGACATCCACGCGAGGTGTAGGCGTCGGGACGATTATTTTCGGATCATTGGAACCAAATACAAACGGCTCCACTCCTGTGTCAGTGCGCTCCGCGGCGAAAATATAGCTGTCGCCGACGGATGTTCCGAAGATGGACGTCGGGTTTGTCATGTCCGATACTGCCGCCGCCATGGTCGTGCCGCCGGGCGTTCCGTCGGTTCTCCAGATCTGGAGCTGACCTGCATCGTTACTGGCGAGGAAAAAGATCTTATCTCCCACCGTCGTAAACGCTGTTGGAGATGAGCCGTCAGGACCTGCCGCGATATTGGCGAGAATCCGGGTTCCCGACTGGGTGCCGTCGGTTACCCATGGTTCCGATCCATTAACCCCGTCTATAGCCGCAAATACCAGCGTATCGCCGAGCATCGCGGGATGAGCCGTCCCGGGGGCCCCTGACATGCTTCCAGACCTTATATCTTTCAGCATGAATGTGCCGGCGGCAGTTCCGTCTGTTCTCCACAGTTCTCTTCCCGCCGCGGCGTTTTCGGCTGTGAAGTAATACAGGCGCCCGTTCTCAGCGGCCTTTCTCGGCCGTGACGATGACGCGCCTGGATTGATGTCAGTCACAAGGAGCGTGGTTTCTGAGGTTCCATCGCTTTTCCAGAGTTCCTCGCCCGTTGCCGGCTCGAAAGCCGCGAACACGGCCGTCCCGTTTACATCAGCAATTTCCCGGGGAGTCGCGTCCGCAGACCCGGGATTTATGTCTTTCACAAGCACAGTCCCTGCCTGAGTTCCATCCGATTTGTACAATTCGCGTCCCGAGGCCGGTTCCGACGCCTGAAGGAAGAGTGTATTTCCGACACGCTGAAGGTTCGTTGGAGTCGAAGAAGAGGCGCCGGGATTTATGTCCTTTACAAGGACGGTTCCTGCTTCCGTCCCGTCACTTTTCCACAGCTCCGATCCCGAAACGCCGTCATTTGCTGAAAAGAAGAAAGTCCCGTCAACGTCCATCCCATAGCCCCCGGATGAACCAATTACTCCGGACAGAATATCCTTCACCATAACCGTGCCGCCAGTAGTCCCGTTGGTTTTCCACAACTCCAGTCCGTGGGCCTTATCATCGGCGAAAAAGAACAGAAGATTTCCGCTTACAACGGCCTTATCCGGAAATGAACTTCCAGCCGACGGGGATATGTCTTTGAGAAGAGATGTTCCCCCCGTTGTGCCGTTGGTAGTGTAAAGCTCCCGTCCTGTTTCCTCGGTCTCCGCCGCGAAACAGGCCATTCCGTTGTAGACGACAGGAACGTTGAAATGCTGCGACGACGGATTGAAAGGAAAAGAACCTGCTGTGCTGGAGCCGTCCGTCAGCGCGACGATCTTTGTCGGCGTTGAAGAGAGCGCCGTTCCGCTCCACAGGGCCGGTACATCGGAATTTGCCGTAAAGTGGAGCATCGAGTTGAGAGCGAAGAAAGATGCAGGCCGGGAATTTCCCGCTCCTGGACGTAAATTGAAAAGAAGGCTCGTCCCTTCCGTGGTACCGTCGGACTTCCAGACCTCTCTGCCGTTAACTCCATCGTCTGCCGCAAAAATCAGCGTTCCATTCAGGTTAAAGAGATCGGCTGGAGCTGATGAACCTTTTCCCGCAACGATATCGCGTACTATAAGCGTGCCGGCATCAGTTCCATCGCTCTTGAAAACCTCGCGTCCCTGGCCTCCATCGGCGACGAAGAAAAGAGTCGAGTTGACTGCGGTAAGCTCCTGCGGATCGGACGACTGCGTCAGCGGGAGAATGTCCTTGACAAGAAGGGTGCCTGCCGCAGTGCCGTCAGTCTTCCACAATTCCGTTGCCTCGGCGTTCGTGGACGCCGCGAAAAAAGTGATTGCACCGGCATTTGTGAAGGCATGCGGATCCGAGCTGCCCGCCCCTGCCTCGATATCTTTTACGAGGGTCGCGCCCTGCGAAGCTCCCGCGCTTCTCCACAACTCAGCGCCCTCAGCTCCGCTTGTCGCCGCAAAGACCACGCCACCCGAAGGCTGAGCTGTGATTCCGGCAGGATTTGAACTGGCGGGGCCGGCTGCGATATCCTGGACAATTACTACACTGGCGCCGTCGAAGGCGAAGATTTCACGCCCTGCCGCCGATGACACAGCGCTGAAAAAAACATGCCCGTCTCCTGCAACCGTAAAATCCGAAGGGTCCGACGAAGCGGCAAGCTCGTTGACATCCGCGAGAATCGCAGTCGCAGCAGCGGTTCCTTTGCTGCTCCAGGGTTCTGCTCCGTTTGCAGTCGTAAAGGCCGAGAAATAAAGAGTCGCATCGCCCGCGGAAAGCTCCGATGGAGCGGATCCTGAAGAGCCCGGCTCGATGTCGGAAACCATGACCGTTCCCCCCTGAGTCCCGTCGCTTATCCAGAGTTCTTCTCCATTTGCTCCGTCATCCGCACTGAAAAACACGCGGGGAGATCCGCCGATGCTTACTGCCGTCAGCCATTGGGGATTCGATGAACCCGGCCCTGCCTGAATGTCGCGGACGATGCTGGTTCCCGCCGCCGTGCCGTCCGTGACCCAGAGCTCCGTTCCCGCATCCGCCGTCGATGCAGCGTAAAAGGCCTTATTGCCGGCAACGACAAACGAACTGCCTTCTGCAACATTTACAGGAAAGGTGTTTATGTCTTTGAGTAATGAAGCACTCTGCGCATTCGCGTACTTCGCCGGAAAGACTGTAACAAACAAAAATAACAGTGCAGCTGTTGATTTTTTGACCATTAAGGCCTCCCTTATGCATGCTGCTCAAACCGCCGATCGGCAGGTAGAAGCAAATGGTGGTGATATACTTATTAGCAAGGGGGGATTGCACCTAATGATTCTGCTCATCTCCTGCGATGATTTTTCTGTGAGCGCCGCAACTGCGAACACCAATGTTGACGGCCTTCTCCTGGCAGCGCTGCGGGTGCAATTATCGATCTTCCCGCCGTACGCACCTTCGTGGCATTCTCGAAACATTCGAAGGCTCGTATGCGGATCATGCTCAAATGAAATACCTCAGGCCTGTTACATTCGTCACGGCAGTGTTCGTGCTCCTTCTACCTTCACTGCTGTCACTTGGAAGCGACCCCGACCTGTGGTTTCATGTCAGACTTGGACTGGATTATCTGCGGCTGGGCGGGTTCCCATCGCACGACATCTACTCTTTCGGACAACTCCGCTCCGTGCCGATCAATCTCGCCTGGCTCTCAGAGATCCTGTTTGCAGCTGTGTATAATACTTGCGGCAGGGCGGGCCTGCTTGCGCTCAAGGACGGCATATTCCTCCTTTTTACTGTTGTTCTGATATACCTTGCGGTTCGGGAGTATCGAAACTATGGCGCGGTACTGTTCCTTCTTCTTTTTTTTCAGCCGTTTATAACACCTTTCTTCAACCTGCGGACGGCAACTCTCGGGTTCCTGTTCTTTGTCCTGTCTCTCCTCGTTCTCGAAATGGCAAAGGAAAAGGGGTGGAGATGTCTTCTCCCCCTGCCCGTCATGATGCTTCTGTGGACAAACCTGCACGGAAGCTTTCTGCCCGGATTTGTCCTGATTGCCTTTCGTGCGCTGTGGCTTTCGAATGAAGATGCCTCCCGGTTCCCGCTTTTCCGCGTGGCTGTAATCCTGTCTTCATGCTTTGCCGTGACGTTCATCAATCCCGAAGGGATTAATCTTCATATTTACGCTGTTCAACAGTTGATTTACGGACAGCATCTGCATGTCTCCGAGTGGAGCCGGCTCGATATTGACCGCCTCCCGTGGTTTCTGATCATTGCCTTCATTCCTCTCCTCCTTCTTTCAATCGGCGGAAAAGCAGAAAACAGATTTTTCTTTCTTCTGTTCCTGCTCGCAGGATTCGCAGGCTGCTTTGCAGTCCGTTTGTCGGGCGCCTTTGCAATTTCTGGATTTCTTGTCAGCTGCAGCCTTCTGAAGACCTCGAAGCTCTCATTGCTCTTTGAGAAACTGAATACCCGTTCTGCACTATGCATCTTTTGTCTTGTTGTTGCCTTCCTCAATGTCCCTGACGCGTTAAAAGGGGGCAGCCGCACCGTTGGTTTCCCGTCCGGAGACGAAGCGTTTTATCCCGTTGAGGCAGTGGGCTACCTGCGCTCTCATTTCAGTTCCGGGAATGTCGCCCTGCCTTTCTTCTGGGGAGGTTATGTTCTCTGGTCACTCGGACCGGACTTCAAGGTCTCAGCAGACGGCAGGAACATATCCGTTTATGACCTTCACTACTTCGCGAAGACAGCACGGGGGTACAGAAAGGCGAATCTTCCCGACTTTCTCGCCTCATCAGCGCCTGCCGGCTTTATTCTCATTCAAAAGGATTCATCTCTTCAAAGCGTGGTAATCCGGGATGGCCGATGGACGCAGATATACTCCGACGAGACTGCCGTTCTCTTTCAAAGAACAGCCGCGTGATCCTGCAGTCCGAAGGTGGCAGCACATGGAGGGAGCGGGAAAGCTCCCGTCGCGCCACAGCCGCCCCTAAAGACTCCTGCACACGTCCGCTGCAAGACTATAGACGCCCGACGGGAACACTCCGGTAAACACCACGAATGCCGCGCAGATGATCAAGGCGACCCGAAGAAGCGGCGACTGGTTCCCGGCATCCGCCTCTCCTGCCGGAGGATAGAAGTACATGAAAGCAGCGACACGAAGGTAATAATAAAGCGATACAGCGGAACCAAGAACCGCGATAATCACAAGCCCGATATATCCACCCTGCACGACGCTGTAAAACACATAAACTTTCGAAAGCAGTCCCGCCATTCCCGGAGGAAGCCCGGCCAGGGAAAGAAGGAACAGCAGCATCATGAACGCAGACATGGGGTCTGATTTCGAGAGGCCGGCGAAGCCTGCGGCATCTCCCCTTCCCCCGAGCGCATGAACGATGCCAAAAGCGCCGAGAGAAGCGATCCCATACGCGACAAGATAATATAGCACGCCGGCTCCCGCGCCGTACTCATCCCCCCGGCTCAAAACGAGAAAACCTGTGAGTATGTACCCTGCGTGCGCGATGCTGGAATACGCGAGCATCCGCTTGACATTGTCCTGGCGAAGCGCAATGAGATTGCCCGCGACTATTGTGAGAACAGCGACAGTCCACAGAACAGGAATCCAGTAAGACTGAAGATTTCCAAAGGCTTCGTAGAAGATCCTGATGGCGGCAATTACAGACAAACCCTTGATGACGGATGCCATAAAACCCGTAACCGGCGCAGGAGCTCCCTCGTACACATCCGGCACCCAGAAATGAAATGGAACCGCTCCCATCTTGAAAAGGACTCCGGCTGCGGAGAGGAAGAGTGCCGCATACATGACGGACACGTCCTCCATCTGCCCGAGACTCGACGAGATTTCACTCAGAGAAAAAGATCCTGTAAGACCGTAAAGAAGCGAAATACCGAACAGCAGGAAGGCGGAACTGAAGGATCCGAGAATAAAATATTTCAGGGCGGCTTCGATAGAATTCCGCTCTCTTCTCGCCGAAGCGCACAGACAGTAAAGGCCCAGCGACATAAGTTCAAGGCCGAGGAAAAATACCAGCAGGTTGGCTGCCGATGCGAATACATAAGCTCCAGTCATCGTGAGAAGAAGGAGAGAATGCCATTCGGCCGACTGCTCGAGAAACTGCTCCCGGGGCCGTGACGCGGCAATCATGAGGGCAATCACACCGGCAACAATAAGGAAGGCACCCGTAAAAAAAGAAAGAGGGTCGGCGTAAAGAGCGCCTGCGAATATCGTCCTGCCCGCCTCAATCTCTCCGATGTTAAGACAGAGAATGACGAACGCAAGCATCAGAAAAAGACCGCCGACGAAAGACGGAGACCATCCTTTCGGCATGAACACGTCAAAGAGAAGGAGCACAATGGCGCCGGCGCTCATCGCGACGAGCGGAGCAGAAACAAGCATGTCGTTCACTATTTGTTCCACGTCCGCCCCTCAATTGAATGAATGTACGAGTCTACCGACGGCTCCATTACCCGCAGAAACGGCTGGGGATATACACCCATGAAGATCACCAGCAGTACAAGCGGAATTAAGAGCGCCAGCTCAGTGCGGTTTACGTCCGGCAAATCCCCGTTCTTCGCATCGTCAAGTTCCCCATGCATCGTCTTCAGATAGAGAGTGAGCATGTACACAGCGCCGAGAATAACCCCAAAAAGCGCGGCGCCCGTCAACCACGGGTAAATCTGGAAACTTCCGGACAATATCAGAAACTCGCCGGCAAATCCGCTGGTCAACGGCAGTCCGATTGAACTCAAGGTGAACACCATGAACAGAAATGCGAACACCGGCACCTTCGAGGCGAGTCCGCCGAAGTCGGCAATCATCCTTGTGTGTTTTCTGTCGTAAAGAACACCCACTATCAGAAACAACGCCCCTGTCGTGACACCGTGACTGAGCATCTGAAAGATGGATCCTGTAGTGGAACTGACCGTTCCCGCAACGAATCCGAGAACACAGAAACCAAGGTGCGATACCGAGGAATACGCCACAAGTTTTTTCATGTCGCTCTGTGCCCAGGCGATAAGGGCGCCATAGATGATTCCGATGACGGCAAGAGCAGCGATTGCCGGAGCCAGGAACGATGCCGCGTTGGGAAAAAGCGGCCATGCATAGCGGATGAACCCATAAAGCCCCATTTTGAGAAGCACGCCGGCGAGAATGACAGACCCGCCTGTTGGAGCTTCAACATGCGCGTCGGGAAGCCATGTGTGGAACGGAAAAAGCGGAATTTTAACCGCAAAGGCCAGCCCAAACGCGGCAAAAAGCCACATCTCTTCGGAGAGTGAAAAACTCGTTCCGGCAATCAGCGTGCTCAGGTTGAAAGTGACCAGCCCGGTCTCCGCGTAATAGGACCACACCACGTAAATTATCCCGACCAGCATCAGCACGCTTCCGAGGAACGTGTAGAGCACGAACTTCATCGTCGCATAGAGCCTTCTCGAACCGCCCCAGATTCCGATGATGAAGTACATCGGGGTCAGCATCAGCTCCCAGAACACATAAAACAGAAATACATCGAGCGCGACGAACGTTCCCGTCATTGCGCTCTGGAGCACGAGCATCGACGCGATATAGCCGCGCCGCATGGCCTTTATGGATGACGATGCAAAAAGCACTATCGGCATGAGCAGAGTGGTGAGAAGAACGAGAAAAAGGCTTATGCCGTCCACACCTGTACAGTATGAAATTCCGAAAGCCGGGATCCACGAGACTTTCTCCTCGAACTGCACTCCTGCGACACCTGCCTGGAATTCAAACGCCATCCAGAGAGAAAGAAGGAAAACAGCGAGTGAAAGTCCTGTCGAGAAATACCGCGCGCGTACGCCGTTTGCGTCGTTCGCTGAAGAGAAAAAAGGCAACGCGTAAAGCAGCAGCGCGCCGGCTGCCGGAAGAAACACAAGAATGCTCAAAACAGGTATTTCAGCGGGTATTCCGTTCATCTCATCCAGGCAGATAAAAAATCATCAGAAACACCAGCCCCGCAAATATCAGCAGGGCATACACACGGGTCTGTCCAGTCTGCACATGACGGAGAAGAGAACCTGCGCCCCGGGTCGCCCTTCCGGTCCCGTTCACTGTCCCGTCGATGAAAAACTGATCGAGAACATGGAAAAGAGCGTGAGCAAGCCGCTCCAGAGGATAAACAACAAGCTTCCGGTAGATCTCGTCCACATAATACTTTTCGGCCGGAAGAGTGCTGACAGGGGAAAGAGCGGAGCAGATTTTTCCAGGCACGCTTTTCCATTTGAGATAAAACAGAAGGGCAAGACCAATTCCGGACGCGGCCGCCCATGAGCCGAAGACGCCATCCAGGACACCGCCTTCGGCTGGAACAAAAGTCTCGCCCCCGAAAACGGGCCCTGCATATGCAAAGAGGCTTCCTCCAACCCAGATTCCCCCGGCAGTTGAAAGCGCTGCAAGAACGACCAGCGGCAATGTCATAGTCCAGGGCGATTCGCCGGGAACATCCCTCCCTTTGAAGACGCCGAGAAACGTCATCACAAACGAGCGGGTCATATAAAACGCGGTAAAGACAGCGGTTACTTCCGCGACGATGACAAACGCTTCTTTCCATCCTGCCAGATACACATTGCGGGTGGACGAGAGCGCCTCGAAGATTGCGTGTTTCGACTCGTACCCGGCGAATGGATAAAGACCAGCGATAGCAAGGGTGGCAATTCCGTATGTGACGGCAGTAACAGGCATGAAACGGGCAAGTCCCCCCATTCTTCGCATGTCCTGTTCATGATGGCATCCATGAATAACCGAGCC
The DNA here is from genome assembly GCA_964421085.1 of uncultured Bdellovibrionales bacterium. Classification (GTDB taxonomy): domain Bacteria; phylum Bdellovibrionota_C; class UBA2361; order UBA2361; family CAYQVO01; genus CAYQVO01. Next base: position 3,410 of record CAYQVO010000052.1, on the reverse strand, counting down.
GGCTCCGAGGAAGAGGCATGCCTTGAAAAAGGCGTGGGTTACAACGTGAAATATTGCGACAAGATAAGCTCCGGCGCCGGCCGCAAGAAACATGAACCCAAGCTGGCTTATTGTCGAATAAGCAAGGACCTTCTTGATATCGTTCTGCACAAGCGCAATTGTCGCCGCCGTAAACGCAGTCAGCAGCGCAATACAGGAGACAATAAAGAGCGCAGCCGGAGCGAGATCGAAAATAAAGGCGGTTCTCGCGACAAGGTAAACGCCCGCTGTAACCATTGTCGCCGCGTGAATAAGCGCGGAGACGGGGGTTGGACCCGCCATTGCGTCGGGAAGCCACACGAAAAGAGGGATCTGAGCCGACTTTCCAACAGCGCCCGCAAAGAAACACAGAGCAATTAACGTAAGAAGCTCTGCATCGGAAGTTCCGGACGCCGCGACGGCATTTGAAAGGCCGTCGAAGTCGAGCGTTCCGAAGTGATTAAGAGCCAGGAACATCCCGAGAAGAAGTCCCGCATCGCCTATCCGGTTCACTACGAAAGCTTTCCGTCCCGCAGCCGCGTAAGAACCGTTCTTGAACCAGAATCCGATAAGAAGATACGAGCACAGGCCGACTCCTTCCCATCCGACAAACATCACTGGAAGGTTCGCGCCGACAACAAGGATAAGCATGCAGAAGAGAAAGAAGTTGAGGTACGCAAAGAAGCGGGGCTTTGACGGGTCTTCAGCCATATACCCGATGGAATATAAATGAATGAGCGCTCCAACTCCTGTCACGAAAAGGCACATGACCCTGCCGAGCTGATCCATCCTCAGAGCACACTCGACTCTTAAATTTCCGATGACAAGCCAGGGGAAGAGAGCTTCCTCTCCGGGGTCGCACGCGAGAACAGCGGCAAAGGAAAAGACTGCAGCGGCTGTCGCAATCCACCCGGCTGCCTTCGGGAAGTATAAGCCTGCAATGTATGCGCACCCGGCGCCAAGCAGGGGGAACAGAGGTATCAGAAAAATTCCAGGCGTCATCTATAAGCGAAGCTCCCCCGCACAGTCACTGTTCACAGAACGGAAATTCCTGAAAAGGCTCAGGATGATTGCCAGACCGACTGCAGCCTCGGCGGCAGCGACGACTATCACGAAAAAGACCGCAATCTGCCCGTTGAGATTCGACTGAACCTGCGAAAACGCGACAAAAGCGATGTTTGCCGCGTTGAGCATAAGCTCGATGGACATAAAAACAATTATCGTATTTCGGCGCGCGACTACGCCGATTGCGCCGATCGCAAACAAAGCGGCGGCAAGCGTTATATACCAGCCGGCTGGAATCATTGCTCAGTCTCCCCCGGCTTGAACGAGCCCGGCTTCCGGGCAATCATCACTGCTCCAACTGTTGCGGCGAGCAGAAGTATCCCCGCCGCCTGAAAGAGGAAGAAATACTGCGAGAAGAGAAGAAGACCGACATTCCGTACGGTGCCTTCCACTGAAATTCCGGCGCCGCCCGAATCCCCCGGAAACGGGTCGCCAAAAAGGGGAATCACCGCCGCCATGAAAAGAACAGCGGCAAGCGAGCCTCCCGCCAGGAGCGATTTCGATATCTGCTGCCGGACTTCCGACTGCAGATTGAGAAGCATGATTACGAACAGGACGAGCACTACGACAGCCCCTGCATAGACAATTACCTGAACGACTGCGAGAAAGTGGGCGTGAAGCGCCGCGTATACTGCGGCGACTCCGAGCAGATGCGCGAACAGACTGAGCGCGCAGTGCAGTGGACTCCTGAACAGAACTACTCCAAGTGCTGAGATGACAAGTACTATCGCTGTAATCGAAAATATAATCACGCCGCGTCTGTTGTGCCTCCCTTTCTCCCCGTTAAAAAGACAATTTCACCGCCGCCGTCGCCATCAAATTCACGAGGCTCAGGGGCAGAAGCATCTTCCACCCAAGATTCATAAGCTGATCGTACCTGAACCTCGGCAGTGACCATCGAATCACTACCTGGACTGTGCAGAAAAACACGACTTTAGTCATCAGCACGCCGTGACCAATCAGCGCCCCCCACCAGGAAAGCGCCGGAGGATCCCAGAGCGGAAGTTTCCACCCGCCGAAAAACACGATACTCAGGACAAAAGAGACTAAAACGATCTCAGCGAATTCGCCAAGCCAGAAGATTAGAAATTTCATTCCCGAGTATTCGGTGAAGTAGCCTGCAACAATCTCGGACTCTCCCTCGGGCAGGTCAAACGGCGCTCTTTTGGTCTCAGCCATACCGGCGGCAAAAAGGATTATGAAAGCGACGGGCTGCCTGAAAACCCCCCATATCCGGCTTTGATCTTCCACCATCCCGTACAGGTCGGTAGTACCGTACATGACGATAGCAGTGACAAGAGCAATCCCAAGGGCAAGTTCGTACGATATCATCTGCGCTGACGCGCGAAGGGCTCCAAGAAGAGAGAATTTATTGTTGCCTGTCCAGCCCGCAAGCATGACCCCGTATATTGCGACGCCGGCCATCGCGAGAATAAGAAGGATGCCGCCATCAAGCTGCGCTATCTGCATCCTGATGCGATGCCCGAAAACTTCGAAATCGGGCGCCATCGGCAGAACGGCGAAAGCAAGAAAGACAGGTACGACCGCCATGAAAGGCGCAAGAGAGTGTATGAAGTTCGAGGTCCCGTCAGGGACGAAGTCTTCTTTGAGGACTGCCTTTGCGCCGTCACATATGAATGTGTTGATCAGCCCGAGCATTCCGCAGATACGGACAAGCGGAGCAAACGGCTTCAGAAAAATACTCTCCGGTGTCCAGAACGCGCCCGCTCTGTTCGCGCCGATTCTGTCCTGTATCAGCGCGGATCCCTTGCGTTCTATCCAGGTTACAATAGAGGCGGTTCCCATCGCCACGTTTATGACGAAAACTATTTTCACGATGAGAATAACAAGCTCAATCATCATACCTTCGCCAGATCGACTCCGCCCGCTTTGATACCGCCAATCTTCAGCCCCGCCGTCCGGCGTTCCGTTTCCAGATACCACAAAGTAAGATCGCGATCGGAATTAACTCCCGCTATCCTTCCTCCGCACGCCCGGGACAGCTCGTCGAAGAGCTTCCAGTGCGGCGCCGTGCCGGGAAGAACTTCGATACTCGCTTCCGCGTACTGTAGCCTGTTCCCGCTGTTCACAAGGAGCCCGGACTTCTCGAGAATGCTTCGCGCGGGAAGAACGACTTTCAGGGCGCCGGTGAGCGGCGACTCTTCGTCAGTCACCATTCCGACGCTGCAGTCGGCCTTCGACAAAGCCGCAGTAACACTGTCATCGACATCGGCACCCAGAATTCCTCTGTCGCCAATCACCAGAATATTTCTGAAGACTCCCTTGCGGAGTTTTTCCAGAGCCTCCGTATATTCCCTTTCCGGATC
>CAYQVO010000051.1:11079-19747 GCA_964421085.1 uncultured Bdellovibrionales bacterium | reverse complement strand
CAGGGGGAAGGCTGGCCCTTCTTTAATGACTCAATGAAATCGGGGGAGGATCAATTTTATTGATTTACTCACAGGGAAATTCACCTTCTTCATTATTTTTTGCTTAGCATTCCGGTTTTCAATAACATTACACGGCTGCCAAGTTAAACGGGAGAAATCAAATGGGCGTTAGATACGAACCCGATACACAAGTGCCTGCCATCCAGGGCCTCGATGCGCTCATAACTGATCCGAGATTTCTCACCGACGGAGCAACGCAGAGCCACGAACAGACAATTTCCTATCGCATGGTCGACGTCTGGAGGTTCGATCCCAGAAAGTGCAGGGGCCTGGGCTACGAAGATGAAAATGTCGAGAAAGCTTATCTTCTTAACGGAGATATATACTGCTTTCCCTCCGACTCTCCGCGCAAGGGCAGGCCGCCAATTGTCCGGCTGAACAAAGACGGCGCCATTGTTCAGACCTATGCTGTGCCGGGATCGATAACAAGCGGCTGGAAGGGAGCTGCGGCCGATGAAACAGGTCTTTATGCTGTCGAACATCGTACTATGCATGAACACTCGGTGGTTGGTTTCAACCATGATGGAACGAGAAGGTGGCACCATCTTTTTGAAGATAAAGGAAGCCAGGAAGGTTTTGCACTATCAGGGGGAACTGTATTTACAACTGCAGTTGCCTACGAGCCTTACAATTATATCTTTGCAATAGATGCCGTGACGGGTTCAGTGCGGGAAATTGCCCTTCCACGCGATTGTGCCCCCGAATCAATGGATGTGGCAGATGGAATCCTGCTTGCGGGAGGAGTGGCCCATGGAAGCGGCAAGCACAGTCCGCCTCGTTTCTTTGCAGTTGACACTGCAACCGGCGAACTTTTGTGGGACAAGGAATGCAAAAGTCCTGCATGGCTCAATGCTTTAGAAGTAAAGCTGCACAATGGGAAGGGCTTTGTTTTTGTCAAGGAGGGAGGGATTTTCTGCGTCGATCCCCGGTCAGGAGAGGAGATCTGGTCTAATCCGTTCGGAGTAAGCCCTGCAGGCGATCAACCTCAGTTCTCCACACCCATATTGTTCGACGACGACGCTTTTTACATCGTTCTCGAAGTCAAAAGGTCAATCCCCGACGATGAATTCGGCCAGGAATTGGTCACTGCCGGAAGATATCTCACGCGCGTCAACCAGGAAACCGGCCGTGCAGATTGGGTTTTGAGCCACAAGGATGTCTGCCTTGGATCTCCGGGCGGAGGAAAAGCAGAACTGGTCCTGTACCAGGACTTCATTTTCGCCCATGTTTACGGAGGCCCGACACTTGCGCTCGATAAGCTTACCGGAGAAGTCCTTGCCAGGGTGCCTGAACTTTATGTCTCTCCATTACAGCTCGAAACAGACGAAGGCGTTCTCTTTATCGGTCGCAATACATCCGACATAGCCGCAAAAAGATTTGTTACCCGGTCACAGCATACGTTTGCAGCGGATAACAGTTTTCAGTGCAGCGACCTCCGGTCTCTTCCGACTCTCCATGAGGCTAGACTCCCTCAGGCCTTACCGGAAGAGAATGCGGATTCTGAAGAGATCATCATAGGGGAGGATTAGACGGACGGCTGGCGTTTACCGCGTCACAATCGCAACTGCCTTCCTTCCCGCATCGTACATGAAAAACTGCCTGGCTGTTAGAGCAGCGGGTGAGCTGAAATCAATAACGGACATGAACATGACAATAGTAACGTCAGTGAGCGGATTGTACCTCATCACGGTTATTAAGCCTGGGTGCCCGCCGTTATGCCCGTATCCCAGGCCCTCGGTATAGACGATGCCGAGGCCGAAGTACTGATGACCTTCGCCCGTAGGCTCGACCGCTTCCATCTGAGTGATCGTATCGTGATCGATGCCTGCTTTTCCCCGTAGTAATGCGCGGATCCAGTGCGAGAGATCGTCGGGCGTCGTGCGAATATTGCCTTCAGCAACATCTCCTGAAAAGTATTCAGGCCCGGCCGGCAGAGTGCAGGAAAAATTATTCGATGCGACAACTGAAGCCGGCTCTTCGAATGTGAAAGCATGCGTACTTTCGCCCAGCACCTCGACCACATAGTCGATGTAATGCTGCCCGGCATTAGGCACGGGAAGGCCCGCTGGAACCGTTGTATTAACAAGATCAAAGACACCGGCTCGATGATCGAGAAGCTGCCGGATGAAAATTTGATCCTTGTAAGGGATTGCATACTCGGGCGTATTTACCTGCGACTTTTGTTATTGCGCGAATTGACGTTGCGCACAGGTTTCCGATACACCGTTCTTTCAGGTGTCCGAAGATGCCTTCCGCGGGATTGAGATCAGGAGCGTATGCGGGAAGCTGAGCGGTGACGATCCTGCCCCGGTTTTCAGCAGGAAAATCCTTCGCCTCCCTGGAACGATGAACTGCCACTCCATCCCGGACGACAGGCAGTTTTCGACGCAGGTGCCTCTGCGGGTGTTTGAGGAATGTTATTACAGACGGCCCACGAACTGCACCGGGACATATACGGAAGCAGAAGCTGCTCTCCGTAATTCCAGCGATAATCGACGCATTCTTCCAGCATCTGAAGTTGTGACGAAGAACTGGAGTCTTGCCAATGGACGCCCAGGTCCTCACGCAGTGCGGACGCTCACTCAGACCACTCTCGTCGACGAATACTGCTATCCGGCCCTCTTTGCAGGACGCTGGCAACAAAAGCCAGGCTGTTTCATCAATCGGCTCATATGATCCGGATGATACGTGACACCAGTCAGCTTCCTCACGAGTCGAGCCATCCGAGGCAGCGTCCACACATCGGTGTCGAACCCGCTTGCGCGCGGACCCTTGAGAAGCGCTTCGACAAGCCCCTCTTTCTGTTTCGCTGACAATCGAGGCTTGCGGCCCGCTCGTCCAGCTTTCTTCAGTGCGCCACTCCCGCCACTTCGCCACACACCGTACCATCGATGCGTCGTCTGCCGCGGCACATTAACTCTTCGTGCCACCTCGCTCTGGCTCAGCCCTTTCTCGAACAGCTTTACCGCACGCAGCCGGCGCTTCTCCAATGCATCGAAATCCCGCTTCTGTCCTTTTGGGTTTCCCATGCAGCAAAGCACAGCAGGAAATTGAATCCATGTCTCTATATTATCCAGGGCTCAGTAGCTGCCGCGGGGAAAGCCGAGATTTTTTTTGTGCCGGAAGTAATTAGAATAACACGATTAACAAAACGCCCCCCACCATCATCACGCATGGCCAGATTCGCGATCGGATCTCTTCTTTAAAGAAATATTTTGAGACAGGCAGGGCGAAAACAGGCTGAAGCTGTCCTATGCAGAAGACGTAAACAACAAGGGTATAATTTGCAGCAAGGTAGATAAGAGTCACTCCTATTGCCCAGAAAAGAGCGGATCCGTATAAACCGGGCAGGACCTTTACTGTTACGGGCGAAAATGGGCTTAATCGTTTCGCAATGAGATAGAACGAAAAGACTGCCCATGTTCCTGCGAGAATCAAAGTGAAGCTGACAACAGGATCAGCGACAAGTCCACCGGCTTTCTGGGCGCTTTGTGCTACAACTCCAAAAAATTGATTCAAGACCATAAATCGCGGGCCTGGATCTGAGGCGAGAGATCTGAATGGAGCGAGGATCCCTCCCTGGGCAATCGATGGCGCGTACATGAGATAGACCCCGAGCAGGACTACTATGATCCCGACGAGTGCTCCTCCCGATGGAATCTCCCGAAAAAAAACAACCGAGCTTATGAGCGCAAGTATGGGAGCGGCTGCCCTGAAGGGCTGAACTAAGGAGAAGTCGCAGCTTCGGACTGCTTTCAGAAAAAAAATCTCTCCCAGACAGACGGCGGCTACTGCGATGAGTACCGGATAAGAGAGGCCGTGAGGCAGGACGACAGGAACTTCCAGGACCAGGATATAGAGTACGTTAATGATCACACCTACGAAAAGAAACGTCCAAATCAGCACCGGCAACGGCAGCATCGTCGAGTAGTGCTTTTTCCCCGAGTCTCCCAGGACAAGAAATATAATGGAGGCAAGTGCGAGAAATATTCCAGGCATGTCAGAGGAAAGCATAGCGGTGGCCTGAAATTCGAGAAAGGGAGGATTGGCGAGCCGGAGAAAATTGGAGAACGATTGACAAACTTTCAAAACACCCCTGGTCTTTGACGCATATAATCCAGCTCCCGGCGTTTTTACCGGCCCTATCTTAACGTTTTCCATTGATATAAGATGCTGGCGCTTCTATAGAAAACAGCAAAGAGATGGATGCAGCACAAGAAACGGTCAGCTTTCCCGAGTGGCCGGCGGAATGGGGGAAGAAGCCCTCAAGGGAGACTTATGCAGGCGTACGCAGCTTCATCGCTGCCTGTGATACAAACCAGCCGCCGTTGCTCCTTGAATCGTTTTTCAAGGCCTTCAAGGAGCACTATGAAGCGTTTGCCCTGATATTTTCGGCTAGAACCGATATTGCTTATGCACTCATGCGCGATACTCACGGCCAGCACGGCCCGTTTGGAGCTGTGATCTATTGCGCCACCGGGAAGTTCGTCCATGATCTGACCTGCAAGGCGCTCGAGGATAACACTGAAGGCGATGAACGACAGGGTGTTGAGTTGGGAGAGATTCTTTACCGCGCCAGTGAAGGAGCTCTCGCACAGTTAGTAAAGGGTCTGAACGCCCGGCAGTGCCATGACCTGGCCGTGCACTGCTACCATGACCAGTGGAATGCCAATGCCACCTGGGATGATATTCAGGCCGTGATGAATTATGCTTTCAGAGAGTGCCGGCCTGAAGCAGTGGAAGGCGCTTTTTGCCTCTTCGAAGACGGTTTGTTCGACTATTTTCTCGAATCGGAGCGTGTTTCCCTTCCGGATACAATTGACAGGGTCAGAACAGCGCTAAGACCTTTTACTCAGCAGAAAGCGCCGGCAGATCCTCTGGTTGAGCAGTTCATTTCCGCACATGAAGCCCAGTTTAAAAATGCGGAGCGCTTTTCTGATCGTGCTCCTATTCCTTACGACACTGAGCTTGCAGCCCAGTTCGTACAGGAATTCAGAGAAGCGGGCGATCTGCCGAGGGCCTTTCGCTGCCTGTATCACAACTATCCTCAGTGGGCCATGTGTGTTGCGTTGTCGCTCAAAGGTTCTCCGCAGGATTACTCAGCCATGTTTGCGTTCTGCCCCCCCGACGCCCGGTTCAGGATTGCAAGGCGGGAGTTGATGGCGTGTGAAGAGATGGATGAAGCCGAAGAGGCCCGCTACAGGGAGCTTTGTTGTGGAGGAGCGTTAAGATTACTGCTGCACCAATCCGGGCAGTTTTATTTTGACCCAAGAGTCTATCTGACTGGAGAGGATGAACTTTCCAGCTTTCTAACTCTCTGCCGCAATTCAAATGGTCTCGAAGCTCCTTCAGCGGAAGCGTTGACTCTTTGCCCAAGGCTGCCTGAAGCATACGACAGCTGGGACGACAGGAGTGAGACCGCGAGGTGGCTCGCAAAACATGGAATCATCGAAGCTTTCCGGGGCAACAGGAATTCTGTTGCTTTGCGAGAACTCGATGGTCATCGAGTCAGAAAGCTCCGGGAGGAAGGTCCTCGCGGATTCAGTACAGCTCCCGAAGCATCCGATAATCCCAGGGCAAGCGAGCTTGCCAGCAGCTTTCTAGGCAACCTTCCCGGACGAAGTCTTGTGGCATTCCAGTATCGGCGGGATGAGAAGCTATATTATTGCAGCGAAGTGGCTGATGCTTTTTTTGAAAGCGTCCCGGCTGAACATCGAAGCCGTGTTTTTGCGGCTGTTTATCACAAATCTCCTGAAATCGGCGGCATGATCTGCAGGTCGCCGAAGGACCACAAAGTTACAGGTGAAATCCTGGCAGACCTGGATGGCGAACAGCTTGCTCAGTTACTCGATAGGGAACTCGTTACTATTGAGCCAGGAGAAGCGCCGAAAAAGTGGCTTAAGTTTCTGGACAACTGCACGGTCGTGCGGATCCTCACCCTGCAATGCCGCCAGCCTGCTCGTGTGGCAGATCTTTTGCGCAATCTAAGCGAGGATGCTCTCTCGAGGCTTTTCACTCACCTTTATACTTTGACCACAAGCATTGTCCAGGGCCGTGAGTACGACATCCTTCTTTTAAGCAACGCCCTTTCGAGCCCTGATGTCAGCACCGGACTTGAAAAAAAGATTTTAAACGCCGCAAAGGCCTGCGACTCCACCACGCAGCGCTGGCTTGCTGATAAGATATTTGCCGGCTCTCGCATGGAGGAACTGCTTCGCGCCCAGCAAGGACACGCTGAACTTGCCGAGCGCGCTCCTCAAGTCGCAAAACAAATGAAGAACTGGGCAAAAGGCGACCTTTCGGCTGTTCCTCAAGGCGAAATCGCCGAGCTTGTGACTGCGACTTTAGGCGGTTTTTCGACGTTCCTTCAGTACGATCAAACAGCGACCGGTGCCGGGATAGATGAAGAGTTTGATTCCAGAGTTGGAACTAAATCAGAGGGGCGTTTAGGAAGTTTCTGTGAGGTGTTCTCGGAAACAGGAAGCCGAACTCCCAGCCTCGTTGCCGTACGATGGTTCGAGCTTCTCGAAGAGGTGGCTACTTTTTGCAGGGAGAACCATTATCAGGATTGGGCGAAATCATTGGGCGAGACCTCGGCCTTCAAACAGTGGGAGAGCCTGGCACCTTTCGTGAGCAACCATCTTGCGCGCCGCCTTTATGACGAAGCACAAGGAGGTCATCCAGTTGAACTGGGAGTGGTGCTGCCGCAAAGGGCCATTGGTGAGGTATCGGGAAGAGTAAAGATTGTCAACTCCGAAAATCCTGTATCGAATCTCGAAGAACTGAAAGCCTTAGGGGACACGGATATCGTTGTCCTTCAAGGATATCCTCCTGAATATTCTTCGACAGGCGAGCCTGCTTCCATAATTACCGGCACGTCTGTCGGAGAGCAATCTCACGATTATCATCGGGCCCAGGAACTGCAGAGAAAGAACGCGCTGCTTGGCCTTTATTACTTCCCGGATCCATGCGCGGCGTTGGAGCAGTTTCACGACAAATGGGTAACGCTGAAACAGGAGGGAGATGTCATAAATTTGCGCCTGGCATCTCCGGCTGAGATTGCGTCGAATATTTCACGGCGAATTCCCGGCTTTTTGCCGGATGAGCTCGTGGAGGGCGATAGAATCATTAAAGCGGCGGACTTTGAAGCGAACTTGCCGCACGTGGTTGGAATGAAGGCTCACGGATGCTCAGAGCTTGGCCGGAAGTACCCCGATAGAGTGGAAAAAGGCTCTTTCACCTTGTCTTTTCCTGCATACGGCGATTATGCCCGTCAGAGCCGGGGCGCGGAGGGTCAGTCCCTGATGGACATCATTCAGGAAAGCACGAGGATCTGGCCGATGTCCACGGTAGAAGGAAGCCGGCAGGCAGCAAGCCGGATTCAAGGCTTTATCGACCAGTATCCTCCGACTCCGGAAGATTTGCCTGATCTTTGGCCCGCGATTCTTGGCGCGTTTGGAAGAGGTGAAAAGATGGTTCAGCCTTGCATGGCAAGGGTGACCCAAAATGTTGAAGATAGGGATGGCTTGAACGCTCCCGGTTTATACCTTTCGCTGCCCATCCTTGCTGAGGCAACACAGGAGCATGTTTTCCTTGTTGTGAGAGAGCTCTTCAAATCTCCCTTTAAGGCAGACGTAATAAGGCTTCGGGAAAAGTATGGAGTGAGTCACACCGGAACCGGCGTGGGCATCTTTTTCGATCGAATGCCTGCCGGTAAATTTTTGACGGGCGGTATAGATTATATGCCCGACGGGCGTATTTCTGCTGCATTCTGCATAGGGCACGGGGCCTATCTGATGGAGAAGGGGCGGCAGCCTGCGTTCAAAATGACGTATGAACCAGAAGAAAAAAAGGTAAGGCTCCTTGCGCCGCCGGTACCTCAGCAGTGTCAAAAACTTGTGGCGTGCTCAGACTTGAAGAATCCTTATGTTACGGCAGATCTTTCGAATTCAGAGAGAAAACTTCAGGAAGACCTTGGAAACAAGAAGATTCCGCCTGCCGTTGTTGCTGCAATCAAAGTTTTGCTGGCTGATAGAGAACCCGGAAGGAAAAGGGAATTTGTGCTGGCGCCTTCGGATAAGGGAGATTACGAAGTGATTTATCACCAGGATCGGCCGTTGGGGTAGATCAAGAAGATCGAATCATACTCGGTAATTAGAAGAAAAGTTCTGCGGTACTTCCGGTTTGTTCCTGTGGCTTTTTGAATTCAAGTGTCCCAGGACTGTCCCATGCGGGGCCGTCTTAACCACGCCTGCAGGCTTTCTGGAAAATCTCCCGGACGTATTCCAGATATTCCTGACATTCCTTCTCTGAAATTGTATCCGTACTCCCACACTTTCTTTTACCCACAAATCTCATTCGAAATCTTCAATGAAGCGCCTGTGACAATGTCACTCAATCGCGTGAGCCCGCGCCATACGACCATCTTTCCTGGCGGAGGGTCTTTTGCGCGAGCCAGGTGACCGCCAGGTCTTGCGACTTGCGATATGCAATCTGCCAACGATAAGGTCCTTGTCGTGGCGCCGCCTCTCTTCTTTGCAAGCTGAGAGAGGACAGTGATTTCGCTGAAAGTAAACGCAGAAACTGCTTTTGCCGTTGGAATATTTCT
>CAYQVO010000051.1:0-11069 GCA_964421085.1 uncultured Bdellovibrionales bacterium | reverse complement strand
CTGTTAAGCATCGTCATCCAAAATATCTTCCAGCTGATGATGCAAAACATGGCGATGAGATTGACGAGTCGTTCGGCCGTTAGTAATCGAGAGTCTTCTGCTCTGCACACGTCCTCAGGACATAGTCTGGTTATCGGTTCACAAACCACCAACTCGTGGCTGCTCTGGAACATTGTGAAGATGTTTGCGGGGAAGTTCTGGATAGTGGGAAGCAGGCGCTTCGGATCAGGATACCGCCCCGAGAGAACAGCTGGAACCGCAATGGGTGTAAATTGGTTCACGGCAGTCGCATTTCAGAACCAATAAGCGTCTTTGGCAAAAGCTGCGAAATTCGGAAATCGCTTTTCGTCGACCTTGAAGTTTTCATCAAGAAGGCTGTGAAGAGAAACCTCATCAAAGAGCAGCGCGAAAGGGGGGGTGTCTGTGCAACGTCAACGGCGGTGTTTTCACTCTCGAGGGAAAGAAACGAAGAAATGCCTTCGTTTCTGAGGAACATCAAGGGCGACACGAGAAGGATCGGAGACATGCAAGTCAAAAAGATCCTCGCGGCCGCGTGACGCGATAGAAGATACACAGCAAAGATTCCTGTTACGCTTGCCGCAGCAATTGCGGAATAAGGAGGTAATCCGGTTCTGTCCAATAGTGGAAGCACCGTCAGAGCGACTCAAAACGCCGCGATCAACCGGTACGCGATTGTCCGGACAACTTTCGACACGACACCTGAAAGCCGCATAATGCCGCATTAGAAGGCGGGCAGCCCTGCGAAAAGCAAAAGAAGCATCGCTGCAATATCCTTCCGCGCAGACCCTCTAACAACGAAAAATTCCGGACCGCTTGTCAGAACTTCGAGCAACGGGTGAGAAACAGCGAAGGCGCAGAGCATAAATGCATGCAGATACTCTTCCTTCCCAATATACGGCGTCCGTGGGAACGGCTGATGTTGCATCTCACTTATCTGCGCTGCCATTCATGAACATTCTCATGACTCGAGGGGAAAGTTAAATGGCACCCTCCCAGTTCACAATTTGACCATAGAGATCGGGGCACGCACGGTAACTCTTGTTCCGCTTCCCGGCTCAGAGCGGATCTCACTATCACCTCCAATATAACCAAGCCGTTCCCGAATGCTGAACAGCCCAAACCCGGAAGCCAGATCGACGGATTCCGAGACCTGCGAGGGATCAAAACCAACTCCGTCGTCCTCCACCACAATGACAATATCTTCCTTGTTGTGCTGCATTCCAACTGTCACACTACGCGCGTTTGCATGTTTTATCACGTTTATGAGAAGCTCCCTTGTCACTGAATAAAGAAGCCCGTCAACGTCTTCATTTCTTCCGCCCGGTTTCCCATCCGAGTGAAACTTGCACGAGAGGCCGTGCACCTCTGAGAAATTCTCGAGAAGCGACTCGATAGCGGCCACCAGCCCCAGCTCATGAAGCACAGGCGGACTGAGCTGTGACATCAGCAAACGGCTCTCCTGAACAACCTCCTGGAGGAGCGCGTCGACCTTATCCAGTGTAAGACGATGTTGATCCTGGACTGAGCCCCGCAAAAATCCGAGCTGCATCCTGGCAAGGACAACCGCCTGGGCGACGTTATCGTGGACGAAGGCAGCCAGCCTCCGCCGCTCCCGGTTCCCCACAACACACAACTCCGAAGTGAGCGCCCTCAGCTGCTGTTTGTGCTTGACAAGTTCTTGCTCGGCCCGCTTGCGCTCTGTGATGTCTTTGGCAACTCCGACTAATCGCTTCACATTTCCAGTCTCGTCTCGAATCGGAAAGACACTGTCCCAGACATAACGAACAGTGCCATCGGGTGCTGCTATTCGATACTCAAGCTGGCAAGGGTCAGAATGCTTCCACTGCCTGAACTGTTCTAATATCGCCGGCAAATCCTCCGGAAGAATGGGCTCAAGGAAAACCGTTGGATTGGCGTAGACACTCTCGCGTGACTTACCCCAAAGACGCTCAAAACTCCGGCTCACATAATAAATAGAGGTGAAGTCGGCATTTCCTATCCAGAATACATCATCGAGATTTTCCGTAATCAGCTTCAGTCGCTCCTCATTTTCTCGAAGAGTCTCTTCCGCCTTTTTCCTCGAAGTTATATCGCGGAAAAAGACCTCCAGAGAATTAACGCCTGGGTAGAGGTTCAATTCGAACCACTTTCCTGATTTTCTACGGGACTCCGTCTCGAAACGGATGGGATGCCGGACGGCACGACAATGATGGAATTTCTCGTACACCTCCGACCCCGGCTGATAGCGGGAGACCTCCCAAAAATTTTTCCCAACAACAGATTCTTCTGAATCCCTAAAGTGTTCATCGGCCAGATGATTTGCCTCCGCAATACGCCAATCAGCATCAAGCAGATAGTACCCTTCAACAATGGAATTCAATATCCTCTCCAAACGCCGACTTGCCTGCTCAACTTCCTCTTCGGCCTGTTTCCTCGCTGAGACATCGCTGACCACGCCGTGCAAGCGGACTCCTCCATCTTCCAGCGCCAACGATGTCACACTGTCACGTACCCAGCGAACAGAGCCGTCCCGATGGAAGATCCGGTACTCCTCCTCCTCGCAAGTTGATGTGCGAGATTTCAGCCGGTCAACGGCATCCAAAACTCTCGAAATGTCTTCTTTATGGATCAGGTCAAACCATCGATCGCTTCCGGGGCGAAAATACTCCGGGGGGTATCCGGCTATCCTCTCGACTACCGGCGAGAAATACCGGCCATGATAGCTCCCCTCATTGTCAACATCCCCACTCCAGAGATAATCGGAGACGGAATCAAGGACACGGCTTAGTTCAGTTTCAGCAGACACCAGCCTGCGTTGAGCTTTATTGCATTTCACATCCCTTACAAAAGACCACGCGAGAAGAGCAAAAAGAGGGAAGACTAAGATCCAGAGTTGGGGCGCTGAAAAGACTATTGCAGCAGCAATCACGGACTCAGCCGCAAAGATAAAGATGTGGCCTGCTTTTTCTCTCCACATGAATACGTTTGAACCTCCATGGTAGCTCAAGAATTATTGCCCCATAAAATCGCGCTCGTCAAAAGAAAATAATTTCAAGAAAACCCCCTCAATAGGCTGAAGACTGGACGCTAATGATGCGAAAACATGCTATTTCTCATCAACAGCAAAAGGAGGGCTTGATACCGAAAATCAATGTGAAGAATCCAGTCGTGGAACTGGATGGCGATGAAATGACCAGGCAACAATTGACGCTGCGAATGCCATCAAACAGCACAGAGTTGAAATCAAGTGTGCAACGATCACCCCCGATGAAGCGAGGGTTAAAGAATTCAACCTGAAGCAGATGTGGAGATCGCCGAACGGGACGATCCGCAACATTATCGGAGGGACTGTGTTTCGTGAACCGATTATCTGCAGGAATGTTCCGAGGCTCGTCCCCGGCTGGTCACACCCGATTATCATATTAAGACATGCTTTCGGAGACCAGTACAGGGCAACGGATTTCAGAGTTCCGGGACGCGGGAAACTCACAGTCTCTTTCACCCCGGAAGATGGAAGCGAAATAATCAGCCATGCAGTATTTGTGTTCCCCGGAGGAAGAGTGGCTCATGCAATGTATAATCTCGACGACTCCATCAGGGACTTTGCGAGGACCTGTCTGTCGCACGGACATTCAAAGAGGTACCCCGTCCACTTGTCGACGAAGAACACCATTCTCAAAGCCTATGACGGCCGATTCAAGGATCTTTTTCAGGAGGTCTTCGAGAGCGAGTTCAAAACCCGGTTTTCCGAAGCCGGAATCTCCTATGAGCACAGGCTGATTGATGACATGGTGGCATACTGCCTCAAATCAAGCGGCGGATTCGTGTGGGCATGCAGGAACTGCGATGGCGACGTTCAGTCGGACACGGTGGCGCAGGGGTTCGGGTCACTTGGGATGATGACATCAATGCTCATGACAGCGGACGGCCGTACAGTGGAGACTGAAGCTGCTCACGGCACCGTGACCCGGCATTACAGGATGCGTCAACAAGGAAAAGAGACGTCGACAAATCCAATTGCGTCAATATTCGCGTGGACAGGCGGTCTTCGCTGCAGGTCCAGGTTCGATGACCATCCGGAGGCGGAAAGTTTCGCAAAGATCCTGGAAAATGCCTGTGCAAGCACAGTGAAGTCCGGAAGAATGACCAAGGATCTGACGCTGACAATTCACGGAGACAAACTCGAGACGCAGCATTATTTGTCGACAGAGAAGTTCATCCAAACCGTTGCAGAAAGCCGCCACTTGCCTCCCGGGTGATTCAGTCCGCCATTTTGGTGTTGCCGTATGAGAAACAGAGCAGGCATATTCGCGGCTTTTTTAATAGTGATCATTGTTCATGCCGGTTTCGTCACATACTGGACATGGCGTCCCCTGGGCAACGAGGTGCGAAATGAAGCATACGACTCCATAGGCTCTCATCTGATCGAGGGAAATGCCGAAGCGGATGAAGCCGCCATTAACTGGGAAGGCTTCCATGTAAATGGAAAGATGTATGCGTATTTCGGCCCCTTCCCCGACCTTCTGAGAATAGTTCCGAACATCGCATTTCCCTCCATGCATTGAATGTGGCCGAGAGTTTCCTGCATGCTTGCATCACTAGTGAGCCTCATTGCCTGTTGCAGCTTGTTGACACTTACCGAGACTTTTTGTCCCCGTTGGTCCAGATCTGGTCCACGGAAAAGACTTCGCTGCTGCTTCAGGTTTATGAGGAAACTTTTATCTCACCTCTACGCCGCCTCCCGGGGAGCCTGGAGTGAATACGTGCGGGAAGAGACTCAAACGACCGCATGCACCGGAATGGTTGCAGCTCTTCACACTGCCCCCCGGCGATCTTCCCGCCCGGCTGCTCTCAATAAGAAGTTTAGAAAAGCGGGGCGAAAGCCCCGCTTTTCTGATTCCCTGAAGGAGAAAGCAGATTCTGATCAGAAATAGGGATGACTGCAGTTTGACTGGTCCTTGGGGGGGAGTAGAATGAATATGTGTCGCTTGTTCTCGATTCAAATGACCCTTCCCTGAGCGTTCCTGTGCATTCCCCTCGAATAGTCTCGCCGGGTGATATCCTGGATGCACTCTCGTGCTACCCGGACCCGTCGAACGCTCAGTGTGGATGGCATCGGACTGGATTCGGCGGTAGCTTGCAGACAACTTTTGCTGACTCGCTCTGGCGATCTATTACGCAGTGCAATGGTCCGTTCCAACAGGCCGTCAAGGATTCCATGTGCGGCCAGGTGCTGGTCGATATTGGCGCCGGGGTCCAGGATTGGGGACTCAAGTTTGCCGAAGCAGCAGGTGCTTCGGCATATATAGCAGTAGAGCCCCGTTTTGCGGGCGATTTGTTTGACGCTCTTGAACTCCATCAGAAATCGAAATCGGGAACAATGATTCCCGCAAGCATCGTCTGCGATGACGGATTGCACTGCCTGCAGGCGCTCGGTTCTGACAGCGTAAGTATCCTTATGGCTGGTATGGATAGCTTCGTAGTGCGGGGTTTTCTCGGATTCCCGGCAGACTGGGAATATGACGAGTATCTCGGGGAGTGGGCTGTTGGAATTGAACGTGTGCTCCATCCTTACGGCGGTTACTTGAATTGTTCTTCTGTCTTTTACCCGCGCAACCTTTGTCGTTTCCCGTCACGATCGGAGGATGATTCCCTCTATGCGAAAAGGCCTTTCAGCCAGGCTTAGCGCCGTCGCAGTGCGCTAAGTGTTGTTGCGCTTTGGAAAGGGGAGAATCAATGATTTGCGGCCGCAGATGGCTTGCACACACCCTCCCGTCAGCGTGCGCCGACCTCTACAGCTCTCAAGTCCGACGCTTCCCGCACCAACACCGGTGGATATTCAACCGCCAATCCTGCCCATCATAATGCCGAAAAAAGGGAAGTTGGTGAGACGCACGCAGATTATAAGGTTCTATGATAACGAACTCGTCGCCCCGAAGTGCTCGATCGATCGACGGAGATGGGCCCCGTGCGTTTCGGGAGCTACGCCGATCCGGAATCTTCCTCGTGCGGCCCGCCTGAAAATCGGACGCCGCTTTGCACTTTATGTGCGGGATTGTAGACACGAATGGGAATGTCGGCACGGCATCCGTCCGCCGCCTGAAGCTGATCGGTTCCCGGCGGCGCAGGTGACAGTCAGTATAGAGGTTTAAAGCGGGATGAATTCCTGCTGCGCCATGAAGAATAGATAACGGACCGTATTCCTCATGTTATTTCTGACGCAGGCAGGACGTTTTTTCTATCTGTTTATCTGCCGGTTTCATTATAGTATTGAGCCTTATGAGAAAAATATTCCTATTATCCTGCTTCATATTCGGCCTGTTATCAGTTTCTTCGGCTGCTGCCTGCCCGGACTATTTCACCTCTGAATGGGGAAATACTCTCGACATGAGCAGCCCGGAGGACATAAACGACAGCTTTCCTATATTTGAAAGAAGTCAGCTTTCAGCCTTTGTATTTGAGAACGGCATTTTTTCAACTTCTACAACCGGGTCTGATTCGTGGTTTTCACTTCTGACCCGAGCCGTTCCCGGTTCAATAGCAGATGCGACAACGAGGTATGGAAATGTTCATCCCATTGATCCGTCCAGGTACTCCAGGCTCATAATAAGGATGTACACCGATCAGGCAAGTTCCCTGCAGGTTTTCTGGAACAAGTCCGACAATACTCAGGGATGGTCCTCCCGGGTTGCAACATCCCCGGGATGGAACACTTATACCGTTAATCTTAATACAGGCAATTGGGCAAGCGGTTCCAACTACAGTCTCCGGGTTGATCCCATCGCGGGAATCACGGGGGCAGTTATCAGGGTGGACTATATTTATGTCACTCCTGCCGGTTGCGTCAGTCCTGACTTAAATACGGCTCCAGTACTTCAACCGGATCGGGAAGGTGGAGAAGATCATTATGCGGCGGTGCGGGGGAATCCCGCGAATTTTGATTCGGCATCAGATGCGGAGTATCTCGCAGGCCATTCTTCAGCCTCTATTTATCCTTCCAATACATTTACAGATAGTGGAGGAACTCCGAGAAAGCAGGACTTCCTTCAGGCTGTAAATAACACCGGCGTTCCCATTGTTGGACTTACATATTCGGGAACCAGGTTTCCGATTGATGCAAGCCGCTACAAAATCGCGTGCTATACCCTCGACATCGATCGGCCTCTTACCACTTATCATTCTGTCTCCCGGCTGATCTGGCAGCGGGACTCGAAATATTATACGACTGACGACACGCTAAATAGAATTACCGGCGAGGACCGGTACTGTCACAGAATGGATACCGTTGCTCTGGAACCGGCTCTTGGCGCGGGAGCAGCGCATCCATGGAGGAACAACTCAAACGGGACCGGGCTCCAGCTCCTGAGGTTTGATCCGCTTGAAGAGACTACTCCGAATACCTATCGTCTTTCCGACTTCCGGCTTGCTGCCGACCATGAATCAAATACTCAATTCGCAATAGTGATTGGAGGGAACAGAGCGGCATCAGTTGATGTGCAATACCAGAAGGTCGGCGGATCCAGAATTACGATTGGAACACTTCCGGCGGGCCGCAGATCTGATGTGCTGCTCTGGGATACTTCTGCTCTCGCAGAAGGAAAGTATTACATATACACCGTGGCGGGGGAGAACACTTCAGTATCGGAGGGGCCGGTTGTAGTGTCACACGCAAAAGCTCAGGACAGTTCAGTGCCCGTGCTGAACATAGATGCGCCTTTGAGCGGCCACCGGTTCAATGAAACATTGCAGGTAGCTGGGTACGCTCTGGACAACATCAGGATTGCATATATTGAGGTGCACCTTGACGGATATCTGATTGATTCATTTCAGCCCGGCAGTTTTGATGCTCGCGCAAGGGATGCGTATCCGCAGTATCCCTATGCAAGCAATGCCGGTTTTGATCGATCTATCGATGTATCCAGATGGCTTGTGGGGTCTTACACCTTGAGAGTTACGGCTTATGATACCGGCGGTAACTCTACGGTTCATACCGCGACGGTTTCGAAAGGACTCGTTAATCTCACACCTTCCTTTTCTCCTCCTTTTGAGGAAGGCTCCCCGATTCAGCTCAGTGACGGCCTTCAGCCCGGCTCTGGAGGTGATGGGACGGCTAAAGCCAGATTAACCCTTAAGATTTCGAGAAGTAAGCTGAAAGTGTCTGCTTCCGGAACGGGGTGTTCGATTATGCGGCTTTTTGCGAGCATTACGGCAAAGAATCAGGACGGGCTTGTTGCGTCAGGAACATTGTTGCACAGCGTAAGCGGCCAGAGGATGAAAGGCACATCACGGAAAATTCCCCGCCTGGGCAAGAAGAAGAAGATCTATTTCCTTGCTGATTGCGGAGCCGGAAGCAGAGGTTCCGTGAAAAGTGTCAATGCAAGAAACTTCCGGGGAAGGAGGACAAACTCCATAAGAAAAGTATTCAACGCAATCGTGAATTCTTACAGACCGTCTGTCCAGGGCAAAGAAGGAAGTCATATTAGCTAATCGAAGGATTACAATCAAAATAAGCATAGTGTCATTTACTCTGCTGTTATTTTCAGATGAGGGCTGGAGACCATAAACCTCACACAAAAGTGATAAGTCGCCTGGCGCGCAGAAGCAGTATGGGGCCTGGAATATTTTATTGATTTACTCACAGGGAAATTCACCGTTGTCGGCGAGGAAACAGGCGCCCCACATTCCACTCCCCTCGCACAGATCTGTGATGAATCCGGCCAAGATCCGGGCCTAAAAAGGCCCAATTTACTGAAAATTCCGGCAAGGCACCATAGTCTCAAGCTGATCCCATTCGACTGTTGCCTGAAAACCGCCCGGAATATCTATCGTGTACGGACTGCTCTTGTCGCCGATCTTGTTGAGCTTGATATCAATGATATACGAGCGTGTCAAAAATGGCATCAGGAGCTGGTTGTATGTCACGCCAAAGTCAGAAAGCTCGCCGGGGCGGCCCCCCTCGCATTGAATGGTGAATTTAACAGGCAAAGTCGGTGGAAGCTGGTTTACCTTCAGATCAAGCTGATCGGAAACATACTCTCGTGGATCTGATCCGTATTGGCTCACCACGTTATCGGGAGTCAGGGTTGCAGAAACCGCAAAAGTCCGGGGTGTATGTGAACTTTCCGGTAGTGTAACAGAACATTCCTTCGCCCCGCCGAATGAGTAACTCTTTATTTTATCCAGTTCTACAAAATTTTTCTGGCTGATAGGCTCGCCGCCATTTTCAGCAAAAAGCAGCTCTATCCTGAATTTTCCTTCAGGGCCGTTTGAAGTGCCTCGGAAGCCGGGTTTCGGCACAGGAATGGTCTTAACAGTGCCGGTGAGCTGCACCCTGCGGCATTGCTCTTCAGCCTCGGCAGTTAACGCGCATGCAATAAGGAATAAAATCAAGGTAACGATGCGGGCCATGACACCTCCTGAGATTGGAAGCCGACGAAGTTCGTATGGCCTTCAGTCTACTAAGTGGTTCTGCATGCGGCAAGTTACTCTGAATGGGCAGGATCCCTCTAAATCGACGAGTATTCCGCGCTCCTTCAGGCCAGGAATGCTGAAAAACTTCCGGTGGATTTTCAGGGGAGTCACCTTCAATTGAGGAATTTCCCTGTACCAAAGGGCGCAAGCAACCACGGAATGTCATTATTCCCTTCATGGCCAATTCATTGATTTGTCACAGGCAGGAATCATATTAGCTAATCGAAGGATTTCCATCAAAATAAGCATAGTGTCATTTACTCTGCTGTTATTTTCAGATGAGGGCTGGAGACCATAAACCTCACACAAAAGTGATAAGTCGCCTGGCGCGCAGAAGCAGTATGGGGCCTGGAATATTTTATTGATTCACTCACAGGGAAATTCACCATCTGCTATCATGACACGAAGCGACTCGGCCTGTTTTTCCGCGGAATATTCGACTTCCAGCTCTTCAAATGTCGGGTAATCGAGGTTGACAGAACGAGAGCCCCCTCGAGGCGGTCTTCCTGATACCTGATCCACAAGCTGGCTCAACGAATACTTCTCAGGAACGTCGGTTAATCCCTGACCGCGTTGCCTCAACACGTCATCTATCCTCCGCCAAGTTTCACCCGTATCCTGCCCCTGCTCGTCAAGCACTTTCTCCTTCGAGTTGCAGCTCGGCCACTTCCCCGGATGTCTCTTATTGTAGGCCTTGATCCAGGATTTTCCTTTATCGAGGGTGAGCTTCTCCTTGCGGCTGCGGCCGACTCCCTTCTCGTCATCCTTCGCACTATCCGAAGCGCGGGGCGTTGACACTTCGAGTTCATCGAGGGCTGCATCTCGACTCTCAGTGCCTTTTTCTCGTTTGTCTTCAATCGTGATAGTCACGTGAACTTCCCGAGAAAACGTTTCTCGTCAAGAATATCTGTGGACCCCGTCAGGAGCCTTAGTCCAATCTGCCGGGGCAGTGACATGCGTCTCTGGCATGGATTTCCGGGAAGATTACCGGCGTTTCCGAAGATGCGAAGCCTCCTCTTTATGACGGCGGAGCTGCGCACTCCGGGAAAGGCTGAGACGCCGCAGCACTCCCATCGCTTACCATCGAGAGCGGAGGAGGCCGCCCGAATACCGTGTTCTCCCTTGATTTCTCAGCATTTCCGGTCCTTCGTTGGTGCTCTCGGCAGCAATCAATGCGACCAAAAAACGCCACAGCACAAATCATCTCAACCCCGCATAACAGTTACTATGCTCAATACCTATACCGAAGCCGATTTCTCCGCCGCACATCTTTCTTCGATGCCGAGCGCCTTGCAGCTTGCTCACGATCTGGTTTCGATCGCCGCAGGCATTTCCATGGAAATATCCATCCCTCGCGCCGCCATCCTCGACAAGGCGCGTGCAGTCGATCCCGATTTTTCCCCAAAAGTGACTTCGCCGTCTCTTGATTGGAGAGGTCTTACGGAACTATTGGGACAGATCAATTACGAGGTGCTTATCCCGCGAGGGGTGGTCCTCGACGTCAAAATAATCGAAAGCCGCCCTAAGGAAGCTCTGATCAAGGGTACTATAATTTCCGAAAAAATGTGAAGTTGGCC
>CAYQVO010000050.1:0-20409 GCA_964421085.1 uncultured Bdellovibrionales bacterium | reverse complement strand
GATTAATGACCGGCCAACCGCAGATCCGTGTCCACTAAATCGGGGGAAGATCATTGTGCTTCAAAATCTACTGTTCCCTGTATAATATAGCGACATTATCTGCATAATTTTGCATGTTTCCAAAAAGCTCGGACCAGCTTCGATCTCCTGCGCATGTTCGACAGGGACTTACCTGCGACTTTTGTTATTGCGCGAGTTGACGTTGCGCACAGGTCTCCGATGCACCGTTCTTTCAGGTGTCCGAAGATGCCTTACGCGGGATTGAGATCAGGAGCGTATGCGGGAAGCTGAGCGGTGACGATCCTGCCCCGGTTTTCAGCAGGAAAAGCCTTCACCTCCCTGGAACGATGAACTGCCACTCCATCCCGGACGACAAGCAGTTTTCTTCGAAAAAAGAGGGTTTTCAGATTATAAATCATGAATCCTTTTCACCCCTCCATAATTTGGGTGACATGAGTTTTGAGGCATAAGGCCTCTCTTTCTGTCAGCAGCCATATTCCAAGGAACGCCGGAGGATACCAGAAATAAAGGTGCTGTCCGGTTGCACCGAAGACCGCCGGTAATGTAGAAGCCAGAAGTACAGACACTGACAGTGCCAGTATTTGAAGGCGCGCACGGGGAGGAAATTGCGAATCAAAGATCTGATGCATGAGAACAATTTGAGCAGCGAAAAGGGCGGCAAAGTCGAAGAACCATCCGTAAGGCGCAGTGAAAAGAGATATCGCAAGAATTGCCGTCAGGCGGGAGAAAGTCACCGTCCATCTTTTATTACGCCAGCTCCAGTAAATGAGAGAAAACACTGCAATCATTGGAACGGCTGCCACCGGCCATGATGGAACATAACCCTGCCAGTGCGCCATAATCAGCCTGACAGGAGTCACAAGAGTAGATGCCATGTTGTGCATCGGCCTTGGGGGAGAGTGGAGCCAGCTCAAAAGAGCGGCCGGGGAGAGAACCCAGACAATGGCAATACTTACCATGCCACTGACAGCAAATCCCCCCGCTGTCTTCCATTTGCGCTTCTTCATCATCCACATGACTATGAAGACCGCGGGCAGATAAAAGAGGTGCAGCTTTATGGTGCAGAAGAAAAGAAAAATTCCGGAAACCCACTCTTTCTCCCGCAAAATCGAATAGAGAGTGCCTGCCCAGACTAACGCCAGAAATACGCTGAGCTGTCCGAACCACACGGCCTCATGGACAGCGGGCGACAGCAGGAAACCAAGAAAGCAGGGAATTAACCGGATTTTCCCTTCCGGAAGAAACGGACGAACGAGCCCGACGGTCAGCAGGAGGCAGAGAATGTCTGTCACTATCCAGATTCGCACTGCAGCCTGGAAATCAAAGATCGCCAGGGGAGCTGTCAGCAGAAAAGTCCAGGGAGGATTCCACACTACATTCGCCCCGCGATCCCGGTGGGAAACAGGCTTTTCGCCGGCCAGGGCCTGTTCATCATAGGGCGATTTGCCGTGCAGGAGAGCTCTTGATGCGGCATAGTATGCGATAAAATCCCTGGTTCCCGCTCTGTCCCTGTATTTTTCTTCATGCACCTCGCCCGGGAAAACAGACGAGGGAAAAAGACATATCAACACGGAGAAAAGAAAGAGAACGCAGGCTGTTTTCCTGACCATATCCTGACTCATATACCTGACGAGTCGTGGCGACAAGTGGTTGACTTTGAAGACTGAGCAGGGGGTGCGGATCACGGATTCGTTCCCGGGAAGTCAAAAATCCAGAATCGAATTCGTCTGCCGCAGACATTTTTCGCTATGCGGAGGATCACAATCTGGATCGCTTCCGCATCAGCACGATCCTCGACCTGAAGACCCAGCTCCTGTACGTCGCTTTTTCGAAAGGCGTCTCTGATAGTGTTGTCTCCGAATGGCAGGAGACGCTCGATCAGACGAAGGACGAACGGATATTTGCCGAAATTCACAGACAGTACATTCCCGTTACACCGCCCGTGGAAAAGCTGCAGCTCTATACGGAGCAGTTTTCGCTTATAACCTTGCGCTTGAGGCTCCGGGAAGGATCACTTCAGCAAACAGGCAAGGCTCACGAGCTCGGACTTTCATATCGCGATAAGCAGGGGCGCTGATCCTGAAGTTGTGTCCTCCTGGCAGCGCAAGCCCCTGAAAATAAACAACATTCAGCCTCCTGTGATTTTAAAAACCTATTTCATCATTTTTGGCTATAATAAACTGAAAGGGATTTTTGTTTTTCCCAAGTGAAGGGGGACCAATGTCAGTTCGAGCGTTGATGAAGGAATCACTTACGGATGAGTACTTTGAACGCGTTGATGAAAGAATGCGGAAGGCCGCAAGCCTTGGAAGACGCATCGCTCCAATCGTTCAAATAGCGAATCTCGCGGAAAATCATCTGGCCCGTTATGCAATGGCCAGGCAGCGCTATCAGCGCTCGATCATCAATCGTGACAAGATGTCACAGGGATTCGAGCGCGCGCTTATGTATGTCCTGCTATATGAAGCTCTGGATCACATCTGCATGGCCCTTAACCTTCTGGATTTCGAAGCGCTTGACCTTGAATCCTCTCTCGATGGTCATGGGCTTGCAGGCGACTGCTCCCCGGAGATCGTTCAGCTTCTGGGTTCTCTGAATGAGAAGGCGACCCGCATGGAGGCGCTCCAGAAGGAAGGGAATATTCGTCTCGATTTCTCAGAGCCCCTCGACGAGAAGGAGGGAATCACCTACAATACGTTCCCGCACTGGCAGGATTTTTCTCCCGGGTCGGTGCAGAAGAGTTTCAGGGATTATTTTAAGAGCGTCAGATTAACCATCCACCGCAGACTCGACCAGAAACCCCTCTTTTGGAAGACACAGAATGTGAGGCAGTATCTGCATCGGAAAGGGCATGATGCTCTGCTGCATATTATCGGGCAGCTTGAGGGCGCGCGGCTGTAAAAAAGGGACGGTTCCTGTTTTCGCGGCGCGAAAACAGGAACCGTCCCCTTTTTTTACAGCACCAGCTCAATCGTCGCGATGTTACCTTCCTCGAGCACCTTCTTGAAGCCGTACTTCTCGGCAAGCCGGAGAGTCCGCTCATCGTCCACGAGCACCTGGCCGAAGACTTTCTCGAGCTTCTCGTCTCTTGCGAACTGAAGGATGTCATCGAGCAGTTCTTTGCCCATTCCCTTGTTCTGGAATGCATCCACAACAATGACATGGAATCGTCCTGCTCTTGTGTTCGGCACTTTGACTACGCGACCGACTGCGATGATGGCGGCATTGCCCGCGGTATCCTTGTGAATTCCTACAAGCGCGATTTCACGGTCGTAGTCAATAAAGCATATTCGCGCAAGCCGCTCATGAGCGACACGCTGAACAAGGCCGACGGGCTCGAGATATCGGTGAAGCACCGTTTTCTCGGAGAGCGCTTCATGAAACTTCTTGATCATGGGTTCGTCTTCGGGCCGGATCGGACGGATTGCGATATGTTCACCGGTCTTCAGATCCGTTGTTCTCACATACTTCGAAGGATAAGGCCGGATCGCCAGCTTCGAGGGCTGCGCATGCGCGTCCTTCGGATCAACAAGCACGATACGCGCGTCAAGAGCTACAATTCGGTCGGCCGATGCAAGGAGAGGATTGATATCGATCTCCTTGATGAGCGGCTGATCGCAGACAAGCTGGCTGAAGCGGACCATCAGCTGCTCAAGCGCGACAAGATCGACGGGCTTCCGTCCTCTGACGCCTTTCAATGCCTTGTAGATCTTCGTTCTCTCCATCATCCGGCGCGCAAGGGTCGTGTTGAGCGGCGGAAGTCCAAGAGAGCGATCCTTGAAGACTTCGACGAGCTGGCCGCCTGTACCAAAAAGAAGTACGGGACCAAGCTGGGGATCGAGATTCGTTCCAATGATAATCTCATAGCCCTCTGAAGGATTGATCATCTGCTGCACAGTCACTCCGAGAAAGTTCGCCTCTCCGGTGGGAGCATGCGTTCCTTTGAGTTTTTCAACAGATGTCCTGATCTTGTCGAATGCGGCGCCGACTGCGTCTGCGTCTTTCAGATTAAGCTGCACGCCGCCCACGTCGGTTTTATGGGTAATTGTCTCCGAGTGGAGCTTGAGCACAACAGGAAAGCCCATTTTTGCCGCTGCTGCGACTGCCGCCTCCCTTGTTTCCGCGATTACAGTTTCCACAATTGGAATCTTGTAGGATGACAGGACTTTCTTCGATTCAAACTCCGTCAGCAGCTCACGTCCATCTGCCTTCACCTCCTCGAGTACAAGCCTCGCACTCGCGGCATCTACTCCCGTCTCCTCGCCTCCGGCTGAGAGAATCGGGGTTTCGTAAAGGCTCTTGAGATTTTCGGAGTAGTTCCACATGTAATCGAAGAGGCGCGCGGCTGTATCCGGAGCGTCGAAGCAGGGAATGTTGTTCCTGCTCAGAATCTGCTGGCCGGCCTCCGAATCGGCGCCCCCCATCCAGCTCGCCAGCACAGGTTTTCCGATGTCCGCAAACTTCTTGACCTCTTCCGCGGTCTTTGTCGGATCGGTCATTGCCTGCGGCGTAAGAATAATCAGAAGAGCGTCTGTATTCGGATCTTTTGCGGCAACTTCCACCGCCTTTGAATACCGCTCCGGGCTTGCGTCGCCGATCACATCGATCGGGTTACTGTGGCTCCATGCCGCAGGAAGAAACTCGTTCAGAGCTTCGATTGTCTGCTGCGACAGTTCGGCGAGTTTGCCGCCGTTCATGATGACAGAGTCGCTCGCAAGGACTCCAGGTCCGCCTGCGTTCGTCACGATAGTAAGATTCGGTCCCTTCGGCCGGGGTTGCTTGGCAAGAATATCGGAAACTGCAAAAAGCTCCGAGATGCTGTCCACTCTCAGAACGCCGCAGCGCCTGAAGGCGGCATCAAGCACATCATCCGAGCCTGTGAGCGATCCGGTGTGAGATGCGGCCGCTTTCGCCGCAGCTTCCGTCCGGCCCGGTTTGATGATTATTATCGGCTTAGACAGGGCGACTTCGCGCGCTGCCGACATGAATGAGCGGGCATCGCCGATTGTCTCCATGTAAATAACTATGCTTTCGGTCTGTGGGTCGTCGCCGAGGAAGTAGATAAGATCTCCCCATCCGATGTCCAGCATCGAGCCGATGGATATGAACGAGCTGAAACCGACATTTTCATTCAGGCTCCAGTCCAGAACGGCCGTGCAGAGCGCTCCGCTCTGAGAGAGAAACCCTACTTTTCCTTTCTGGGCGATAGTAGTGGCAAAAGTCGCATTCAGGCCGTTGGCGGTGTTCATGAGACCAAGGCAGTTGGGGCCGATAATCCGGATACCGCCTTTCCTGGCTTCTTCGAGAACCTGCCGCTCGAGCTCTGCTCCTTTGGGACCAATCTCTTTGAATCCCGCTGAGATGACTATCGAGCCCCGGACGCCGGCTTCCACACATTCCTTCATGATGCCCGGGATCGAGGGCGCAGGTGTAATAATAACAGCCAGGTCCACTCGTTCCGGGCAGGCAGCGATGCTGGGATAAGCCTTGATTCCGAGCACGTTCGACCTTTTGGGGTTAACCGGATAGACCGTGCCTCCAAACGGGCTGGTTATGAGATTCCAGAGGAGAGTGCGTCCAACTGTTCCCCTGGATTCGGTAGCTCCGATAACCGCTACGCTTTTGGGAAAGAATATTGCGTCGAGGCCCGGATGCTCGAAAAGGGATGTGCGCTGTAAAAGAGAGGATTGTTTGGTGTTGTCGTTCATAAATATCTCCAGATACTGCCGCCCGTCTGCGTTGATAGTTCACAGGTGCATGAAAATTTCGTAAAGTCTCCACGCGACGAGCATTATTTCCCGCGTTCTCAACGGATTCAAGAGATCATCCGGTCCAGGTTTACGAAATATCAGAAAAACCAGGCCGTGATGAATATCCCTGCCATGATGAAGAGGATTGTCAGCTTCAAAATAGTGCCAATCAGAAGCCCAATCCATGTTCCAAGACCCACTTTGGTTGCATCTCCCAGGCGGGCGCGGGCGAGGTATTCTCCCGCCGTGGCGCCGATAAACGGGCCGAGAATGATTCCAGGAAGGGCAAAAAAGATGCCAATCAGGGTTCCAATAGCTGCGCCGAGAATCGCAAGCCTGCTTGCCCCCACCCTTTTCGCCCCCATCGCCGTGGCGACCAAATCGACAATCAGCACGAATGCGGTCAAAACACCCAGAACAACCAGCGTAGGCCACCCCACATGCTGAAACGAATCGCCCCAGGCAGCCACAAAGAGGCCAAGAAAAACCAGCGGCGCCCCTGGCAGGGCTGGTAGAACAGTTCCGGCAAACCCGATTATTACGAGAACAACTGCAAGTATCCAGAACAGTACGGTTACCATGAGGTTATGTTCTAACCCGGGGGCCGCAGAGAATGCAATGCCGCCCAATTTCCCAGTCTCGGATAAGATACCCTGGAAGAGTGCTTTTAAATCATTCCCGAGTCACAAGCTCTTTGATCCCCTGGAACCCCGGGGCGAGCATTTTGACTTTGGCCATGCGGCTTCCGACCTGGGCAAGCGCCCTGGCGTTTGAGAAGCTGAAGAAGGTGAATTTGATCTTCGGCCATCGCTGCTTGAAGTAATCGACTGACTCAGCATAGGCAAGATCGAATGCCCGGAATCCATACTCTTCCACCAGCATTGGTATGACATGCATCTGCTGAGGTGTCTTGTCCATGCGGCTCGAAAAAACGACACCGCTATATTCTTCGATGGTTCGAAGAATATCTTTGAAAGGCAGCGACAACGTATAGTTCTTCCCCACTGCCGCATTCCCCGGCACACCAAGTGCCGTCAACATACCATTTATGTGGGCAGCAGGGGTCTTCTCCGGAAACACGCACGTAACGACTACATCATTGCACGGGCCGAGCGTGCATCTCAGATTGACTCCGGGCAGCACGGTGATCGGTGAATTCGCGGCAGCTTCCGTCATCTTGTCGACGAACGCAGTGCTGAAGAAATCGGTAATCGCTATTACATCAAGCCCTTTAACTTTGGCCAGACGCACCAGTGCGGGGGCTGTGTCGAGTTCTTTTACCTTGAAGTATCCCAGCGAAGCTGGACTGTGAATCCGGAGATCCAGGGTGTAACTTTTTCGTCTGGTAGATCTGGTTTTCTCAATCTGGCCGCGAAGGCCTTTCTGCAAAGGCGCTCGCTCGCTTATCCTTTCTACCGTAAGGCTTGATTTCAGTGACGACTTGCTGTTTCCCTGCGCGGCCATAGTACCGTCTCCTCTTTATTACTCAGGTATCCAAAGAACTCATAGTTATTTTCTTCCTGCTCACAGGTTTTTCCTCGGCAGTTTTGGAAGGTTCGGGCTGCTTTCTCACCTCGTGAAGGCGCGGTCCTGTTTCATTTCCAGATCCCGAATTCTTTGCCACGAACTCAAGCATTGCCGCCTTCAGAGAACCTATTTGAACGTCAATTCGCTCGAGGTCTGCGCCGGTTGGACCTTTCTGAATCGAGCCCAGCAGCTTCTCCACCTTGACCACCAGCTGGTTGAGCTTGCTTGAAAGCAGATCGATTTTAGCCTCTACAAGATTAATGTCCGCCACTGTCGCAAGTCCAAGCATCCTTCCAACAGCAGCTGCGGTGAGTTCTGCCGATGGCGCCTGGCGCTCAGTCACGGTCTTCGAGTCTGGTTTTCCCGAAGGCTCCGCCACATTCTCAGACTGTTTATTTTCCTCGTTCATAAGCGAGATGGTCCCGGTTGAAAAAACTCCAGCTCTTAGATTTAGAGTCTGCAGGGCGGAAAAAAGTTTCAGGCTGGAGGGCTTATATTTAACTGGAAAAACAAGGAGTTCGGGGGAAAGAGCAGTTCACGCTCTGGAAGCAGAAAAGGCGGAAACCTTCGATAGAAAGCCTCCGCCTTTAATTTTGCCTTTAATTTTATCGAGGCCGTTTGAATCAACGGCTCGAACTTAGAGTACAGCGTCCTTGAGAGCCTTTGTGGCTACGAAGCGAACCCTCTTCCTTGCGGGAATCTGGATCGTCTCACCAGTCGCAGGATTGCGGCCAGTGCGGGCCTTTGACTGACGGACATAAAGCTTGCCCAGTCCCATCAGAGGAATCTTGTAACCCTTCTTCAGGGAATCCTTGATGAAGCGTGAAATATCTTCACACACCAGTTTGGCCTCAGCTCGCTTGCGGAGACCGCAGAATCCCTTGATGTTCTCGAAAAACTCACTCTGTGTGTAGCTCAAAGTTGTGCAGTTTTTCGGCTTGACCGCAACCTTCCACTTCTGAATGGGGGCGGGAGCCGGCTTCTCGACCGCAACCTTCCTCGGCGCCGGCTTTGCTGCCTTCACAGCAGGCTTGGCCTTTGTCGTAATTTTAGCCTTCTTCGGAGCCGCTTTCGCAGCTGGTTTCTTAGCAACTTTCTTCATCGGCTTCTTTGCCATGGATAACTCTCCACAAAATAAACAGGGACATGTCCTAAATTCGCATCCTGACCTGAAAGTCTGACCGCCAGGCCGGCTTGCAGAAACGCCCAAAAAACGGGCTCAAACCCGCCTGATCCGGCGAGTTCTTCCCGAATATAGAAAGATGCGTGCCGTAGATCAATATTAAAAATGTATGGAGCTCTTCGTTTTTTCGCGCTAATTTCAGGGAAAAATCGGGTATCGTGACATGCATAATACCTTTCCATTGCGGCGGCGCGCGCTTCTGCCTTCCCTGGCGCTGCTTCTCATCCTTGTGGAAAACCTGCCTTTTCTGCCGATTTTACAGGCGTTTGCAGGAGAGATCTTCAAAGGGGCGGCGGTCTCGATTGAAGTGCCCCGCGAGTTCGAGATCGTCCCTTCAGCGGAACAGTTCGTCGAGGTTGTTCTGGGGGCCAGGGCTGGAGGATATCCTTCCTTCAATATCATTGTGCTCCCCCCCGATCGAACTGTGCCCGCTGACGCTGCCGCGTTCGCCAAAAGAACTCTTGACAGCTATTCGAAAGTCGGAATTTCCGGGGAAAAGGCAGAGGCAGGAACGGTGAAGCTGGCCGGCCGGGACACGTTCTTTATGGTGATTGACTACTCAAGAAACGGGACAGAGATAAGAAGCCATGTCGCTTCTGTCTTTCTTCCTGACAAAGAGATTGTATTCACATTTATCGATGCAGCGGAGAATTACGAAAGCAGCAGGCCTCTGCTGGAAAAGATTCTCTCATCTGTTTCCCTGACTGACCCGCTCCCTGCAGCAGCTGCTGCTGAAACTTCCGAGTCGCGGGATCCCGTCCCTGCTGCGGTACGGGCAACCGGCGTGCTGTTCATCCTTGTCGCTTTTTACTTTGCGGCCCACCGTTTTTTGATGAAGGGCAGAGACAAAGTCGAGAGATAATAACCGACAGTTGGAATCAGCGCGGTCAGATAAAAATCACGCACACCGATAATCACGAAAACAATCATGGTGATGATATAAGTCAGGAGGCATATAGACAGCTTCCTGCAATTGCTCACTTCCCACGCCTTGTCGACTTCCACCCTGGCGTTTCTGTTTTTCAGTTCCTGTATCTCCGATTCAAGAGCCTTTATGCGTTCTTCCATTCATTTCCACCATCGATCCTGTCTGACATCAGCCGCTCCACCAGCGGCGGGACACCGGCTGATGCTCTCTCCTCTATATACTCCACTGCTGCCCTCGATGGAACGGCGGGTCTTCCGGGATCGACGACAAACACGGGTGATTCTTCGGGCACGTATTCGATAAGGCCCGCAGCGGGATAAACGACGAGTGAAGTGCCTGCAACAATGAGAATATCAGCTTCAGCAGCGTGAGCTGCAGCGGTGTCCATCAAGGGTACCGCCTCTCCGAACCAGACAATATGAGGCCTGAGCTGCGATCCCCTTTCGCACTTGTCGCCTATATTAATGTCGCTGCCTTTGAGATCGTACACCAGCGTCGGATCCAGTGTGCTTCGCGCTTTGAGCAGTTCTCCATGCAGGTGCACAACGTGCGTCGATCCGCCTCTCTCATGCAGATCGTCCACGTTCTGGGTAATAACGACGACATCATGGGCCTTTTCGAGTTCTGCGAGCGCTCTATGAGCCCGGTTCGGCCCCGCGTCCAGAAGGCCTCTTCTTCGCTTGTTGTAAAAGTCCAGCACGAGCGCGGGGTTTCTTTTCCAGGCTTCCGGAGTTGCCACGTCTTCCACACGATGCCCTTCCCACAGACCGTCGCTGCCTCTGAAAGTCGCAAGCCCGCTTTCAGCGCTCACCCCCGCTCCCGTGAGAACGACGATCTTTTTCCGCGCCGCTTTCAGACCAGACTCCGCGTTTTCTCCACCATTTCCGCTATCAGCTTGACTCCGTTCTCCCAGAAGGCTTTCTTCTCCATTTGAACACCAAACGGCTCGAGGAGACCCGTGGGGTTTTTCGAAGAACCAAGGCTCAGGAGTTCCAGGTACCTTTCCGCAAATCCCGGCTCTCCTTTTTTGTGCTTTGCATAAAGCGAGAGCGTAAGAAGCTCGCCATATGCGTACGCATACACGTAAAAGGGAGAGTGTATGAAGTGGGGAATATAGCTCCACCACCAGTCGTAGCCTTCGGACAGCGTGATCGAGTTTCCGAACATCTCGACCTGTGTCCTGCGCCATATCGCGTTGATCTCGGGCACCATCAGCTCCCCCTTTTCTTCGTGCGCCTTATGGAGCCCCTGCTCGAAACGGTAAAGCGAGATTTGACGAAAAACAGTCGCAAAAATGCTCTCGACTTTGTTCACATAAAGAGCAAGCAGTTCTTTCCGCGAAGTCAGGGTTTCGGCAAGGTGGTCAAAGAGCAGCATTTCCGCAAACACGCTTGCCGTCTCAGCGACTGTGAGCGGGACATCGTAATTAAGGTAGTTCTGCGACCTCATCAGATATGCGTGGATTCCGTGTCCAAGCTCGTGAGCAAGGGTGAACACGTCCCGGACATTGCCGTTGAAATTCATGAACACGTATGGATTTCTGTCAGGAGTCACAAACGAGCAGAAGGCCCCTCCCCGCTTTCCAGGTCTCTTCGCGGCGTCAATCCACGACGATGTGAAGAATTTCCGCCCTATTCTGCCGTATTCCGGCGAGAATTTTGTGAATGCCTCCAGAACGAGACGCCTGGCTTCGCTGAAAGAAAGCGATCTTTCAGACCGGACAACGGGAGCATACCGGTCATAGTCGTACAGCGTTCCCACTCTGAGGAGCTTCTTTTTGAATCTGTAAAAGTCCTGGACCAGCCCGTAATGCGATGCGACAACAGAAGCCATTGCATCGACCATTTTCCGGTCAATCTGATTGCCGAGATGCCTTGACTGTTCCGGGAACGTGAACTTCCGGATCCTGTCTTCGACAGCCTTGTCTTCGACGAGCGTATTGAAAATAAACGCAAGGCGCGGCGCCTCCTCTTTCAGGCCGTTTGTAAGCGCCATTGCGCCTGTTTTTCTCCGGCTTCGGACAGGGCTGTACAGCATTGAGAGAACCTCCGACTCAGGAAGACGCTTCTTTCCGCCCCTTTCAGTCACAATAAACTGTTTCTGTGAAAGCTCCTGGTCGAACAGCCGGGTGAAGGCCTCCCTGCCGGTAAGGGCCTTATCGCTCAAAATCTGCTCTTCATTTTCGGAAAGCCTGTGAGGTCTGGTCAGCGCGAGCTGGTGAAGGAAATTTGAGCAGGCTTTGAGAGCGGGTGATTTCGACAGCGCTTTAAGCTTCCGTTCAGGAAGCTCCAGGAGTTCCAGCTCGAAGAAAAGCAGCGATTTCTCCATCTTCGTATGCCATGCCTTCATGCGCTGAAGAAAAGCGCCGCGGCGGGGATCCGAGCAGCTCTCTGCAAAAAGAAGCTGCGCATAGATCACAGGTTTTGCCACATCGGTGAGTATCGCCTCATACGCTTCGAAGGCACGGCGGAGGCGATCCCCGGAAGAAGATATTTTCTTCATGGACCCTCGACAGGCGCGCACAAAGTGCTGAAGGGATTTTTCGGTCCGCTTCATCACGCTGTCTATCTGCTTATCCTCGATTCCACTGTACAGACCGGAGAGATTCCAGCCCGGAAGACTTTTTGCCATATGATTAAACCCCTGATATATCTTTACCTGTAGTACTATATGGGGCGTCAGGAGAAAAGAGATATGAGTATTGGCGTCGAAGCTGTTGGAAAGAAGAGTGTATCAGTGCTGCTGGTTGAAGACGATCCGGACCTGATTACACTTGTTTCGAATCTTCTTGATGCGAATGGATTCAGAGCCGTCTCCGTCTCGACAGGCGAAGACGCTGTTTCTGCAATCCAGAAGGAACAGTTCGACGTCGCACTTCTGGATATAAAACTTCCGGACATGCTCGGATTCGACGTGCTGGCGGCAATAAGAGCAGATCCTGCCGTAAAATCTCTCCCTGTGATCATGATAAGCCAGGTGGACGACGAGCAGGAAATCGTCAAAGCGCTCAATATGGGCGCTGATGATTACGTCACAAAGCCTTTCAGTGCGCCGGTTCTGATTGCGCGGGTGCATGCAGTACTGAGAAGGGCAGATCAGGTGAAGGGAACATCGGATGTAGTTCAATACGAAGGATTGTCTCTGGATGTAGAGCGGTTCACCGCGGTGGCCGACGGCGCACCGCTCGATCTGGGCCTGTCCGAATTCCGGATATTGTACACGCTTATGTCGAACCGGGGGAAGGTTATGACCCGGGACCAGATCATCGAAGCAGTGCATGGAGAGAAATACCCCGTGACCGACAGATCCGTCGATGTTCAGATTGTGGGCCTGAGAAAGAAGCTTGGAGCATACGCGAATTTCATAGAAACAGTGCGGGGT
Source organism: uncultured Bdellovibrionales bacterium (assembly GCA_964421085.1). Lineage (GTDB taxonomy): Bacteria > Bdellovibrionota_C > UBA2361 > UBA2361 > CAYQVO01 > CAYQVO01. The sequence continues at coordinate 7,619 of CAYQVO010000050.1, read as the reverse complement.
ATCGGGTACAGGTTCGCGGTGTAGTGTTCCGAATCCGGACAAGCAGAGAACGGACGCCGGCTTGAGTCTTGAGAAAACCACCGCAAAGCTCTCCTTGACTTAATTCCGCCCTCCGGGGAATATCACGGGCAAGTGTTCATTCGAGGTGTTTATGTCGAAGAATCCCTGCGCCGGTTGTCTCCTGTCCTCAATCCTTCTCTTTTTTCCTCTGCTTCTGCCTGCCGAAGAGCCGCTCGTCATCGGGGTACTCAGCCCGCTGACCGGGGAGGGCGCACTTTACGGAAAACGCGAAGTCGCGGCGATTCAGGTCGCTTCCGAAGAAGCCAATGCTGAAGGGGGAGTGCTGGAAGGGCGGAGGCTCGAAGCGCGAATAGAAGACTCCAGAATTGAACCGGCACCGGCTCTTTCCGCGGCACAGAAACTGATTGAGATCGACAATGTTCCCGCAATCATCGGACCCACCACGAGCGGTGCTGTGCTGGCAGTCGCCCCTTTGGTGGAAAAACGAAGAATAGTGCTTATCTCGCCCATCGCTTCCGCGGACAAGGTGAGCACAGCAGGGGATTTCGTCTTCCGGATTGGACCGAGAGATCACCTTCAGGCACATGAAGCTGTGAAGTGGTTTCGCGAAAAGAGCTTCACCAAAGCGGCCGTTCTGTATATCAACAACGAATACGGGGTTGGAATCGAACGTGCGTTCCGGGAAGATTTCGAGCGCCGGGGAGGAAAGACCATTGTAAGCGAGGCGATCTCTCCGGGGCAGACGGATTTCCGTGCGGAGCTTCTCAAAGTAAAAGCATCGGGTGCGGACGTGCTCTGGCTTCCGGTTTACATCACAGGGAGTGGACTCATTGTCCGGCAAAAAGCGGACTTGAATCTGAATTTACCTGTCGTCGGGACCGACCCCCTTGCCGATCCGCTGTTCCTGCAGACAGCAGGTCCGGCCGCGGAGGGAGTGATGTTCACGAATACAGCGCGGCCATCGGGCGCCGTGTTCCAGGCCTTTGCCGTCAAATACAGGGAAAAAAGCGGGATGGAAGCCGAGGTGCTGGCCGCTCAGACCTATGATGCTGCAACGGCTTTGATTGAGGCGATTAAGATCGCGCGTTCGGTTTCGCCCGTGAATATAAAGGATGCGCTCTATAAGGTGTCGTTTCCGGGCGCAGCCTGTCCCGTACAATTCGACAAAAACGGCGACAATACCGGATGTTCTTTCTCGCGGTTCATATACAGAGGCGGAAGAATCGAGGACTATTCCTGAATGAGCACGGCCTTCAAACGGCCACGCTAATTATTCGTATTCCCGGCTCGTTTTCAGATTTCTTTAAAGTTCGCATTTTTTCTGCCGATGCTCACAACATCAGAGACGTGTCCTATCCGCACGTTATCGGGCACGAGGCTCCGAAAACTCGGGCTCGAGACTTCCAGTCGCAGGGTTTGTGGAGTGGAAGTATCAACACAGGGACGGTGTTGTAAGAGGTTGTACAAGAATGTCGTCGTTAATTTCCTTCTCCGGCCTGGCTTCAGGCATTGATTCAAGCGCCCTTATTTCCGCCATGAGCGATGCTTCCCGAAAGCAGACGGTCACGCCTTATCAGACTCATGCGAATGAGCTCTTCGAGACGAACTCAGTGCTCGAAGAGCTGAAAACGAAGTTCAATGAGCTCAAAGACCTCATAAAGCCCTTTTCAACCCTGCTGGGCGGCGGGATAAGCAAAACCGCTGTAAGCTCCAACGAGGCTTACGTTGGAGCAGTCGCATCGAACGCCGCCCTCAACGGCACCTATGCAGTCAATGTCACTCAGCTTGCCGCAAACGGGAGCTATACGTACGGGCACTCGTTTTCATCGGCGACAGACGTGATCGCCAGTTCCGGAGCCGGACACACAAGCGGCACAGTCACCGTTGAGGTCGGGACGGGGTCTGAAATGCAGACGATTTCGGTGGGGGTGACCGCCGATTCTACGACAATCTCCGGGTTCGTGGCCCAGTTCAACGAACAGGCCGCCGCAAAGGGAAACTGTGCGACAGCGTCGGTGGTGAATGTGGGAACCTCAGCCTCCCCCGACTACCGTGTGATGATCACAAGCAGCAGCACGGGAACTTCGAAAGGCGCAGTCAATATCACTTCCGGCGCCGGATACCTCGACACAGCGGTTCCGGGCGGTGTTACGAGTGCCGCAAAGAACGCGATATTCAGCCTGAATGGTATCTCCGGCATCGAGCGGGAGAGCAATCAGGTGAGTGACATCATCTCAGGGGTCACTTTTTCTCTTCAGGGCGAAGGAGGCGGCGGGACGATTGTCGTCAGTGACGATTCGAAGACTACTGAATCCAGAATTGAGGATTTCGTCGACAAGTTCAACGAGATTGTCGAGTTCATGGCGGAGAACAACCGGATAACCAGAGACGAGTCGGGAACCGAAGTCAAAAATATCTTCGGGCCCCTTGCCGGCACAACCACAGATGAAACCGCTCTCGCCGGCCTCAAGGACGCGATCGCGGGAGTTAAGTCGGGAATTTCAGGAACTGCCGTGAATGTGTTTGCCGATCTTGGTGTGACAACCGATCGAGATGGCACTCTGAAATTCGACACGGCAGTTTTCGAGTCGGCTGTCGCGAACTCATCACCTTCCGTGAACAGCATCCTTCAGCAATTTGCGGATGAAGCATCGCTGACGGGCGGAACGATTGATCAGTACACGAGGTTCAACGGCAGCTTCGATACCAGTATCAGGAGCAACCAGACTCTCATTGACAACCTGAATAAACGCATAAGTGATGCCGAAGATTCAATCGCATCGCAGGAGAACTCTCTCCGGGCGCGTTTTGCGAGGCTTGAATCGATAATCGGGAAGATGCAGTCTCAGCAGCAGGCATTGAGCGGGATACTGAGTTCGATTGGATAAGGATCGATTGTGATAGATTAAGCAGAGGTGCTGGAGGGAGAGATCAGAAGACCGCTTTTGCCGGGTGCCTCTGCCTCGCAACCCGGACAGGTTCGGACGGGACCGGCGAGAAGGATTCGAGCTTCGTTGTCACACTTCCCACAAAGACTTCGCTCACAATCTTAAGCACCTCCCGCTTCCTGTCCGTTGAGACAAAAATCCGGGCTTTCCGCAGTTTTCTGTCGGCATCAGGATTCGTAAGGTTCTGGACCTCCGGTTCCACAATCCACACTTCCCGCTCTTCTTTATTAAACGTGATTGCCTTTTTATCAACACATTTCAAGCGTATCAGATAGCGTGCCTTCCCGTTGAAAGTGTCGAATTCACGCGAAATACCCGGCTCCCAGTCCAGACTTCGCGCAAGGAGAGCCGCCGAAAACGGCTCAAGTGTGAAGTTTTTGGGATTGAACTGCAGCACGTCCGGAGGATCGTTCGCACCGACCCCGGCGCGTTTTTCACGGACGGAAAGAATGTCCCCGTTTTCAAGGTAGGAAATCGCAGTGAAACGGACATTCTTGTTCTCCTGCTTATCGAATGTCACCCTGATCGGCGAAAAATTCTTCTCGGAGACGAGTCCCTCTGCGCGGTAACGCAGCCTGTAAAAAACATCGATACCGCTGTACGTTCTGGCAGTCGCTTCTGCCAGGAAAATGCCCGGTTCTTTGTCGATTGTTATCGTCGCTTCAGCGGCAGGAATTCCCTGCCAGCTAATTTCGTAAGTGTAAGTGCCCAGAGGGAGGTCGACGTTCGATGCAGGTTTATAAACAGGGGTGGAAACAGTGACATCAGCAGCAGAGATTTCTTTTTTCTCCTGCTGACCCGCGTTCGACAACGCAAGCGGAATGAAGACACACCCGATTAGAGCGGCGCATGCGGCCTGAAAGAGGCGGCTTCTATGAAACGGAGCAACGAAAGGCATCTATCACTTCCCTACCCTCACCCACTGATTTCAAGAGATTAGCACCGAGTCAAAGCTGCTACAATGCGTCTAAGAACAGTGGGCAAAATACACATTACCTTATTTACTAGCTTGCCTGGAGCGTTTAGACAAGGGGGAAGCTGCGTGAAAATATGATAAATTTTTCCCCCTTCTCCGTTTGCTCGATATTAAAACTTGTCGCAAACTACTGAAGTTATGCAGGGTTGTGGAAAACATGTTGCGTTCGCCGGATTGATTTCATGGGGAATGACCGTTCCATTCGTGGTCGCGTTCGTCCTTATTCTCACTTTGATGCATCCGGTTTTCCTGATAGCCCATGCATTTGGCCGGTCACGCGAATCGATGCAGCTTCTTAATTTTCTCCTGAATCGTAATCTTCGTATCCTTGCAGGGGCCCGCTATTTTCAGGATTTTGACGACAATCTTCCTTCGGGCAGGCCTCTGATAGTTGTCTCGAATCATCAGAGCATGTTCGATATTCCTCTTATTTATGAAGTGTTCGGCCGGTTCGATCTGAAGTTTATCGCAAAGGTGGAATTGAAACGCGGAATTCCCTCTGTGTCATGGGTACTCAGGAACCTTGGGTCTGCCCTGATAAAGCGTGATGACGCCCGCCAGTCTCTTTCACAGATAAAGTCTTTTGGAGTGAGGCTCGAAGAGCAGAAGCTTGCTGTTCTTATTTTCCCTGAAGGAACTCGCGCAAAAGACGGGGTGATGAAACCTTTTCTTGCTCCTGGACTCGTCGCCCTGCTCAAGGCGAGTCCATCTGCCCTGGTCGTTCCGATGGTCCTGGACGGCCCATGGGAAATCGTGCGTCACAGGCTTTTCCCTGTTCCTTTCGGAAAAAAAGTTACCCTGAAAGTGCTCGCGCCTGTCGAGCCCTCAAAGTATGATCTGAAAGAACTGCCGGAGATTCTCGATGCGCGGATAAGAAATGAACTGCACGCAATCAGGAAAGCGGACGGCATGAAGACTTTATCTATTGACGGAGGGCAGTAATGGGGTCAGGCGGCAAAACCGAAACGAAGCAGTTCTTTGTCCATTCGACGACCTGCTCCGAGCGGATGACTGAGAACCGGCAGATACATGATTATCTGGTTTTGAACGGATGGTCGCCTGCCCGCTCTGTTTCAGATGCCGACCTTATTGTCATAGGTACGTGCGCGTGCACCGCCTCGACCGAATCGGTGTCGCTCGATTCCATTCGGCATCTGAATAAGAAAGCGAAGAATTCCGCGAAGATTATTGTCGCGGGCTGTCTTCCGGCGATAAACCCGGAAAAACTGGGGCGGTTTCGAAATCTCATAACCATTACCCCCAGGACTCTGAATACGCTCGACGAGATTACAGGCGCCCGGATACCCTTTGCGCAGATCCCGGAATCGCACCGGACATTGTTCAATGACGGAGTGAAAAGAAATGAGTCTGTGAAGAACAGGGTCGTAAAAATGCTCCGGAAATTAAAAAGGCACATCCCGATTCTACGGACGGTTCGCATGGTCCGCCGCAATCCCCAGGTGAAAAGCCTCAACCTGTGGACGAGGCAGGATCCCGACATTTTTTACATAAGAACATCGTGGGGATGCCTGGGCAACTGCAGTTACTGCGCAATAAAGAGGGTGACAGGGAAGCTCAAAAGCAGGGATCAGGCTGAAATCATCAGAGAATTCGAAGAAGGACTCTCCCGGGGTTTCAAAGTGATCCGGATTCTTGCGGAAGATGCAGGCTGCTACGGCCTCGATACAGGAACCAGCATCGTGGAGCTGCTTCGTTCGATGTACGCCGCGGGCGGCGACCGCGATTACAGTATTCTGGTCAGAAACCTCAACGCCCAGTGGCTGATCAAGTTTAGGGAGGAACTGCCCGCCATAATTCGCGACAATCGTGACAAATTCATGTATCTCCATGTTCCGATGCAGTCGGGAAGCGATAGAATACTCGAGCTGATGAACCGTCCATATACCGTACGAGACGTAGTCGACAGTCTCCAGAGCATCAGGGCCGTCGTTCCCGATGTCAAGATAGCCACTTCAATCATGGTTGGATTCCCCGGAGAGAAGGAAGATGATTTCGAGAAATCACTTCACTTCCTGGAACAGGTCCGGCCGGATTCTGTGGAGACTTTCATATATTCCGAGAGGCCGAATACCCTCGCTGCGACGATGGATGACAAGGTGCCTCGAAATACGGCGGCAAACCGGTACAAGCGTCTGCACGATTTCCTGCGGAATGGAAGAAGAACATCCGGAAAAAGATTCGACGTGATAGCCTCCTTGCTCTCCGACATATGCCCGAAATTGAGAAGATAGCCCCATCCTCGACGAACAAAGTATTTTCTGATAGCTTCGCAAAGGATTGCCGGGGTGGCGGAATGGCAGACGCGACGGATTCAAAATCCGTTGTCCGCAAGGGCGTGAGGGTTCAACTCCCTCCCTCGGCATTACATAATTTCCCAAGTTTGTTCTCTTAATCAAAGCACATAAATCTTTGAGCGCTGGACACTGCGGTTTTATCCGCAATTTATCCCGACTTCGCTAAAGCTACGTCGGACAAGCCGCAATGGCTTTACGGATGCAGCGCGTTTGCCTCCTGATTGGAATTGTGGTTGGAAATTCATGCAGGAAAGCCCTTCCTTCGAAATATGCTTCAATTGATCCCAATACAGTTGGTGAACGCCGAATCTGTGAGCGCGGAAAAGGCGCACACAATGGGAACAATCAAAAAGAGAGAGACCGGCAAAGGCAAAGCTGTTTTCGATGCTACAGTAAGGCGTAAGGGGCTCCCTTCGACATACAAAACATTCAAGCGGCTCACTGACGCAAAGCTCTGGATTCAGGATATAGAGTCGGACATGCGCGCCGGCAGGTATCAGCCGGAGGCAGAGGCAGCTCACCATACGATTGCGGAAGCTGTAGATCGCTTTATTCGCGAAGAGCTGCCAAGGCGGCAAAGAGTAAGCGCAGCTGATCAGGAGCGTCAGCTTTTATGGCTTAAAGAACTTTTCGGCTACAAGCTGCTATCCGAATTCTCCCCTGCCCTTCTTAATGAAGCGCGAAATACATTTTTAAGCGGCAACAATCGCCATGGACAGCCGCGAAAGCCGCAGAGCTGGAATAGGTGCCTCTCGACCTTAAGCGTGCTTTTTAAGACCTGCGTTAGCGAATGGGACTGGATGGAGTTTAATCCAGCCAGGAGAGTGAGGAGGGAGCGAGAAGCGCGCGGCCGAGTACGTTTTCTATCCGACGACGAGCGGACGAAATTGCTCGAGGTTTGCAGGGAGCACAGGTCGCCGAATCTCTACCCTCTTGTTGTTTTGACCCTTTCAACAGGAATGCGAAAAAGCGAAGCACTTTGGCTTCACTGGAGTCAGATTGATCTGGCTGGAGGAGCATTAATTTTGGACCAGACAAAGAACGGCGAGCGGAGGCGAGTTCCCATTAAGGGCTTAAGCCTTGAGCTTCTAAAAGAACACGGAAGGGTTCGAAGGCTCGATACGGATCTCGTCTTTGCCGGGAAGGAAACCGCAAGAACTAAGAGGCCTTTTGCGCTTGATCATTACTGGCGAGAAGTAGTGAGAGATGCAGGCCTTTCCGACTTTCGTTTTCACGATCTTCGCCACTCCTGCGCCTCGTATTTGGCAATGAGCGGCGCATCTCTTCTTGAGATAGCCGAGGTACTATGATCTTTACCCGTTTTTGTTGAGTCGTTAGGCGGCAGCCTTCCCTGAATTT
>CAYQVO010000049.1:7380-21434 GCA_964421085.1 uncultured Bdellovibrionales bacterium | reverse complement strand
TCTTTCAGGGATTGCTGAAGGCTGCGAAGTTCGAAATGCTGCTACAGAAGTGCACCGAACTTGGCGCCGCGGCTTTCGTGCCGATCACGGTAATCTCGAAGCAGTTGGTTGAACCGTGTGTCGTTTTCGATATGGAAGCAAGAGCCCGCCTGTCTCCGGTGAACGACATGCTGAGATGAACATGAGTGTCACGATGCTGCGCAAGGGCGTTCCGGTGCGTCATCCACCCTGAACTCTTCACAGGTTTCTCCTGCATGAAGTAAAGGATCATGTCGGCGACGTGACTGCCTAGATCCGTCAGGGCGTCAAAGGGACCGTTCAAAGCAGGATCATTTTTCCACGGCCGTTTTTCTTCAGTTCCGGAAAGAGTCATCTGCGCGCTCGATGACTGCCAGTAGCGGCTCTCGATTGCGAAGATTTCACCGAATTCACCCGCATCAATCATTCTTTTTATGGTTTGCGGGCCCCACGCAACCCGGTATCCGTGAAGGACGCTGACAGGGATTTTGACGGAACGAAGTTCCTCAATTTGACCGGGAGTCACGCAGACCGGCTTATCCACGACGACTGCGGGGAAGCCGGCCGCTTCCCCTTCGATAATTGTGCGGGCATGAAGGCCGGTAGGATTGACCAGAAACAGAAGGGGAACTGCACCCTTTGCCGCTGAAGCGTATTTCTTCAGCGGTTCGCCCCGCGTCACGACAACCGGGAGCTGTACATCAAGCTCGGCGTCGATGTGCGGAAGCATGGCGAGACTCTTCAGGACTGCCTGCCCGGCCATGCCTCTTCCAGCAACAATTGGTTGAATTTTTTCAGCCAGATTTCTACCCCACTACTTCGTCAACTGCGTCTTCAAACACCTCTATCGATTCTCTGAGCGCGTCCTCAGGAATGGTAAGAGGCGGACATATCTTGAGACATTCCCCTCCGATGCCTACTGGAGCAAACATAAGGAGGCCCTTCTGGATGCATCGGAGGTTGATTTCGGTTGCGAGGGCGGAATCAGGCTCTTTCGTTCCCGGCTTGACGACCTGAATTCCGGCCACCAGTCCCTTGCCCTGCATGCATCCGAGCACCTTCGGATATTTCTTCTGGATGCGATCGAGTTCGGGGATGAGAATTTCGCCCATCAGAGCTGCGCGCTCGGGCAGTTTTTCCTCCCTGATAATCTGGAGACTTGCGATTGAAGCTGCGACAGGGAGCGGAGATGCCGAGTGAGTTGAAGTCATCGATCCGGGAGGATACATGTTCATTATGTCTTTCCGGCCGATCACTGCCGAAAGCGGAAGCGAGGAGCTGATGCCTTTCCCGCATGAAATGAGATCCGGAGTGATTCCGTAATGTTCGAAGCAGAACATTTTCCCTGTTCGACCGAACCCGGACTGGACTTCATCCATCGTAAGAAGCGCGTTGTTTTCCCGGCAGAACTTTTCGAGTTTCTGCGCATATTCCACGGGGAAAAAGTCCGGGCCGACACCCTGATATGCTTCGCTCACGACACCGGCTACATCCGCCGGATTCACGCCTTTCGCCTTCAGTGCGGAGAGGAACACATCGAAGGAAGTATCTTCGTTCTTGTAGCCGTCGGGGAATGGGACCTGAACAAAGGCGGGATCGAGATGGCCGATCCACTTTTTGAGCTTCGGCATTCCGCCCGCAAGCTGTGAACCGAGTGTCCTTCCATGAAAGGCGTTATTGAAACTTATGATGTACTTTTTCTTCGCGCCGTACTTCTCGAGAGCCCAGGTCTTCATGAGCTTGATGCAGTTTTCCACCGCTTCACTGCCGGTGCTGAGAAGGAACGCCTGATAGTCTTTCGGTGAAGGGGAAATCTCGCACAGCATCCTGACGAGTTGAGCGCGTTTCTCATGGACAAAAACATAGCTGGAGATAAGGCCCTGGTCTATAATCGCCCGGAGGGCATCGCGGATCTCTTTTCTTCCATGACCGGCATTTGCCACCAGCACGCACGAGGACCAGTCGATCCATCTGTTGCCCCACTTGTCGGAGACAATGAAGTCGTCAGCTTTGTGCCAGATGACCGGGGGTTGGCCCATCATCGAGCGGGGTTCACTCTCCTTGAGCTGCTCGAAAATCGGGAGCGACTCCGGCACAGGGATTTTGGTGCAGATGGTGCGGTATTTTGTTTCAACTCTCGGAACGGCAACAGGTTCAAGGGAATATTCGGCCATGGTTTTATCCTCCTGGAAGGTGGAAACAGTCTGCATCCCAGCGCAAAAATCATCGCTATTTATACCCTCTCCCGGGGTTTCACTCAAGAATCCTGAGGGCTCGTCGAGGAACTACCATCGCTTTCAGAAAGCTTTTCACATAACGCCTGTCCGCGGCACTACCGCAGCAGGTACGACTTTTTGACGAAGCCATACTCCTGTGCGCCGGTGGTTATGGCATTTGTCTCCCGTGAAAAGGGGATAAAGCCGTGTTCATACAGAAGGTCGAAAATGCCTGCGAGTTCGGAGTACGAGGGGAAGTGTATTTCCACAAGAATCTGCCCGATGTCAAGTTTGTCGAGAGTCCCATCCCGGAGAAACTGAGGAATTGAGGTGAGTTCGCTCCCCTCGATGTCGAGCTTGAGGATGTCCGCTCCGGCAACGCCGAGGCCTGAAGAAATTTCGGCGAGAGTCCGGGCCGGAACCGAAACTCCATCAATGACGAGATCGTAAGTGTCGTTTCCGGAATCGTCTTTACCCGTAGGGCCGAGCCCGACAGCGTGATAATACATTCCCGGTTCAAGCTGAGGGGACATCCGCTGAGCAAGTCCGGGCGAGGGATCGAAGGTGTGAGTCTCGCATCCGTACCGTTCGTGCATCTCAAGTTCAAAGGAGAGATCGTCGGAACCGCCAAAAGAAAAGACCGTGCATTTCTCCGGCAGCTTCTGCGGTTCGCACACCCACTTTCCTCCGTCTCCAAACCGTCCCACCCGTTCACTCCGGGGGCATGAAATTACAGGAGGGAAAACTTCAAAGGCATGAGGTGCATGCGGCGTGTCGTTGAGCTTTTCGAGGGTTTCCCGCAATGATTGCCGCCTCTGAATGCGCCTGTCCGCCAGCGCAACCAGCGGACCGTAAACCTCAGGTCCGAAATCAGCGCCAGAAGCGAAACACTCCTCGCTCCTTGAACCGCACCGCTCCACAGGTACTGCTGGAAAAGGTTTAAAGGGTGCACCGGAACGGAGGGAATCCTGTGTGAACAGGAATACAAGTGCAGCAAGCGATGCGCAGATATAGACAATTGTCAGAAGACTCCGCATGGTCCGGAAGCGTATGGCTCAGCGCCCCACGCCCCTGAAAATATTTCTCAGTTTGTCGGGATCCACGCCAGATGGAGCCCCGCCGCCCGGAAAAGCGTTTGCGGCAGCTGTTGGTGCAGTCAGAGCGTTCTGCGTCTGCTGGTTCCAGCGGGCCTTTGGCTGCGAGTATTGCGCATCAGGAGCTGCCTGGGCTGCTGAAGCGGGCGGGCGCTGAGAAGATCCCGGATTAACCGCAGCGGGTGTCGAAGATCTGTTTCTAAGGGCATTCAGCAGAGCCTCGTTGTTTCCAAATCCCTGCGCGGAAACATTGTTAAGGCAGACAAAGGTAATGAAAAGAATTGCGGCAACGCGAAATGTACCAGCCATTTGACCCTCCATTCTGAAGAAAATAAGGATACTTCACCGGTATTTGATAAGCAATCGCTCTCTCTGATTTTCAGGCTGAAAAATCAAGGCTGTTGAACCGGGCAACCGCCCCGAGGGTATCGCTTGAATGGGAGATGAAGCGGGCCTTTCTGTCGTATGTAAAGGCTGTAAGGTAACCGGAATAGCTGCTCAGGACCTTCACATTGGTTTCGGCGAGGAGGCGGCTGGACGCCCGCATTTTTTCTGAGAGCTCGCCCGGAATTTCGGAGTAATACGGCGCGGTGCCTTTCCTCCGCTGCTGGAGGTACAGCTCGAGTTTCTGCAGGAATTCACAACTTCCGGCAGAGACACCGGTGATCCTTCCCTGGTACTCGTTACTCTGCATGACACCAAAATCCTTGAATATAGAGTCGGAGCCCCGGCCGGAAATCTTTAACTGAATCGCTGCTTTTTTCCTTCCACTCATTTCACGCCTCACAAAATCGAGTTCGCGTGCGGGGGTTGTTCAGGTTTCCTGGCGCCGGCAGCGGCCCTCGGCTATAATCCGGGCGGCGGGTATGAACAGGAGGCAAGGGGAATGGGACGACTGCTTGATGAACATTTTCTGATTTCAACCGAGACTGGATGGGATGTCTATTCAGAACTGAAGCGGCGGTTCGGGACGGAGATATATGATGTTCACACTCATTTCGAGATCAAAGAACTCCTGCACGATATACATTTCGAAAATCCCGCCCAGATGCTTTTAAGGGGCTCCGTAGTGCAGCGGGGGAGTCGGCACCTGGTGAGCGGAGATCATTATAAATGGCAGGCTCTGCGTCTCAGAGGTGTTCCAAACCGGCTTATAACGGGAGAGATGGATGCTTCGGGAAGATTCGAAATCGGAAGCGACAGGGAACTGTGGGATGCATACGCTTCGGTGTTTCCATCATTGTTCGGAAGCGACGGCTGGATGTGGTCGCTTATGGCGATGCAGGATCTTCTGGATGTTCCAGCCAGGCTTTCTCCTGAGACAAAAGAAGCCGTCTGGGACCACTGCTGCACGATGCTCCGCAGGGATGACTGCAGTGTCAAAGGGCTTTTGAGAAAAAGGAACGTGCGGCTTGTGTGCACCACAAACGACCCTCTCGAGTCTCTGGACAGCCACATTCAATACGGGAAAAACAGAGCCGGTGAAGATGCGGCAGTATTTCCGACGTGGCGGCCTGACAGATTTTTCCTGATTGAGGATCCGCAGTTTACAGAAATTGTAGAAGAGCTTGGACAGCTCACGAAAACAGAGATCGGATCGTTTGAAGATCTTCTTTCTGCTCTCGAAGCGAGACAGCAGGACTTTCACGATGCCGGATGCCGTCTTTCAGATCATGGTATTGCCGAGTTCTGGGCCGATGACTGGGACGACAGGCGGGCGAATGCGGCGTTTCAGAAACGGGCAGGAGGAGGTTCTCTCACCCCGTCTGAAACGCGTCTGTTCAAGGCGGCCATGCTTTATCACTGCATGAGATCGAATGCTGCCAGAGGCTGGGTTCAGCAGTTTCACGTGGGGCCTGAACGGAATGTCAATAAAGAGCTCTTCGCGGTCAATGGCGGAGATGCGGGCGGAGACACAATGGGCGCGAAGTTCGATATCAAGTCTCTTCAGATCGTGCTCACGGGCCTTCAGCCTGACGGAATAGCAAAGACAATCATCTACCCGATCAATCCTCAGAACTACGACGAAGTCGCGGCGCTCTCGCGATGTTACTTCAAGGACGGCGTCGAGGGGCTTGTGCGTCTCGGCGCGCCGTGGTGGTTCAACGACTGTCAGGATGGAATCCGGACATATTTCAGGGCGGTCCGCAAAGGCGGTATTATCCCTTCACCGTTTGTGGGAGACGGAAGAAGGCCGGATTCAGAAGTCCGGCATGAGTATTATGATCGTGTAATCTGCGATGAGATTGGCCGGGCGTCCGAGGAAAAGGCCCTGCCTGGAGGTATTGATGAGCTTGTCACTTATGCTGCAGGATTCTGCAGGGTGGATGTGAAGGCGTATTTTGGATTATCGCCGTTGTGACTATGCCCACGCACCCAGCTGCCGGGGGAAAGGCCAGTGATCCTCCCGGCAGAAAAGGATCTGGTAAAGCTGCACCGAACTGTGTCTGAACGATGCCTCGCACGTCTGCAGATAGTAGTTCCAGAGGCGGAAGAAACGGGAATCGAAATTCGGATCCAGAAGCCTGATCCGGGAGTAATTCCGTTCGAAATTATTCTTCCAGTGCCGCAGTGTCTCAGCATAATGCATCTTGAGATTTTCGACATGCGCAGGCACGAGGCCGTTCCTCTGCATCCCGGAAACGATCTCTTCGAGCCGGGGAAGTCTTGAGCCGGGGAAAATATATCGCTGAATCCAGGGATCCGGTTTCACACCCGGATCATCGGTGAGTCCTATCGTGTGCAGCAGGCCGACAGCATCAGGTTTCATGAGAATTGAAGCCCGCCTGAAGAACTCGCCATACGATTCCCTCCCTACATGTTCGAACATGCCGACACTCACGACAAAATCATAGAAACCACGCGTCTCGCGGTAATCCTCAATTTTCACTTCGAGACTGTTTTCGAGGTGATTCTCGACGATTCTCTGTTCGGTGAGTTCATGCTGATTCCGGCTCAACGTGATGCCTTTCCCGCGAAGCATTCTGCAGCGTTTCGCCGCGTGGACAAGAAACCCGCCCCACCCGCAGCCGATGTCGAGCATTTTTCCCCCGCGGTCAAGCCCGAGCTTTTCGCAGATCAGGTCATACTTCTGTCTCTGCATGTCTTCAAGTGAGTCTCCCGGATGATACTGATATCCACAGGAGTAGGCCATTGTCGGATCCAGAAAACAGGAATAGAAGTCGTTGTTCAGATCGTAGTGGAAAGAGACGCATTCTCGCGCTTTGCTGATGGTCGTCGGCGCGTTTTTTATCCGCTCCCACGCAGTGCGGATCAATGTCGAAAAACTCCCCCGGACTTTTTCATAAAGCCGGTTGCGAAGAAGAAGACCGATGAAATCAGTGATGCGGTCTCCCTCTACATCCCACCATCCCTCCACATATGTTTCCCCAAGCGCGAGAGACGCGCTGCTCAGAACGCGGGAGAAAAAGTCCTGATTGTTGACAAAGACCCTGGCATTGAGGCGCGCTTCCGGATTCCCGTACTCAAGCCGGGTCCCGTCAGGGCAGTGAAGAGAGAGATGACCCACGTTGATGTGCCTGAGGATATTGTCGAAGGTTTTGAGTGAGCCCCGGAGAGCGGCGTTTCGGGGCGGCAGCGGAGATGGAGAGGAAGTTTCCTGCCGGTACAAATCATCGGTTGCCGCAATCTGTGAGTTTCCGCCCATTTTGCTCCCCTTCGCTTTTGTATCCGGAAAGACTATCATAAGTGACCTTCAAACGTGCGCAAAAACGGAGCTGAAATGGCAAAGAACGGCCTTGAATCGCTTTTTCCTGTTGAATCGCAGATTCCTGAAGCATTTAGAACACCGGCCCCGGTCGAGCAGCGCACGTATCTTGTAAACGGCGAGCTTCGGACATGGAACGGGCCCATGGGAGAAGTTAAATCTCCAGTTTACGTGAAAACAGCGGGAGGTCTTCAGCAGAAAACAGCGGGGTTCTATCCCCGGCTCTCGGAGAAAGAAGCCATGGAAGCTCTTGACGCTGCTGTCTCAGCTTTCGGCTCAGGAGCTGGAGAATGGCCGACAATGTCGGTTCCTGAGAGGATAGGATGCCTCGAGAATTTTCTTTTCAAGGCAAAAGACAAACGGGCGCAGGTTGTGAATCTCCTGATGTGGGAGATCGGGAAAAATCTCCCTGATTCGGAGAAAGAATTCGACCGGACCATGGTGTACATAAGAGATACCATTGATGCTCTAAAGGAACTGGATCGAAATTCATCGCGGTTTTCCATTCAGGACTCAATAATCGCCCAGGTTCGGCGCGCACCGCTTGGCGTGGTCCTCTGCATGGGACCATTCAACTATCCGTTGAATGAAACATATACGACTCTGATCCCCGCGCTGATCATGGGCAACACGGTCGTCTTCAAGCCGCCCCGCTTTGGCGTGCTTCTTCATGAGCCTCTGCTCGAGGCGTTCAAAGATGCATTTCCGGGAGGAGTCGTCAACGCAGTGTACGGTGAAGGAAGAGAAGTTTTACCGCCGCTGATGAAGTCCGGGAAAATAGACTGCTTTGCGTTTATCGGCACCAGCCGCGTTGCCGACTCGCTGAAGGTAATGCACCCGAAGCCTCACCGGATGCGGTCCGTGCTTGGTCTTGAAGCAAAAAACCCCGCCATAATATTGAAGGATGCCGACCTCGCAGTTGCCGTCAAGGAATGTCTTCTCGGGACTCTTTCCTTCAACGGCCAGCGATGCACCGCCATCAAGATAATTTTCGTGCAGAGAAGCATCATCGAGGAGTTTGGAAAGCAGTTTGCAGACGCAGTGGATTCCCTCAAAGCCGGTATGCCCTGGGATCCCGGGGCTGCCGTGACGCCGCTGCCTGAACCAGGCAAGTGTGAATATCTCCGTGGACTCATGGAAGACGCCCGGAACCAGGGCGCCGAGGTTCTTAATTCAAAGGGCGGAGAGTGCGCCCACAGCCTCTTTTTCCCGGCAGTACTCAGTCCTGTCAAGCCGGCGATGCGGGTCTACACGGAAGAGCAGTTCGGTCCGCTTGTTCCAATCGTCCCGTTCGATGAGGTCGAAGAGGCGGTCAGATACATTCAGGAGTCAAATTACGGTCAGCAGGTCTCTATCTTCGGAGACGACCCTGCCGTAATCGCGAGTCTTGTCGATCCCCTCGTAAATCAGGTCTGCCGGGTCAATCTCAATGCCCAGTGTCAGCGGGGCCCTGATGAGCTGCCCTTTACGGGGCGGAAAGACTCGGCCGAGGGCACCTTGTCCGTTTCAGACGCCCTGCGGGTCTTTTCCATCCGGACGCTGGTCGCAGCGAAAGAGACGGAGGATAACAAGCAGATATTGACGGAAATACTGAGGAAGAGGCAGTCAAAGTTCCTTTCGACGGATTTTGTGTTTTAGAGCCCGGTCGAGCGCGCAGGAGTTGCTCGATACGCCTTCTGACGATGTGCTGAACGACAGGGTGTGAGGATTCTCACGCCTGCCAGAGAACACTGCAAATCAAGCATGCGGCGATGATTCCGACGATGTCCGCAGTAAGCCCCGCGAAGATCGCATGCCGTACGCGGGAAACCTTAACGGCGCCGAAATAAACGGCGATTGTGTAGAAGGTCGTATCCATCGCGCCCTGAATGACGGAGGCAAGATAGGCGGAATATGAATTCGGATCCTGCTGCACGAGCGAGCTCATCACGGCAAAGGCTCCGCTTCCTGAAAGCGGGCGCACCAGCGCCATCGGTAGAACCTCCGGAGGCATTCCGAAAAGCCGCGTAAAGGGAGAGATCATGGAAGCCACGGCATCCATCGCGCCTGACGCGCGGAACATGGCAATGCCGACGAGAATTGCGACAAGAAAAGGAATTATCCTCACAGCAACCTCAAAGCCCTGCTTCGCCCCGTCAGTCACCGCCTCGTAAACCTTTACGCCTCGCGCAAGTCCGTATGTGAGAATAAGGAGCATGAGAACCGGCATAAGCCAGAATGAAAGAACCTGGTCGACCAGAAACGCGCCGGGATTTTGAGATTTGACCGCATGAAATACAAGAAACACGAGAAAAACCGCAAGAGAACTCAAGGCAACCAGCCGGCGAAGGCGGGTTGGAGTCTGAACGAACGATGAGTAATCGGGCAGAACGTCGGAAGCCTGCGTTTCATCGTGTGCCGGGGCAAGTCCAGCGACAGCAGACGCGTATCCTTTGTCTCTCTTTGCAAGCATAATTGCGACAGTGCATCCGGTAACGGTGGCGACCATCGTCGCGAGAAGCGTCGGAAGGAATATGTTTGCGGGATTTGCAGCGCCGGCCGCAGCGCGCACCCCGATGGTCCCGAGCGGAAAAAGGGTGATGCTCGACGTGTGAAGCGCCACAAAAAGACACATGGCGTTCGTTGCAGTACCGGGCAGGGGATTGAGGCGGTTGAGTTCAGTCATCGCTTTTATGCCAAGAGGGGTGGCGGCGTTTCCAAGTCCGAGCATGTTCGCGGAAATGTTGAGAACCATCGCCGACATGGCGGGGTGTCCCTCCGGGACATCAGGAAACAGTCTGATCATTACCGGCTTTACGATCTTTGCAAGGGAATGCATGAACCCTCCAACTTCGAGGATGCGGACAAGCCCAAGCCACAGCGCCATGATGCCTATGAGGCTGATTGCCAGCGACACAGAGTCTTTCGCGGCCTGGAAACTTGCATCCGATATCTCCTTCATTCGTCCGGTGGCTGCCGCGGTGAGTATCGCGCCGCCGACAAAGACGAGAAACACGGTGCTCATCGCGCCAAGGCTTTCTTTTGATTTGTCATCGCGCATGGTATTCAAACTCTGCCATTGATCGCCCAGGTCGGGCAAGAAGAGAATCGGAATCTGGAATGCGTGTGCAAAACGCCGTGCTTCCGCCCTGTACACGCGACTTTTGAGGGAGCCGGGGGCTGGTGCCATCATTGCGTCGTGGAGTATAAGGATACAATGAGACTTGCTTTTCAAAGGCCCCTGTGGCTCGAATTCACGGCATTTGTCGCGGTGATGCTGGGATTCTGGGGACATCTTCTCGGCGTGTGGAGGTTCATCGTCGCAGGCGGCCTTAAGATAAAAATCCAGATTCTGGACGGTATAATCCCTTTCGTTCAGATGTTTCTCGATAATAATTCCCCTCTTCTCCGAAGTCTCAGAGAGACAGACTTCGCTCTCAGGAAATTTCTTCATCTCCCTGAATGGTACCGGTTGTGGTACGTCATATCCGGAGTTCTGGAATTCGCGACATCTACCGCGCTGTTCATCGTGGCGATACTGCTCTGGCATAAAAAGACATATTCCATCCGTTTCTTCTATATTGTCATCGGCCTTTCGATCGGTGTCCATGTGCTGAACATCGCCGGTTCGATGATGATCTCCGAGAGTATGGGCATAACGAAAAGCATAATGGATCTGCCGGTTGTAATTCTGAAAGCTTCGCTTATACCCATTGTTTTTTTTGCGGACAAGAGCATTCTTGGGACCCATGCGAAGGAGCGGGTCAGCTTCAAAAAGAACCCGACTCTGGAAGAATTGACGCAGGGGAAAATGCAGGAGAAAACGCAGGGGAAAGAGTAGGTGCTTGCGCCTACTCGTGCGGGCGGCAGTCTGCCGGACAGTCCCCGAAACATGCGAGGGCATCGAGTTCCTCCTGCGTGAACGGCGCGTCAGTCTCACGCCATGCGATCCTGACACCGCCCAGCCCCTCAAATACAGTGCGGGCACCCATTAAGACACAGTCATCAAAGAGACGGTTGATTTCAGGCACTGCGGAGGCCAGCTCCTGCGCGGAATTTAGAATTATGCCCTTCTCCGAGTCCGAAACAATCTGAGGAATGTTCAACCTCAGCATGAAACAGACGCGGAACTCGGCATCCGAGCTCGGAACGGAGTCCTCGTAGTCGGAAAGCACCCAGACACCGTCTTTCACGAAAAAACTCGCGACTCCGAGTGCATTCAGTTTGCGGCGAAGGCAGCGTATGCAGTCCGGACCGTGGAACGCGACAGGATTCGAAAGGGCATTTGAAGATGAAGACGACGACATATTCCTTATCCTATGCCAGAGGGCGTGCGAGTGTAAAGGTCTGCGGAAACCCGTTTCTTCCGCTTTGTGTACAGCACGCGGAACAGAATCAGAGGAATAATAAAGGCCCACGGCAGCAGGAGCAGAATAATCGAGCGTCGTGAATCAGAAGCTGGAAAGGAACGCCTGCACTCTTCCTTCCATGACTGAATTGTCCTGTCGCGTTCTACCGGGTCGTCCCACTTGAGAGCGGCAAATGCGGCAGCGCGTTCCGAAGGTACCGAAGGAAAAGGAGCCCCCTCAGGAAGTTCCCTCAGGACGGAGTGGGAATCTACGACGAATGTTCCAAGAAGGTCGTTGAGCACGTTCCACCTTTTCGCAGCTTTTTCCGCGTCGAGCTCGAACGCGTTGCGCCAGTTGAAAGGATTGAAGCGCACAAGTCTGGCCCCTTCTTCAGCGTAAACGCTGGACAGTACCGGCATCCGCGCAAGATCGTAATTCTTCGGCCCGCCGGGGGTTCCCCTGGGGCGTATCCACAGACGCTGCCCTGCAGGACTCATCAGGAACTCCAGAAAGAGCCGGGCCTCTTTCAGATGCGGCGCGCCTTTCAGAATGCCGACCGCATCGGGCACAACGACAGTGAGATCTTCAGGAACAATGAACGGCATCTTCTCTTCGCCGTATCTCTTCTGCGCCCACCAGGCCTGAGTGTCATAGGCAAAGGCGCACGCCACTTCTCCTGCTTCAACATCTTTCGCCGGTTGATTGGACTGGTCGCTGAAGGTTCTGATATTCCGTCCTGTTCCGAAAAGGACATCCCACCCTTTGTCCCAGCCATATGCCTGAAGAATGATTTCGTAAATCATATGGCCGCTTCCGCTCTTCCGGGGATCTGTTGAAGCGACCCATGAATGGAACTGCGGGTGCGTCACATCTTCCCAGGTTGCAGGACGAGGCATGCCGAGAAGCTGAAGCACCTCACTGTTGCAGAGAATTCCAAAACTTCCGAGGACAGGCGCGTACCACATGAAATCCTTTCCGATCAGAGGCACTCCGCCTATGTCCTGCGACACGATATCCAGGGCGTCCGGGGGGAGTTTATACGCATGGAGCAGACGCATTCTGCTCAGTTCTTCATAAGGCTCAATCCCGCCCCCGAAAAAGATGTCCACGTTGATGCCGTCCGGAGTGCGGTCGAACTCGGAGCGAATGAACCTGAGTATCTGGGAAGTGCCTCCCACGTCAAGCCAGGTGAACGAGATCTCCTTTCCCGTACTGCTCCTGTAATAATCCTGAAATGCCCATTCGAATTCGTATCTGATTCCTTCCCAGTGAGGAGAGAGGATGGTCAGGTTCGCATCCTGTGAGATGGCCGGGGTGATGGAAGACAACACGGCTGAAATCAATACGGGCAGTAATTTCAAAAGAACCGTTCCAGTTTCTTTGCGAGCTGTCTGCTTTTGTCAGGGTTTCTCTCGAGCACAACCGATGAAGTTCCCCGGGTGTTGCACAGGTCGCTTATAGTTTTGAAATTCAGATCCTTCAGGGATCGCGTTTCGCTGTAGACTCTGGAGAACCCCTTCCTTGCGGCGGCAGGAAGCTTTTCAGAGATGATATATTCTCCGACTGCGGTGACGATGCTGTATGTCGTGCATATCCGGAGTTCATCTGAAAACGCTCCCATTGCCCACACACCATCGTAAAGAAGCATCTGGGCGCGGTCCAGCGGCGTATCATTCTCAACGACCATGTAATGTTTTTTTCTCTGCTGCCTGAGAATCTTCTGGTGTTCATGCTCCATGTGTGCCGATACAAAGTGAAACCAGGGGTGCTCAAGGACAGTGCAGGCTGACTTTACTCCAGGCCCCAGAAGAATTTTGGTCACCATCTGCATGTAAAAGTCGTCGGCTCGTACCGGATTTGTAAAAGTCCACCGGAAACGCTTCTCGTTTTCCGGCGGAATTCCCTCAGACAGCGGGGAATCTATATGAGTCGCGTAGGCCTGGTCCGCGAGATCCGTGAGACTCAGAATCCATGCCAGACGGAGACTGTACGATCCGCGGCCCTTCACAACAACGCCGAGTTTCTGAAGTTTGCGAAGTTCTTTGTAAAGAGCCTGAAGCGAGTAATCAAGCTTCCGGCGCTTGAATTCACTGAAAAGCGCATCGGCAGACATTGCGGCATGTTCTGAAAGGATGGACACAAGAACATCCTCGAGCTTTTCTTTCGCAGCCTTCAACATATTTTACTTTTAGTTTAATCCGGCGTTCCTGTCGAGCAGTATGTTTCAAACCGTCGGCTTAAGGAGTCGCCGGCACGCCGTATTTCCCGTCCGGATCTTTTCTCTTTTTGCGTCAATCAAGGACTGTGTTGTTCTTGCGCTTTCGGAGCCGGCTAAGTGGTTACATGACATATCAGAACCCATAGGGTACAGTCATCCGATGAACAATATTGACGTTTCCGTTTCTTCATTCATCCGGAAGGATGTTCTCGACCGGTTTCTTCGGTATGCAGGAGTGGACACGACATCGGCGTATGGCGAATATGCGGATGATGCCGGCCCTTCTACGCAGTGTCAGTGGGACCTGCTGCGGCTGCTCGAGGGGGAACTGGAAGAGCTGGGGCTCGATGATATACTGCTCGACGAGCGGGGATATCTTTATGCGACCCTTCCCGCGCGGCCGTCCATCGACGCCTGCGAGCCATTCGGCCTGCTTGCTCATATCGATACTTC
>CAYQVO010000049.1:5300-7370 GCA_964421085.1 uncultured Bdellovibrionales bacterium | reverse complement strand
AGTGCGGCGAAAATGTGAACCCCCGGCTGATGGAAAACTATGACGGATCCGTAATTACGTACCCTGATGACAAAACTCTCGCATTGAGTCCCGAAGACTCTCCTGAGCTTTTGAATTTCAGGGGCGACACAATCATCACAGCTTCCGGAAAGACGCTTCTTGGCGCCGACGACAAGGCGGGAATTGCCGAGATTGTGACGGCACTTGCAGCTTTCGGGAAGTTTCCATCGCTCCCTCACGGAGAGATAAGGGTCTGCTTTACCCGGGATGAGGAGATCGGCAGAGGCGTATCCGGCATTGATGCGACGAAGCTTCCGGCATGCTGCTACACGGTGGATGGGAGCGGACCGGGAGAACTTGAATGCGAGTGCTTCGATGCATGGAAGGTGCGGCTTGATTTCAGGGGGAGGGGGGTCCATCCGGGGTATGCTTTCGGACAGATGGTAAACGCCGGTGAGGCCGCCGCGTATCTGGTTTCCCTGCTGCCGAGGGACGAAAGCCCCGAGAAAACGAAGGAGCGCGAGGGGTTTTTTCACCTGGTCTCCGTTCACGGCGATGTGGAAATCGCCTGTGTCGAAATTCTGCTTCGGGATTTCGAGGAGAAAGAGAACCGGCGGAGAGCGGTGGTCATACAGGATCTTGTCCGTGCTGTAAAAGCGGTTTTTCCCGGAATAGTGATTGAAGAGAAAATAGATCACACATACAGAAACATGAGAGAGCTTCTGGAGAAGCACCCCGATGCGCGAAACCGCGCCCGGGCGGCAATTGAAGATGCGGGACTCACGGTGATTGAAAAGCCAGTTCGCGGCGGGACTGATGGCAGCCGACTGTGCGAACTGGGGCATCCCACTCCAAATCTCTTCGCAGGGGGATATATGTTTCATTCAAAACGGGAATGGGTGGCGTTGAGAAGCCTCGAGCTGGCGGTGTCCACCATTATCAACCTTGCGGAAAAATACTGCGAGAGGCATCAGCAGGGGATGGTCATGCCGGAATAGGGAAGTCCTTCGCCTCAGGAGGCGTGAGCCGAAGGACCCCGCGAAGGACTTCCTCACAAACCTCTACAGCGCGTCAATCCTGAGCGTGAAGTCCAGTTGACAGTCGTCGCTTGTATCCTTCATCTGATTATACACCTTCACCGCAGGCGAGACAGGATACGGGAAGTCCTCATATATGTCTTTGAGTATGTCGTCCGAATCGCCGCCCCTGCTGCATGTACCGTTGTGGTCCCCATCCTGGTCGCACATGTTTGTGCTTGACACAACCATCGACCTGTTATGACTCAGGATAACCGTGCGGCCGGCATCGATGGTAACCGATAATCCTTCATCGACATCATCGATAACGCCCGTCGCGTTTATATCGAACACTTCAGTCGGACTTGTTTCATCCGGGTTCAATCTCATCAGGAGTTCTCCGACCCATTTATCCGAACCGCCGCTGCCGGAATCACAGTCGCCCACCACCTTTATGCTGGTGAACGTGAACTTCATCTTCTGATCCGGAGTCAGAGGATCGGTGCCGCGCGAGGCTTCGAGTTCCTTCCCGTCGCTGAACCCATCCTGATCCGTATCGGCGACTGTCGGGTCGGTCCCGGCCGCGAATTCCTCGCCATCGACCAGATTATCCAAATCAGCGTCCGCTTTGTTCGGATCGCTGTACACCTGGTAAGGCGGCGTGGTCGAAGCATCTGTGTTGATGGTCACAACCCAGGGTATATTCACTTCGTCTCCGTCGCTTCGCAGATCGTTGTCACTGTCCGCATCAAGCGGGTCTGTGATCTTTGTAAGCGTCTCAACTCCGCCTGCATACGTGACACTGACTTCCTGAAAATCTGTAAGACCGTCTCCGTCGGTATCCTGAACCAGCGGGTTGGTCAGGAGATCGAATTCCTGACGATCGGTGAGACCATCTCCATCGGTATCAGGGTTCAAAGGCGAAGGTTGGGCAATTACAGAGTATTCCGTCCCCTGAACTCCCTTTGCCGTGCTTACGCCGAAGTAGTTAATGCGCCAGCCCGTGTTCTCCTGGAAGTTCCGGAGTCCGTCTCCATCGTCATCCAGCACCCTG
>CAYQVO010000049.1:0-5290 GCA_964421085.1 uncultured Bdellovibrionales bacterium | reverse complement strand
CCGGCTCCGGCCGTCCGCGGCGGGCGGCCCCTGGCGCGGGCGCTGTTTGTGTTCGCGCTGGCCCTTACGCTTCTGTCGGGCCTTTGCCTGCTCCTGCGCCCTGCATCGCCGTCCGGCAGTGTGTCGCCGTCAGAGTCGGGATTGAGCGGATCCGTGGTAACAGTGATCTCGGTAATGTCCGGAGTTCCATCAAGATCGGTGTCAATCGGGAACTTCAGTTCGACTTTGTACCCCTTGATTTCATCGTAATCCGATACCCCGTCGCCGTCTGTGTCCGGGACCCTTGCATCGGTGGCCGCCGGGACGTTGAAGAGATCGACCACGCCGTCGCCGTCGGTATCAAGGTCAATAGTCCGGCCGACTTCCTCGTTGTCGCTCAGTCCGTCAAGGTCGGAATCTTTGCGGGCGCAGCTCGGGTAGGTCTTGTAGGCGCCTCTGCCCGCAACCTGGATCGGCCAGCCGCCGTAAACTTCAGCCCAGTCGGAGAGACCATCGCCATCGGTATCTGCCTTTATGTCGGAACAGCCGTAATAATACTCCCAGTATGCGGTGACGCCGTCTTTATCCAGATCCTGAATGAAGGCGAAAGTAACGCCCTTTTCAGGAAGCAGAATAATATCCGTGAGCGCGATTGCGGGAGCAATGCCTTCAGGAGTGAGAATCACCCACTGCTTGAGCGGGTCTGTAAGTTCCTTTGAAACCCCGCGAATACGCCAGATCTGTTCGATTCCGTTGACCATGCGCGTGGCGAAACTGTTTTCGAGTTCGAGAGGGGAGAGAGATGTGCCCGGATGCTCTTCTTCCCGGTAGTATTTGAGTCCGATCACCCCCTGAAGCGCCTCCATGGCCGTAATTCCAACCTGCCTGCCGTTTGCGTCAAAGCAGATGCGGTGATCCTTTTCATCAACAACGCCATCTTCATTGATATCGATGACGCGTCCGGAATTAACGGCGACACGGTACCGCTCTGTGTCATCGCCTTCCCCGTCTCCGTCCGAATCGGCGCCGCCGAAGTCAACCACGAGCGGAGAGGTTCTGTCGTTGATGTCCTGAGAAGTGAACGCAAAATTGCGTCCGATTTCGTCTGTGATGTCATAGTTGGCTATCTTGAAAACGATGCCGCGAGGGTCGAGCATTACGTTCTCAACCACTGACGGAAAGATCTGTTCGTTTTCAAAGATAAACGGGCCGCGGGACGGAACCAGGGGCCCGAGACTGAACTTGTTCGGCACGCTGTCGGATGGCTTGAGAACAGCGAGCGGAATGAGTCTGCCCGGGTTCTTTGGATCCTGCACGAACGCGCTGACCTGGAGATTCTCGAGGGAGAATGCGAGATTGCCGCGGTTCTTGAGAGTGATTGCCGCCTTGATGGAAGCTTTCTCAATAGTGCGGGAAAGAGTCTCCTCCTTTGTGACTTCCTTGTCGGTCGAGAAGGTATTTGCAGCCTGTTTCTGAGTTTCACGCGATGATTCCTCAGTGAAAGATGATGTCCAGTTGCCGGTGTAGCCTGCCTCCACGGATACCTTGCCCTCCGAGCCGGAATCCAGGCCTCCAATCGACCAGCCCTGCTCGACTGCGACTTTTGCCGTAAATTCATGGCTGACCGAATCGCTGTTGCTGAACTTTCTGCTGTCGGTCTGCTGAAGAGTGCTCGAGGCGGACTTCGTCTCGAGATCTCTCGAGCCTGACGCGCTGGAAGCCGAGAAGCGCACATCGAGCGAGAGAGCAACTTCTCCAATCTCTATGAAAGGCACGGGAATATCGGCATTCCTCGGATTGCGGTTTGCCAGTATCGTTTCGGAATCGTCGCCGAGCTGGTCGCCGTCAGTATCCTCAAGTACGGGGGAAGTATAAAAAAAGTCCCACTCAAGACCGTCATAGATGCCGTCATTGTCGGAGTCCTGCCGTGTCGGGTCGCTGTAGATTTCATTGAACTCCTGGTAATCCGTAAGCTGATCATCATCAGTGTCGACGCTGCGCGGATCAGTAGTTAGAGCCTTTTCGAGCCCGTCAGGAAGCCCGTCATTATCAGTATCTTCAATTGACGGATCGCTCGTAACTTCACGCACTGAAGCTTCGCCGTTCGCCAGCAGAACTGTAACCTTCCAGCCGCGCGTCTCCATATTGTCGGAAAGGAAGTCGCCGTCGTTATCAACAAGGGCCGAACCGCCGGGAGGGGTGCCGGCAAAGACGGCGCTTGCCGGATCGACAAGGACATTTATCCCGGCCTGTTTAGCCTGGATCGGATTTCCCGCGACATCGTATACATTTACCGCCTTCACCCGGTACGTCACCTCGTTCTGCGAAGATGTTGTGATGCGCACAGCCATATGCCGCTCGTCCACCCATGAGGAGGCGATTGTGCGAAGGGCGCCGACTTCAGAATTCACGTTTTCCTGCACTATCGAGAAACTGGCGGGATTGAGAACGGAATCACTCATCGCTTCGCTGAATCCGACTACTATGCTGGTGTTGCTCTCCGAGATTGCGCCAACCATGAAGGGAAGGGCGGTATCCTGAGGTTTTTGTCCGGCTTTTGGCGTCGGTGTCGCGCCTGCAATTCCCGGCTTCCCGATGCCCTTGAAAGCAGGTGTGAACCTGAAGGAAACGAGAATATTACCGCGCGCGAGAGATCCGGCCGAAGCGTTGTATTTCTTCGAGCGGATGCGAAGGCGGTACGTTATCGCCTCCTGGGAAGCTGTCTTCAGGACGACCTTCTTCCCTCTGAAACCGGGCGTTGCCTTTTTCACTTTGAGCGGAGGAAATATCTGGTAAAGGGCTTTTTTGCGAAGCGGCAATGCTGCTTTGCCGGGGAAAGTTATGAGCACCGATGTGTTGCTCTGCGCTGTCACTTTGTACTTTGAAGCTGCATACGCGGTTTCAGATGAAAAAAGGACAAGAAGGGCGGCAAGGACGAGAAAAAGCTCTTTGCTTTTCATTTTGAGACTCCCGGTTGGTGTCGTTATGTTTTCTGATTCGGAGGCCGGCCGCCCAACATAAGGCGGCGCCTGTATTATCAGTTTTTCGTCGGAGTAGTCAAAAACTTTTTCAGATTACGAGAACTTTGTCACATCCCGGATGGTTGCGTGGACCGGCGGGACTGCAGAGAAGTCGGGAGAACCTCTGTCCAGCGCTTCTATATCCTGAACACATCCGCCACATCCTTGCCGAGAATCTTTGCGGCAAGAATAAGGCTTCCGCCGGTCAGGGCCATCCCGAGAATTCCAAGAGCGCTTGCAAGGCCCGGACCGTCTGGTCGCGATAAAAGAACATACATCGCCTTCGTGATCGGGTAGTACTTGTTCTCCATCGCAAGCAGAAGGCTCTCACTCACTTCGAGCATCGCAAAGGCGAATGAGAGAACAGCCCCGGCAGCAATATGCGGGAAAAGAAGGGGAAGATTTATCCTTCGAAACGTCTGGAACTTCGATGCCCCAACGCTGAACGCAGCTTCTTCAAGGCTTTTATTCGCCTGTTCGATTCCCGCCGAAACAGCTCTCAGCATGAAAGGAAGTCTTCTCACGGCATACCCGATAACAAGAAGGGGAAAAGGGTTGACTCTCGGGTCGAGGAATGTTCCGGAAAATGCGCCAAGGTAAGAGAAAGCAAGAATGACTCCGGGCA
This sequence comes from uncultured Bdellovibrionales bacterium, assembly GCA_964421085.1. Classification (GTDB taxonomy): domain Bacteria; phylum Bdellovibrionota_C; class UBA2361; order UBA2361; family CAYQVO01; genus CAYQVO01. The sequence continues at coordinate 1,666 of CAYQVO010000049.1, read as the reverse complement.
CCGCAAGAGGGAGCATGCACAGAATATCGAGAATCCCGCGTCCCGGCAGGAAAGTCCGCGCGACAATCCATGCAATCGAAAGACCCAGAAAAATGTCGAACAGGGTGCTCATCGCGCTCAAGATCAGGCTGTTCTTCATGCTCTGAACGGTAAGTGGGTGAGTGAAAACAGAAGTAAAGTTCGATATGGAAAATTTCGCGGGGAAAATGGTCATCGACCATTCCTGCGAGACTGAAAGGAGAACGACGCCGATATGAGGCAGCAGCGCGAGAGAGACAAGAACAAGCAGAGTGACAGCTGAAACAATAATCTCCCGCCGGTTGAGCGGACGAAGGAAGTTTTTCGAAGTGCCCTTGCCTGTTCCGGGCATGCGCGAACGTGAAACCGACCTTCCAGTAATGAAAATGAGCGTCGATACGATCAGCGTCAGGAGGGAAAGAGCGTAGCCTCCGGGATTTTCATGAATCTGATCCCTCAGGTTGAAGATTACAACCGGAAGAAGCCTGTCCACGCGGAATACCAGAGGAGTGCCTACGTCGGTAAAGGCCCATATAAAGACGATGCTTGCGCCCGCGAAAAGGCCGGGAAGCACAGCCGGCAGGATAATCCGGCGCAGTATCTGAATCGAAGAGGCGCCTGCGCATCGGGCGGCTTCCTCAAGGGCAGGATCCCTGGATGAGAGCGCTGCGCTCAGGTTCAGATACATCACAGGAAAGAGATGAAGAGCCTGAGTGAGAGCCACAGCAGCGGGCCCTCCGACGCCGAGAAAGTCGACGGGAGAATCGAGCAGGCCGAACTCCAGAAGGATGAGGTTTACCGGCCCAAAACGGGAAAGCATCTGCTTCAGTCCGACAGCGCCTACAAAAGGAGGAAGGATAAGCGGGAACAGAATGAATGCCTGAAGAAGCCCGCGGCCCGGAAAGGTTCGAGTATTGATGAGTATTGCGAGAGGTATGCTTATGAGAGCGGAGAGGAATGTCGCAAGAAGCGCAAGATCCATTGAACGGAGCAGAAGCTCGAGATTTTCGGAGTCGGAAAAAGCGCGCCCGATGAAATAGAGGCTGAAATTCCGATCGACGATTACGGCCTTCTGCACGATGAAAACGATCGGATAAAGAAGGAAAACGCCGAGAATCAGAAGTATGAAAACAAAAAGAAGCTTCATCAATCCGGAATTCGCCCTTTGTCAATCTGTGATTAAAGATGCCTGGACGGAAAGCACGACATCAGACCCCGGCGGGAGCGACGTTTCGCCCGAGAGATGAAGTTCGGCACCCTGAGTTTTCACGGAAACCAGGCCTTCGCGCGCCTCAATCAGCTTTCCCTGGACAAGACTTGCTCCTGCGAGAAAACGCCTGACGAAATCATTCGCGGGAGCCTGAAGCAGAGTGCGGGGGGCGCCGACCTGCAGGATTTCGCCGTCTTTCATCACGGCGACAGCAGTGCCGAGAGACAGAGCCTCGCTCTGATCGTGCGTCACATAAATCATGGTCACACGGGTCTGCTCGTGTATGCGGCGGAGTTCGCGCCTGAGTTCAAGCCGGAGTTTCGTGTCGAGGTTGGAGAGAGGTTCATCAAGAAGAATAACGCGGGGGGAAAGCGCAAGGGCCCGCGCGAGAGCGACCTCTGCTGCTGGCCGCCCGAAAGTTCGGATGGATATCTCGCA
>CAYQVO010000048.1:0-26451 GCA_964421085.1 uncultured Bdellovibrionales bacterium | reverse complement strand
TTGAATTTCTTTAAAGCCAACAGACATTTAGCCCATTGGCTGGAACCACTCAACTCTCAATTTTCAACGGGCTTTCGGGCGTCGCCTTCAATCTGCCCTGCCGCCTTTTTTCCGTGCAAATAACTCTTCCCTGGCTTCTCGGGCTGCCGGACTCACAAAGAGGGCGGGAGTTCCTGTTTTTCGATCATACGTAACGCCGCACATGGTGTTGGGGGAGGTCTTCATCTCCTGGAGTTCCGGAATCTTGTCAAAGATTCTCCGTGCAAGTTGATCACTTTCATCAATGAGCCGCACATGCGCCGAGCCTGGATCTTTCTTGTAATCTGTCGTGTCATCACTCGTAGTAACCCAACTGTGGAAAAACCTGCTTTCGAGCAGCGGCCTATCCGAAGAACAAAGAAAAACAAGGATTTCACGGCTGCCGCCGCTTCCCCGCTCGTGATGGAATGTAGTTTTCACTTTGACACTGCGAGCAGACGGAAGGATCCAATCGACTGTTTCTTGAGTTGTGTCTTCAGCCGGCGAGCTGCTGATTGATGCGCCCAATGTAATTTCAAGATTCGGATTCCCGAGGATGTCTTTTATAAGAGCCAGCATGGAATGATCATCAATGTAAATCCCATCATGGGTCTGAAGCTGGGCAGGCGTCAGAGCCGCAACATCCTGGTTGATCTGAGGTGCATCAGCAGGTGTAAGATTATTCATAAGTTCCTCCAGAGTTACACTGGCAGATTATAGGCCTTTAGGAAATCTTAGTGAATAGCAGTTGGAGGAAAATAAAGCGTACTGTTTCGCCTAATGCCGCGAACAGGCATGCTGGACCGAGTGACAGAATTCCTGTCGTTTTGAAATCAAAGATCGCGGGCGCGCTTGCGCGTCCGTGATTCTGGCCATTGTCTTATTGCGGCAGAAATCCTGGTGAATTGCCTGGATGTTATAGATTGTAAACATCTTCAGCCTGTGCTTCTCGAACTCGGGTGAAAAGGTAGTAAATCCTATAACGTGAGCAGTTGTGGGAGGATACGCGATGTTGGGGTGTTTGGACTTTAAATGGGTTTAAAGTAATGAGAGCTTGTGTTGCGTTGATCTGTTGGGTAACGGGTCGCGACGGGTAATATTGCGGCAGCTGCGGTGGTGGAGACCTGCATTGAATGGGAGCAAATGACGCTGCCTCCGGAAAGAAAGGGCATACTCCATTTTCTGAATTGATTGTCCCTGTGCCGGGATATAGGGTTTTCGAATCGTCCGTAGCCCATGAGCTCGCGCACGACGCTGTTGTTCTTTTGCTCCACATGCGAATTGTCGTTCTTGCGATATTGTCGAGACCGGGTGAGCGCTATTCCCTCTTTTTTTGCAGAACCACATCACTACGTTGTTGAGAAACTCACGCCCGTGGTGCATGCAGAATAAGCGTTAGATACCTCTTGTAGGTGAGCAGCGCAGCCACAAGTGGTAGCCAAAGAGTTCTAGGCAATTGAAATTTCTTTGGAGGACAACACCCATGACTGCAGAACGACCTGTTACCACAAATCGGGCATGTTTTGCGATTGACGTTATCGAAATCAAGAGCAACGAGCCCGAAAGGAAGGCTTTTCCGGACATCCCGTATTGCCTCTTCGGTATTTTTTCCGTTCAGCAGTCCATACTGCTCGTATCTCAACCCACGTTGTTGCGATATCAATGAACGTGATTGTCCATACAAATGGGCCTTTGATTGAACCTCCACAGCGCACCACACTATCTCCTTCGAGAAATCCAGGAGAGATGTGAGGATCCAAACTTCCGCGTCCACCTTCAGCTCGTCACCCCGCCAGCAGCTCGAGCACTCTCTCCACGCAGTCTTCGAGTTCCGTTTCGGCGGTATCAAGAACGAGCGCCGGCTTTTCAGGGGCTTCGTATGGCGATGTGATTCCGGTGAACTCAGGGATCTCCTTGTTCCGGGCTTTTTTGTAAAGCCCGTGAGGGTCGCGATTTTCGCACACTTCAAGAGAAGTGCTGAGATGGATCTCCATGAAGTTGCCGAGCCCGACAACTTCAGCGGCTTTTTCCCTGTCCGATCTGTATGGAGAAATAAAAGAGCAGATGACCGTCACGCCTGCGTCATTGAACAGTGAAGCGATTTCGGCCGCCCTTCTGATGTTCTCGGCCCTGTCCGACTGGGAGAAACCAAGATCCTTGTTGAGCCCATGGCGAAGATTGTCGCCGTCGAGCCTGTAGACAGCATACCCGAGATCAAAAAGTCTCCGCTCAAGGCGCTTTGCTATCGAAGACTTTCCCGAACCCGAGAGGCCGGTAAGCCAGATGGTAACCGCCTTCCTTCCCGCCCTGTCTTCCCTCTCAGTCCTCCTCACCAGGCTCTCTTCCCTGTGAATAAGCGCGACCGATTCGTTTTCAACCGGAGGAACCGACGGCATCCGATCTTCAGGCAGCCGCTCGATAAACATTCCCGCTGCGACTGTCATGTAATTTTCCGGATCAACCAGGACGAAGTTCCCTGTCGCGCGGTTCTGCTGATAAGAATCCACAAGTATCGGCCTTGTCGCATGAAGGCACACTCTGCCTATTTCATTCAGCTGAAGCTCGGAAGCGCTCGTGCGGGCGAAAGTATTCACGTCGACGCGATACCTTATGTCGTCTACAAACACCCGCGTTTCCCGGGATGCCTGAAGCATTATGTACGGTCTGTTCAGCCTCAGGCGGTCCTGGGCCATCCATACGACCATTGCCTCCGCCCGCCTGTGAACACGAGGCATATTGTTCGTCCTCACAATCATGTCACCGCGCGAAATATCTATTTCATCCTCGAGCCGGACGACTACGGACTGCGGCGCAAAAACGCTTTCCACCGGAACACCCGCAAGGCTTGCCCCGTAAAGAGCCGCAATCCGGCTCCGCCTGCCTGAAGGAAGCACAACGACTTCTTCCCCGGTACGCGCCGTTCCTGACGACACAATTCCTGCGTATCCCCTGAAGTCGCTGGTGCGTATCACGTACTGGACCGGAAAACGGAAATCGACGAGGTTACGGTCGCCCGCGACAAAGACTGTATCGAGATAACTCAAAACGGTTTCGCCTCTGTACCAGGGCATGCCGTCGCCGGGCGTCACGACATTATCGCCCTGAAGCGCCGAGACAGGTATGAAGCGGATCTCGCGGATTCCAAGCTTTGCGGCAAACGCAAGGAAATCCTCCCGGATCTCATCGAAGCGGTCTTCCGAGTAACCGACAAGATCCATCTTGTTGACCGCTATCAGCAGTCTTGGAACGCCTAAAAGAGCGGCGATAAAAGCGTGTCTTCGTGTCTGAGTCCGCACGCCTCTTTCCGCATCGATAAGGAGAATGGCCGCATGCGCCGTGGAGCACCCGGTAGCCATGTTTCGCGTGTACTGCTCATGTCCGGGCGTATCGGCAAGAATGAAGTGACGATTCGCCGACCGGAAATAACGGTACGCCACATCGATAGTAATCCCCTGCTCTCTTTCAGCGCGAAGACCGTCCGTCAGCAGAGCCAGAGCATCGGCAAAGGATGTTCCGCTTTTTTCCGCCCCTCGCCGGAGCGCATCGATATGATCCTCGTACACGTTTTTGGAGTCGTGGAGCAGTCTGCCGATAAGCGTGGACTTTCCGTCATCGACGTTCCCGGCCGTCGCGATCCTCACCACAGTCTGCTCAATGCCTTCACGCTGCATCAGAAGTACCCTTCCTGTTTCTTCCGCTCCATCGATCCATCGCAGTCGTGATCAATCACCCGGGTTGCCCTCTCGGATTTATGGGTTTCGACAAGTTCATCGATAATCATCTGTATTGAATCAGCGCGCGACCGCACAGCCCCTGTGCAGTAAGTGCACCCGAGGCTCCGGAACCGGCACACCACTTCCTCGATTTTCTCGCCGGGGAGAAGCCGCGGATCTGCTTCTACAGGAATGAGCTGCGAACCTCTGACTACGACGTTTCGGATTTTCGAAAAATACAGAGGCACGACCGGAATATCCTCGCGAAGGATATACTGCCACACTTCCAGTTCAGTCCAGTTTGAAAGGGGAAAAACCCTGATAGACTCTCCGTTCCTGACCTTTCCGTTGTATAGAGACCACAATTCAGGCCGCTGATTTTTGGGATCCCACTGTCCGAATGTGTCTCTGAATGAGAAGACTCTCTCCTTCGCCCGCGACCTTTCCTCATCACGCCGGGCGCCTCCAATGGCCGCGTCGTATTCGCCAAGCCGCAGCGCCTGAAGCAGTCCTTCTGTCTTAAGCAGGGCGCAGCATCGCTGAGTCCCGAGATCTAAAGGGTTTGCCCCGCCATATCTCGCTTCCTCATGCTTGTGCACTATGAGCTTTGCGCCTATCTGCCGGACAAATGAATCTCTGAAGACATACATCTCCTCGAATTTGAAGCCCGTATCCACGTGAAGAAGAGGAAACGGAATCGGAGCGGGATAGAACGCCTTCCTCGCCATATGAAGCATGGCTGAAGAGTCCTTTCCGATCGAATAAAGCATTACGGGCCGCTCAGCCTGAGCCGCAACTTCGCGTAAAATATGTATTGTTTCCGCCTCTCTCTCGTCAAGATGAGTGAGCGCATAAGATTTCGTCATGTAATGCCAGTCCTGCCCGTAGCGGACCCACTATAACAGTATGAAGACGTATATGAAAGAACCGGGGACCGCGGCGGGATTTAACCGAATCGGAACGATGTACCGACTTGCCTGAGGCGCTTATCCCTGGCATAGTTAACTATCAATGACAGGAAAAATCAGCAGACGTAGATTCATCAGAAATCTCGGCGTTTCTGCGCTTGGCGCAGCAGTAGCCGGATCCATGCCTGTCCGCGCAGTGGCAGGTCCATTCATAAAAAACAGGAGGATCTCAAAGCGCGTCCTTGTGCTTGGAATCGACGGCATGGACCCTGCCCTGCTCCGGCGATTCATGGCGGAGGGCCTTATGCCGACCTTTGCATCGTTCGGGGCAAACGGCTATTTGGGGCCGATGCAGACAACGCTCCCACCGCAGAGTCCTGTGGCATGGGCGAGCTTTATAACAGGGGCCAATCCGGGAAAGCACGGAATATTCGACTTCGTTCACCGGGACCCTTCAACTTTCACTCCGTACCTGTCCACGTCAAGAAGTTATCCGGCAACGAAGACTGTCGAGTTTCTCGACTATGTCATCCCCATGGAAAGCGGAAGAGTCGAACTCCTCCGGCGGGGCACTCCTTTCTGGCACTACCTGGACAAGCAGGACATACCTGCCGCCTTTTATCAGCTCCCTGCGAATTTTCCCGTTGAACAGACGAAAACAAGCGCCATAAGCGGAATGGGAACTCCGGACCTTCTCGGTACATACGGCACATACACTTTCATTACCGACATGCCCGACCCTCCCGCTCTCAAGAAGCCCGGCGGACGGCACATAAAAGTCCGGCCGGCGGACAATGTAGTAAGAACTTCGCTTGAAGGCCCGGTCAACAGCTTTCACTCAGGGAACCGCCCGGTCTCCGTTGATATGACCATATACCGGGACAGGACGGAAAACGTGGCCCGGATAGTTCTTCAGGACACTGACATAATTCTCAAGAAAGGCGAATGGTCGGACTGGGTTCCCGTCACCTTCAACATGGTTTCTCTCCTCGCTTCTTCCCGGGGCATGGTCCGGTTTTATCTTCAGGAGACTCATCCGCACCTGAAGCTTTATGTCTCCCCGATAAACATCGATCCGCTCGATCCTTCGCTTCCGATATCATGTCCTGCCGAACACGCGGGAAAAGTGGCGGAAAAAATCGGGAGATTCACCACTCTCGGATTTCCCGAAGACACAAAGGCGCTCTCCAATTCCGTTTTCTCCGACGCGGAGTTCCTCTCTCTCTCGAGGCTTATACTCGCGGAGAGACTCGCCGCCCTCGAATATTCACTCAAGAATTTCGACGAAGGGCTGCTCTTCTTTTATTTCTCCACTATCGATCAGAACTCGCACATGCTTCTGCGGAATCTCGACCCCTCGCACCCGCTCTACGACACCAATGCGCCTCCCGAGGTAAGAAACGCGATCCGGTTCTGTTATCACGAGATGGATAAAGCCCTTAAGTTCGCGCTCAGCATGGTCGATTCGGATACCACTGTCATTGTGATGTCCGATCACGGCTTTGCGCCGTTTACCCGCGAATTCAATCTGAGCACCTGGCTTGCCGGGAATGGCTATACAAACTTCACCGACCGCAGGCAGATGCACACGACAGACCTGTATGAGGCGGTGAACTGGAGAAAGACGAAGGCGTACGTGCTTGGAATCAACGGGATTTACCTCAATCTTGCGGGAAGGGAGCGGCAGGGAACTGTCAATCCTGGAAAGGCAGAACAGCTTAAGGAAGAGATCATCGCAAAGCTCAAAACGGTTGAGGACCCGGCAACAGGAAGGAAGGTTTTCCGCGATGTGTACAACTCGAAGCGCGCATTCAGCGGCCCTTATCTGGATATCGCTCCCGATATCGTCGTCGGATATGAAAGCGGCTACAGAATTTCAGACGAGTCCGTCCTCGGAAAGTTTCCCGAAGGACTGTTCGCCGACCGCACTGATAAATGGTGTTCCGACCACTGCATGGATCCGGCCGTAGTTCCAGGTGTGCTTATCACTTCAAAAGAAATAGCGCACCAGAACCCGTCAATCTGCGATCTTGCTCCGACGATTCTTGCCGGGTTCGGAATCAAGCCGGAGGGAGATATGGACGGAAGACCCCTGCTTTCGGAAAAGGCTTCCGCATGAAATGGAGGATTGCGGCGGCGGCAGCCGTCACTCTCGCGATTCTTATCGCGATTGGGCCTGTATACCGGCACTTTTTCGGCAGGCGGCCATACAACCTCGTGCTTGTATCGATTGACACTCTTCGCGCGGATCGTTTAGGCGCGTACGGATATTCGCGCGACACGTCGCCGGTCATTGACGCCTTCGCGAAAGATTCGGTGGTTTTCGAAAATACTGTCGCCGTTACGTCATGGACAATTCCAAGTCACATGACGATGTTTTCCGGGCTTTACCCCGCTTCACACGGCGTGATCAGGCCGCAGTTGAGGCCGGGGCGGGATTTCACGCTCCTTGCTGAAATCCTGAAAGAAAAAGGGTACGCGACCTTCGCTTATACCGGCGGCGCCTTTATGAGCAGAGGCTTCGGCTTCAGCCGGGGATTCGACGTTTATAAATCTCCCGAGAATTTCAAAGTGAAAAAGAGAGGCCTTGAAACGTCGATAAAGAGAGGCGCAAAGTTACTTGGTGAACAGCCCCCCGAAACCCCGTACTTTCTCTTTCTTCACACCTACGACGTCCACTGTCCGCTTCGGCCGCCCCCGGAGTACGAATCCATGTTCCGTTCTCCCGGCGCAAAACCTGTGAAGGGATATCTGTGCGGGAGAGAAATGAAACAGAAGAACCCGGGATTCGGACCTGCCGAGGCTCTTACTGTCTCGGACAGATACGACGGAAGCATCCGCTGGGTCGACAACAAGATTAAAAGCCTCTTCGAACTGCTCGAAACCCGCGGCGATCTTGATCGCACTGTAGTCGTGATTACCTCCGATCACGGCGAGGAATTTTTCGAGCACGGCATCCTCGGCCACGAAAGGACGATTCACCGGCAGGTCCTGAAAGTCCCTCTGATCATCCGCGCGCCCGGCTTTGCGCCCCGCCGCATCGAAAGCCCCGTGAGCCAGGTCGACATCTTTTCCACTATACTTGATCTTTTGGGTATGCCGGTTCCGGAGCAGAATCAGGGAATCTCGCTTATGCCCATGATGAACGGGATCAGGAAAGACTCGCCGCGGGAATTCCAGTTTTCGGAGCTGGACAGGGATGTCACACTCCGCTCATTTATGGATTCTTCTTTTCATCTAATCCGGGACATGGAATCCGGCAGAAATCTCTTCTTCGATATGGATCGCGATCGGGAGGAGCAGCAGCCCATCGAGGATGAGGCGAAGACAGCCCCAATAGAGCATCAGCTTCTGGAATTTATCAAAGCCCTTCCATCCCGGCGGGGCGAGAAAGCGGGGAAAGAGCCGGGCAAGGGCGAGATGGAAAAGCTCAAAACTCTCGGATATTTCTAGCGCCTTGTTTTTTTATGGACACTGCCCGTCGAAAAAGAATTGTCACTGTAATTCCGGTTCGTGGAAGAATTGCGGTTACCACGGAAACAGTCCTTCGTCTCAAACGGCAGGATTATCCGCTCGACAGCATTATTCTCATAGGAAAAAGCAAAAGAGAAAGAGAGGTGGCGGAAGCTACCGGGTCTGTTTTCGTCTCCCACCCGAACGAGCCGCTCGGTACGAAGTGGCAGGCGGGAGTCCTCAAGGCGCGCGAGCTTGATGCTGACGCAGTTCTGATCATGGGCACGGATGACTGGATTTCCGACAACTGGTGCGGCCGGATGATCCGGGAAATAGAAGGAGGAGCCGATCTTGCGGGTCCAGGAAATCTGTTCCTTCTTCATATCGGACTCAGCTTGCGCAAGCTCGTGCGCCTGCATCCTCACGAATTTTCCGCCGGGAAAATTCAGCCGTTCGGCGTCGGGCGCATGTATTCCCGCCGCTTCCTCGATAGTATCAGATGGCAACTCTACCCTGACTGGAATGTGGGGCTCGATGGAGCAACCTTCATTCGAACGGTGGAAAACGGCGGAAGGATCACAATTCTTGAGGATGATGCGCTGGTCGCTATGGACATAAAGTCGAGTTTCTGGAGAAACAAATCGCCGTTCAGTCAACTGCCCCTTTATCGCGGCCGGGTTGACTGGGTGGATGACGTTGACAAATGGCTCGAGCAGAATTTTCCCGGTTCAGTCGAGTTTTTTGACACCCTCTCCGAGCAGGCCCTGTATTCGCTGTTGAGAGCGATGCCGGACCCCTGGGGAAAAGTGTGAATGTGAGTTTGATCACGTTCTGCCGATATGTTCAAGGACATGACAACCTTGCAACTCCTCCCGGATTGTACTATCCATTCTCCTGATGTCGAAAAGGCTTCTCTTCATCCTGTTGCTGTTTCCGGCAATCGCGGGCTGCCACCGCGATTCCGGCCGGTCCTCCGGCATGCTTCAGATCAAAGGCTCAGACACCATGCTCAATCTCGTCCAGGCATGGGCGGAAAGATACATGGAGATAAATGAGACGGAATTCCTCGCCGTAACAGGCGGCGGATCAGGAACGGGCATTGCCGGCCTGATTGCAGGAACATGCGATATTGCGATGACTTCGCGGAGCGTCAAGAAAAAGGAATCCGAACTTGCGGAAAGAAGAGGCGTTACACCGGCTGAAATCAAAGTCGCCATCGACGGGCTTGCGGTGGTTGTGAATCCCGTAAACCCGGTGAGCAGACTCACGATGGATCAGCTCGCGGGAATTTACACCGGGAAAATTCCGAACTGGAAGGACGTCGGCGGCAGCGACGAAACCATAGTTATCCTGTCCCGCGAAGTGAATTCCGGAACTCATGTTTACTTCAAGGAACATGTGCTTCAGAGAGGAGACCCAAAAAACAGAGAAGAATACTCTCCGAAAACGCTTCTGCTTTCATCCTCGCAGGCCATCGCCGACGAAGTTGCGGGCAATACCGGCGCAATCGGATATTACGGCATGGGATACGTCACCCCTGCTCAGAAACCAGTCTCAATTGCAGAAGATGACAGAACACCCTTCGAGGAGCCGACAGTCGGAAATGTGGTAAAAGGTATTTACCCCATATCCCGGCCCCTGTTTTTCTACACACATGGAACTCCGCAGGGCAAAGTGAAGAAATTTCTCGACTTCGCGCTCTCAAAAGAAGGACAGAAGATAGTTGTGGAGAATGATTTCGTTCCGGTGGTTCAATGATTCGAACGGGGAAGATCAGGGAAAGAATCATTGAAAGCCTTATTTTCATATGCGGCATCGCTTCAATTGTATTTGTCATTCTCATCTTCCTTTTTCTGCTCCGCGAAGGCCTTGCGCTTTTCGGAGTGTATCCTGCGCTGGATTTTCTTACCGGAAAGAACTGGTATCCGATTTCCGACCCGCCGGAACTCGGGATTCTCCCCCTTATTCTCGGCTCACTTCTGGTGACGCTTGGGGCGACAATCATTTCGATTCCGATTGGCGTCGGATGCGCCGTGTACATCGCTGAAGTGGCGCCTGCAGGGCTCAAAGAGGTTCTGAAAGGCGGAATAGAGCTTCTTGCCGCGATTCCAAGCGTGGTTCTCGGTTTTGTCGGGCTCATTACGATTGTGCCTCTTGTCCGGAATATTTTCGGGCTTCCAACGGGCCTCACGGCTTTCACCGGATCGATAATGCTCGCGTTCATGGCGATGCCGACAATCGTCTCTATCGCCGAGGACGCGTTTTATTCGGTGCCCCGCAGTTATAAGGAAGGGGCTCTCGCGCTTGGCGCGACGAGGTGGCAGGTCATCTGGCGGGTGATTCTTCCTGCGGCATCGAGCGGGATTCTTGCCGCGATAATGCTCGGAATAGGCCGGGTCATAGGCGAGACGATGGCCGTAATGATGATAACCGGTAATTCAGCGGTCATTCCTGCAGACATATTCGTCCCTGTCCGCACGCTTACCGCCACTATCGCCGCCGAAATGGGAGAAGTAGTCGTTGGAAGTGAACACTACTATGCCCTCTTTGCAGTCGGCATCGTGCTTTTCATCATAAGCTTCATCATAAACGTCACCGCCGATATTCTTCTGCACAGGGGCGAATCAAGATGAACTCGAAACGAACCCAGTCCCTGATGTTTTTTCTTCTGTTGCTCTCGACGCTGCTTATTGTGGTGCCGGTCGGCCTCATCATCGTGATCATCATTCAGAAGGGGCTTCCCGCGATAAGCTGGGAGTTCATAACGGACATTCCGAGAAAAGGCATGCGGACAGGAGGTATTTTTCCCGCAATAGTCGGCACTGTTTACCTTGTCGCAGGCTCCATCCTCATTTCCCTCCCCGTGGGAGTGCTTGCGGCGATATACCTCGTCGAATATTCGAAGGGAGGAATTTTAAGCCGGATCATCAAGCTTGCGATAGTCAACCTCTCCGGAGTGTCGTCGGTTGTTTACGGACTCTTCGGACTCGCCTTCTTTGTGGTCTTTCTTGATTTCGGCGCTTCAATTCTCGCAGGTGCGCTCACACTCGCCATAATGATGCTTCCCATTATCATTACCGCGTCGAGAGAGGCTCTCGAGGCTGTCCCCGACTCTTTCCGCGAAGTCAGTCTCTCTGCGGGCGCAAGCAAATGGCAGACCATCCGGCACGTTGTCCTTCCAAGCGCGCTCCCCGGCATCTTGACCGGAACCATCCTTGCGGTGGGAAGAGCTGCCGGTGAAACGGCCCCTATCCTTTTCACCGTGGCGGCCTTTTATCTCCCGCGGCTCCCGCAGTCTGTTTTCGATCAGGCGATGGCGCTCCCTTATCATCTCTATGTCATCTCGACCCAGGTTCCCAGGATTGATGAAAAAACACGCTACGGCACAGCTCTCGTGCTCCTTGCCCTGGTGCTGGCCATGAATCTCGTCGCAATCGTAATCAGGTACAGGCTCAGGAAGAACAAGAAATGGTGAAAATTTCAATCCGGAATCTGAGCGTCTGGTACGGGGAAAAATACGCCCTGAAGAACCTCTCGCTTGACGTTCAGGAACACGAGATTCTCACCGTCATCGGCCCCTCAAACAGCGGCAAGACCACGTTCCTCAGAAGTCTCAACCGCCTTAATGAAATAAATCCGGGGTTCAGAGAGGAAGGAACGATACTGCTGGACAATCAAGACCTGCATGGTATTCCTGTTGAAGAGAGCAGGAGACGGGCGGGCATGGTGTTTGCGCTGCCGCTCCCTCTGCCCCTTTCGATTTACGATAACGTGGCGTACGGACCGCGGATGAAAGGCGTCAGAAACAAGGAGGTCCTGAACGAACAGGTGGAATCGTCTTTGAAACAGGCTTACCTGTGGGAGGAAGTCAAGGACAGGCTCAAGGACTCCGCATTCCTGCTCTCGGGAGGACAACAGCAGAGGCTTTGTATCGCAAGGACTCTCGCAGTCGAGCCCGATGTCATTCTGTTTGACGAACCGTGCTCGGGGCTTGATCCGATTTCGACGGCCCGGGTCGAGGAAGCGACGCTCGAGCTCAAACAAACGTATACGATCATCCTTGTGACGAACAACGTCAAGCAGGCTGCCCGCGTCGGCGACAGAACCGCATTTTTCCTGAACGGAGACCTCATTGAACTTGATTCGACTGAAACCATGTTTACAACTCCGCACGACACGCGGACCGACGATTACATACGGGGGAGATTCGGATAATGCCCGCAATAATCGTCAGAAATCTCAACCTTTGGTACGGAAGCTTCCACGCCCTGAAAAGTGTTTCTTCGGAGTTCAAAAACAGGGAAATAACGTCGATTATCGGCCCTTCCGGATGCGGCAAGTCCACGCTCCTTCGCGTGTTCAACCGGATGAACGACCTGATCTCCGGCGTCAAAATCGACGGAGAGGTGCTTATTGACGGAGAAAACATTGTCGATCCGTCAACCGACGTTGTCACTCTCAGAAAGAAAGTCGGCATGGTTTTTCAAAGGCCCAACCCCTTCCCCCTCTCTATCGAACGAAATATCACTTTCGGAGTCGAGATTCATGGAGGCGCCGGAAGGGACGAGTTCCGGAATATAGTGGAGGAAAGCCTCAGAAGCGTGCTTTTATGGGACGAACTGAAGGACAAACTGGGAGTGTCGGCCCTGAGACTTTCTCTTGAACAGAGGCAGAGGCTGTGCATCGCCCGGGTTCTCGCCGTAAAGCCCGAAGTCGTTCTTATGGATGAACCATGTTCCGCTCTCGATCCGCAGGGCACGGACCGCGTCGAGGAACTCATGCGCGAACTGAAGAAAGACTATTCGATAATAATTGTCACCCACAACATGCAGCAGGCGGCGAGAGTTTCGGATTATACTGCTTTCATGCTTCTTGGCGAACTGATCGAATCGGGCGCCACATCAGATATTTTTACAGTACCGAAGGACAGAAGAACTGAAGATTATATTACCGGGAGATATGGCTGATGACACTGCGCCTGGACAAGAAACTGAGTGAACTGAAGTCAGACCTGATCAACATGGGCACCCTTGCCGCCGAGGCTGTTCAGAAATCGATTGAAGCGCTGAAGAATCGAGACGCCGCTCTCGCCCGCAAGGTAATCGAGGACGACGACATTGTCGACAGACTCGAACTCGTCATCGACGCTAAATGCATAGATCTGATCGCCCGTTTTCAGCCGATGGCGAAGGACGTACGGTTCATCACTATGGTGATGAAGATAAATTCGGAGCTGGAGCGTATTGCGGACATTGCGGTGGACATAGCCGAGAGAGGGCTCGAGATTGTGGAAAAACCCCTTCTGAAGCCTCTAATAGATATTCCGAAACTGTCTGTGGTCGCCCAGGAAATGGTCCGTTTGTCCATTGAAGCGTTCGTTCAAGGCGATGTGCACACCGCGGACAGGGTGAGGGAGATTGAGCCGGAGTCGGACAAACTGCGGGATGCCGTGCAGGTAGAGCTCATTGACGATTTCATGTCGAAAGACGCCTCGACAGCGCCAAGAGCCATCCAGCTCCTGCTTATAGCGCGATATCTTGAAAGGGTCTGCGATCACGCCACTAACATCGCCGAGGAGGTGACTTTCCTTGTCGATGGCGAGGTCGTGAAGCATTCGACCAAAGATTGATCTCTTTTCAGAGCTGCGGGTTTTCCGGCATCTGTCCGGGAACTCCGCCGATCCGTCTGATACGTTTTCCGCGCCCGCTTTGACAAACCACCCGTGATATTGTATCCTCAATGAGTTCAATGCTCCAGGAATTAAGTTGAACACTCACATACATCGATTCGAGGCATCCGGATTCTCTTTGACGCCTCAAATAACTGAAAAAATATTCGGCAATAATCGGTGTCTAACTCCATCAAAATATAAATGCAGCAAGAAGAAGTCGTACCTGAAATCGATGTACAGCCCCTCTCCTCTTTTGAAGAACTCTCCCCTGGTCGCGCATTCATTGAAAAGCTCAATAGCGCGGGGATCTTCACTCCGACAGAAGTCCAGGCCCGGGCAATACCGGCGGCCCTCTCGGGCGCCGACCTCATAGTCCAGGCTCATACAGGCAGCGGAAAAACTATCGCGTTTGTTCTGCCGCTTCTTATGAAGCTTCACAGCGTCCCGAAGCGCCTTGATTCGACGTTCGGTCTGGTCATCACGCCCACACGTGAACTCGCCCTTCAGGTGCATTCCGTAATCGCTTCGCTCGCCGGAAATGTGAGACCAGTCTGCCTGATTGGAGGAGCGGGCATCCGCGAACAGATCAGGGAACTGAAGAAAGATGCACGAATAATCGTGGGGACTCCCGGAAGAATTCTCGATCTTCTCCAGCGAAGAGAAGTCAATCTTCGCGGGTGCCGGCAGTTCGTCCTCGATGAAGCAGACGAAATGCTATCCATGGGATTTCTGGAAGAGGTGCGCGAAATACTGCGACGGCTTCCCGTCCGCCGCCAGGGATTTTTCTTCAGCGCAACCATCACCCCGCGCGTACAGAACCTGAGCTATCAGTTTCTCAAGTCTCCTCTGCTCGTCACTGTGTCCGGAGAAAATGAAAGCGCGGAAGAAATCGAGCACTTCTACATGAACGTTGAAGGCGGAATGGTGGCCGACCGGGCAAGGGCTCTTTGCGCCCTGATTGAGAGCGAAGCGCCGGATTCAGCCATCATTTTCTGCAACACGAAATCAGACACGGAACTGGTCGAAGTTTTCCTGAGGCGCCGGGGATTCGATGTCGGCCGGCTGAATTCCGATCTCTCCCAGAAAGAGAGGGCCGCGATCATGGCACGCCTCCGAAACGGAACCCTTCGTATTCTTGTCGCCACAGATGTCGCGGCAAGAGGGCTCGACATCGAAGATCTCGATCTGGTGGTGAATTACAATATCCACCAGGAGCCTGAAATGTATGTCCACAGAACGGGACGGACCGGGCGGGCCGGAAAAAGCGGAAGGGCCGTAAGCCTCATCGCTCCCGGGGATTTCAGCGTTTTTCACGGTCTCAGAAAGCGGTTGAACATAGAGATGCGGGAACTTCCCGTTCCATCCTGATACCGGCCTGGCAGCTTCACTTCGCTCCTGCACACACAAAAACCATCTCCTCGGTACCCTTTTTTGCCGTCGATAGAACGTACCGGTATTCCGCAAGACTGTGCATGACGGGGTTTTTGTAAAACTCCCGGAGCAGCCTCATGATCACCGCAGGAGCCGGATATCCGTCACTCCGATAGGAGAGGACAAGCTGCGATGGAGCAAACCTCGATAAAAGCAGCGTAAAGGCTTCCATAAGATCTCCGCCCGGATGCCAGCTCTGGTTTATTTCATAAATTGCCCTGTTCCTGCTGCCGCTTTTAATCAGAGACGGCAGGGAGCGATACTCGATAACTGCGTCGAGAAAATGGTAGAAGTTGAAATAATTCGACTCCTGAACGGCGCCGGACTTTGCGTAAGGAGTATCGATATACACGAGATCGAACCTCCTTTTCACATGAAAAGCAGAACCGCAGCGAACTGTAACAGGCTTCCCTGTCTCTGCCTGCCGGTATTCACGAAGCTCCGTCAGAAAGCGGTGCATTAGCTCTCTAAACGGCTTTTCCCACGTCGCTTTGTTCCCGAACGATCTCTTTACATCGGAGGTGCGCATGCGGAGATTTGCCCGGTGAAAGAGGTTGTACGGGCGCTTGCACAGCATTGACTGAAAGAGAACATAATAAGCTTCCGCTTTTTCTCTTTCACTCTTCAGATCAGGAATATTCTGCGCGAGTGTGTCGAGTTCCCTGTTTTCTCTGTCGAGATAATATATGCCCCTGTAGTTTTCCTCTATGAAAGACCTGTACTTCCGGTTTTTCCTGCGGACGAAAAGCCTTTCCAGTTTCTCCTCATCCAGCCCGCATGGCCCGGGAGAAAACAGGGCTTTTGCAATGGCCGCATTTGCAGGAAGTACATCGTTATATGTGACCCTTTTTCCCATCCTGCGCAGCAGATGAGTTACCGACCCCGTTCCGCCGAAAGCATCGAGGCATGTCTCGAACTTCAGGCCTGAAAAGACTTCGTAAAGCTCGGGCAGCACTTTCCGCTTGCTTCCCTGATACCTCGTCGTCGGCATCCCCTCCCCGGCTTTCTTTCCGCTGCTTCTGCCTGGGAAAACCGCCATCTCTCAACTCTTAAAGCTCAAGCTGAAACTCCGGCAAGCGGGGGCTGCCTCAGAATGTCGAGCATCCCCTGAAGGTTTGCGCACGGAGAAACATAGTCCGCTGCGGCTTTTACTTCCGGTGTCGCATTTGAAGGACATGCAAAGAAGACAACTCTCTCTCTCACCGGAAGGTCGCCCACTGTATCGCCTATACCTGCCGTTTCTTCTCTCGTCACGCCAAGCTCCTTCATGAGAAAATCGAGAGAAGCTCCCTTGTTCACACCCTTCAGGGAAATATTGAGGTAATAATGGGAAGGACTGATTGTCAGTTCCGGCCCGCCGCGCGAAGCCACGAAAGCCTCTATTTCCGGAACAATCTGCGGGAAAATCTCAGGTCTCTCGGAAAACACCGAAATCTGGGCCTCCTTGCCGAACTGGAGAAGAAGTTCACGAAACCGGGGAAGGATTTTCGATTCCAGATATCCTCTTACTGATCGAAGTCCTTCGATCTTTTCCTGCGTGACGCCCGGGCCGTACCGGGAAAAGTTGTCATGAAGGGAGTAAAAGACGGCGCCGCTTTCGCAGATCATTGGCGCGCGTATATCCAGTATCTTTGCCAGAGCTTCCACATACGGCTGGGGCCTCCCGGTACACAGCGTAATCAAGGGCATTCCCGGATTTCCGCGTGATGCTTCACGGCAGAGGCGGGCAAAGGACATGAACGCTTCCACGTCCCAGGGAACCGATTCCTCAGGGCTCACGCACCCGTCAAGATCGGCGATAATCCACTTGATAGCCATGCTCTGAAGCTCCCATATTTCGGGCGTCAAGTGCAAAGGTTTGTGGATTGCCGTTGACGTACTTCAGCTTCAGCGACTGAAAACCTTCTATTTCTCTTTTCATACTGCAACCTTACAAACGTTCAGTAACAGTAATTTTAAGTCCTCAACCTGATGAACGGTGCCTCTTCGGTAACCTTTTTTGTGATGCTTATTGTCAGGCAACATCCTGCCGAGATCCCCCATAACAACTGACGGAGGGCCTCAGGGGTATGAGTTCAATTGAAATCAGAAAGAATGACGGACTCGAGCACGTTTCTGTCGCTGCGCTGAGGCTCAGCATGGGCGAAGACTTGCGGAAAATGTCGGCCGATGTCCAGTTCCTTTCACAGCTTCACGGGAAAAAGCTTCTTTTCGTGGATGATTGCCCTTTGACGCTCGACACGATCTCGGTGGAGTTCGAGGCGCTGAAAGCGTTTGGGATAAGTGTTGAATCGGTAGCAGAGTCAAGTCCTCTACGCGCGCTGGAACGATTAAGACGCGAGAGTTTCGACGGGGTTTGCACCGATCTCGAGATGGACGAGATGCGGGGGACCGACTTCCTGCTGCAGGCTGCGAAAGAGGGGTTGCTTGCCCGCGCTGTTGTCTTTTCCGGCGATTGGGGTGACGCTCAGTGGGCGGAACTGAGCAGTCTTGTGAGCCGTGCCGCTACACAGGACGAGCGCGAGGCCTTAATACAGCAGGTCCGCTCAAAGACCGGAGGAAATCCCCTTCTTTATGTTCACAAGGGGGCGGAAGGCTTTCGCACGCTTCCATACACCGCAGCCGCTTTGCTTCTGATGAATGGAAGGATTAATGAAGAGTTCGACACAGTCCTCTCGCGAATAATTCCACCATGTCCCGCCGGACGCTGTCTTGATGATGAACTGCAGAAGGAGCTGGACGGCATTCTCCAAAGATCAGCGGAATATGCGGCTCTTGCTTCCAGCTTATGCGGACGGATTGCGGATGGAGTTCTGCATTTCACGTTTTTCAACAAACACAACCAACAACTTGGCCCGGCCCTTGGTGCAAGGTTTGCAGCGTATGGAAAGTCGATAGCAAAATGCGACTGGCAGTATATCAAACAGTTGCCGTTCGATTTGCAGCACAGTGCTATTCACAATGCTTTCGGTCCGATGCGGCAGGCTGCTGTAGACCTGAAAGGCCTCGAACGGAGCGTCGCCGGCCATGTCCATTCCGATCAGCGCGAATCCTTTTTGAAATGGGGGCAGGCGCTTTCTGCGGAGATGACTGCTTTTTACTGCGCTATGCGATATGAGTTCGATCGTCACTGGAGTGTGCACACGGGCAGTATTGAAGCGTACAAAATAATTATTTCCTCCCTTTTGCCTTATGAAAAGGACCTCCCGATAGAATTCCACTTGTCGCATCGAGGGGACATCGCCAACGAGCATGTTGCACTGATACACGAAATCTCGGACCTTTGCATGGGAAATGCACAGAAAGCCTTGAGTGCGTCAGAAGGAATATTGAAGGTATGTGATTTCGATCCTGCGCCCATTGAAGACCTTCCTGAAGATATCCGGAAACAAATCCACGAGAGCGAAGTGGAGGTTGCCGGGGGATTCTACAAGGTGCAATTCGCGGATAGGGGGATTGGTATGACCGCGGAAGAGCTCGCCGCTGTGCGGAATCAGCGCGAGGGGTCATCGAGTTTCTGGGAGACAAAGGGTATTTCCGGGGGGACAGGCTGGGGGCTCCGCCGCGTCGACACAGTGCTGCGCGAAATCGGCGGCGCCTGGAGTATTGAGAGCGAGGGAAGAGGACAGGGGACGACTGTTACGATGTATATTCCGGTAGTGGGGAATTAAGCACAAAGCCGGGAGTAGCTGTCTCTTACCCCTCGGCTTTCCATTTGAACGTTGCTGTCGTTTATTTCCCTGAATCTGACACCGCAGTAATCGAGGGTTTCAGGGCGTCAATTCAAATACTTATACTCCGGAAGACCACCCTCTCCCTCTCGATCCCGTCAGCGCCGCGACACCAGAAAAAAATCCGCTTTTATGCTATCTCCACTTTCGATCGCTCATAATATCTAGTGAATGAACTTTTAAAGGCTTTGTCCCATGACTGAAAGAGTAACTGCCTCCGCGGTTGCGACCACGGAAAATCGTGAGGTATTACCAGGCGACACTGCGGCCATAGAAAAGACTCGGCGTATAAGGAATCTGGTCGCTCAATTCTGTGACGCTGTCCTTAATGACGAAACGGGATTCGAGGGACGGATGGCGATTAACCATCTCCGGAGAGATCCTGAACGTAATCGCCTCATAACCTTCCTTTACGCCGCCGCGAAGAACCCGGACGCATACTTCAAGCAGGGAAACGAAGCGTCTCTTCTTCGCATGATTGAACAGGCAAAGAAGCTCGCTGATCTCGCTCGAACCATGGTTGGACTGAAAAACGGGGGTGATCGTTCACTTGAATATCTTACCCTCGAGGAATTCCGAAAACGAAACCAGGGGAGTTCCGACTATGATTACTGGCTGAGTTTCCACAGCGTCACTGACGAGCGGCTGAAGGAGTATCAAAACGAGCGGGCCGAAGATGAGCGATACCTCGCTGCAGGTCCGATTGGTCCAGGAATTTCAGCAGCAGAAGTGCTTCAAGATCCTGAAAAGTTTGCCGCATTCGAGAGGCTTATGTCCCGATATTCGAACGGCCGCTCCCCGATAAGCGCCCGGGAATTCCTCGAAGTCTGTCAGGAGCATGATATTGAGCCGGCGCTTGCACTTGCGCAGGCCATCTGCGAGAGCAACATTGGCACAGCCGGACGCGCGGTCAGAACGCACAATATCTTCAACGTCGGAAATACCGACGACGGCTCAGCCCAGTACGAATCGAGCTGGATTTCAGGTATGAAGACCTATTGCCGCCTTATGCGCAGATCCTACGGGAACACTCTCGAGGAGTGTGTCCAGAGAGACTTCTGCCGAGTGCGGGACGGTGCAAGATATGCAACGAGCTCAGCCTACACCCGAAATGTTTCGGCTATGGGCCGGCGGATTCAGGCCGCCCTTCAGGGATAGAGAGAGCTCGCCAGGTGAGGTTGAAGTAATCGCAGGTTTTTTCATTGAGGTTCAGTATGGATGTATTCAGAAGCGCATCTTCGTCACGGCAGCAGCCGGATTCCACAAGCGTGCAGGGACGGTCGCCCTCGCGGCCGGCTCAGGCTCCCCAGCTCCGGGACGTCCTTCGCGGGCTTGGAAGCAGCAGAGACGCGCGCCTTATCAGAGAATATGTCGGCCGCACAACGCGAATAGGAGAGATCGAACGGGCGCTTGCCACCCGGAATTATTCCGCAAAGCAGACCGAGAGGCTTCAGAAGGAAGCCAGGCGGATCCGGGCTCGATGTGCAGTCGTGCGTAAAGCATTGCTCGGCGCAAGGCCCTCCGCCCTTCACCATATTGATACAGTTTCCGCCCTGAGCAAGCAGACAGGAGCAACATCCGCGGGGGCGTATGGACGTTCGCTTACACGTCAGGAACTTGAAGCGCAGCGCCACAGATCCGGACAGGTGGCGGCGGCGGCCTCGGCCGCCATCGGCCGAAGCTCGGTCCCCACGGCGGCGCCCTATCAATATCCGAGCGAAAAGGAGGTTCAAGCGGTCATTGATCACTACTATGGGCAGGCGGCCTCCCAGCTTCCCCCGGGACGGCAGTTGCCTCCCAAAATGAAAGCCCGGGACATCCTGAGGCCGTGCCGGGAGACGGGTTTCCCAGTCGAGATTATTCTTGCAGTCGGGGCCATAGAGAGCCATATGGGCGCTCTCGGCCGCGGCGCCACCACGAAGAACATGTGCAATTTCGGTAATGACGACGCCGGAAATAATTCATCCTTCCCGACCTATGAGGCGGGAAACAGAGCATTTATCAGAAACATGGAACGGTGCGGCTACTGGTCGAAATATGCAACCGCCCAGGATCTCATCGACTCGCGCTTTCGGCAGTTCGAGGGGCGGTACTACTGTCCGCCCAGGGGGGAGGCTTACGCGACATGCGACTTCCGCAGCGCCCTTCAGGTTGTCCGGCGGACGATGGCTGTTGCGTGAGATCGGATTCATGCAATCCGCCTCTAAACTGAATCGCCGGGCTCCTCCAAATTGAAGCAGCCGTAGACTTCAAAGTCAGAAGGGTTGGAAGCAACAATAGTTCGTATGCCGCTCACGAAGCAAGTTGCAGCCAGAGGATGTACCGATCCTGTATAACGTAAACACATGCGCAGACCGGGTGATGCTGACGCAATGAAACGATGGAGAGGTGTGTTTTCCGGACGCGGCACCAGCGCAGCTCGAACTCTCCGCTGCACTTCTGCCTGAGCCGGAACCGGGTGTTGAAGATTGTTCCGGGCCGAGGCTCCTGGCTGGATGATTCAAACCCCTTCCCGGCTTCCCCACGAATCAGTTTCGCTCCGGTCTTCGATCTGCTGAATTTTTTTCTCCAGCTGATTCTTGAATTCAGCACATGATAAGTGGTGACTCCTGAATCCATCATACAAGTCCTTTATGTCCAGGTATCCTTCACGCTCGAGCATGCCGGATACAATCTGCCACTCTGCGTCATTAAGATCCGGTGAATCAAGTTTCCGTAAAATATCGAAGAGCGCGGTGTCAACTCTGCGAAGCTTTCCGTGCTGGTAATTCCCTGTGGTATTTCTGATATAATCCGCAGAAGATGGGCAGAGATACTCTTCAATCTGCCTCATGTCTTCAGAGCCTGTGTAAACAGGAGACTTGCAGACCACGACCAGATCCGGGTTCAAATTCCTGCTCTCCAGTGCGACTCCAAACGCTCTCAGCCGTCGATCAAGTTCGCGTCTATCGGGATTCGAGATGCCTGAAGAAAAGTAGTCCTCGTCTATGTCCAGCACAATGTCCTTCTGCCCTCGAAAATCAGGCAGCTGATCTTCCCTGACGATATGGACAACAGCACCACCTTCAACCGTCACATCATATGGCGGTTCCTTGTCCAGCATCAACGGCCCGACGCCATCCCCGCGGTCCAGTTGCGTGGCCACTGGACAGCGACTATCCGGAACAACCCAGTAAGCTTCCCTGACCGGGCAGGGAGTGAGATTAAATAAACTGTTCACATAGTCCGCTACAGTCTCCTTTTCTCTGGCATTGAGGTATATGTCAGAATGAGAATCTACATGGACAAATACGAACTTGTCTCTGATAATGCCCTGCTTAAGCGCTTTATCTATGGTATCAAGAGTCTGATTGTGATCGACGATAAGATCGACAACAGGAGTCTTTTCCCCCGCCGTTCCGCCGCGAAGGTAGTAAATCTTCCCGTTGGTTGAAATCGTTCTTCCCCCGGCCGCATTACCTGCAAGTTCGGCGCGCGCGCTTTCTTTATCAAAAGCAGGAAAGGCCGTGCTCTTTAAAGGATCGCGAGAGGTAGTGTTTACACTGATTGATCTCGTGCCCTCATCATATTCAAACGTCACAGGACCTGGATCTTTCAGTCTGCTGATTTCCAGCAGCGTCTTCGCCAGATCATCTTCATTCTTCCGAAGAGTCTCGAAATCTTCCTCGCTGAGCCTCTGAACGGAAAAACCATTTACACCCCTTGTTCCGTCAGCATCTATCTCATATGCAGTCAGTGTGACACAGAATCCAGAGACTCTTTTTTTCCCCGGTCGCCTCTGAGAGAACAGAATTTATTCTCCGGATTGCGTAATCGTGCTGGTCCGGAGCCTGCAGCAGCGAAAGGACGGACGATCGAATTCCGGGAACAGGAGCAGGATCTAAAGGAATATCATTCACTGTTCTTGCCATATCCGGAAGCCGGGCGAAAACTAATACTTATTTCCGGATCTGTTTTGGAACCGTGGTCGTGTCAGGAGAAACGATGCGAAGCCCGGAAATCAGGAAAATTTCCTGGTGAGACATAGGAAAAATCCGGATGAGCCTGATCGCTGACCGCGCTCAGAATATTGCCATCAGGACTATAGCCGGCCACGCGGCTCTATGTTCACTGCCGCACAGGCAGCTGAGAAATACAGTTTCCAAGTGCGAGTTTTACTCCTGCTGTTCATGCGGAAAGGCGGGAGCGGAAGTTTCAGTTTGCCCGATGCCTTGGCGATTCATGGAATGATATGAGGTAATTCGGTATCCATCCTCTCCCGCTTTCTTTTACCCACAAGCAGGTGAAAACGCGGATAAATGATTTTGCCGAAGAACAAGGTGCATGTGAGACGCTGACTTGGGTAATATTTAAGGTTCGGGTTTAGATGGCAAGAAAGGTTAAAGGCGAAAAGAAGCCGGTTATTTTTGAAGAACTGGAAGGGAGCGAATTTGCTGACGCTCGGCATGGGGCTCACGCCCGAGGCAAAGGAAAAGATCCACACGAACTGCCGAACGACTTGTCAATCTCATCGCCATATTCTGCATCATCAGCTGGAGGATATTCTGGATGACGATGCTTAACAGAAAAATCCCAGGTGCAAAAGCATCATGTGCCTTCACTTGCAGTGAAATTGCCGTGCTCTTTCAGCCCGCGGAGAAAAGAGGCGGCAAGATTACAATGACTTTATCGTTGACTGATTACACATCGCAGGTCGCAAGGCCTGGCGGTTACCTTGCCCGGGTAAATGATCCTCCGCCGGGTAATATGGTCATATGGCGCGGGTCAACACGACGGAGTGACGTGGTTACAGGTGTCTCATTGGGGATCTCGAATGAAATTTGTGGGTAAAAGGAAGCGGGAGAGGACAAATACCACCTTGCGTTGCATTTATCGCGGAAAGTTTCGAAACCCCGAGGCGGGGTTGTGGGTCTACGAGAAATTCGAATGACAGGCAGAAAGCGTTACTCTTACCTTGAGACGGGATCAGGGTCTTTTCTTGAAAGTACAATCCACCACTTCGCCGGGTTTTGGTCGGGCAGCATCGCCATATTTCCGGAATATACTCTCAGCCATTGTGCCCGTTAAAAAGGTGATCCTGGTCGTCATTTTCCCCTGGCGAAATCTCGCCACCTCGTAGTCGCGCTTGAATAAATACTCGGAGTCAGTGTCCATGTACAATGGATCAGGCGGATCCGAGTGGTCATACAAAGGTTCCCACCCGTAAATACAGGGGGCGATACCATCAGGGGCGAGCTTGCCGTAGAAACCTCTTGGTTTTTTTGACGTAGGATATTCAATCACAACCTCTCCATCCCCCTTGTCCTCTACTGCCGGCATGGCGCCTGTACTATCGTTCAATGGGAACTCTCGATATGCAGGAATGGATGGAATTTCTTCGTACCCGTAAATGACCGTTCCCCAATCATCTTCGTATCTCCCTGTGCGCACCCCGCCGGCATCACTGGCTGGGAACAGGGTACGCATTGATGACATTATGCTCACCGATACATATTGAATCTTCTCCCGTGATTTATCGAGACGTGCGAAGACGTACACCTTGCTTCCGCCATCGGAATACTCATCATCGATTGTCAGTACCCACCCGTAATTTTTTGCTTTCTGGGGGAAGAATGCGTTCGCTCTCGCCATTTCCGCATAAACATCCTCATGAAGCTTAAGCCAATCAGACACCGGCACTTCCCTCCTTTGGTCCAGGTTTCGGTTGAGCGCTTCAAGCGAAGGAAGCGGCAGATCCAGCCTCTCGGAGACGAGCTCTTTTCCGTCAGGAACTCTGGACGATGGGAAAACCGGGAAACCGTGGAACATGGATCGAGGCAAATCAGAACGGCCGATAGAGGGCAGTGAAATTATCAGGAAAACGGCAGTAAGAACAATCAGTTTCATTGGCGGTGCATCCTTATTCCAACTGGCGAACATTTGCATGTCGGGGAACCTTTCCTTATCTGCGGTTGAGAGGAAACTGGTTCAGAAAAAAGTGCGTGATAGGAAGGAATATTACGCAGAGAGCAGCAAGCCTGCCAAGCTTTTCTAAATCCGGACAATTGTCAGTGAAGGAGTTTTTGCAGTTCCACCCTCCACTGTTGTTTTTTTTAGCGATGCGAAACGCACGAACGAACTCGATGCGTTCCCTTCGGGTCTTTCTAAAATATGACCGGACGTTAAATGATGTCCTGTTCAGGGCGGCATGGGAGAGTATCAAAGAGACTCTCTCTACAGCAGAAGGTGTTCCGGCTGCAGTGCTCGAACTTCAGTCGGCAGGCATTCCCATAACTCCCCTGATCGCCCGGAAACAATCGATCTTCCTGTCTTTTTTTGCCCGCTTTCATCCGCTTATCGCGCGCATAGGGAAAATGTTCTCTAATTGCATGCTGGGAGTATTTAAATCAATCCCCGGAAGAAATCAGCGTGAGTGACCGGTTTAATCAATGTATAATCTGCAGACGCGTTCCTTCTGCAATGGAGATTCTTATGCGGCATTTATCGGTGATCCTTCTTTCTCTTTTGGTCCTATCGTTCATCCCCTCTGCCGGCTGGGCCTGGCAGGGAAAATACACGGGAGTAGGAAAGGGCAGTGACGGTAAACTTCGAGTGCTCAAGATGACTATAGGACTGCGTGGGAACGATCATTACTGGGTTAGAGGGAGTATTTACATAAGGCATAAGAAGCATAGAACCGGCCTTGTCAAATTCGCGGGGAAGGTCAATCTTGGAGTTTTTTATTTGCGAGATGATGAGATTCTTGCTGCAACTTTTCAGTCGCCGGTCGGCTTACTATATGCCAAAGCAAGATCGCGATATCGGTTCAATGCTGTACTTTCCGAGAAAGACCACTCTGGCAGAGTAGTGATGCAGTGTGCCTTTACGGTAAAATGTAAAGACAAAAAATGCAAAAAGCCTCTCCCTCCCTGCACCAGCGGCGCTTTCATTTCGGATAGGCCTTATGCGCTCAGCGCAGCGAAAGCATGTGTTGGGCCTGCTCCTACACCGACTCCGAACGCGGTTTATTCAATCTACAGCGCGGGAAACTGTGGCGGGAATATTTTCATTGCCAGGCCCTCCGACCTCACAGGTATAAAGAAATGCAGCGTCCCGGGATGTGGAAGAGATTGCACTACGGCTGTGCAGTTCAGTCCGCTTGCCGGACCATATTCAAGTAAGGCAGCCGGACAGCGCGCCTTATGCTCGTTCCTGTCCGCAAAATGGTACAACGCAATGGTTCCCTGGGGTCCTTATGTTTCATGGGGCGGTACGACACACGCCTGCTTTACATCGGACTGCAAGGGCGCGCTTTCGACGTATTGTCCGCAGCTTTAAACCCGCGTTCCTGCCCAAAAATACAACTGATTAAGTTCGTGCAATCGAGGGAAAAGGGCGGGTGAATACAGGGAGTTCCTTCCTAAAGAACTCGTTCGAGCGGAAAAGTGATCTTCCCCCGATTTAGTGGACACGGGTCTGCGGTTGGCCGGTCATTAATCTTTCATACTCAGCGGGGCTGAAACAACCCGGCGTCGAATGAATTCTGT
>CAYQVO010000047.1:19093-26632 GCA_964421085.1 uncultured Bdellovibrionales bacterium | reverse complement strand
GCCGCTCAGTCGGAATCCCTGCGCGGCGGCTCAGGGGGCTCTTGCCGTCGAGGTCTCGGTTAACAGGCCTGAGATCCGGGAAATGCTCGGGAAGATAAACTGCCCCCGGACATTTTCGGAAGTCAGTGAGGAGCGCCGGATTCTTGCGGGCTTCGGGGGCGGTTGTCACCAGAAGATAGGCGTCTCGGTAGTCGAGAAAGAATACGGAAAAATCACCGTTGTCAGGGGGCTGACTGACGACGGAAAAGTCCTGGATGAAAGGACTCTTGAACGAAAAGGAGAGACTCCGCCCCGCGCGACTCCTGAGAAGATATGGCCGGAAGAGGGGAGCGATGTGATGCTTTTTTCAAGGCAGGAGATCTCGCCTCTTCCTGCGTGTCCGGCCTTCGAGGAGAGCGCTTTCTTCGTGTCCCGCGCAGAAGCGCTTCCTTCTTCGTGGCGGATACCCTTTGATACGGTGGTGTGGGCGGCGGGAGTCGAGACATGGCGGAAACTGGCGGCCCGGGGCATCTGGGTGAACGGATGCACGGACGGGCTCGGCGAAGATGAGCCCCGCATGCTCGAGCATTTTACGCCTGAAAAGAAATGGTACAAGCTCAGCCACTCCGGAGCTCCGGCCGCCGGGGATCTTCCCCTTATCGCCACATACGATCTTGCTCCGCAGAACGGCGTCAAAGACCTTTCTTCCAGGACTCATTTTTTCTGGAGGAGTTCTTCCCAGTTCGAGGAAGCGATAAGGAGGTTTCCGGGGATTTCCACAGCCTGGCACAGCTGCGGCCCGGGCAACTCATACAGAAGAATTCGAGAAAAGCTTCCCGGCAGCTCGAAACTTTCGATTTTCCTCTCTTACAAAGAGTGGAGTAGCGCTATTACCGGTCAGTATTGAATGGAGGCGACACACATGCAGCGTTTACAGCGAATTCGAAGCTCTCAACTGCTCCGCGATCTTACTGCAGACACGCACCTTTCGCGGGCGCAGCTCATTCAGCCCCTTTTTGCCGTCGAAGGGATCACGGCGGATGAACCTGTGCCTGGACTGAGGGGCGTGAACAGAAGCAGCATCGAAAACCTTCTCCGGCAGACCGAAGCGGATCTGCAGGCCGGTGTCACACAGTTCATTCTTTTTACCGTGCCTTCGGAAAGGAGGGATGGAAAATTCAGCGCGGATTTCGCGCAGAAAGCGATAAGCTCCATGCGGGAGAGTTTCGGATCGAGCATGGCGCTCTGGGTGGACACATGTCTCTGTTCATACACTACGCATGGACATTGCTGTGTTTTCGATAAAGGCGGAAGAGCGGATCTGGAAGAGACTCAAAACGAGCTTGCGACCCTTGCAAAGGCGTACATCGAGGCGGGCGCGGACGGAGTTGCGCCAAGCGACATGCAGGACGGCAGAGTCGGCGCGATACGCGCGATGCTCGACGCGGCGGGGCGCGATCTTGCCCCGATAATGAGTTACAGCACGAAGTTTGCAAGCTCGTTTTACGGGCCGTTCCGGGTGGCTGCGGATTCAGCTCCAAAGTTCGGCGACAGGAAACAGTATCAGCTTGATTTCCGCAACCGGAATGAAGCAATCGCTTCGAGTCTCCGGTGCGCCGAAGAAGGCGCGGACCTTCTGATGGTGAAGCCGGCGCTTCTCTCTCTCGATCTGATAGCGCCGATTCATGAGGCCGCGGGACGCCCGGTCGGCGCGTATCAGGTAAGCGGCGAGTTCGCGTCTCTTCATTATCTTGCGGAAGCCGGGATGTGCCGGTTCGAGAATGCGCTTCTTGAGACTTTGTATTCGATAAGAAGGGCAGGGGCCCGGTACATAATCACATACGCGGCCCGCATGGCAAAGGAGCTCGGTATATAGGCTATGAACGCGCTTTTTCAAAACGCGCTGAAACGTATCCCTCAGAACACGCCTCCTGTATGGTTCATGCGTCAGGCGGGGAGATACCACAGGCATTACCAGGCGCTGCGTCGTGAGCACTCTTTTGTGGACCTGTGCAAAAAGCCTGAACTTGCCGCAGAAGCCGCGCTTGGTCCTGTCGATGACTTTGACTTTGATACCGCGATTCTTTTCAGCGACATTCTATTTCCCCTGGAAGCGATGGGGATGGGCCTTTCATATGGCGATGAAGGCCCGAAGTTCGATCGCATGCTCGACGAAGAGAATATCCCGAAGCTTCTCGAGGTCAACGAGTCTCTGCCGGCGCTGCACGTCCAAAAAGAGGCGCTTATCAGGACGAGGAAGATTCTTCCCCCGCATAAGAGCCTTATCGGTTTTGTCGGGGGGCCTTTCACCCTTTTTGCCTACGGCGTCGAAGGGACTCACCGCCGTGGTCTTGCCCGCACAAAGAGTCTGATGAACCTGTTCCAGCCATTTTGTGGAAAAATCGTTCCGCTTCTTGTCTCCAATATCGAGCTTCAGCTCGAAGGCGGAGCGGAAGTTGTGATGATTTTCGACACAGCCGCCGGGGAGCTTTCGCGTTCAGAGTTCAGGGATGTCGTGGCGCCCGTTATGGCCGGGATTTCGGGCGGACTTGAGGGAAAAACCGCATACTATGCGAAGGGAATAACACCGGAATATCTGGACTGCACGCCCTTTGCAGACGGCGGCTTCGCAGGACTTGGCGTTGACAGCGGATTTCCTCTGGATAAGGCTTTTGGTATTTCGCCATCGGGATTTGTCCAGGGCAATTTCGACGAGACGGCGCTTCTGCTCGATCCGGCGGGCTTTAATGCGGAACTTGACGGGTTTATCGAGAGAATGCGGGATATCACTCCCGAAGAGCGCGCCGGCTGGGTCTGCGGACTCGGACACGGAGTGCTGCCGAAGACGCCGGAAGAAAATGTGCGGACATTTGTCGCGCGAATCCGCGAAGCGTTTGCATGAAAGATCTTTTCGAAAAATACGACGTCCCGGCGCCAAGGTACACAAGTTATCCCACTGTGCCGTACTGGGAAGACGCGCCTTCGGAGGATGAGTGGTTTTCCGACATCGCCGCGTGCATGGAAAGGCGTGAGAGCACATGGTCGATGTATGTTCACCTTCCTTTCTGTGAAAGCCGCTGTACATTCTGCGGCTGCAATACGATCCCGACGAATAATCACGATGTCGAAGGACCATACTGCGAAGCTCTTCTCGCCGAAATGGGAATATACCTTCAAAAAATTCCCGGACTTGCGGAGAAGCCGGTGCGGCAGCTTCATCTTGGAGGAGGCACTCCGACATTTTTCAGCGCTGAGAAGCTGAAGCGGATTCTCGAAGGCCTCCTCGAAGGCCTTTCAATCGACGCATCCCGGTTTGACGCATCCATCGAAGTGAATCCGGGATTTACGACATCCGGGCATCTTACGATGCTGCGCGGGCTTGGTTTCAGAAGGATCAGTATCGGGGTGCAGGATCTCAACCCTGCAGTCCAGAAGGCGATAGGACGCGGGCAGTCCCGGGAGGCGACCGAAAGAGTGCTCTTTGAGGCGCGCTCTCTCGGTTTTGATTCGGTGAATTTCGATCTGATATTCGGACTCCCTTTACAGACGCCGGAAACGATGGCTGACACCGCGGCAGCCGCAATTGAACTTCGGCCGGACAGGATTGCTCTTTACAGTCTTGCGCTGGTTCCGTGGATAAGGCCCGCTCACAAAAAACTCGTCGACTCAGCTCCAACGGGAATGGAGAAACGAAGGCTTTATGAAGTCGGCCGCGAGGCATTTCTCTCCGCAGGCTATATAGAGACAGGGATGGATCATTTCGCGCTCCCGTCCGACAGTCTCGCCCGCGCAATGGAGGAGGGGACTCTTCACCGGAATTTCATGGGCTATACGGACATGAAGACGGACTTCCTCCTTGCGCTTGGAGTCAGCTCGATCTCCCAGAGTCCAGGATGTTTTCATCAGAATATAAAGGAGCTCGATCCTTATACAGAGAGGGTCCTTTCGGGGCGGCTTGCCACGGCAAGAGGACACGTGCTGAACGCGGAGGATCGCGCGAGACAGAGGCAGATTCTCAGCCTTATGACCTGTTTCGAAGCCGGGTTCGAGAGCAGGGAGCAGAAGGAGAGCGTGTCGGAAACCCTCAAACCGCTCATTGAGGACCATCTGATTGAAATAAACGGCATGGAGATCCATATTACTGGAGCGGGAAGGCCGTTCCTGCGGAACGTGTGCATGGCGTTCGACGAGCGTTTGAAGAGGAGATCGCCTCAGACGAGTGTGTTCTCGCAGGCGGTGTAAAAAGAGGCAATCGTGCTTGATGCAATTGTAATAGGCGGCGGAGTTACAGGACTTACCTGCGCATATGATCTGATCAGCCGGAATCGCTCCACCATTCTTATCGAACCTTCGGAACCGGGCGGCCTTATACGAACCGAAGAAAGGGACGGCTTCACTCTCGAATGCGGACCGAACGTCTTCCTGAGCAAACCGCATCTCGTCGCTCTATTGAACGAACTTGGAATCGGCGACCGTGTCGTAAAACCCCTTCACAGGCTGTACAGGCAGCATGTCTGGTATCAGGGAAGTCCCCTGCGGGTGCCGAAGGATCCTGTGACTTTTTGTAAATCCCCTCTCTTCGACAGGGAGTGGAAGCCGAAAATTCTGAAGAATGTGCTCTTCGGGCCTGTCCCTCATCTTCCTGCCGAGGACGCCGCCATCGCCGAATTCTTCGAATCCTTTGTCGGGCCCCGCGCAGTGTCATCACTGATTGCCCCGGCGATGAAGGGAATCTATGGAGGGTCTATTTCAACTCTCAGCGCCCGGACTATTTTCCCCGGCATGTGGGATGCCGGAAAACGGGGGCTTTTGTTCCGTCAGTATCTCAGAGAGAGGATGAAAGAAGGGCGAGGCAGAATTTTTACAATCAAAGGCGGAATGAAAGTGCTCACTGCCGCTTTGTCCGAACGCTGCAGGAAAGTGAACGCCGTGAAAAAAGGGAGTGTCGCGCGTGCGCAGAGAGAACGGGAAGGTTTTGAAGTGGAACTGAAGGACGGCGGGAGTCTCAGGGCGAAGAAGCTTTTTATCTGCACTTCAGGGCCGTCATCGGCGGCATATCTCGATTTAATGCTCCCGGACCTGTCGTCTCAGCTCCGGCGAATTGCATATGTGCCCCTTGTCGTCGTTCATATCAGCGTGCCGCATGACGCTCCGCTTCCTGGAAAAAGTTTCGGGATGCTGTTTCCGGGCGAGGAAGAGAGGAAGCTCCTCGGAGTGATGTTCAACTCGCTGCTTTTTCCGCATACAGCGCCTGAGGGTAAACACCTGTGCACAGTGATGCTCGGAGGAAGCGGTGGGCACGATGCGCTCGAGCTGAGCGAAGCAAAAGTGAGAGATGTGGTCGCGGAAGAACTGAAAGACACTCTTGGCATCGTGCCCGAAGAATTTCTGCAGATTACCAGATGGGTGCGCGCCATACCGGAATTCTTTACGGGGCATTACAGGATTGTGCAGAACATGAGAAACGTAGAGGCGAATTTTCCCGGTATTCATTTTGCCGGGACGGATGCCGGTTTTCCGGGCGTCGCGGACAGAGTCAGGCTGGCGCGGGAAGCGGTTGCAGAGGCGTTTCTCACAACACCGGCAGTGTGAGCTTAAAGCCCGATTATCCCCCGCATCCCCTCTATCCACGCCGGATGATCATTGAGGCAGGGGATTAACGCAAGAGTTTCACCTCCCGCCTCTTTGAACATCTCTGAAGCTTCGATTCCAATCTCATGGAGAGTTTCGAGACAGTCCGCGGTAAAGCCCGGGCAGGCGACGGCGATATGCTTTTTCCCGTGTGCGGCGAGATCCTTTATCGTTTGATCAGTATAAGGCTTAAGCCACTCTTCACGCCCGAATTTCGACTGGTATGTGTGAAGAATATCGAATTCCCTCTCCGCAAGCGTCTTTATAACAGCATCAGTCGTCTTCCGGCACATCTCGTCGTATTCACCGCCGATTCTTTCCGGAAGGCCGTGGTAGGAAAGAATCAGACACTGCGGAGGCGGAGACAACGCGGAAAGCTTTCCATCAATTACCGCCGCGAGGGCGCCTGTATATTCTTCTCTTTCAAAGAACGCATTCACGACTGAAACCTCAGGACTCCATCTGGACTTTGAAAGATGCGAAAAGAAAGCGTCGCAGGCGGATGCCGTCGTAGCTTCTGCATACTGGGGATAAAGCGGAAAGAAAACAACTTTTTCGCAGCCTTGATCGAGGAGAGAGTCGAGCGCAGAGGCTATTGAAGGATTTCCGTACCGCATCCCGAATGCCACAGCGGCTCCCGGCATATTTAGAAGCTCCGCCTGTCTCTTTGTGTGAACCAGGAGAGGGGAGCCTTCCTTCATCCATATTTTTTTGTAAGCAGCGGCAGCTTTCCCCGGCCTTGTTCTGAGAATGATTCCATGAAGGATGAACCACCAGATGAACGGGTTTACGTCCACAACCCTCCGGTCTGAAAGGAACTCGGCGAGATATCGTCTTACGGCTTTCTTTTCAGGCGCGTCGGGAGTGCCCATCTGGGCGAGGAGGATGCCGGTTTTCATCACACACTTATATTAGCCTTGTGCGGCTGCTACAAGCGTTTCAGCCGTCGAGCCGGATAAATCGAGAGGGTCAACCGGCCGTTTTTTTTCGTTTTCTCGTGGCATGGCCCTTGCTCAGTCACAGACGGGGCTAAAGAAGTGGCAATTTTTACCTATACGGGTCCGTGTCATGGCTAATTACAGCGCCAAAATACTCAACTCGTCGGTGAGCGGTCTTACGGCTCAACAGGCAGTTATTGCGGCAACCGCGAACAACATCGCAAACGTAAATACTCCCGGTTATTCGCGCCGGATAGTTAATCTTGAAACGAGAGCTTCCAGCAATAACTCAGCGGGAATAAGTGTCGGTGACGGTGTCGATGTAGTCGGCATCACACGGATGGCAAACACCTATCTCGAGAAGATTCTGAAGGAAACGCAGAGCGATCAGGCAGGATATCAAATCCAGAGCGACATGATGAAGCGGATCGAAACGCTCTTTTCTCTGGATGGAAGCAGTCAGACTATCGGGAGCACAATGACAGCGTTCTTTACAGCTGTGAACGATCTCGCGTCGAACCCGGCAAGCATTGAACTTCGCCAGAACCTGATAGAACGTGTGAACGACGTGGCGTCAGCTGTCAGCAGAACCTACAACACAATTGCAGGTATCCAGACAGAGTGTGACCAGAGAGTCGCGACTGAAGTGGAGGCAGTCAATGGTCTTACTCAGCAGATCGCCGAGCTGAACGCCCGTATCATGTCGCGGGAAGGCGGGTCCGGGGCCATCGCCGCCGATGAACGGGATCAGCGCGAAGCTCTTCTCAACAAGCTCTCCGAAAAAATCGGTTTCAACTCCGTGGAACTGCCGGATGGTTCTGTAACGCTGACATTACCCGGCGGATTCGCTGTCGTCTCGGGCGCAACTGCCAGGGGGCTCGAAGTCACGAAAACTCCGAGCTTTTCTGCAGGTTCGCTTCCTCCTTCTCTCGACGGCGGAACCCTCAGTTACATCGTCTATGACTACGATCCGGGAGCAGGACACGCTCAT
>CAYQVO010000047.1:4135-19083 GCA_964421085.1 uncultured Bdellovibrionales bacterium | reverse complement strand
AATATAATAGAAAACGGAGGCGTTGTCGGCGGACTGCTTACGATGCGTGGATACAATGGTCCCGCAGAGACAAGCCCGTTTGCCGCGACAGGACCACTGGTGGAGATTGCCACCCGCGTGGAAGCAGTTACCCGCACGCTTCTTACCGGGATGAATGTGACATACAGGGGTCCGAACGAAGAGACTGATCCGGCGGCGCCCTGGAAATTCTCGACAGCGGATCTCGACGGAAACGGCCCCGATGTTTACGGTCTTTTCACCTTCGAGTATGGAGCGGAGCGGGATGTAAACGGCGACGGCATAGCAAACGATCTCGATCTTACTACCGGGATTACGAGCTATTCGAGCATTCTTCAGGCTGCGTTCACCGATCCGCGGCGTGTCGCTGCCGCCCGGGATCCCGATATCGCCGCCGGGCTTCAGGTGTTCGGTCCCGGCAACGGAGGGAACATGGATGTGCTTTCGGGAATGCAGACAGACGGTACTATCGTCTTCTCCGCGGGCCCTTCATATTCGTTCACTGGAACATTCGGCGAGATATATGACGATGCTGTCGTGAAGGTCGGCACGTTCGCGTCGAGCGCGGAAGGCAATATGAAAGCGTCCGACACTTACAAGATGACGATCCAGGGCCAGCGCGATGAAGTTTCAGCAGTAAGCCTCGATGAAGAGTTCAGCAATCTGATCAGATATCAGAGGGGTTATCAGGCCTCCGCGCGTCTGATTCGGGTCGCGGATCAGCTCCTTGAATTATTGGTGAGTATGATATGACACGTATATCCGAGTTCCAAACCATCCGAAAAATCATGTATATGGTTACTCAGAACAGGCTCTCCGTCGACACGCTGAGCGATCAGATTTCATCGGGTATCGCTGTCAGGAACCCGGGGGACTCCACTGCTTCAGGGTCAATCGCGCAGTTGAAGGAAATGATGGAGAGAACAGAAGGGCATAAAACCCGTATCTCTGCGGTGAAGGGATTTCTGGAGGCTCAGGACAACGTACTCAATACCGCCGAGGAGCTTCTTATAAGGTCAAGCGAGATTGCCACCCAGGCAGCAGACGAATCCAACAGCCCCGAGACCAGAGCAGCGCTCGCAGCAGAGGTTTATCAGATACGAGATCACCTGGCTTCTCTCGCAAACACGACCTATCAGGGCAGGTATCTTTTCGGAGGGGCTGCCGATAACACCCCGCCATACAGCGCTACCGACGGCACGAGGTACGTAAATCCGGCGCTTGGCGATCTTGATGAGCAGGCTGGAGTGCATTATGTCTTCAATACCGATCCGGCAGCGCGTGTAACACGGGAAGTGAAGGTGAGCGATGATGTAAAGGTGACAGTGAACACCCGCGCCGATCTGGTTTTCGGAAACGGACTCGAGGCGCTTGAACGGCTTTCCAGGGCGCTGGCGGGGTATGAGACCAACAGCGGGGGTGATGGCCATCCTGATTTAACCGGCGAAAAATACGCCTTCCCGGAGGATAAGGATGCGCAGACCAAAGCTATTCAGGGCTGCATTGACCGCCTCAAGAACGCACGCCAGGAGGATATAATACCTGAACGTGTGGATGTCGCCGGAAGACTCAGGAGGGTCGAAACCGGCGAGTCTTTGATAACGCTCTCTCAGACTTCGGGACAGGAAGTGCTGGACAGGCTGCAGAATACCGATATTTTCAAGGCTGCAAGCGACTTCTCGCTTGCACAAACGGCGTTACAGTCAGCGTTGACTGTCAATACCCGCCTTCTTGGTCAGAGCATTCTCGACTATATCTAGTGCCGGGTTGTGCCGGCAGCCCTGCTTGAGGTTGTTTTTTGGAATTGCTCTTTCGCTTAGTGCATCATAAAAAAGGTGATTAAGAGCATCATGATGGCGTGGGCACACAAATCAGGCAGATAAACAAGTTTAGCCAGGGAAGGCAAGATGCTGATCTTAACAAGAAAGCGCGGTGAGAGCATATACATTGGCGGACGAATCAAGGTTACCGTGGTTGAAATTAAAGGCAACCAGGTGCGAGTCGGCATCGATGCTCCTCAGGAAGAACGAGTATACAGAGAAGAGATATACCTGCAGATTCTCGAAGAGAACCGGCAGGCTGCTCAGGCTGTATCGGGAGAGGAAGAGGGCGTTGACTCGCTCGCCAGTCTCTCGGATATGTGGGAAAAGAAGGCCGATCGAGAACACCCTCCTGCAGGCGGCGGCCTTGGAGGATTCGCGGTCAGGCCAAAATTAAATACCATGAATCGAGCGTCGGTGAAGGGACAGGAGATACCGGTATTTAAGAGACGCAAGAAAGAGAAGCCCGATGAGTGAAGAGGAAACCGGCAGGAACGAGACGATACTGATCCAGAGCACCCGCTTTGGAGAGCTCGAAGTGGCGAAGGAAACTCTCATTGATTTCCCTGCCGGCCTTATCGGTTTTCCCAAGGCGATGCACTTTATCATGATCGATCACAAGCCGCCGTTTTCGTGGCTTCAATCGGCGGAGGATCCCAATCTTGCTTTTGTGGTCATCGATGGATTCGAATTCGGTCAGGCATTTGACTTGAAACCTCCCCTTGGGGACAGGGAGTGTGATTTCACCCCGGACGACGAATACGCAATACTTCTTGTGGTCACGGTGCGTCCCGACCCCCGTCAGACCACGGCAAATCTAAAAGCCCCTCTTTTCGTTAATATCAGAAACCGGAGAGGGGTTCAGGTGATATTTGACGACAGTCGCTATTCGACCCGTCATCCTCTCTGGAGCGAAGAGGCTGAATCCAAAGCGGAGGGCGGCGAAGCGGACAAAGAACCGAATCCGGAGAAATAAGCGCAAGCCGGGAGCGTTGTCCGGAAGAGAACGTCAGTCGTAGACGTGCTTTTCCTGCGTGAACTGATCCAGAATGCTCTGACCCACCTGGTCCAGTATTTCCTCTGCTTTTGCCGGATCGAAGCCGACAAGTGGAGCTATCGAAAGCATCTCCTTTTTCTGATCCGGGTAACCTTCAGGGTTCCCGCTGCCGATGACATGTGCGAGACTTTCCGCCAGTTGAGTAACTGCTGTCTTTTCGTCGCTGGCGGTTCTCAGCGGGGGCTCAATCGGGTCTTTGTAGTGCAGGATCACCTGGCATGTTTCGTCGGAAAAGTTCCATTTCTTCGCGACGAGGGCCCCAATCAGAGTGTGTGAAAAACCGTAGATGTGATGCTCTGCAGTAACGTAGTCCTCCCCGTGGTTTTTGATTCTCTGAAGGACTTCTCCATACCTTCCGGAGGATTCTTTCCTGGCCAGAAGCACTATCTGACCAAGATTATGAAGAAGACCGAGCACAAAAATCTCGTCGATATACGGCTTGCGAAGTTTCCTCGCTATCGCAGTCGCACACATTGCGGCACAGATGGAATTCTCCCAGACGAGCTTCTGGATCTCGGAGGCATCAGAGGCCATCTGTCTCAAGGTCGCAGCAATAGCGATGCCTTTGAGCGCTTTGAACCCGATTATCATTATGGCCTGACTGATCGTTGTTATTTCCCGCTGCCGCGAAAACATCGCTGAATTGGCGATCTTCAGGACGCGGGCAGCGAGAGCCGCATCCATTTTTATGACCTTCGAGAGGTCTTCAGAAGAACAGTTCGGGTCCTCGACAACCCTGATCACCTGCGCCGCAACGTGGGGAATTGGAGGAAGGTCACTCACCCATGCCACAATTTCCCGCCAGTCCACGGTCGGCGAAAACCGACCCGCCAGTTCTTTGGGAGGAGCATTCGAATCCATAAAAAATCCTGAAGGATTAAAGGCCCGAGGCCAACTCGACAAATATTACACAAAAACTGTTTTTTAACAGTATTTCGCTCAGAATAACCAGTTAGTGCCGTTTTTAAATGTATCATTATCTCTGCACGCGGAAAAGGATTCAGTGGATCGAAATGTCTTCCGATAATTTTCAGAGGGAGATATGAAGAGAAGGAAGGTTCTCAGAGCGGACCTTCGGCTTATCTGCTTTTATTGAGGAGACGTATGGAAGAATATCCAACTGAAATAATCGGCGATCGGGGCTATATCAAGATTGTAGGCGACCTCGACACGGAGCAGTCCGGCGAAATGCTGCGTCGTGCGTTCAATCTTCTTTACGATAAAGGACAGCGAACGATAGTGCTTGATTTTTCGGGCGTAAACATCATCAACAGCTATGGAATTGGCAAGGTTTTGATGTGCTACAAGCGCCTGAAATCGGAAAAGGGAACATTAATGGTTAAGCCGCTCCAGGGTTTCGTGAAAGAAACCTTTGAGCTTCTGATGCTCGACAAGATATTGCCGGTTGAGCAGTAATCAGGCGGCAGTCTGGCAGGGACACCATGACGTCTATATCATCGGCTTCACCACCCCGGATCCTGCTGGCAGGAGCTGCAGCAAGACCCGGGGGCGATTTCGAAAGATTTCTGCTTGAACGCGGGTGGAAGTGGGAATTTGTCGATCATAAAGAAGCTCTCATTGAAGCTTTGAAACGAAATTCGTTTGATCTTCTCGTACTTGATGCAGCTTTACCCCGCGTTAATCTCGATGAGATTCGATCTGCCGTCCCTGTAGAAGACGGAGGCAGGCATCTTGCACTGCTCGTTGTGAACAGTCAGGGGCGAAAAGACGTTTTTCAAGGGCAATCCGGCCTGCATGTACGAAAGTGCGAGGGACACGTCGAACTTCCCGTTCTCGAAAGACTCGCCGTGCTTTCGTCCCGAAGGAGGCAGTGCCCCGGATCGGGGGAGGGGTGCAGGCGGGAAATCGTGACCATCACAGCAGGAGAAGCTCAAAAGGGTCTTCCGGAGATACCGCTGCTCGACCACCTGTGCCGGATGGGCTGGATAAACGAGTCGGTCAGACAACGCATCATTCTTGCTTTTCAGGAAGCGTTCACAAACAGCCTGGAACATGGAAGCCTCGAACTGTCGTCGATATGGAAGGATGAGCTGGACGAAGAGGGAAGGGACCTGTACGCCTCCCGTCGGCATGAAAGACTTTCTGATCCTGCGTTCGCGGACAGGAATATCACGGTAGTGGGGGAGTGCGACTGTCTTTCCCTGACTATTAAAATCATTGATCAGGGCCCCGGGTTTTCACTTAATCACGCATGCGAAGAGATTATGCAGCGAAGTGCCATGAGCTTTCACGGCAGAGGGCTCGCTATTATAGGAAGCATCATGGACGAGGTCAGTTTCAGCGAGGATGGAACTGAAATTGTTATGAGGAAAGACCTCGATTATTGAAGGTTTTTAAGAAATGGCGTTGAAGTTCAGGTTAAAGGGGCTC
The DNA here is from genome assembly GCA_964421085.1 of uncultured Bdellovibrionales bacterium. Lineage (GTDB taxonomy): Bacteria > Bdellovibrionota_C > UBA2361 > UBA2361 > CAYQVO01 > CAYQVO01. The sequence continues at coordinate 13,797 of CAYQVO010000047.1, read as the reverse complement.
GCAGAGACCTTCATCGACAGACTTACATGTCCGCACTGCGGAATATCAGGAAACGACGATCGGCACTTTTCAACCGAACTCACACGCGTCACTTTCGACGGAATAGTGGTTGTCGCCCAGTGCAAAAACTGTTCTGAGATCTTTGTTCCGGAGACTCAGAGGCTCGGCGTGATCAGCAGTTCGCGCCTGCGGGAAGCAGTGGTGAAAGACAGTGCCGATACCGGCGAAGCGCTGCTGGAAAATCTCAACGCCGTGCGCCAGCATGTCCAGAAACTGAACGCCGAGAGAAAGGGCGATCTGCACTGAAGCAAGGCGGCCATTCGATATTTCGAATGTCTTATTTTACATACACCCCCGGCAGCTCAATCCTCGAAGTTGTTCGCTTTTCGGAGTAATCTCCCGGACTCTTGATGACTACGATTACAGTTACGTCCACCGGTACAGCGCATCGTTCGAGCGAAGTATCAGGATCTGCGCTTCCTGTTATGGTGACGCCGTGGAGAGGATCGGAATTTACGTCGCTGACAACAAAGCCTGCGAGAATTTCTTCATATGGCTTCGTCTTTCTGGGAGTTGCCGTTCTTTTGATTCGAACACGGACTGAGGAACCACATAAGGTTCCCGATGCCCGCATGTCGGCGAGGACTTTCTCGCGTACGGCCCTCTTAAATCCTGCCAAATCCGCATTGCAGCGCTGTTTTACAGTGGATGGTGATGAGCAGGAATATCCTGCAGCAGGGGTTATTTCAGACGAAACCAGAACCAGCACAAGGGCAATAAGTACGGGGGAAAAAGTCTTCATATTCATTTGAGGGCCTCCAGGTGAAACTCCTTCGCCAACCGTGATTTTACCGGACATGCGGATCCTAAACAACAAGACTCCCGGTTATTCCAGTTATTCTCTGCCTGTGATTTTCCTGACGAATTCAGGCACTGCAAATGCTGCGCAGTGAGTCTCAGGGTTGTAGTAACGGAGACCCGATGGCACCCTCTGAGGTTCAGGTTTCACGGAGTCAGGATTGACTGAATCTGAAACAAAGGAGAATCCAATGATTCCCGATGGATAGGTCGGGACGCAGGTCCAGTAGTAACCGTAATATTTGAATACCAACGGGATGAAGCTGAAGAGATGACGCATAATTTCAGCTTCATCGAAGAAGCTCTCGGACTGAGTAACCGCGATGCCGCCTGGTTTAAGGGCAGCCTTCATTGCTCTGTAAAAGGGTTCCTGGAAGAGAACAGCGCCGGGCCCGATTGGGTCTGTGGAATCGACGATTATTACGTCGAAACAGGCTTCATTATCCTGGATGTATTTTGCGCCGTCTTCATACTTTATCCGGACTCGTGGATCAGACAGTCCGGACGAGAGAGCAGGGAAGTATTTTCGGGCGGCTTCGACCACATCCTCATCCAGTTCACAGAGGTGAACTTCCCTGACTGACGGATGTTTCAACGCTTCGCGGACGACACCCCCGTCGCCTCCGCCCACCACAAGCACTCGTTCAGGCTTCGCATGACTGAGCATGGGCACATGGGTAATCATTTCATGATAGGAGAATTCGTCGGACTCTGTGAGCATGATGACACCGTCGAGGAGCATCATCCGGCCGTACGCGACGGTGTCGACAATGTCAAGCTGCTGAAAGGGTGTGGTCCTGGAAAATACAGTCCGCTTGATCTGGAATTTTAGAGTCTTCCCGCGGGGAATTTCGAGAATCTCCTCTCCCCATATCTGGAGACCGCTCTGTCCTTCATCCTGCATGCGGCCCCCGTCAATATCTCTCCGTCACATGCATCCGGTATTTGGAGCCTTTGAAGAACTCTTTAGCGAATTCAGCAACGACAGTCGGCTCGTACATTTTGCATGAAAAAACGTCCAGATATGCGCGGTTCGTCGCATTCGCAAAGTGACCTGAAATGCAGGAAGTCTCGATGAGCTGGAACATGGAAAACCCTTCGACTTTCTCATCCTGTCCAAAATGCACGACATGACACTCCCCGAACGGCTTCATTTTTATCAGACTGCAGAGCCTCGATGTGAATTCCCTGATCGCCCCGGCGGACCTGACTAATCCGGGGTCGCAGTTCTCGAGATCGATGCTTGTCAGCAGTCCCCACACTTCGAGACCTGGTCCTTCGCCGGGTCCTGTCGCAGCAATGATTCTTTCGCAATTTTCAGTGTTTCCCGCGCAGCTCACTTTTCTTCTCCTTTCCGAAGCCCGATATTTTTCAGATACATACCGCAGATTCAGCATCAGGTTTGTGCTTCAACTCTACGCCGAGGTTCAATACACCACGCTTCACCTCGGAAACCGAAACGCCTTTCGCCATCAGTTTTTCCCTTATGAAGGTAAGCGCCGCATAGTTGTCGATCACGTCACCGCAGGTGAAGATATCGAGGGCGCAGTATCCATATTCAGGCCAGGTATGGATAGTAAAGTGGGATTCGGCGATAACAACGACGCCGCTTACTCCATGCGGATTGAACTTGTGAAAGACCGGCTTGACTATCGTCGCGCCTGAAACTTCCACAGCTCTGAGCATTATCTCCTCGATAAACTCTTGATCGTTTATCAACTCCTTATCGCAGTCATAGAGTTCTGCGAGAACATGTCTTCCCAGCGCTTGCATTGGCGATTACTCCAAAGAAAACCCAAATACGTTCTTTGCAAAGACGTATCCCACGCCTTTTGCAGGTCTTGCTTCGCTTTACCAATAGAAAGGACTTGCGATTGGAGACCCTTATATAATTCCTGCCCCCCAAATTAACGAGCAGACAAAAACTAGATAAGCTCTATGTGAGAGAGCTCTGATCAGAAATACTGATCAGAGTGGTTAAGTGACTCGTGCATATTTCCCAGCCTTCACCAGCAATTCACGGGAAAAACTGCTCTTCCCATAGAACGCCAAAATTAAGCGTCACTTCAACAGTGATAGCCGCTTCACGCGAGCACCGAAATCTCTACCACCCCAGTACTTATGCAACGTGCCGCCACGATTAATGCTCATACCGGCAGTAATGCAGCGACGGTTGGTTAATGTATCAGAAATGCACGATCCAGGCAACCAGCGGGTGAAATCGCCGCAGCGGGCCCCTGAGGGGCGGGGCGAAGGGACGGCGGCCTTCCCGGCTTATTGGGTCTTTTTCCGGCTGGAAAGTTCAGCGTGTATCCGGCGCTCCATCTGCTGCCGGACCCGGGAGCTGGCCCCGGCGTAGATTTTAGTCTGAAAAGCCCGTTTGGGCGGCGGGACCTGTTCAAATTTCTCCCCGATCAACTCGAAGTAGGTCGGGTGAAATTCAGGCTGAAGATCGTGAATTTTTTCTCCCAGATCTCTGAGGGTTTTTATGCTTGTCCCGGGTTCGCATCCGCACGCCTTGAGGAACGCGACCAGATCAAGCTGAGTAACCAGTTCATCGACCATAATGCCGATCGCTATGCGCTCTCTGGTGTCGGACCTTTCCTTTCTGACCCGGGAGGCGAGCCGCGTAATCTCAACAAGCTGGTCGACTGAGTAAGGCTCGCAGAGAATTCCATCGGCGCCCGCCATCATGCCTGCGGCGAGATCGCTCTGGGTGTCGGCATGTGATTTGAGCACAAGAACGTAGGCAGAATCCTCTCCCTGTTTCGTTTTCTTGGCATCTTCTACGAATGAAGAGAATTCCTCACGAGGAAGTCTTCCAGTGACGAAGACAACATCGATTTCCTGGTCGCCTTTGCAGATCCGGATGGCTTCGTCGGGGCTCGAAGCACTGTGTGTCGCACCGAAATCCTGGACCGCCTGCGTTGCCTGTTTCAGACGCATACGCGTATCCATGATGGGATCCAGAATGACACAGTTGAATTTTCGAAAACTCATGATATTAAGATTTTCCCCAATCCTTTTATCGACGTTGCGCTGATTCAACTTGAGTGAATGCCGGCACAAAAGTCTTTTTATTCAGCAATTTCCGCTCCATTCGACTTCGCTTTTCTCAGCTTCTCAATATGATCTTTATATCCGTGATTACGTACGAGATATCTTCATTCTCGCATAAGGCCTCCCAGCCCTGCTTGCCGTTCGCGCACTGAACAGCCACAAGCCCCAGCTGTTCGACACTCCGGGCGATAATCTTCCGGTTGATCTTGTCGTCATCGATTATCAGGATTTTCTCGACTGCCACCGTTCTGCTCTCCAGAAACAAAGAGGGTATGCGAATAGCCTATGCATGCGTTCCGGGTTATATGATGCTTTACCGGCTGAATAAAGCTCACAAAGTAAAGTAAAACGTGAATGATTTTCAGTAAAGTAATGTGTCATAAACCTCTGTTATGGGGCAATCCGTTTGAAGACCGGCAGTGCGGGTGGTAAAGTCCGGGCTTTTCAAAATTCAAAAGGTTAGAACATGAATCAGCTGCTCGTATTTGATGAAGATGCGGTGATGAGCAGAGTCGAGAACGACCTGGAGCTCTTGAGAGAGCTCGTTGAGATTTTCATCGAGGAGCACGGGACGCAGATTTCAGAGCTTGAAGGGGCGCTCGCGGCAGGCGATGCGTACGGAGTGAACAGGAAAGCTCACTCAATAAAGAGCGCTCTTGGAAACCTCGGGGGCATGCTTGCCCATGCAGCTGCGTTCGAACTGGAGAAAGCCGGGAAAGAGGAGAGGCTCGAACAGGGCCCGTTGCTTCTGCAGAAGCTCAAGGAGGAGATCGCCGAATTCCTTTCGAATGCAGCCGCTTTCCTCGAAAGCCGGGGATTCAAGGTGCCGTCAGAGCCCGCCCGGTAATCAGCCTCAAAATGCGAAGAGCTGCGTTTCCTTTTCCCTTCCGGGCAGGATATAAGCACATTATGCCTGTGACGAACCGACCAGTTCCTCTTATCTGCCTTCTTGTGGCCCTTACAGGCCTGCTCTGGCTGTCAGAACGGGATTTTTCCTCCCGGGGAGAAGGGCGGGAAGTCCTTGCTGCTCAATCGGTTCTCGACGGGAACGTGATTCTTCCGAGGGGTTACGGGGGGATCGCAGCCTCGAAGCCTCCGCTTCTTCACTGGTGCATAGCGCTGTTCTCGCTTCCGCACGGAAAGGTGACTCCTTTTACAGCGAGGTTCCCTTCCGCGCTCTCGTCATGCATTTTCCTTATCACCTTTTATCTTTTCCTTCAGCGGTGGAGCGGCCGGAGACTCGCGACCCTTTCGATGCTCCTTCTGTACAGCTCTGTCGAATGGTTCAGGCTCAGTGTCGACGCCCGGGTCGACATGCTCCATTCAGTATTTGTCGCAGGGAGTTTTCTCGCGATCTTTTCGTGGGCGGGCAGAAAGCTTGCAGGAATTCCAGTCGTCCTGATTCTGCTCATGGTGGGCGCGACACTTGCGAAAGGACCTGTCGGCATCGTTCTTCCATGCATAGTGCTGGCCGTGCATTCGGCTGTCGAGGGGCGTCGAAGGAAGGAAATTGGCGCTGCTCTGCTGAAAGCGGCGGTTCCTTCGGCCGTCCTGTCGGGCATCTGGTACATCGCCGCGATTCTGGAAGGCGGCTCTGAATTCCTGGACAGAGTGAATTACGAAAATATCGCCAGGTTCACGAGTTCGATGGAGGACAAGCCTCATTCTCATACGGTCATTTATCTTGCTCTGACACTGTTCATCGGCATCCTGCCGTGGATACTTCCATTTCTGCCCGGTCTTCTGCAGAAGTATGCGTCGCCATTTGCCGTTTCCCTTTACCGCTCAATGCGCTCCACACCCGCGAGTTTCCGATGGCTGAGCGTGCGTCTCAGAGTGAAGCGTAAAATCGTGCTTGTAGGGGAGAGATTCCGCGACTGGTTCCGCTCGCACGCGGCTCTGGAGAGGTTCTCGTGGATCTGTTTTGCCTGTGTGTTCATCTTCTATTCAATCCCGTCCGGGAAGCGGAGCGTGTATCTTCTTCCGGCCTATCCTTTCATTGCGTTTCTCGCCGCTCAGTACATTCTCACCCTCGGGATACTTTCAAGGAGGCTCGCGGCGAAAAGCTTTTCCTGGCTCTGTGTTTTTCTGATAGCAGTCTGTCTCGCAGTCATATTCATCGGAGCGAAGGGCTCACTGCTGACGCCTGTCCTGAAATCGAAGGGATCTCTTTTTACTGTCGAGCAGCTGCAGATTCTCATGTCCTCCGACGCGGTCATGGTGGCCGTATTGTTTCTTCCGATGCTGTTCGCCGTCATGCACCTCGGCGCCCGTTTCTTCGGGGCATCGACAAGTTTCCTCGGCGGAATCTTTGCTCTGACGTTTTCGGTGTATCTTTCAGCTCACGCCGTACTGATCCCCCAGTTTGCCAAAGGAATATCGCCGAAAAATTTTGCGGCTCAGATATCTCCTCTTGTTGCCGGAGAAGATGAAGTGTACTCCTTCGGAAATGAGTTTTACGGCGTCAGTTTTTATCTGGGCAGGAGAATGACGACTCTTCAGACCGGCTTTCAGCCGGGAATGTATGTTGTGCTGTATGAAAGCAAGCTGCAGAACCTCGAGGCGGCGCTCGGCCCGGGCCGGATAAAGATTCGTCACCGATCCGCGCACGGGGTGATGCGGCCTCTCGAAAAGGCGGTGCTGGTTCAGATCGTGGAAGCAGAAAATGCATGAGTTGTCATCAGCAGCGCTCCTTGGGATAGTGGAGGGACTCACAGAATTTCTTCCTGTATCCAGCACCGGACACCTCATCATTGTGGGAGACCTCATTTCTCTCAAGGGCCGGAAAGTGGAATTCTTCGACGTATTCATTCAACTCGGGGCGATTCTCGCGGTCGTGCTCCTTTATTTCCGCCGTTTCACCGGACTGCTGAAATTCGAGAAGGCCTTTCATATCTCCGGCCTCGAAGGCTTTGCCGGAATTGTGAAATTCGGGGTCGCATGCCTTCCGGCATTTGTTCTTGGTGCGCTCCTGCACGGCTTTATAAAGGAGAATCTCTTCACCACTGGTACAGTCGCTGCAGCCCTCGTGGCGGGCGCGCTTCTTATGATCCTCGCTGAAAAGAGAGCGAAAGCAGTCAGGGTGCGGGAGGCAGGCGGGATTACGGTGAAGGATGCCTTTTTCATCGGACTTGCGCAGTGCCTTGCGCTCTGGCCCGGAATGTCGCGCTCAGCCTGTACCATCGCCGGGGGCCTGTTCTGCGGTCTCGAACGAAAGGTTGCCGCCGAATTCTCTTTTCTCGTCGCAGTACCGGTGATGTTTGCCGCGGTGGTTTTCGACGGGTACAAGAGTCTCCCTTTTATCGAAGCGGGAGATCTTCCTTTTTATCTTACGGGGTTTGCCGTTTCTTTTGTCTCAGCTGTCGTTGCCATCCGAGTCTTCATCGCCATGCTGGGGCGGTTCACGCTGATCCCGTTTGCGTGGTACCGTATTGCGCTTGCAGCGCTGGTTATGTGGGTTGTGTGGCGGTAGGAGCCAGGTTGAACGGCAAGGAAAAAAGGTGCCAAAAGTAATGGAATGAACAGTCTCCCAGGAAGCAGGGGGACCGGCGATTCGCAGGACAGAAACGCGCGAGGAGCGTCTTTACCCCTCTAAACCTCAAGTAAAACCAATTCAATAGCCTCAATCCGTTGTCGCTGGTCTTACTGGCGCTGCTCCTGTGAGCAAAACCGGCGGAAAACCCCGAAAAACTATATTCCAAATGACCTTCAGCACCCCTTAACGGCGGAAACTATGTTTCCTGCCTCTCAAAAGCCACTTAATGTGTCTTTCAATAAGAGTTATTCTCACTTTTTGAAAAGTGCTGCATATTTTCAGCAGAAAATATTGAAGCTGGACACGAAAAGACGGCACCTTATAAATGTAGAATAACGGAAGTGATGCGTAAGTCAGCGAGGGAACTGGGTATGTTACGTCTGGAAGAAAGTGTGAACGGACTGCCGAATATATGCGGCAGTGAAAAAGAAATTGAACGGATTGTGGCGGAAGGACTGGAGCGGCCCGTTTATCTGAAAGAAAGCAAGGTGGATTTCCGGAACATTCAGAGCGCCTGCGCGATAGCTCTGCATATGCACCAGCCTCTTATTCCTGGAGGAAGTCCGGTTCTGGCGAGCGCAAAGATTATAAGCAACCTGAAATATATGATGGAGCATTCAGGTGAAGGCGACAATTACAACGCATCAGTCTTTCACGACTGTTACAAACGGATTGGGAGAATCGTTCCGGAACTTGCGGATGGCGGATATGAACCCAGGGTAATGCTTGAATACTCCGGGACGCTCCTGTGGGGACTCAAGGAGATGGGACTGGAAGATGTCTTTACCAGCCTTAAGGCTGTCACTTCGGATCCGCATTATCGAAGATATGCCGAATGGCTGGGCGCACCATGGGGACACGCGGTTGCCCCATCAACACCCGTTCAGGATTTCAGGCTGCATGTGAAAGCGTGGCAGCATTATTTTGCTGCACTTTTCGGTGCGGAAGCTCTCCAGAGGGTGAGGGGGTTTTCCCCGTCTGAAATGGCCCTGCCGAACCATCCTGACGTCGCCTATGAGTTTGTGAGGACACTCAAAGAGTGCGGATACACCTGGGTTCTTGTTCAGGAGCATACGGTGGAGCGGCCGGACAACGGCTGGGGACCTGAAAACAGGCATTTTCCTCACCGGCTCGTCTGCCGCAGTTCGTCCGGCGAGGTTGCTTCAATTGTCTGCCTGATAAAGACACAGGGAAGCGACACCAAGCTCGTTGCTCAGATGCAGCCCTGGTATGAGGCGCAGGGAGTGCCGAAGACGAAAATCGCAGGAAAGGAACTTCCTTCGATTGTCACCCAGATCGCCGATGGTGAAAACGGCGGCGTAATGATGAATGAATTTCCGCCGAAATTCATAGAAGTGGCCAGAGAGTCGACCGGCACCAGGACTCCTCTTATGAACGGCACTGAATATCTCGAAATGCTCTTTGCATCCGGCGTGACGGAGGACGATCTTCCTGAGCTTCAACCGTTGAAGCAGAAACAGATATGGGATCATTTCAAGCCGGGGGAGGGTGCTGAGAAGCTGAATTCCGTAATTGAGGAACTGAAGAAAACCGATCACCGCTTCCACATGGAAGGAGGCAGCTGGACTAATAATATTTCATGGGTGCGTGGATACGACGATCTTCTGGGACCGATGGAGAAAGCGAGCGCCGGCTTCAATGAAAAGGTGGTGAAGAAAGGAGTCGGGACTTCGGATCCCCGCTATCGCGAGGCCCTGTACAATCTCCTCTGCTCACAGACGAGCTGCTACCGTTACTGGGGGCAGGGATCCTGGACGGATTACGGAAAGGAGATTTGCAGAAGAACGGAGAAGGCGATAGAGAGTATTTGATTTCTGCCGCGCGATATTCTGAAGCAGTCTTTGAGGGCACGACAGACGGCAGAACCCCGATGCAGACGCTTCTCGATGGCAAGAAGATTGTGATAGAGAAGATGCTTCCTGAAGAGGTTACACTTCAAGAGGCAGCGTGACGTGATGTGACAGACGCCCCGGAGATACTCCAGTGTCAGATCAGATACCGTCTACTACAGCTGAAGTGTTCTTTAGTCATCTCCGATCATTCCATTCCAAGGCGGTCCCAGTCCAGGATCCAGCGCGGGCAGCTGTCGAGCATCATGATGAGGAAATAAAACACACCCTTTATCTTCACGTATGCCAGGTCACAGTGCCAATGCTCATGAATTCGAAAGCACCGGATAAACGGCACT
>CAYQVO010000047.1:0-4029 GCA_964421085.1 uncultured Bdellovibrionales bacterium | reverse complement strand
GCATCTCCTCCCCGTTTATCAGATGGAGACTGCCAAATCTCTTCAGCCGATGTATGTCCAATTATCGGAAAAACGGGACAATATCAGTATCAGCATCTGTCCCGTCCGACGATATGAAACGAAGCGTGGGAGGTGGCAGCGTCGAAGGTCGCGGGATCGGCGCAGGTCATCCGATCCAGAGTCCCTCAAGCCGAATTTCCAGCCCATCTCTTCCCTTATTCACGAAATTGCAGAGACCGCTGTGGCGCCACTGGAGCATGCACATTCTGGGCTGAAAAAAGTAGCGTTCGCCTATTCGGATTTCACACTGCGTCTCTTTGACCAGTCCTTCGTAGCCTTCAGCAATATAGTACCCGAGATCTTTATATCCGTTCATCCTCGTTGTGAGAGGGCCTGTAACACACCATGTAATGACTCCCGTTCTTGCATCTACCTCAACGGCAACTCCACAGTGTGTTATCGGGCAACCACAGGACATCCCGAGGGGACGGCCTATTAGAATATCTCCAACTTTCACTTCGAGTTCACGGGTAATAAGAGGATTATGCGGAAGTATTATCTCGCGTGGACCGGGATCGTCGGGAAAGTGTTCGAGATAAAAGTGAAAATCTCTTCCGAGGCTGTCTTTCCAGGCAGCCTCGGGATATGCGCGTTGGGGATATGCGTGAGAGTCGGGGTCCGACATGCATGAATCACATCCTCTCCGGGCAGTGCAACCCGGCGCCGCAGGTTCTTTGTCTGTTTGCGAGTAACGTTCCGATGCAAGATGAATGCACCGCTTCACCTTCTCGGGTTCCTGCTTCAGCTTTTCCGCCAGGTCGGCGCAGGTGCGATATCCGCACATGCCGCAGTCAAGACCTGGAAGATTTGTTTGATCTCTGTTTCCCATTTTTCCTCACTGTTCTAATGGAGGGTCAAAGCTTGTCGTGACCGAAGCAATTCATTCGGCCGGAACCCCCGTTTGCCTGTCGGCTTCGGCGGGGCGGGCAAGTCCGGCCCTCCAATGTCCATTTTCATTCCCCGCGATAAAAAAGCTCATTCTCAAGCGGACGCACTACTCCGAAGTGGGATTTCCAGCCGACTTCCTTTTTTCCCACACATATGGTGCAGGTTCCCACCGGCGGGTTGCCTCTGAGAAGCATCGGGTCATCCGCATCGGTTGTCCCCATGATATCTTCAATCAGAGGATCGATTCCGATTCCGTGAAGCGCGTTCACTTCTCTGACTTTCACGGATGGCGCAACATCCTGAATTCGGGCACGGAACACCTCTCTTTCGGCCTGAGAGACGCGATCAATCTTTGTTACAACCGCGATATCGGCAAGCGAAAGCATCGGCCCGACCTTGAGTGGAAGGTTCATCCCGCTTGTAGCCTCGAGCACGACAATGCCAAGCCCTTTATCGATATATGGCGAACAACGAAGGCAGAGTCCTGCCGTTTCAACTGCCAGCACGTCGCTTTTGTTCTCTTCGGCCCATTTAAGAGCATCGCTTACAACAAGGACATTGCAGTGGTCGGGGCAGAGCTCGCCCGAGTACACCTTCTTTGAGGGGATTCCGAACTCTTCCCGGAACTCCCGATCTTCTTCCGCGAACTGCACATCGATCTTCAGATAACTGATTCGTTTATCTGCGGCGAGCAGTTTTCTTGTGACATGGCGAAGCACAGACGATTTTCCTGTGGTCGCCGGACCGGCGCAAATCATCAGCTTCATGCCGCCTCCTGCAGAGTATCGGCTCTCAAGCGTTCGCCGTGACGCATTCGTTCACGAAGAGACCCGAGAACACTGTCTATCCGGCCGACCCGGTGTGAAAGCTCTTTCTCTTCCTCATCGGTGCGAAGAACCTTGACAATTTCTCCGTTTTTCATCACAACCCGGTAGTCGGAGAGGAGGGCAGTATGCGGATCATGCGTGACAAAGATGAAGATCTTTCGGAACTTTTTCAGAAGTTCGAGAGCACGCGAACGGTAAATTCCGGCGTTCTCCACTTCGTCGAGAAGGACAATCGGCGTATCGCAGATAACAGAAGCGTCGGCAATCAGTAACGCTCTCGTCTGTCCGCCGGATAGCTCAGTCATCCGCGTGGTTCGAACCACAGGCTCGCCGGTCAACTCATTGGCAAAGTCAAGTGTTATCCCGACCAGCTCCTGAGCAGCTGTCGCGCTTTTCCCCTGTCTTATCCGGGCATGCGTAAGCAGAAATTGTTCAACCGGAAGATCCGAGAGAAAGGTTGTGTGCTGAGTTATAAGCGCAATCGGATTTCTGCTCGGATTGTCCCGGTATTCCTTCCCCGGTTTCACGCCGTTAATGAGCACACCTCGATTGCTCGGCGTATTTCCATCTGCAAACAGCTCAATATCGTTTATCAGCGTTGTCTTGCCGGATCCTGTGGGACCCACGATGCTGACGATCTCTCCCATCCTCAGATCAATTCGGCGAACCGGCTCGGGAGCGCCTCTCTTTCCATGACCGCCGATTATCGAAATGCTTTCAATCATTTAATACCCTCTTTGTCCGATAGGTTTACTCATATAACACGCCAAAAAAAAGCGTATGGATCAAAATGCGCAAATCAGAGCACGTCAGCAAGAGACGTGTTTTCGAGTTTGGCTGCCACCAAATTCCTAATCTCCTGAAATACGCGAAGAAGTCCATCCTCCCTTTCAACCGGCGTGGTCCTGTAAAAGTACTTGCTTGCGGATTCTGTCGGCGCAAGAGCACCCTCGAAAAGGCGAATAACCTCAGCAAGCGAAATCTTCTTTGGAGCCTTCGCAAGCATATATCCGCCGTTTTTCCCTTTTACGCTGCGAAGAAACTTCGCTCTTTTCAGCGTAAGAAGAATCTGTTCGAGAAACTTCGGAGGAATCTTCTGCGCAGTCGCAATGGCGTGAACAGAGACATATTCGTCTTTCCCCTGGCGCGCCAGATGGACAAGGGCGAGAAGGGCGTACTCGCTTTTCGATGTAAGCTTCACAGCGCCAAAATCCGACTAAAAAAATAGGAGAAATAGGAGTTGTTTGTCAACCCATCAACAAAGAATTCGCTGAAATATATCACTTAGGGAGGGGCGGGTCGACATACCGCATCGGGAAACAGGGCAGCAGGTCTTATAACCTGAACGGATTTGGGCAGATAGACGATGCTGGTGTGTTTAGATTTTAAATGCGTTGAAGTGATGAAAGCCTGTGTTTCCTTGATTCGATGGGTGGCCGTTTCCAATGGGAGGATGAATGATTTTATTGTCATGGTTTCTCCACAGCGCGTGCAGAGGAGGGGGTCGACATTGGAGATCCGCTTCATGCAACCAGCCCAGGAGGAAGATGCAGGACGGGAGAGGTTTTCATGGTGACATGCCGGGGCGGCCTGCGGAGGTGTTTGATTTTCATTTTTGAAGGCTGTGGCAGCGCCCCTTGTGCGGGCGGAGTACATTCCAAAAAATCTCGTCGTCTCTCCCCGCATATCCGGAACGTGTTGAGAGATCCCTGCAGGAAACTGCAGCGGCGAAAACTCTCGTGTTGAGGGAGGGGCGCCCTCTTTCACGGGAGCATTAAAGACTTTTTCGCGGAAGAGTTCGCAGATCTTATCGGTGTCGAGAGTGAATGGGAGTTCGCGGAAAGCGCGCCGTGTTCATCAGATGAGCGACATCGAACCTTCGGAAAAGAACACTATCGATTAAGAGATGCGATGCAGGCTTTTCACCCATCCGATAAAGCGGCTCGGACGCGAAAATGTCCATTTTCAAACCGGGGTATTTTCTTTTCAAGCTCGTTATCATGCAGTTTGGGGAAGCTGTAAGCTCAACTTCATCTTCAATTTTATATTTTTGAATATAATCCATGACAGCCGCGAGAAAAGCTGTACCCAATGCAGGCTGCCTGAAAATCACAGCTTGCCAAAGATCCTTTTGGGTGTATTCATAATTATGCAGGACTCTAAAAAGCCGGGGGTTCTCAGAAGAGTACGGGGTCATTCTTGATCTTTACCCGTTTTTGTTGAGTCGTTAGGCGGCAGCCTTCCCTGAATTTAA
>CAYQVO010000046.1:14881-28596 GCA_964421085.1 uncultured Bdellovibrionales bacterium | reverse complement strand
GCAGCAGGCCGGTGCAGCGGTTCTTGCTCAGGCAAACCAGCAGCCCGGACTCGCGCTGTCGTTGCTGCGTTAAAGCGTCATGTAACAACATTTCTTTTCCACTACTACCCACGGCCCTGAAAAACACCGCATTTTCAGGGCCGTTTTTCGTCAGTGAATAATGCCGGAATTAAACGGGGGGTCGGGAGAGCTTTCAGCCGGAATTCCGCCATACGCGCCTGCTTTTTTCAGTGCCCATGCCTTTATGCATCCTTACGGAACGCGACATACGTCTGGAGCGCGAATACTTCGCAGAGAATCGGAGCATATGAATAAATCGGAATCGGTGTTGTGGGAGTAAGCCGCACGATAAGGTAATCACTCAGGAATTCGAAGAAGTCCTTGAAGAAGGTACGGGTAATGACATTCATGTCATTGAACTCCCACTGGATTACGTCGACTTTTTGGCCGCGGATCAGCGATTCCGCGCCCTTCATCACTGAGAGTTCGTGCCCTTCCGTATCGATCTTGAGCAGATCGATCTTCCGGATGCCGAGTTCAGCAGCAACCGCATCAAGAGCACGAACTTTTATCCGACTGGCACTCGCGCGCTTATGTTGAAGCTGTTCGATCACTCCCCTGTGGAGCGAGGCGAAGGGTGTGCCATTCTCGTCGGCCCAGTCATAAAGTGTCAATTCCTCTTCCTTGTCGCTCATTCCGAAGGGAAATACCCGCACATCGCTGCCTTCGAACCGCCTGCTAAGCTTCTCAAAATTCTGAGGCTGAGGCTCGAAACAATAGAGACTTGCGGAAGGGTTGTGACGCTTCACCGAAGCGGCATAATTTCCCACGTTCGCGCCGACGTCGACCACCGTAGGATTTTGCAGTTTAGGGAGATGCGCCGATAGAAATCTCTCTTCATTCTCCTCAACCTGACCTTCATACACATACCCGATGCCTGCTGACGCCAATATTCTGAGATAATCATCCATGCTAATCCTTCCGCTGCAGCCTGTGTCGAAAACTCATTCGCCTGCCTTATCTTTTATCAGTACCTGGGAACTGCGTCACGCAGTTCCCAGGGGGCGTCTTACTTCCTGTCCCTCAAAAAAATAAAAAGATCAGAAAGCTCCCGGCCTGGCGTGAGGTTTTTCATGCCGTAGGTCGAATCCGCTGGCGTATCTTCGGAGAACTGATACTGATATATTCGAGCTATCCCGTGAACGTATTGGGTCAGGAATGGCCAGACCCGCTGCCCGTAAGCGAGCTGCCTCGTGGTTCCTTTCGCTCCCGATTCAGTTATCCAAATGGGTCTTTTCAAGCCGTGCGAAAATGAACGAAAGCCTCTCGGCCGAAGCACGTTTTCAATTTGCTCGCTGTAGTAATGCACTCCCCAGACATCACAGTACTTTTCCGCGCCTGCATTGCGCATCGACCTGTTGTAGTTGACGGACCTCGGGAAGTTCTGATTGATGGCTGTTGTGGCGGCAGAGATTACTTTCTTCGACCGGGACACCCGCTTTACCGAGGACCATGCGAAAGAGAGAAGCTCGACGTAATTTTTCGGACTTCTGGAAAGCCCCATGATTACATTGTGAGGGTTGTTATTGTCGTTCGGTTCGTTCCAGATCTGAAATCCCGCAAGCCTCTTATTTTTCCTGTATCGCCGGACAACCTTCTTCACCCACATTTCATTGAAGGTCTTCCTTGGATTACCGTCAATCCAGTTGTCAGGATTGTTCATCCACGAGGGAACTCCGGTAAGAACCGCAAAAGCCGTAACCCCTTTCGGGATATGCGAGGCGATGTCGTCGAAGAAGGAAAAGTTCAGAGGCGAGGCGGGGGTCGGCTGGGTCGTGTCATCCCAAAGGAAGAGAACCCTGACGTATTTAAGCCTGGTCACATTCTTCACTTCGTTCAGTTCCGAAGCCGGCGTTCCAAAGCCCACCTTGTTGCAGAATGCGTTTGTGCCGAGGATTTTCGTGTTGATCTCTTTTCTGGGAAGGAGCGAAAATGCCGGTTTTCGCGGCGCCGCCCGGGCATCCAGGGTAATAATCAGGAGAAAGAGGAATATGAATGTTCTCATGGATCTGATATTACGATTAAATTCCGGGGATCGCTGCAGGAAATTAACTTTCACAAAGCAGTATTTTTCGCTCCAGGCGCGAATACTCTGCTGCTGCCCATGCGATATCATAACCCCGGCGTCAGGCACCAACGGACGACACCTCTATCCCTTCAGCAGCTCACTGAAGAGAATGTTTCTGCCGCGCCGCCTTTTCACAGCATGGCAGGTGCATTCGTATCCCTAAGTCTTTGAATTATTGAATACTCAGGATCTCAGGCCACCTTGCTTCGCGGAGGCTTGTCCAGGAGTTTGTGCGGACACTGCGGGGGAAAGAAACTTATCACGTCAAATTTTTCACCCCGGCGAACAGGGCCGAACAGATCATCCTCCCGGATATCAACATGGCGCCCGAGACACTTCCTTCTGGAACATATCTTTGCGCAGCCGCGGCGAGTTCACGGTCATATCCGTCCATGAGAGAGAGAGCATGCTGTCAATGACGTCTCAGCACATGAGGAAATGAAATGTCCTGTGCAGAGGCACCTTCGGGACTGCTGCCTGTTATGAGGGGCCTTGCCATAATCAGCTGATTCTATCCCTGCTTCTGGGCTAAGCAAGCGATCCGGACGGCGCCTGCTTAAGTCACAGAAGGCGAAGATAAAAGCGTGAAACCGGGAAAAATCAGCCTCCGAAATTCTGCGTCCACCAGTACTGCCCGGCGGTATCGATAATACACCCGACTCCGATGTTCCGGTATCTTGAATCCAGGATATTGGCGCGGTGGCCCGGGCTGTTCATCCACCAGTTCACCACTTCGGCGGGTGTTCGCTGCCTCCAGGCGATGTTTTCACCCAGGGGCCAACCAACATAACCTGTGTCCCGGATCCTTTTCACCATTTCTGCATCTGTTCCATGGGTCCCTTTCTGGTTTTTCGCCATCCAGTTGGTGTGGCCCTGCGCGGCCCGAGCCAGCATCGAATTATTATTCAGGGAGGCAGCTCCCTTTGCGGCACGGTTTTGATTCACGCGCGTCACCACCTCCGAAGTGTATCCGGCCGGGCAGGATCTGAGGCCCGGGGCCCTGGTCGGTGTTTTAATCGGTGTTTTGGTCGGTCTTGGAGTCGGATATCGGACGGTGGCTGTCAGTTTATTGCTCCACAGAACCTTGCCGCTGCGCAAGGTGACACGGCAGATAAAGGCGTACTTTCCAGAGTTGGTGAGGTTTGTTCTTGCTGTCAGGCGTGTGACTCTGCGGCGGGTGCTTCCAATCACAAAATAGTTCGAACCGTTAAAAGCCCTTCCTATCACAATCTGTCTTGATCTCGAGGCTGTGCGTGAATTCAGAGCGCAGGACACCTGCACCTTTGATTTGGAGATGGTTTTGCCGCTAAGGGCAACGGAACGGGACGCAGCTGACGCGGAGGAGCACGCCGTGGACAGCAAGACGAACACGAGAAGCGGCTTCAGCAAGGAGAGATGACGACTCGGCAGGCAGTTCAGAAAAAAGTTCATGCGTATCCTCCAGGAGATTTGAACTATCATAGAATGAAGTATCAGAAAGAAGAATCTATATCAATCGGAAAATATACGGTTGAATCATACTATGCCGTGGTGAAACCGCCTGATATAAGCATCAAATACACCCTGAGTTCTCCTGAAGAAGGAAGGTTTATGGCCACCCTCATAATCATAATCTTTGCCATATCCTTGGTTTTCTTTGGGGTTTCAATGATTCTGTTCTTCCAACGGAAGAAGGAGAAGATCAGGGAGGTGGAGGAGCGCGCCGCAAGTCCTCTCTGGGATAAGCTGAAGGAAGCCGAGAAGCGATGCGGTGATATTTCCCGAATCGTGGAGGTGATTAACGAGCACTCTGGCGAGTATTTCTATGGACTACATGATGCTGGATTCCAGAAGCTCACAGCGATACAGGAAGAACTTTCGAGAGCAATAAAGCTGTGTTCACTGATCTTATCCGATGTCGGCGCGGACACACGTGTTGCCGGGCAGATCCTCGCCTTTCTCCTCGACCCGCAGCAGAAACCCCCGAAGCTTCCTTTCAGCCTTCGCTGCCGGCTGGATCATCTCGTCCGGTGGGAAGACACTGTGCATCAGCTCGCTATGCAGTGTGCCGACGCGCTCCGCGAATCCTCACAGTCCGCCCGAAGCCTTGGAGTTGTGAGAACACCGAACAGGCGAAAAACCATCGATACTCTCGATGCGTTGAAACAGCTGCTGGAAAAAGAGAAAGGACACCCAAAAAGTTATTGACTACACGGCAGGATATGCAGCCGCCCCAGGAAACTTTTTCCCCATTTTTTCGATATATCAGATGACAACGCGGCCAGGCCGGCGGCCAGCAGGGGGAGAAATGACAATCCGACGATCTGATACCGTTGTAAAAGACGAGGCCACATACCACTGTATCTCACGCTGCGTTCGCAGAGCTTTCCTCCACGGCTGGGATTCATACTCGGGTAAAAACTACGATCACCGCAAAGACTGGATTCGAGACAGACTGCGGTTTCTCGTGACGATCTTCTGCATCGAGGCTCTTGCATGCGCGTTCATGGACAGCCACCTTCACACTCTGCTTCGAACCCTGCCCGATCTCCTGAAGGAGCTGAGCAGCCAGGAG
Organism: uncultured Bdellovibrionales bacterium; assembly: GCA_964421085.1. Classification (GTDB taxonomy): domain Bacteria; phylum Bdellovibrionota_C; class UBA2361; order UBA2361; family CAYQVO01; genus CAYQVO01. The sequence goes on along the minus strand of CAYQVO010000046.1, from coordinate 23,914 downwards.
ATAGCACGCCGCTGGCTCACACTCTTTGGGAGAGAAGAGCCTCAGGAGGAGGAAATTCTCGCAATAGCTCAAAATGATGCGCGCATCGCTGTGCTGAGAGAGAGACTCGGCAGCGTAAGCTGGTTTATGAAATCTCTCAATGAGTTCATTGCCCGCAGAGCCAATAAAGAGGATGACTGCAAGGGGAGATTCTGGGAAGGGCGCTTTCGCTGCCAGCGGGTGAACGAGGAAGCCGCATTGCTTGGCTGCGCTGTCTATATCGATCTCAATCCTGTTCGAGCCGGGATTTCACAGACCCCCGAAGAGTCACGATTTACCAGCGCATATGAGCGTATTGAGGCTCTCAGACAGGGGAAAAGCGATGGGGAGCTATGGCTTGCCCCGATTCAGGATACAGGGGGACGGAGAGGCTTCCTGTCGATATCGCTTGAGGAATATCTAACGGTTCTCGACGAGACGGGTCGGATTATCAGGAATGACAAGCGGGGCGCAATTCCCAATAACCTCGAGCCCATATTGACTCGAATTGGGATCAGATCGAAAGGATGGACGGCACTCGTGCAAGACTTGGAAAAAGCGTTTTCCTGTCATGTCGGCAACGAGAACTCCATCCGACAGACTGCCGCATCCATCGGCCGCATGGCGCAACCCATTGCACCACGCAGCCGCATCCATCGGCCGAAAATGGCTCAAGGGCCTCAGCACAGCACGTCTCGCCTTCATTTAAACACCTTTCAGGGAAAAAACATTTTATTGAGGGTAATAGTTCCCTGTTACTGTCAACTACCCCTGCTGAGCTGACAGTCTCGCTTCCGGTCCACAAATCATTTTCTGAACAGGCACATCGCATTGGAGAACTGCTCCTTCTTTGAACGAAGCCCCCCGAAGTCTGAGTGTCCCTTTACCACCAGTACTCGGCCTGCACGCCGAAGTTCCATCCCTCTCGTGAATGGAGGTAACCGTCGCCGCCGAGCGAGCGAAATCCCCTGAAACCTTCTCCCCATCCGGCGTATGTACCGAACAGTCGGAATGCGGGACGGCTGAAGAAATCGGGGTGAGGCGAAAGCCTTAATGCGAGCGTGGCTTTTACGAGGTAGGAATCGGGACCACCGCCAGAATTCTCAACGTAGTCAAAACCAGGCTCAAACTCAAAACCGAAATGGTCGGTGAAATGATAGACAGGCCTTATCCCGAGGCTCGCCCACTGGAAGCGGGAATCGTGGTCGAGCCCTGAGTCTCCGAGCTGATAGACTCCGTTTACTTCCGCGCTCAGCAGTGGAGTTATCTGCTGGTCGTACATTTCCGTGAACCGGAGTGTCCACGAGTCTTCATTATCCGAAGTTGGCGGCAGATTCGCGCCTGCCGAGAGCGAACTGTTCGGGCCGAGCCCGTACTGCACCGCGAACTGATTTTCAAGACTGTCGAACTTCGCCTGATGCATGACGCCCGCGTCGAAACCGGTCTCCGACGTATACGAATGCTTTCCTCCCTGATCTCCGGTCGCAGTGCCGCCCTTCAGGTATCCTCCGTTGACCCAGAACGTGCCCCGTCCCCCGGGTACGGGCACTTCAGATAACATAAGATTCAGATTATTCTTTGCGAGCCGCCCGCTATTTGTCACATACTCGAAGGCTTCCTTGTCCGTGCTTGTCCAGTAACTCGAAGCATTGGGACTGAAACCTATATAAGCCAGCGCGGCCTTGCCAAGCGGCGTGGAGATGTTTTCAAAGCCTCCCCCGTATCCGCTCAAGTCATACCACCAGAAGTCGTTGATATTAAGTTCGGGCAGACGGTAGAAACGCTCGCCGGCCCACACAGTGGCCCCGGGATCGCTGTCCGCGAAATGATCCATCGACGCGTAAGCCTCGCGCAGCACAATATCGTTATCCCTGTCCCAGCTGGAGTATTCCTGGGTCTGGTATGAGAGCCTGACCTGCGACTTTATTTTCGGGCCGCTCTCGTCGGGATTCCAGTTCTTCTGAATGAGGGCCGTCTCAACGTAAGTCTCGGCCTCGTTTCCAAGTCTGTATTTAGCCAAAGCGCCCGGCGCCTGGAAAGCTTCCATGTGTCCGCCTTTGCTGTTTATTCCATAGCCCGACCTGATGTATCCCTGCCATTCGAATCCTTTGCTCAGGAAGTCGAAGAGCTTTGCGGGAACCTCATTCTTGTCTTTCTGAAGCTCGGGCGGAAGTGTCGTCTGATATGCCTGCAGCGCGGTCATATCAGCATACGTTTTCATATCGCCCTTTTCTTTTTTCTCTTCGGTCCGGTTCAGAACATCAACCTCTTCATGAGTCATCGTAAGATTGTCTTCCTGCGCGACGATATGGGTTGTGAACTTCTCTTCGAACTTCTCTATGCGTTTTTCGAGCGCCGAAATCTCCGCGTCCCTTTCCGCCTTGATCCTCGCGATTTCCGCCTTGAGCTCGGCGATCTCGGAAGCGGCATCAGCCTGCGCATTCGGTATGCACAGCAATGTCAAAATGACGAAAACAAGTCCTTTCATTCTTCACCTTCAGGCTGATTCCGTTGCTCCGCCCCTTCAGCTGCCGGTTCCCGCACCATTCCAGTCATCCATCGCATGAGCTCTTCCTGGGAGGCGTTTTCACGCGGCATCTCCGTCATCAAGCGTCCTTCCCTCAAAACCAGGATCCTGTCGGACAGCGCAAGCACCTCTGGAAGGTCGCTCGATATTAAAAGAATTCCGCTTCCCTTATCCGCGAGTTCGCGGATAAGCCGGTGAATTTCAGCGCGTGCCGACACATCGACGCCCCGGGTCGGTTCATCAATGATAAGGATCCGGGATCCTGCGGCAAGCCATCTTGCGATAACAATTTTCTGCTGATTTCCTCCCGAAAGACTGGTGATTACAGCCTCAGGGTCGGGAGGCCTGACATGAAGCGCTTCGTAATATCTGTCTACAACTTCCTTCTCTTCTTCTCTGCGAATCCAGTTAAGCGAGCTCAGCCTTTCAAGGATTGAGAGCGTCAGATTTTCCCTGCACTTCATCCCGGGAACGAGACCGTGCCTTTTCCGATCCTCGGGAACGAGTCCGATGCCAAGATCAAGAGCATCATGGACTCCCCGTATCCGGACAATCTCTCCGTTTACCCGGATCTCGCCGTGCGTCGCGGGAACGATTCCAAACAAGGCCTCCCCAAGTTCCGTCCTTCCCGCTCCGACAAGACCCGCGACACCGACAATCTCGCCTTTTTTCAGATTGAAAGAAACGTCCGCAAACCGGCCTTCGACCGAAAGATTTCCGACTGCAAGCAGTTCCGTCCGGTCCGCCTCCGCGGGAACGGAACGCTGCGGTCCGGTCTCGTCAATAGTGCGGCCCACCATGAGCTTCACCAGCTCATCTCTTTCTGTGTCCTTTGTGTCGACAGTGGCGACGAACTGGCCGTCTCGAAGGACTGTAACAGCATCAGTAATGGCAAAAATTTCCTCCAGCCGGTGCGACACAAAGATAAGCGTCACGCCGTTTTTCTTCAGTTCGCGCATCAGCTCGAAAAGCTTCGCGGCTTCATGATGGGAAAGACTGCTCGTCGGCTCGTCGAAAATCAGGATCTTCGCGCCGTGCGCGACCGCGGAGGCGATCTGCACAAGCTGCTGCCGGCTGACAGAGAGAGAGGAGACCGTTATGCCCGGATCGATATCCGCTCCTATGCGTTCAAGGGCTCTCTCCGCTTCCGCGTACATCTCTTTTCTGTCGACAAATGTCCACCGGCTGGGAAGCCGGCTCAGGCAGATATTTTCGGCGACACACAGATTTTCGCAGAAAAGAAGCTCCTGGTGCACCATTGCGACTCCCGCTGCCGAAGCATCGCGCGAGTTCTGAAACTGGTAAGTCTCACCGTCAATTTCAATCGATCCCTCGTCAGGAGAATGTATACCCGCGATTATTTTCCCAAGTGTGCTTTTGCCCGCGCCGTTTTCTCCCATGAGCGCATGGCAGGTCGCCTTCTTTATGCCGAAGCTCACATCGGAGAGAGCCCTGACCCCCGGAAAAATTTTTGTTATCCCTTTGAGCGATATGTACGGCGATTCGTCCATCATGCTCACTGCATTTTCAGGTATTTTTCCTGTACGTCCGTGAACCCCCATGCTTTGAGCTGACGGGCCCACTCGCCGAGATTCTCTCTTGTGACCCGTACAAGCTGCATTGTCGGCGCATCGGAGTCGGGACTCCTGTTTACGTAGCGCTCATAAATGGTTTTCACCGATGTCCATCCCCACATATATGTCGGCTGCGCCAGCAGTACAGGAGCGATACCCTTCTCTATGTACGGAAGCTCGATGGGCAGAGCATCTATCGACACGACTTTCACCTTCTGCGGGTCGAGATCATTGAGCAGCGTCTCGGTGAAAAGCGGCCAGCCTCCCACCATCGCCCATCCCGTAATTTCCGGATACGCATTCGTGACCCTCAACACCTCGGCTGCGGCATCCTGGGGTGTTTCTATATTGTAAAATGTCCCTGTGACCTTTATTCCCGGATGAGTCTGAGCCTCCTTCCTCGCACCTTCCGCCCGTTTCTGGAGATTCGGCGCATTCTGATTGCCCGCCAGAATCGCGACATTTCCTTTCCCGCCGAGCGACTCTATAAGCTCGGACATCACCTGCCTTCCGGCATCGATATCGTTCACCCCATAGTACGCAAATCTCTTCGACTCCGGGGCATCGCTGTCGAAAGTCATGACGGGAACGCCCCGATCGACGGCGTCGTTTATGGCTCCGTTCACTTTTGCGGCGTCAGAGCACGAGATGATGGCCGCGGACGCTCCCTCGTTCACAGCCTGCGCGAGCCGCTGCGCCTGCACCTGCCCGTCCTCGACAGGCGGAGTTCTCCAGTCTATCTCGACCTTGACCTTGCCGAGTTTCGACAGTTCCGCTGCCGCCGCTTCAGCTCCGACCCTGGCGGAGAGGAAAACAGGATTCGTCGAGCTCTTCGCGATGAGAGCGATTTTAAACACAGGCGCCTCGGAATCTTTGTCGTTCGCCGGCTTCGGGCCGGGCCGCAGTGAAAAAATCGCCGCAAGACATCCGGCGAGCAGAAGGAGACCGCCCGCAGTTTTCACTTTCCGCAGTGCGGATTCCGCGCCGCCTCCGCCTTTGCCGTGTTTCCTCGAAACAGCCCACTTTGATCCGAATTGATCGAGGACCACCGCCGCAACAATCGCAAACCCGATGATTATCCATTCATAGTTCTGATCGAGGTGAAGCGTCCGGATTGACTGTCGGATGAGAATAATGAGAAGCGCGCCGAGAACGCCTCCAAGAGCCTCGCCTCTCCCGCCTGTAAGGCTTGCGCCTCCGACAACCGCCGAAGCGATCACATAAAGTTCGTAACCGGTTGCGTCGGCGCATGAGACCGATCCGTAATAAGCGCCCCCTATGAACGCTGAAAGCCCCGCGCAAAGGCCTGATACCGCGTAGACTCCGACAAGAATCCTCCCTGTTTTGAGTCCTGCATATCTGCCTGCTTCAATGTTCCCGCCGACAGCGTAGATATGACGGCCCATGACGGTCCTGTTCAGGTACACCGTTCCAAGAATCGTCAGCAGGAGCATGATCAGAAACGGCATCGGATAGATCCCGGCGCCGAACCCGAATGTCGCCTTTATCGTGGAGGTAAGCGACTGCGGCACAGGAAGGCTGTTCGCCCGGCTCGCCACGAACGCAATTCCGCAGAATATCCACATTGTTCCGAGAGTAATGATGAATGGATGCACCCGGGGCCCCACTACCATTATGCCGTTCAAGAGCCCGCATACAAGCCCGATCCCGGTGCACAGAACGAGCGCGCTTCCGACTGTCGCGCCATCGCCCATTGTGCCGTCCTGGAGCGCCATCGCGGTAAGAACGCCGCTCAGCGCATAAATGGAACCGACTGAGAGATCGATTCCTCCCGATATGATCACCATCGTCATGCCTATCGCCATTATGGCGAAGAAGCTTGCATCGGTGACTGTCTGAACAAGTGTGTGAATGTTGAGAAAATTGTTTACCGCGGCTCCCGAGAGAGCATCGAGATGCGAACCCGCAAGCACTCCGAGCAGGGTTCCGAGAAACAGAATGATAACCAGCAAACCCGTTTTATTCATATCGCCTGCCTGTCGGAAGAGGGAGTGTGCACCTTCAACATTGCCGCCGCGGCAATCAGAAAGCACACGCCGCCGAAAACAACTCCAAGCGTCCTTTCGTTCCCCAGCACATGCTGCATAACCCAGCCGAATCCAAGGGAGATTACTATCTGCGGAAGAGTGATGAAGAAATTGAAAATGCCCATGTACATTCCCATCTTTTCCTGAGGCAGAGAGCATGAAAGGACCGCATAAGGTATCGTGAGCACGCTTCCCCAACCGATGCCGATGCCGAGCATCAGGGCCATGACGTCCCATTTTCCGTGGGTGAAAAATACGCCTGTCATCGCCGCACTGATGCAGAGAAGCCCGAAAATATGAGCCGCTTTGAGTCCGATCCTGGAAGCGATTCGGGGAAGATAAAACGAGTAGGCCAGGGTGACTGCATTGTAGGCTGCAAAGCATAATCCCGCCCATTCCACTCCCTGAAGATATTCCGGAGTTCCTTCCGCGCCGAATCTGTGTCCCACCGCGATTGGGAAATACATCCACATGCAGAAGAATCCGGCCCAGCTGAAGAACTGAACAGGCGCAAGTTCGCGCATCACTGGAGGCATGTTCCTCAGTCCGCTTAAGATCTCGGAAAATATCCGGACGAATCCTCTCCGTTCCGACCTGCGCCGGTTGAACTCCTCCATATCTTCAGGCGGATATTCCCTGCATGTGATCACCGTCCACAGCACGCAGAAAAGAAAAACCGCGGCGCCGGTGTGGAACGAAAGCCTGATAATACCCGGGAGACTGTCGGCGACATAATGGCCAATGATGGGGAACTCGCTCACGATGTAATAAACAGCCCCGTGAGCAGGTGATGTCGACGCGAGAGCGTCCATCGCAGGTTCGGTCGCAGGAGAAGTCCCGACTCCAAAAACATGTTCAAGTAAAAACGGAAACGCGGAAGCTGTTACCGCGCCGATTGAAACGAAAAGTGTCTGGATGGAATACCCGAGCGTCCTCTGCTCCTCGGGAAGCATGTCGGCGACGAATGCGCGGAAAGGTTCCATGCTCACATTCACACAGGTGTCCAGTATCCACAGCAGTCCGGCCGCCATGAAAAGAGCGCCTGAATAAGGCATAAGAAGGAGCGCAATCGAGGCAAGAATGGCGCCGATGAGGAAATATGGACGGCGCCTCCCGAGCCGGCCCCAGGTTATATCGCTTAAATGTCCAATCACAGGCTGGACTATCAGCCCGGTAAGGGGCGCCGCAAGCCACAAGATCGGGATGCTGTCGGGGTTGGCGCCCAGATACTCGTATATGGCGCTCATATTCGCCATCTGGAGCCCCCAGCCGAACTGTATGCCCATGAATCCTATGCTCATGTTGCAGATTTGGGCGATACCGAGACAGGGCTTGTTCGAGGTCATGGCGGTTAGTTGTTCTGCTTTACTGATACTGAGAAAGGAGGGAGGTATCAAGACCAAAAAAAGCCGGTGGACATCAGGATACTCCGCTTTTGACGTCCTTCCGTTTCCGAAACGCGTCGGATCAACCCGCCGTTATGCTCTTAACCGCCCGGCATTCGAGGCCGCTTACATCCACGACTTTAACAGCTATCGTATATGTCCCGGGCCGGGAGTATTTCCAGTGCGCATGACTCGAGGTTTCAATCTTTCGTTTTCTCCTGTTTCTCGAATCGAACCAGTCGTAGTGAAAACAGGAAGGCAGTTGAAAATCGAAATCAACAGCCCAGAGATCCAGGTAGTCTTCGTTTCTTCGTCGTGACGGCGATTCGCCTTCGTCATCCCCCAGACCATGTGCGGGAATATACTCCACGAGCCTCACGTCATATGTGTCGTCAAGCTGATGTTCGACTTCGAATGAAAACCGCGGAAGCTCAAAGAACCGCGGCGCGCTTTTCCGCCCCTGATGATGCACCTCCCGCGGAATTTGAACCAGCCGAACAAGCGGGCCGCCGTCGAGTTCGCGGGGCAGGTGAGCGATGTCCTCACTGAATGACCAGCCCACGCACCACACTTCCGGAGCATCCTTCCGCATGGCAGATTCCCGAAGGGCGTGTATGTCCGCGGACGAAACTACATCATCGATGCCGGATATGTGACATGGACGGCCGTGCAGACATCCGTGGAACAACCCGTCTTCTTCCACCCGTTCCGCTTTCAGCAGTTCGAGCACAAGATTTCGGCAGTCCGGATCCTTTTCGCCGCTCTTTGTTCTAATCCGGATTTTTCTCTCGTCGTCGCGCAGTTCCAGAAGCGAGAAGGGGGGAGGGCTCTTTTCCGACCGCCTGATTTCCGCATGAAGCTCCAGGAGCCGTTTCCTGCATGTATGAACTGCAAGATCGCCCTGGTCGCACATTATCCATCTTCTGCCCAGTCTCTCGGCCACGACGCCTGTTGTCCCGGAGCCGCAGAAGAAATCGGCTACGATACTTCCTTCATCGGAGGATGCCCGGATTATCCGTTCGAGCAGAGCTTCCGGTTTCTGCGTGGGGTAGTCGACACGCTCGGGCTGATTTCCTCTAAGGGCGGGAATTGTCCACACATCACGGAGGTGGACCATCGTGTAGTGTCCACGCTCATCCTGCCGGACGTCGATGTTGCTGAAGCCGTATTTGTGTCCCAGGTACGATTTTTCCTTCTGCGGATGCCAGATCGCTTTTGACGCGTCCTTTGCGACAAAATGAATCGTGTCGTGCTTTCGCCCGTAACCGAGTTTTTCGGGCATGCCTCCTGTTTTGTAGTGCCAGATGCATTCATTAATATAGTTTTTCCGGCCGAAAACTTCTTCGAGCAGAAGACGCAGGTATGCGGTCGTCCGGTAGTCGCAGTGAAGGTAAAGTGACCCGCGCTCGGACAGAAATTCGCGGCACAGTATCAGCCTTTTCCGGATCATCTCGAGGTATGTTTCGTCGCCTTTCTCCCAG
>CAYQVO010000046.1:0-14871 GCA_964421085.1 uncultured Bdellovibrionales bacterium | reverse complement strand
CTCCATATGCCACTGCCTTGAAAAGGTCCGACTTTGGAGATGAACCGGATGAGTTTTCTCCGATAGACAGATGCGCAGACACATCTGCTCCGATGTCGAAAGGAGGATCAATGTATATTAAATCGATCTTCCCCCTGAACTCATCGAGGAGCGAGGACATGACGATACTGTTTTCGCCCCGTATCAGAAGAGCAGGGCCGGAACGAATCGATTCCGGGCTTTCCCGGGCGCCTGTCTCTTCCAGTTCGTGGAATGCCTCCACACAGACAAAATCTGCGCTGTTTCGGCCTTCCCGTTCCACTCTAGAAGAGCGTGTAAATGAACGGCGAAAGCGCAGAGCCCTGCGTCAGAACAATAAGGAGCCCAAGAAGAAGGAATACGGTGACCATGGGGATAAGCCACCAGGCTTTTTTTTCAATAAGAAGGGCAAAGACCTGCTTTATTGTACTTGTCTTACTCATAGATTACCGACGCCTTCACAGAATCGAATTTGTAGACAGAGGAGGATACTATTGAACCCTTAAGACAGCAACTGTGCCCGAAGTGCCGGGTGGCCCCTTTTTCCTGTAAAAACTTCAGTAGTTTGGCCTTTCTTAGCTGTACTGGAATAGTAGTATGTGGCGGTGACCGATCTCCATTACCAGCCGGATATCAGTAAAAGCGAAGAAGAGGCGTTCGAACTCCTCAAACCTCTCCTTGCCCGTGTCAGAGGAGGCTCTCGATTATCCGACGCTCTCGTTGATGAGATGCCCGAGGTCTCGGTCTCAGAAAGAACAGCCCTCCTTTCTTCAATGGATGACCTCTTTACTCACAGCCTGGGGAAGCTTCGCCCATTCCTGCCGCCCTCCGACAGCGGCATAACTGTCGAAAGCCTGCATAGAGACATTAAACTCTGTCTTTACCAGGCCTGTCGTTACCTTGGCACTTCCTTCTGTGAAGAAGGAATCGAAGCCCCAGGGGAAGAGACCTTTGAAGCTGCCGCTTCCGCTGCTCTTTCATGCGCTCGAAAAATATGCGGCATAGTTACTTTCGAAGGGGATGACTACACGGAGATAAGCGGCGAGGAAGTTCTAAGGCAGCGTTCGACAAAAAACGTATCGGAGGTGACGCTGGACGGGTCATCCATCGGCGAGATGAAAAGGGAGATCGGACTGTTTCTTAGAAAAATCAGCCTTCTCGAGGAGAGGAAGGGACTGCTTGATTACTCTGCAACGTCTGCCCTTTACAATTCGCTGGTTGCTGAAGGAATCGAACGCTACGGCGCAAAAGGCGCAAGGCTGCGCGCGCTGGGACTTGTCTTCAAATCAATCGAGGGCGCTTCTCTGCCTTATGGTCTCAGAAACCTGCCGGAGATTCCCGAATTCCGGCTGGTTGAGACTCAGAATTACCGGGATTATCTTGATGGCAGGCCTCTTTCAGACATGTCAGAAGATGATTATAAATGGGTCCGCTCGCGCCGGCAGGTAATCGTGAGAAGCAGCGCAGCTTTCTCGGAGGACTCGCATTCTCTCGGCGCCGGGATTTATAAATCCGTGCTTCTGCCGCCAAACCCATCAAGAGAGGAACTCCATGCGGCGGAAGAGTATGTGTACCAGTCAATGAACAGTGATCAAGCGAAACGGCACAGGGAAAATATCGGCCTATCAGAGGATTTCATGGGTCTTGTGCTTCATGAATTCAATGCCGGATGCGACTCGTTTTATGTGTATTCTCATCGCAGGAATCACGTTCCTTCAATGCGCGATCTGGTTTTTCAGAAGATCTCTTTCCATCGGGAACCTGAAGTGCAGGAGAGCACCCCCGTTATAATGACGGAGAAAAGCGCAAGGAGCGGCCTTTTTTTCCATGATATCGATTGCCCCCGCTGTCTTGCAATGCCGCTTGACTACACTAGAGATATTTATCCGGTTCATATCGAAGCGGCAGCTGTTGTCAGTGTATTTGTCGATCTCGTTACAGGGACTCCCCACCAGACTGAAACGGTACTGTACGACAGATCTTCGTGCGGTCTTGTCCAGCTTCGTCCTCTCCCGTCTCCCTGGCTCGAGCCCGTACGCGTTGTGTTCCCATCACCCGAAGACTGCCTCCTTAATGGAAGGTGCGTTGGAGTCTTTAATGGAACGCTTCAGGTGCTTGGGGACAGCGCAGACAACTGCAGAAAAAAGGGCTTTGTGGTAATGAATCCGGCACAGATGGGATCGGCGCATATAAACTGGATAGAAACGCGCATTCCCGCTGAAGGAGCCATTTATCTTGTGACTAATTCCACAGCGATGCGCGGACACGTGGAGTCAAGGTGCCTCGAACGGGGGATATGTATCATCATGGATGAAGACCCGGCAGGCTGCGCCACAACTATTTTTAAAGTGCTCAGGTACATGAATTCAGAAAGAAGCCCCGGGCCGTCGAAGTCGCCTTACATAATAGATCCAGAAATTCCCGGGCTCGAGGTGGAGGTTATTTCAGACGGAATACGGGCTGCGATTCTGCCGGGAAAAAAACCAGGGTCCAATTATTGACCGCTTCAGGCGGCAAACTGCGTCTCTTCTTTTTCCTCGAGACCGTCTATCAGCCGATCAACTTCCTCAATCAGCGAGCCGATTGCATAAGCCCATACATACTGGCCTGCCTTTTTCCCCGTAAGAACTTCAGCAATTTGGCCTTTCTCCTGAACCCGGTGTTTAAGGAAAAGCTGCCTGCCGTCAGTTACGAGGACAATATCAGTGGGATCTTTGTAAATCCTTGGAAGCTTCTTCCGGAGGTAATCAATGCCGCGCCTGAAACGGTTCACGGGCAGGCCTTCCTTCTTCATCCGGAAAAGCCAGCAAAGAAGAATGAGATCAGAATAACAGTATTTGGCTCTGCCTCTGCATTTATCCTTTCCGGTGCACGGAACGAGATTCGTGCGTGCATAGTAATTCAACAGCGCTAACCCGATTTTTTCCTGACCGCCGGTGAGTGAACGGAGAACGCTTTGAACCTGTTTAGCCGTAAACTCGCGGTCAATGTAATGAACCGACATGACGTTATAACCTCGCAAGAAGCGAAAAACTAAAGTTAAGTTAATGTCGAGGTTGCGCTGCTGTCAATTGGATAAATTACAGTACTTACTCAATTTATCCCCTTGAGCAAACTGCCAGGCTCCTGCACAATAATAGCCCGGCTTCAGATGAGGCTGAATTGAAATTCTCCAGACTGGAATTCTCCAGACTGGAATTACATCCAGCCCGGCTTATGTGTGTGCATGGGCCTTTCAGTTACTTCAATAGGCTTAAAATAGCGCGATTTAGAAGCATAATCAAATTGAAAATGTCCGGAACCGGCGCGATGGTGATGATTTTTCTCAGGCTGGTGCGTTACTGGCGGACAATCAGCGAGAGGGCTACGGGAACCTCGTCGCTTCCGGCAATATACAGGACCTGGTAGCCCGGGCTGTCGCGCCCTGCATCTGGATCAACGTACAGCTGTGATGAACCGCCCCCGTCGAGGTTCAAAGCGTCCCTGCACCCGATGTCCGGATTGCTCAGGACGTTCTGGAGAGTCTCAATGGAGATGGCGGAGAAATTAGCCGAGGCGATAAAAAAGACGAGGCGCCCTGCTCCATCAACACAAACCCCCGACCTTCTTGATGCCGGAAAGGACTCTCTGATTCCTTCGACAACCTTGCCCTCTTTAATGAGAACAGGACCGGACTGGACGGCTTCTACGGCGGAAGTGAGGATAGGATCAAAACGGTTGTGAATTGAGGGGCCCGAACGGCTCAGCATGAAAACACCGTTCAAGGTCTTGCCGCCTTTGTGAACTTTGCGGGACGTGATCCCGCGGCTCACTACGAGACCAAGGGGGTCGCCGTTCTCGTCAAAGAAACTGGCGTTTATGCAGACGCTTCCCCTGGCGAGACTGCAGAGTGTTTCCACAGTTGCTCTCTTCTTTCCGTATTCTTCGGCGCGCACCGCGCTGAGGCGAAACCGGTGAAGTGAAGTCCGTATGAAGGTAAAGTATGCAGGAAAAAAACTGCCGGCGTTTGAGCTGGTTTCGGCAGTCTCGAGATCCTCACCCAGGTTGACCCACCTGGTTTCGGCCAGGGTCGAAGAGGACAGGGGAACAAGAGTGACAAACAACACAATGGCAGCAGGAAGTTTCATGGCGCACCAGGACCTCTCAAGGCCTTATTCTGGTATCTTTCGGCGGGAGATACAAGGAGACCCGCAAAAAAAAGCCGGGCCGGCAGTCCTCGACATGTGCTGCCGGCCCGGCTGCGAACCTCATTAGATGAACCAGCCTGCCTGCTGTCGGGGAATTTCCATTACTCTCTTTTTTCGGCGCCGCTCCGGGCCCCCTCAGTTTGTCCGCATCCTCGTGAATCCTGAGCAACAGAGCAACATGCATGCCATGTACTTCCTGGGCTTAAGTGCCGAAAAAGGCGCGGGCATTTTTTGTGATCTAGGAATCTCAATGTTGAGAGTTGCGACAGGCTGTCTGAATATGATTCGCTTTGATTTTTCGAAACCTTTTGTATAACGTCACTGGTTGATGGAAAGCATGCCATTTCGTTCAAGACTGGTTCAACTGATGCAGCGAAGCCGCAAGGCGCTCCGTCTGTACAGTTCTGTGGAGCGTGTTCCCGGCGATAATACTTCTGAGCTTGCCGAACTTCAGGTCGGTGAATGGAGACGAGTCAATGCTGAGCTGCTGAGAGAACTCAACGTTGCCATCGGCCATCCTAATCAAAAGCGGATGGCAAGCGAAGTCTTCGGAATCCGTGATCAGTTTTACGGCGAGTGGAAACTCGCCGAAGCCGAAATGCACCAGAAACAGAACCTGTTGATGGAGTCCTCGGAAAACGGAGATTTTGTCAGGGCCTCCGTTCTTGCCCGGGAGCTCGTTACTCTCAAGGCGAGAACTCAGGCATGCCAGGCGGCCCATCATGAGGTCCAGGAGGTTATCCAGAAAAGCAGGGTGAGTCAGCCCAGGGCGGAAGACACAGGAAACCCTGTACGCGTCGAAAAGGACAGCACTCCGGAGCCGGAGCGTCCTGTAAAAGAAGAGATTCGGGTTGCAAAGGTGATTCCTCTGAGAAAGGGCATGAGTTAGCCAGGGGGCCACGATACCCTCTGTGCAGGACTGCTCCCTGCGCAAAACTCGCAGACTCCTGGTTCAAAATTCGTCTCACGCGTAAGCTGAATTCTCATTTTTTCCGGAAATTTCAGGCTTATAGAAGCAGTTCATGCTTTTGCAGAGATATGTATTCAGGAGACACGCAAAAGCGAAAATATGAACCGTCTTTTCTTCGCAAATCTCGTACCCGGAACGGTCCTTTACGGCCGCTTCAGGCTGCTTCGATGTCTCAGTGCTTCCGATACGTGTGGTGTTTATCTCTGCGCGTCTCTCGACGAGCTTGACACTCTTCATGTGCTGAAGGTTTTCCGCAACGACAATCGCACGTCGAAAAACGGAAGGGCGGCCCTGTTGAACGAGTACAGACTCTCCGCGCGAGTGAAGCATGAAAACGTGCTGAGCGGCAGCCAGCTCTGCGAAGACGAAGATTTCGCCGCGTTTACGATGCCGTACCTCTCAGGGGGAAGTCTTGCCGATCTTCTCGATGTGAAAGGAGTGTGGAGAAGCAGGGAGGTGATAAACATCCTCCTGCAGATAAGCGAGGGGCTTGGAGTCCTGCACGAAGCAGGAATAGTTCATCGCGATCTGAAGCCGGAAAACATACTTCTGGATGACCACGATAGTGCGGTAATAGCTGATTTCGGTATTGCTGCGGAGATATCCGACTGCGTTGAAGAAACCGGCGAATCATGTCTCATTGGAACTCCCGACTACTGGCCCCCTGAATATGTGCTTACGGGCCTGTCAAACGCACAGAATGATATATATGCTGTGGGAGTTATCGGGTATGAGCTCTTGACCGGGGAACTTCCACCGTTCTCGGAGATTTCAGTCGGCGGTATCGCAATTCATGTGAGGAAACCAGTAGCTATTTCACTGCCGGAGAATTATCCGGCCCTGCTGAGGAAGATAATTCAGAAGTGTCTCGAACAGGAGCCTGAGAAGCGTTTCCAGACGGCAGTCGAGCTTCGCGATCTGCTGAGGACACTCAAGGCATGGGAGGATCTGGCCAATGTGGAAGAGCAGGCGTCAGGCTTCCTTTACAGGACAGATTTCGTCGACCGTATGGCAGGAAATGTATACCCTCTTCGCGGTGAAAGACGCACCGTCCGGATCCCCTGCTTATCAGTAAATCATGCTGTCACAGTTGAACATCAGTGGCAGGCCGGTCCTTCGAAGGAGGCGGCATAATCACCCGATCTTCGTGAGAACCCGGACGGGGGCTCCTGTGAATGCCGCCACCACGGGAACCGGTCCGGGGCCGAATGTACGATCAATAAGGGCAGCCCAGCAGAGCACAGGTATGCCGCGCAGAGTGGCTTTCGTATGGGCTTCGAGGCTTGATCGGGCGGTGGTGATAACGTCAGTTACAAGGACGCAGTTGGCCCCTTTGTATTTCTCTCCGTGTCCGTTTGACATTTTGCTTTCCAGGTACTGCTCAAGCGGGATGTCGTCAGAGCTGTTTGTAAGTTCGGAATAAAAGGCGCTGAGGCGTTCGCCAAAGAAGGTATAACCGCCGGGAAGCTTCAGGAAAAGCTGGGGGGACTGCGGGGAGAGGAGATCGTTGATTCGGCCGGCGACGTATTCTGCGCATGCATTCAGATCATCGTCTGTCAGGTCTTCAACCCTGTAGTAAACCCGGCTCTCGCATCTTCCGCCGATGGGAACAGGTTCTTCGTATTCTTCCGTGATCCTCGAAAAGATGGAGTTAATATCATCCAGAGAAACCATAAGCACACCCTGCGTGAACGTTTACCTTTCCTTTCAGTGGTGTCAAAGTATACCGATTTCACCGGGGGTTATCTACCGCTTATCGCACGTTTTGCCGCTGAAACAGCCTGAGAAAGGCCTGCGGTCTTGTTTTCGGGGTCTTCAAAGAAGGTGTCCAGGGCCTGGGCAAGGATAGTCGGTTTCAAATCCCTGAGATCATAAAGGCCCCTGACCTGTTCAAGACCCTCGACTGCTTTGCCGGGGTTGTCTTTGACATATGTGATCACAATGTCCGTTACCCGGGCGGCATCTCTCCATCCGTGAATATATCCTGCGACGAACTGCTGTTTCTCTGCAAAGCTCATGAGCTTCCAGGTCGGATAAAAGGCAGGAGGAAGTTCTTCCAGGTGTGCTGCAGGCGGTGAAATGAGCAGCCAGACGACAGTCAGAAAAGAAATCAGTCTGAAGAGCATACGCGGGACCTCCGGTTTTCAATCTGCCCAATCATTGCAGATCTGCGCCCAACAAAGATAGAGTAATCAGATGCGGAGAAAAACGAAGAGTGTATTTGCGGGCGATTTCGAAATAGGAGGCGAAGTCCCGGTGTCTGTCCAGAGCATGTGCGCGACCAAAACGCACGATGTTCCTGCCACCCTTCGCCAGATAGCTGTGCTTCAGGAGCATGGTGCGGGCCTTATTCGGGTCGCGGTCGACAACAGGCGTGACGTCGAAGCTCTTGCATCAATCCGGAAGGCGACAAAAGCCAGGCTTGTGGTGGACCTTCAGGAGAACTACAGGCTTGCGGAACAGGTCGCCCCGTTCGTGGAGAAGATCCGCTATAACCCGGGACACCTTCACCATGTTGAACAGGAGAAGCCGATACGTGAAAAGGTGCGGTTTCTCGTGGATGTATCGCGGAAACACGGACTTGCGATGAGAATCGGCGTCAACGGAGGTTCGCTCGGAAGAGCAGTGTCCGCGCTTTCTTCTGCCCGCGAGCATGTGGGGTACATGCGGGATCTTCACTTTGAGAATTTCCTTGTTTCCCTTAAAAGCTCGGATCCGAATGAAGTGATAGAGATGAACTGCGTGTTTGCAGAGGAGTTCCCGGACATTCCTCTGCACCTCGGGGTCACTGAAGCTGGAATGCTGCCGGAGGGTGAAATAAAGACAAGAATTGCCTTTGAAAACCTTCTTTCGCGGGGAACAGGTGAGACAATACGGGTTTCCCTTACTCTTCCTGCGGCAGAGAAATACCGTGAGGTAGTGATCGGAAAGCAGATTATTTCAGATGTTGAGTCAGGCCGAAGAACTGCGCCCGAGCGCTTTGAAAAAAAGGGAATTAATATCGTTTCCTGCCCGTCCTGCTCAAGGGTCGAGAACGAAGCGTTTATCGAGCTTGCAGCCAGAGTCAGGGAGGCTGTAGATTTCGCCGGAACCGCCGATATTACCATTGCAGTCATGGGATGCCGGGTGAACGGACCCGGTGAGACTGACGAGGCGGATCTGGGCCTGTGGTGCGGGCCCTCGAGCGTCAATCTGAAGAAAGGGCGCGAGACAATCGGTTCGTTCAGTTATGAGGACGTTTTGCCGAAACTGAAAGCCGAGCTTGAAAAGATGCTGACGAACTGCAAATAAACTCCCCCTGAATGCATCTTAAAAAGGGCAGTTTGCGCGCGTGATATGAACGGTAAAGGCTCACATAGGACACCCAATCTTTTCGTCGTCAAAGGAGCGGAACCCTCACGCCGTATATCAGGTACTGAAGCTCTGAGCGCCGAGCAGTGCTCAATTGTGGAAGATTACAAAAGGCTCTCTCACAGCGAAGGGGTGATAGTCGGTGTTGTGCACGGGAAAGCAGAGTGGGATCTTCGGCCTCTGCTTCTTGCTCAGGGCAGGATCTGGATTCTCCGCTACAGCGATCCGATGCTTCATTCATACCCGGAAATGGAGGGAGCTTTCACTTCGCTCCTGAGAGTGCTCGATGTCGAGAAGAATATTACTGCTGCTGTTACTACTGGTCACACAGGAATGCAGCACTGGGTGAAGCGCCTGTATTTCGACGAGACTCTTGCTGACATTCTTCAGTCGGGCCAGAGGGAGAAGGTCGGACAGCGGGATATTCTTGTCCGATCCCTGATTCTTGAGGTCGCGCGGCTTCACAGAATTGGACTGCCGCACGGCCATCTTGCTCCTTCTAATGTCGCACTTGTCGATAATTTCCCGTGTATCTTTGATTTCGGTTTCCTTTCGGCCACTCCCGTTTATACTGCGGCTGATTCGGCTCCTGAAATTCAGGCCGGTGGCTTTGCATCCCATGCTTCCGATATTTACGGACTTGGACTGCTCCTGAAAAATATCATGCCGCAGCCTTTTTCCGAACAGGCAGGAGGGTTCCTGGAGAGAATGACGTCGGTTGAACCTTCGCTTCGGCCTGCAATTGAAGAGGTGAGGTACTTTTTCGAGGCGCCGTACGGAGGACGTGCGTCGCCGGCGAAGCAGGCTAATCTTTCAGGTGCACGAGGGAGTGTGCTTCACCGGGGACCTGCCGGCGTAGAGCAAGGTCTCCCGGAGGGTCATCCACCTGCAGTTTCAGAGGCTGCTTCTGCGGCCGTTCGTCCAAAATCAATAAAGTCCGTGGCAGCAGGCGGACTCATACTGATCTGTCTGGTTGCGCTCTTTCAGTTCCGGCATTCGATTTTCAGGGGCGGTGAATCTCAGGAGAATTTTCAGGAATACTGGGCAAGCGGCGTACCGTCACTTATGAAGGTTGTGGCGGACGCCGCGGTAAATGACGAAGACAGGCTGGCACAGGCGGTCATAATCAGATCTACGATTTCAGGGAACAGCAAGGTTCTCGCCGATCTTTTCCGCGTCGCTTTCGACCCGAGATGGGAAGAGCAGCTTTCCGATACTGATCGAACTTTCATCCTGAGCATCGCGCTTAAAAGGATGCTGCAGTATGATGTCAGGGATATGCCTCCTCTGAGCCGGATGCATCCTGCTGTCATCCTGGCGCTTGCGTCGAGCTTCAGTCTCGATAGCGAGGGCAGGCAGTTCGAAGCAATATCCTTAAAGAGTCTCGAAGCGCTTCCAGGGGCACTTGGGACCGCGTTTCGCAATCTTGAATCCGAAGGCGTCGAGAACATGGAGGAACTTCCCGCCCGGGCGCTCAGCCATCTGGTAGTGGGGAACGTATCACAGGCGGCCCTTGCGGGGTATTTCAACGGATGTAATGAAATCCCGGTCTGCCTTGCGAGGCTTTCCACACTGGTGCCGCTCAGTTCTTATCTGGAAGGATTCGATCTGACTCTTCACAACAGACTGCCTGTGGTAGTACCCGTTCTTCAACCGCTTTTAAGCTGGTTTACCGATGAAGATCTGGCGCAGTGGTCTTCTTTGAAGCCTATTATCCGTCTTTCTCTTCTTACAGGAACCTATCCTGAGAACCAGAGTCTGACTTTTGAGCAGGTCGCGGATCTTCTCCGGTTTCCTCTTCCAAACATCCGGCAGGAAGCTGTCAAAAGTCTCATCTCGGAGTTTGGTCTGGATGCTGTTTCAGAACCTTTCCTTGTCGAGCTGTCGTCTGTTCCAAAAGGTCAGGCAGTAACGCGTGCCCAGTCTATCTCGATAGTCTCGTCGCTTCTTACGAAGGGTCAGCAGGCCTTCACCTTCATAGAGCAGTGGTTCTCCACTATTCCTAATCCCCAGGTTGTGCTGAGGCTTCTTATTTCGCGGGCAAAGGCGGGCGCAATGGATCCATTCAGCCTCGA
The DNA here is from genome assembly GCA_964421085.1 of uncultured Bdellovibrionales bacterium. Classification (GTDB taxonomy): domain Bacteria; phylum Bdellovibrionota_C; class UBA2361; order UBA2361; family CAYQVO01; genus CAYQVO01. The sequence goes on along the minus strand of CAYQVO010000046.1, from coordinate 4,270 downwards.
AGCTGCGCGATATCTTTCTCAGACTGAGTGGAGTGCGGGGCTCCAGGATCTTCAAAAGCTTGTCGAGCACGATGAGCCTCTTGCCCGTGCACTTGCATATAACAAGCTGAGAATAGATGCCGACGAAGAGCTGGAGATTCTGCAGAAGATGGCCGATGTGGAAGGGAACCCGAGAAACAGGGAACTGATCAGGCTGCGGCTTCAATCAGCCGCAATACTGGCTGGGGCGAATCATTGACGAATCTTCGGAGAATGCCGGAAAAAAACAGAAGAGGCGCCTTGCGGCGCCTCTTCTGAAATTAAGGCAGAATATTCTTACTATGAGAAAATTTCGATTTCTTCAACATTGAAGAAAGTGGAAGCGATTGATCTGAGAATAAAGGCGCCGACGGCGACCACGAGGCAGCCGAGAGCAGCTCTATACTGACCAAATGCCGAGCTCAGGATTGCGCCGAGACCGGAAGCAACCATCACCAACACGCCAAAGCTGCCTTCAAGATAGGTGAAGATAATACCGACGGCACGGTTGATTCTGTCAGCATTATACTGGCCAACGTCATCCTGAGCGATTGCACCGGTGGCAAGACCGGCGGTAAGAAGGGCAACACCAGCAACGAAAAGAACAATCTGAATCTGTTCGTTTGAGGGTGAGGTAACAAAGCAGTAAACTTCGCGGCCCGTCTTCTCGATAATATTTTTGATACTCTTCATATTGTCTCCAATTTTTTTCAAAACCACACTTAAATCCGCCGCGGATAAACCGCGACCCAGTTTTCTAATAAAGGTTATGGAGGGGCGACCTTGTCGCGCAACATACCCGGGAAGAAAGAAGTGAAGAAAGAAGTGAGTTAAGCCGGGTACTTACAGCCTGAGGAAAAATTAATCTCAAATTCACGTATTACTTCGGCAGGTCATTGTCTACCGGGCGGCACGACCGGAATGGGTGGGGGCATTAACTGATTTCTCAGGTCCGCTGCTGGTACTGGCTTTGAGCGCGTTGTTGAGCGACTTGAACGCAGCCTCTTCAGTTGCGCCGTCCCGGGCTGGTGGAACCCTATTACGAGGCGCAGACATTTTATTTCTCCCTGAGTTATCTCGCACAGGACCAAGTCTGACGAAGCTGCCGTGGATCCAGGCCCGGGCTCCCAGAGGAGTGATTACACGGAACCATTCTCCCTGACGGTTTTCAACGGCGAGGCTCGTTCCCTGCGGAACTGTCATTAATGTCGAATACTGCATTCCAGGACCGGTTTTCAGCCCGGCGTTATCAGCGAGAACCGTCGCAAGAGGCATATCTTTTGAAGCTGTCCCGGGCATTGATCCGAGATCGACAGGAACATGAGATTCACTTTTCCGCGGAAGAGGCATGCCGGTGCTCCTGTATTTTGCGGTGAGTCTTTCGTTCTCGGTTTCCGCAAGCATCAGACGGGCGCGTGCTTCGTCAAGCTGCTTGACCAGAGCGCGAACCTGCTCCTCGGCGCGGGCGGCACGTTCTTCAAGAGCTGCTGTTCTGTCGCGGGCTCCGCCGCAGTTCTCCTGAAGTGCCGCGTAGCTTTTCTGCGCTGCAGCCAGCTTCGCCCTGAGTTCGAAATTTTCCTGCTGAACATTTTTGGTTGTGTCCTGGGCTTTTTGTACTGCTTTTTGAATCGGATCTGCATCCGCGGCTTTCTCCTTTGAAGATTTTTTCCCCGGTTTCACTGTGACGATTGCGTGAGGCGTTCTTTCGCGCTTCTGCGGCGGCGCCGGCTGTTTCTCCATCTCGTTCGGCACGGTTGAAGATTCTTCTGCCGATCCAAGAGCGCGGCCAAGTGCAGCTTCTCTGGCTTCGAGTTCCTTGAGTCTTTCACCCGGATTTTCGATGTCTGACGCAGCCGGAGCGGCAAGACACAACGAAGTGAGAAGCGCAAATCCGGCAGATAGTCCCTTTATACGGAGCAGACGTCTGTTAAGCACGCGCTTTCTCCTTCTGCTTTCCGTGGCCTGTTAACCCTGCATGTTCAAGCCGCTGGCGCTTGTCGCGTTCGGCCAGTATGACTTCCTTCACTTCCTGCGGCACCGCTATCCCTTCGAAAATCACATCGATCGACTGCTTGGCTGCCGACGAGATGATTACGTCACCGACGGTCAAAATTCTGTCGGTGAGGCTCTGCTGAATTTCCGCGCTCCGTATATCAAGATAGCGGATGCGGGCTATGGTCTGGCTCACCCACATGACTCCGTATCTTGCTTCGATTCCGGTTCCATCCATCTGAAACCTGACGTTATAGATGCGGAATATGCCTTTGCACAGCATTCCTGCAGGCAGAAACCAGAAGAGCGGGAGATGCAGCACGAACCGCTGAGAACCGATGCGGAACAGCTCGCCCCGTATCACGCTGGCAGGGAATTCATGCGAGAGAATGATGCTTGCGACACAAAAGATGAAAAAGAGGACGACTATACGCAGTTCAGAGCGCCATACTTTGGGTATGATTATGGCCTCTTCCCGTCGCATCGCCCTACCTCAACCCGAGCGCCTTCTCGACATCGCTGAGGCTTCCATCGTTCGCGTTTCGCCCGGTGCTGCCGTTCCCTGAGTTCTTTGAACCTGTCGAAGCGCCGCCCTTGCCGAGAGCTTCAATCGCAGCCTTGAGATCCGATGAACCGGATGAGACTCCAGCTGCTTCAGCGGCCGTCGGTTCCTGTGCCGGTGCGGCGGCAGCTGGTATTGCCGGCTGGAGTGCGGCCTCCGATTGTGCGGACACTGACTGTGTTTCTGCCTGCTTCTTCGTCAGGGCCCTTTTCTCCGTGTCTATTCTGCCCATAGAGAAGCGGAAAACCGCGAAAAGCAGAATAACCAGTATTATGGCGACAAGATTTACCGTATTGGTCAGCGGGGAGATGAAATTGCGGGGACTTATTATGCTCATTCGCCTGTTTCTCCTTTGGCCTTGATTCTAACTTATTTCACTCCCAGCGTGAACCTCGGACGTTCGCAACTGGTGCTCTTACTCTTTGTTCTTATTGTAGTACTGCCACCTGCCTTGCCGAATCTCAACGACTTCCTGGTGCCCGGGACGGTAGTACGTGCCCTCGGGATCCAGCCCCGGCGGGACATCAATCACATCTACCATCGGTTCCTCCCAGACCTCCTGAACCGTTCCGGGCGCATCTTCATGCACCACAACCGGCGTGGTCCCGGGTTCGCGGGGGGCGCACCCACCGATAGCAAGAGCAAGAGCGGCCGCGCCTGCGCAAATATGCAATTTCCGTCTTTTCACTGTAGTTCCTCCGTCAATTCAGTTGGATACTTCATCTGCCTCCATTGCCGCTGTACGCGGAATTCCCTGCCTCATTCCACTCGCTCCGTGGGGAGCGATTTGAACAGCGCGTTCAAGCGCAAGCCAGAAATTCCCTCCGGTCTGGTTGAGCAGATCATTGAAGAGCTGATTGTCATCTCCGTTGTTCGTGCTCACCCAGTAGAAGGCAGGTTCAAGTGGAAGCACCAAAGCCCCTTCTCCGATATCCGACATCAGATAAAACTGGGACTCGACGCCTTTCACTGTTTTCAGCCTGAGAATCACGTCCGACTGCTGATCCGAGAGCGCGAACGCCTGGGCAGTCAGATGGAATTTGCTCGGATCCTGTCGCAGAAAAATCTTGTGAGCGCTGTTCTGTACGATGGCCTGTCCGCCCTGTCCGACATAGAAGTCTTCACCTGACTGCGATGCGGCTATGACTATGCCTTTTCTCTTCCGGTAAAGCCGAAAGGCTGTTTCAATTGTGGCTGCGGATGTCTTCCCGATCAGATCGTGCGCTTCGTCAAAGACCAGGATCTTCCGGTTGTCGATCTCGGCGGGATCATTCATGACTGTGTCTGCCCAGACCATCGCGACTTTCAAAAAGACTCGCTGCAAATCAGGGTTGCGATTCAATGCTTTGAGGTCAAAAACTATGAAGCGTTCTTTGAGTCTAAGCGATCCGGGACGATCGAAGAAGCGTGCGTACGTTCCATCGCCGTAATAATCGGCTATCAGAAGAGAGAGCTTCTGACGTCTGAGGCTTGAATCTTCCGTTTCATCGACGCGTCTGGGCGCGCGCATCACTGATACGACGTCGGAAAGAACGAATTCCCGTTTCATAGGACCGTTTCTGTAAAGTCTGTGGGCTTCGACCACGCTTTCCATCACGCTTCCGCGCTCGAGCCTGTCGATAGGGCGCGCGCCTTCAGACGCCATGTCCCCGATAATGTCCGCGCACATGTCGAGAAGGTCTTTGTAGTCTTCGTTCC
>CAYQVO010000045.1:13399-29533 GCA_964421085.1 uncultured Bdellovibrionales bacterium | reverse complement strand
GGGTGAAGCGAAGCGAGGGGCGGCAGCCCCTGGGCACGAGCGCCGAGCGGGAAAATAAAGCGCCAAGCGGGAATTACCGCGCGGGAATTACTGCACCATCGCCTTGCTGATATTCCTCATGGCCCAGATTCCCTCGTCGGTGATGTGCCATACACGCGATGTGAAATCGCCTTTTGGGCACGGCGCGACGAGTTTTTGTCCTTCGAGGATGAATAAGTAACGCTGAGTTTCTTTCTCGTCCTTCAATCCGCTGAGGTCAGCGATTTCGTGCAGGTGAAAATGCCGGGGAACATTCTCCTGCGCGTCAGAGTTCAGTACCCTGAGAACGTTAATCTGATGAAGGTGCGATTCACTCAGTCTCTTGGGGGTCTTCCAGTCGTTTGCCTGCATATATATGATCACCAAAATAAGTGGAGCGTCCGGTTGAATTTCGAGCTTCTTCGTACAGACCGGCTCAAGGCTGCACGAATATTGCGAATTGGGGGACACACCAGCGGCGGAGCCACTGATGATACTACATTTAGTCAACTAAGGCAATAATATTCGAGGGGATCGGAAGCCTTATGTTATAAGTATCATTGCCCTTTTTATTCTCCCAGCTGCTGCTCAACAAGTTTCGTGTATTCAATCTCAAGGTCTTCGAGCTGCAGATTGAGAGTATCAATCCGCTTCTTGATAGAATCGTACTCAATATAAAGCTCTCTGAGCTGGCTGCTCGCCTCTGTAAGTGCCGTCTGTATATTCTCGAACATCTCCTTCTGCTCCTGCGTAAGCTGCAGTTCAGTCATCATCTGGTCAAGACTTTTCAGAGACGCAGCAAGCTTCTGTTCCAGTGAGATTGACTCGGCAGCAATGTCCTCGAATCGCGCAAGCAGGCCCGCCAACTTCTCTTCATCTTCGGCTTTCGCCGACTTCATGCTCTGGTGGTACGACTCTTTCTCTTCAATTGTCTTCTGAGCTTCTTCGAGCTTTGTCTCAACTTCTTTGAGCATCCGCTTCTGGTTGTCGAGGTTGAGCTGAACATCCTGAACCTGAGCCTTGACGGCTTCGAACTGTTCAATTGAGAAGAATGATTCGGTGGACTTTAAGGCGCGATCAACAGCTGAATTGAGCCTTTCAACTTCAAGGACCAGATTGTCTTTCTCCGTGGAAGATCCCCCCTTGTTCAGCCGGCTGATTAAAATCGAGCCGCCGGCTATTAATCCGACACAGATAAGCAACGTTATGCCTGCCGCAGCCCAGAACATGCTTCAATACCTTGAACCCGCCTTTTGAGTATCATCCTTCTTTTTGTTAAATCATGGAAGCGGCTTTGTTGTGAAGTTTGGATTCGACGAATCGCCGTTTAGAGCATACTCCAGCTTTTGCGGCCCTTTGCGGCCTGAAATATTCAGCGCTCCAGTTATTAGAGGGTAGTTCGATATTTCCCTCATGCCGTCCGCGTTTATTTCTGTCCGCCCTGAAAGCGAAAATCCTGTGGGTCCTCCCCGGCGGGCGGGGAGTGTGACGTCTCCCCGTATGTCGACGGATCCGAGAGACGATGAAAGAACTCCTTCCGAAATCCGGAGTTTCCCGTCTGACATGTCCGCCTTGATGCGAACATTAAAACTGCTTATCGCGGGAATTTCTATCGCGACCGGCAGTCCTGTTTTCATTGTTGAAAGGGTTGTCCTGCCGGGCTTTGTGGCGTTCCTGATTTCAATGCTGCTCGGACCAAACGCAATGCCGGTTCTGTCGATCTTCAGATCCTGAAGGATGAAATTCAGGTTCCCGCCCGTGATTCCCTCGAACTGGGGCATTTCGGAAGCCTGAAGCCCGGTACCAGCCAGAGACACAACGAAAGAATTCTCTTTCCTGTGCTGAACCACGTCCCCCGAGAACTCCCCCCCATACAGCCTGCCTTCTATGAGAATATGCGGCTTATTGAGAACAAAGCTGAGAAGTCTGGGCGACACAACGATTTCTTCGAAGCGAAAATAAGAAAAAGCCTTGGGAATTACAATGGAGAGAGCTTTTGCTCTGCAGCTCAGCAGGCCGCATGAAACAGGCTCTGCGTCCCTGTCGATGCGGTCAATCCGGATCGGCAGTCCCTCTTTACGGCCAAAGGCAATAATCTGTTCGCGCACAAATGCTCCCATTGCCGGGCTGGTCAATGTCCTGTAAACGACGATAAGCAGCGCGGCCGACAACGTAAGACATATCAGGAGCGGCGTTCTCCGGCTTTTTTTCATGCCTTCACTTCCTTAATGCTGCTTACGTCCATGTCGACATCGAGCGATTGTCCGTTTCTCGTCACCCTTATATCGAGACGAGTCAGAAGAAGCGGCTGCGAGCCGGAAACAACTTCGGTCAGGAAATCCATCACAAGTTTCAGATCATTAATGGCGAACTTCACCGTAAAAAGGTGCTGCTCGTAATTCGCCCCGAATTTCGAAGTGCTTTTCGGCGTAATAGAGAAGCCGCTGTTCAGATTGAGTTTGTGTCTGATCATATCCTCCAGATACGTAAGTTCTCCTTCCTTGAACTCGACACTGCGAAACTCACTTTCGATGGTATCGCGCTGCATCCTGACCTTGCCGTACTGGGCAAGAAGCGTCGAAACCTGCGAAAGTTCCTCGTTGGCGGCCGAGAGTTCCTGATCGATCGAAGCAAAGGTAGAGCTTATATTCCGGGCAAGAACGTACACCATGACGAACACCACGAAACCGAACATGAGCGCTATCCCCTGCTTCTCCCGGCCGGTCAGGTTCCTGAACCAGCGAACGAGAGTCATTCCTGTTCTTGTCAGTGCAGCAACCATGGCTATTCGCAAAGCTCCACTCTAAAAGAGAATCGCAGAGTCCCGGTATTACCAGGGCCCGATGAATTCACTTCGTTTTTTACGTCGCAGTACGTGCGCTTCTTTTTCTTCGATGACTTTTCATTCTTCAATGTCTTTTCGATGTTCTCAATGCTGCTGTAGTTGGGCGCCGTACCTTCCAGGGTGATCCTGTCTCCAACTATGTCAATCCGTGTTATGGTGGAACCGCCCCGTTTCTGAAGGTCCTTTGAAATTTCGACGAGAGCATCGAGAGGCGACACCTTGAACGGGGAACCCAGATCCCTGAGCTGTCGCTGAATAGAGGAAATCTCTGCACGGACAAAATCGGAAGGCTTTTCAGTATTGGGGTCGATTGAAGGGATGACATCCCGGATCTGATTCACTGTCGCGGCCCTGACAGATTCAAGGTGGGCCTTTCTCGCGTAGTAGGTGCCGCAAAGTCCTATAACCAGACATCCGATAAATGCGGCGAAGTAAGGAATCAGCTGCTCCAGTCCTCCGAAAAAATCTCTCCATCGAATTCCAGCCGCATAGGCGCCGGTTCTGAAATTGACCAGGGGAACTGGAGGCTTGCGGTCAAGGCCGAAAAGCGCCGCTTTCTGCGCAAGCAATTCCCGGCATGAACTCCTCTCCGGCAGCGGACACTTGAGTATTTCCTGTTTCCGGAAGAGTTCGTCAAGTGCGCCTTTCGGGGGCAGCTCCCCCAGCACCAGCAGATGATTGATCTCCAGTTCGCGCTGCTGTTCGAAAGAACGTAGAAAAGCGCGGAAATCGTTCAAAGTTGATTTGATGAACTCGTCCTTATCTCCGCCATCACCCTCTGCGAGCATGGCATGGCTTTCTTTTTCCACGCAAAGCCTGCCGTCGGCAAAGAGACCGATCGCAAAATGGGGATAATCAGAGTAAAGAAAAGCAGTATCAGCGGGAGCGTCGGCCAGTGATTTATATATCAGTTCAAGGGCAGCCACAGCTGGAATTATCACAACCGGATCGACTTCCGCTTCGTGACATGCTGCCAGAAGTCCGTCCAGAGCCGATTTGGGGAAGAGCGCTACATGAATATCATAATCCGGGTCTGTTGGACGCCTTGTCGCGCTGTAATGAAGATGCATATCGTCGAGCTCGAAGGGAACAGTATCCTGTATCTCCAGAGCGAGAATCTGGGCGAGTCTCTTCGGATCTCCGAATGGCGTGCGCAGAGTCAGAGAAACGTAATCAAGCGGAGGGACGATTATTATGCAGTTCGTCCATTCGACCGTCAGCTTCTCGACAAGTTCTTTTATGGGAGGAGCCGACTCTTCGATCTTTTCCGGTTCTGCTGCTTCATCTCCGCCGTCCCCCGGGATTTCGTCGATACGGGGGCAGTATGCTGCAAGGTATTCGCCAAGAGGAGCCTGCACGCGCTCGAGCACATCACAGTCCGGACCGGAAGCATCAACCACGAGAGCTACACTCGGGTCTTTCGTGAGATCAATGACAAGAACGGGCTGCATCCAACTTGACTCGGGCCTAAACTGCTGATCAGGGGGAGATTTTCTCTTTTGAAAGAGTACCGTTCCTTCCGCAGCTCGGCAAGCCCTGCTTATCCGGCGCAGGCCTACGGCACATCAGCCACGGACCTCAGTGCCACTGCAGTCTTGAAGGCCTCAACTGTCCCGTTCGATGATTTCACCCGGACTTCGAATTCCACCAGTTTTGGAAGCTTCATGCTGCCGGCGCTGGTCCCCCAGCTGCTGACCCATTTGCTGCTCCTGGGATCAAAGAAGCGAAAGGAGAGAGAAACAAGCTTGTTCGTCACCGGAAAAATCATCGCCTGCCTATAAGCCTTCTCGGCAGACCTGATGTATGGGAGTTCCTCCCGGATAAGGTAATAGGTTCTGTCCCTGTCCCCTTTCTGCTCAGGATCTTCCTCCACCCGGTATGTGATCTGCACGTCTCCTGAATGGGAGGTTCCATCCGGCAGGTACTGGCCTCCCTGTGCGGCAAGGAAAGTCACGCTGTCGCCGGGGAGACCATTCGGAAGCTCGACTGACTCCCCAATCAGATTCACGCTCGGCTTGTTTGGCTGATCGAGCTTGTCCCGGCCCGGGAGCAGCGGGAATCCAGCGCGCGCAAGCTGGATTTCGCGGGTCATTCGGATCAGGATCGAATTGACTATTGCCTTGACCTCCCTCGAATCGTCGAGCATCTGTTTCGTCCGGATAATCTGGTTGAGCACGCTGTACGTGACGGACATGATAATTGCGAGGATGCTGATGGCCAGCACGACCTCGATAATCGTAAAGCCTCCTGGTCTCCCTGTCCGCCTGCTCGTTGGGTCCACTAAAGATCCTCGCTGTCCACCTCGGTATCCGGAATAAAGAAAACGACATCAAGAGATTCGAGGTCCGAAGAACCCCAGAAAACGGTAAGCCGGCTTTTCTTGAGCGCTTTCCCATTTTCAATGCCGGGGACCCTGAAATAATCAGTCTCCAGCCTTACCGGGAGGTCGAGACTTGTATCCCTGCGTGAGGATCGGTCATCATCAGTCGCAAGAAAGTACCGAAGTATTTCCCCTGCACTCGCCTCACGGGTGCCCGGCTCGACGGGATCTTCGGATGCTTCAATGGCTGATAAAACACGGCGCGCTACAAGCAGAGCCTTCTGACGACCCCTGTCTGTCACTGTCTGCTGAGTAATCTGAGCCTCGAGGCCGAGAAGAGTGACCAGAGAAACGGCGAGCAGCGCTACTGCTATTGTAATTTCCAGCAGTGTAAATCCGCGCTCCCGTTTCACCTCATGTTTCCTCTTTATTGCGGCCATATGTCCATTCGAAGTCGCGGAACTCACGGTAAATCGTGGTCATTCCCGTAAAAGGATTCACAAGGATTGTAACCGGAGCTCCCCCGCTCATCCTGAGGTGAAGTACTGCAAACCCGGAAAAGCCCCTCGGAGAAAAGAGAAGGAAGGCTTTATCATCGTGCCCGCGCTCATATACTCCGCCTGCCGTGCGGACTCGTTCAAGCGTGAGATCCTGTGGAAACAGCGTCGGCTCGAAAAGGCTCGGATACGATGGCGGCGGGATGATACTGTAGGAACCATCGACTCCGGTCGACGGGTGAAGGAAGAAGTAAAGTTCAGTACTCACAAGGCCCACGTCTTCAGACGCGACGCCCTGAGTCTGCATTGCAATATCTTCTTCAGGCTTCACAACGCCGACGGAGAAGAAGCTTCGCTGCCCACCTTCGCCGAAGTCGAGCTCGAGACGGTAAAAAGCCTGATCTGCCACGGCCTGGGTATGGAGAAATTCAATCGTCTCGACGAGCTTCCTCAGGAACGCCTCTTCCTTCCAGTACGCAACGGCCCCTGTCGGGACCGTAACAAGAACCATCATCGCCCCTATTATGAGGACTACAATGACAAGCTCGATTATTGTGAAGCCGCGCTGGTTACGGGCCTGTGATTGTGACATCGGTGTCCGCTCCGCTTCCGCCTTCACGACGATCAGACCCGACGCTTGTAATCGAATAGCTGCGTCCTCCGCCATCTACACGATACCTCAGCGGAGTTCCCCATGCGTCATACAGGTCGGATTCCCTGTCGACGATAGGAATGCATCCCGGCCCTGTGACATCGTCGCAGCCGTAAAGCGAAGCGAGGCTCGACGGGAGCGTGTTGTAGCGGAGCTGGTACTGGTTTATGTAGCTCTGCACCCGCTGCATCTGAAGTTTGTTCATATCCGCCTTTGCTTTCTCGCCTGTGCTCCAGAGACCTCTCGTAAGCATTCCCATGAGAACGGAGAGAATGACCAGCACAACTATAATTTCAACGAGCGTGAGACCGGATTCGGGATTGAAGCGTTTCATTATTATCCTTTCGTGAGGGGGAGACTGAATTAATCTTAATGACTGGATCTTTTTTGCGCAATAGCGGGGAAGAGGGGGTTAAGGAGGTCCTTCGGCTCCGTATAACGAAGTGCTGCTGACAGACCGTTTAATTACCTCGGCACAATATTTGTAAGATTCATAATCGGGAGCAGGATAGCTATAACAATGCAGAAGACTATTCCACCGAGGACAATAATCATCACAGGTTCAATAAGAGAAGTCAGACCCGAAAGCGCGGCGTCGACCTCGTTCTCATATGCCTTGCTCGCCTTCATAAGCATGGGTTCGAGCTCACCGCTCTGCTCTCCCACCGCAATCATCTGACACAACATGCCCGGAAGTATCCTCTCCTTGCCCAGTTCCTTCGCGAGACTCCGTCCTTCGCGCACTCCCTCGCCTGCCTCTTCGAGTGTCCGCTGAATATGAACATTGCCCATAAGGTTTTTGACGATCTCAAGCGCGGCAAGAATTCCCACCCCGCTTCCAAGAAGCGTGCTCAGCGTGCGCGCAATGCGGGCGGTCGCAATCTTTGTATAAAGCGAGCCTATGACGGGAAGACGCAGAAGAACTTTGTCGACACGGGACCGGCCGTTCGGCTGCGCATAGTACGTTCGCGAAAGGTAAACGGCCAGCATCGCAAGAATGATGAAGACATACCAGTAAGACGTTATCCCGTGCGAGATGGCTATAAGGATCCGTGTCGGCAGAGGCAGGACCGCGCCCTGCTTCTCGAATATGTCCACGATGTTCGGCACGACAAAAGTCAGAAGACCTATCACCACAAGCGTGCAGAAGAAAAACATGAGAATCGGATAAAACAGCGCCGAGCCCATCTTTCTCCTCAGCGCAAGCTGGCTTTCCAGATGATCCGCAAGATTGTCAAGAACGGTATCAAGAGTCCCCGAGGCCTCTCCTGAGGCGACCATATTCGTGTAAAGCCTCGGAAACGTTTTCGGGTACGCAGCAAGAGCCCTCGCCAGAGAACTTCCCTCTTCGACCTTCTCGCGGACATCGACCATCGTCCGCTTCATCACGAATGAAGGCGCCTGTTCAGAAAGAGCAGAGAGGGCATTCGTGATGGGAAGCCCCGCCCCGACAAGGGTCGCAAGCTGCCTGGTAGCCACTGTAAGGTCGGCGAGGCTTACGCGGTTCGACTGAAAATATCTCTTTACATCACGGGAGGTTTTTTCCGCATGCTCGTCTGCCTCGACTATATCCGTAGGGTATATTCCCATCCCACGGAGGCGCTGCCTTGCTCCGCGAAGCGTATCGGCGTCGATTGAACCCCTGGTATTCTTTCCTTTGGCGTCGAGTGCTGTGTAACGGTAGACAGGCATTAAAGACCCTGCATCTCTTCGTGTGTTACCAGCATGACTTCTTCCACTGAAGTCACGCCCGCAAGCACCTTGTTTGCTCCGTCCATGCGAAGAGTCTCGAATCCATGCTTCAACGCGACGTTCTTGATAGTGTTGGAGTCCATTCGCTGCAGCACCATCGACCGGATCTCGTCGGTAATCATAAGAAGCTCGTGTATTCCTGTTCGTCCCGAATAATGCGTACTCTGGCAGTGTTCACACGTATCGCTGCCGGGCTTGAAGACCTTGCGCGACTTCACTTTTGAGGGGTCAAGTCCCAGCTCCCTCAGTTCTTCGGAAGAAATCTCGTACGGTTCGCGGCAGTGTCTGCAGAGCTTCCTTACAAGGCGTTGCGCCATTACGGCAAGAAGGCTGGAGGAAACGAGAAAGGGCTCGATTCCCATATCGAGAAGACGGGTGATCGCGCCTGCTGAATCGTTCGTGTGAAGAGTCGAGAATACGAGGTGACCTGTAAGAGACGCGTGAATAGCGATCTCGGCTGTCTCAGTGTCGCGTATTTCCCCGACCATTACGATGTCCGGATCCTGACGGAGAATCGCCCTCAAACCGGAGGCGAAAGTAAAGCCTATCTTGGGGTTCACCTGCATCTGCCCGATGCCCGAAAGCTGATACTCGATTGGATCCTCGACGGTGAGAATGTTCTTGCCGGGCACGTTGATCCGCGAAAGGCATGAATAGAGCGTCGTTGTTTTACCGGACCCGGTCGGTCCCGTCACAAGAACAATGCCATTCGGTTTATGAATAAGCTTGAGAACCTGGTCCTGATTCGTCCCTGTGATGCCCAGCTGCTCGAGATCGAGAACTGTCGCGGTTTTATCAAGAAGACGCATCACCACCCGCTCGCCGAACTGCGTGGGAATCGTGGAGACACGGATGTCAACATCCCTTCCCGCGATCCTGATTCCGATGCGTCCGTCCTGTGGAAGCCTCTTCTCCGCGATATTGAGCCCTGCCATGACCTTCACGCGCGAAATTATGGACGCCTGAAATGCCTTCTTCTCGGATGCGACGTCATACAGCGTTCCGTCGATTCGGAACCTTACCTTGACCATGTCCTCGAACGACTCTATGTGCACGTCTGAAGCACGCTCTGAACTTGCCTTGAAGATAATCGCGTTCAGATAACGGATAATCGGGGCGTCATCGTCTTCCGCATCTGTCACGTCAATCTTCAGTTGCCTGTGAAAATCGTCGCCGTCTTCCCTCTCGCTCGTCTCCAGACTGCTCGAGCGGTCGCTCATCAGGCTGGTCCTGATTGCGTTTATCGCCTTTGTAATCTCGTCCGGAGTTGTGACAACAAGGACCACAGGGCGGCGATAACACGCCTTGAGCTGCTCAATTGCCTGAGTGTTCAGAGGATCGGCCGTGGCTACGACGATTTTTCCGCCCTTCGTCTCGAAGGGAATCGTCATGTTCTGGCGACCCCAGGAGCCGACTATACGATCAAAATCTCCCCTCACTATGTTGCGCGGCGGCTGCGGCTCGCCAAGCTTTTCCATGAAGGGATAACCCAGGTCGGCGGCAAGCTGGCGCTGCGATTGCGATGGAAGAGAAGCCATACTAATTACCGGTTAACCTCATTCGAGAGAAGGCGCGGTCTCCCGTATCCACGGCCCTTTCCCAAGACCCATTATTTCAAAAGGCGACATAGTGTACCAGCTTGAAGCAAGAGACGGATAAATGCTCTGTGCTTCTTCCTTCGTCCTGAAAACCCCAAGAGCCACAGCCGGAATTGTCTTCGCCCCCACTGTGTAAGAATAAGGCACGCCGGGGCTGAAGAAGTTCCGGGCTGAGTCGGCAGCATGCTCGGGAATTACGAGACCAAAGAAACCCTCGTCGCCCTGAACTGTAAACGGCGCATCAGCCAAATCCTTCCCCGGCTCCTGAAGTTCCATCACCACATACCGTGCCGCCGCTCCCGACGAGTCAGGGTTGAACGGAGCATGAACCACAGCCGTTTCCTGGATATCATCCCGGCTGGTGCCCGGAAGTTTCGGACGCACTTTCAGTTCGACCACTCCTGGCGAATCGGCGGAAAAACGCTGTACGGTACTCGCCGGCTCGCTCGAAGGCGCATTCTCCCGGGCCGCCGGCGGCAAAATGGTGGAAGGAGAAGCTCCTTCGTACTGCTGAATTTCCGTGACCTTGTCCATGTTCCTGTTTTCGAGGACCTCCCGGCGTCCGGGGAACACATCATGGACTTCGATCTCGTTCTGCATCTTATCCTTGCGCTCGTAAGTGATATCGCGGGCATCGTACTGATCTTTCACGATCCTCGGGGTAATGAAAATCAGGAGGTTTTTGCGGCTTCGAGCCTCATTTGTGCTTCTAAACAGATGCCCGAGAACGGGAACGTCCGAAAGAAAAGGCACGCCGTCTTTCGATTCCCCTGTGTCGTCGGAAATAAGTCCGCCGATGACAATCATCTGGCCGTCTTTCGCGATCACAGTCGTTTCGCTCTGGCGCTTTGTCGTTGTGGGACCGAGCGGCAGAAGTTCGGTTCCTGGTCGAATCGCTGAAACTTCGGTGAAGATTGACATCGTGACGTAAAGGCTGGAACTGATCTGGGGCTTCATTTCGAGACTGATACCCACGTCCTGCCTGTCAACCTGGTTGAAGGTGTTGTTGAGATTCGCCTCCGATGTCGATGTGCTCGCAAGAAACGGAACATTCTCACCCACGATTATTTTTGCCGCTTCGTTGTCGGTAGCGAGAATTGTCGGGGCGCTCAGAACATTGGCATTTTTCAGAGTAGAAGCTGCCCGCACCATGAGGAGCTGCGATGGAACCACGATATTGTTCGGAAGGGTCAGTGTGCCGGAACTTGCGGCAGCCGATGTGAATCCGGACAGCTTGGCCGGATTGTCAAAAAGATTCCCGAGGTTGTTCGTTCCGAAGTTTCCTTCCGCGAAATACCCTCCGTCCTTTCCGCCGCCCGAAGTGAGGAAGCCTGTGGAGAGATTCATCGTTTCATCCACGCTGACTTCCAGCAGCATCGCTTCCACGATGACCTGCCGTCTCTTAATGTCGAGTTCCTTCAGGAGAGAGAGTATCTTTTCATAGTCGCTCTTGCCCGCAACTATGATGAGCGAGTTCGTCGCCGGATCGGCAGTTACAGAAACATTTTCCCCGAGCATTACCGAGCTGGGGCCGCTGGTACCCTGCCGTGATGTCGAGCCGAATCTGCTCCGGCCCGATCCCGTCGAACCAAGCCCGAAACTCCCGGTGCCGCCCCTGTCGAAACTGCTGCTGAGGCCCATGCTGCTCCGGGAAGATCGGGAGGTCCCGCCCCCAAAGCCTGATTCGTCGAAAATGTCATTCATCGAGCCGCCCCGGCCGAAGCCGCGGCTTGTTCCAGTTGTGCCGGTGGTTCCGCCGCCCCCGGAAAGACCGGAAAGCACCTGTGCAAGTTCATCCGCCTTGGCATGCTCGCATCTGTAAACATAGAACTTGAACCCTGAAAGATTGGTCTTGGTGTCGAGCTGCGAAATGAGAGCCTTCACTCTCGCTGTTGTCTCTTCATCAGCAATCACTATGACCGAGTTCGTCCGTTCGTCGGCCGTGATCTTCGGCTCTTTGCCCCGAGACGATACAGTTCTCGATCCCGAAGATGCGGCGCCCGGTTGAGGAGGCGCTCCGGGCTGGGGGGGCTGAATGGACGTACGCTGTCGAAGGAGGTCCGAATCACCGGCTCCTCCCTTCTCTCCCGCCTTGCCGCCCGTACCAAGAATCTCATTGAGCTTGTCCGATATGGTGACTGCATCGGCATATTTGATGGGAATCAATGTCATGTCGCGGTCGGTTGACGGGACATCAATCGCGTTAATTATTTCGATAAGCCGGTTTATGTTGTCTTCGGAATCAATAATGATCAGTGAATTTGTGCCGGTATAAGCGTTAATCAGACCGTCGGGTGAAATTAGCTGCGCCATGAGCTGCTGTACGTCTTCAGCGGCCACATATTTCAGAGGAATAAGACGCGTGACTACAGCGGGAGTTGACGGGCTTTTCTTTCCCTCATCGATCAGCACGGGAATTGTGGACTGCTTCGCCTCTTTCGCCGGAACTATTTTCCACAGGTTTTCGCCGATTGGAACCGAGGTGAATCCCTTGAGAGCAAGAACAGAATCGAGAATCCGGAGCGATTCTTCGGCGGTAACTTTGCCCGGAAGATAAATTGATACCTTTCCTTTTACTCGTTCATCCAGAATATAGTTGCGCTTTGTCTTTCTGCTGAAAATGCGGATGATTGCGGCGATGTCGGCGTCTTTGACGTTTATTTCAGTCGATGCGTCCTTCGCAATATCGTCATCTTCGACCGGAGACCCGGCTTGCGGCGGATTCTGCGGCTGAGAATAAGCGGGTAAAGCCGCACAGCACAGCAGAAGTGCCGGCACCAGAGAAAACGGCAAAATCAGATTCACAACCCGGCGCAAGGACCAACCTTTGGAGCGATTCATAAACCAGTTACAGGCGAGACTTCACAAATAGCGTCCCATTTGTACTCTACCCCCTCCCCCGGAAGTGCGAAAGGTGCTGAATTTCGGAGCCCCGGGGCACAGAGCCTCCTGCCCTGGAGACCAGGACGAAGAAGACGTCATCTGATCTGATAACGAAAAACCCGCTCTTCCCGGTTTCGCTCGACGTTGACAGAGATGTTTTTCTCCTGCTTCAGAGTCTCGAAAAGCTTCGCTGCCTGTGTGATATCAGACAGGCTGCTTCCATTAATAGCCTTGAGAATATCGCCGTTTTTCAGCCCGACCTTCTCATAAAGGCTTCCCGTCTTGATTGCAAAAAGGCGCAGACCCACGGACTGCCCGCCTTTGAAGTACGGAACGGCCCTTGCCTGCGTCAACAGAAGCGGGAGATTCTGCAGAGCGGTCTCAACCTCATTTTCAGGCACCGTGAAATCGTCCACCGGAAGCCCCCCCTCTGTGGCAGGGCCGCTGGAGCCGTCGCCAGTATCGTCGAGTTTCAGAATTTCTATTGTGCCGTTTCGATTAAGTTCGACTTTATCGGGGAAGATAGCTTTAAGGCGGGCTTCACCGAACACGGTGTCATTGAGCGAAAAGTCCTGCTGCTCCTTCTTCTTCTGATCTTCAATTATTGCGTAGGATTCATGTACATCGTCGGCAATGAATGTTCCTACGAGTGCAAGCTGCATCTGGGGCGCAGGCTTGACCGCCGACTCCTTGTTCACCGCGGTTTTCGGCGTGAGATCTCCGAAGAGATTTTTCGCCGACATGGCATCGACATCCATTCTCCTTCGTCGCCGGCTGCTCTGCTCCTGAGGTCTTTCTTCGGAAAGCCTCGCCAGGTCATTGCCGAGTTTCATCGACGCAGTCACTCCCTGAATTTTATTCTGGAGCATGTCATACAGGGCAGCACCAAGCGTTACAGCACAGGCAAGGAGAAAAATGAGCTTGCAGGTGAGAATAATCTGGCGCAGAGGGCCCGGGCGGAGAAACTGATTTATCCGGACAGCATCAATCGATATGGAAGACGTCAAATCCATCTGTTGGCCAGTGTAATTCAATTTGCCGGAGTCCGACAGGGGGCACTCAGTCTCTGTCGAGAAGGATCAGGATCCTGTCAGGAGCCCTAAGCGAAATGAGCCGGGCAGTCTTGTCAGTCTTCAGCTCGACAGTTCCATCATGCTTCAATATCAGTTCGCCGGTTCCGGGGCACACCTTGTTCATTTCGGGCCCGGAAGCACCGGGAATTTTGAAGATTATCTTTCCATCAACCGGCTGCAGGGCACCATGCTCCTTCTCGAAGTCGGGGGGAATCTGCCTGTTCAGGTGAACGAAAACTCCCGGTTTACCGGCAGCGGGACTCTCGCACTGCACATCCTGAATCTGAAGCCCGGCAGAAGCCTCGACGGCTGGTGCGGGAGCGATTGTGGGGACCGGCGGTGCCGGCTGCGCAAGGGTATCTGCCGCCGGCGTCTGTTCATTTTTTTCACCGCTTTCCTCTTCCGCTGCTTTCCTCGCCTCTTCTACTCTCGGGCTCAGAACAGAAGCGTAAGCACTCTTCCTTGCGGCGGCTGCCCCTTCCTTGTCTCTCTTCTGGTAAAAGGCGATGATCTCCTCTTCGTGCTCCGCGATTTTTTCCATCACCTCTTTCTGATATTCAGCGGCGGCGATTGTATAGAAAGACTTTGGGTACTCTCTGACAAGGCGCTCATATGACTTTGCGGCTTTTTCAAGCGAGAGCGGATCCCTTCCAACCCCGCGGTTTGCAAGCTGGTGACTTCTTCCCGACATATAGAGCGCATAAGGAACAGCCTGCGAAACAGGGTGATTTTTCACGAAGTCCTCGAACCCCTGCGCCGCGGTATCGTATTCTCCTTCCGCGAAGCGGCAGTCCGCTATTTTAATCTCAGCGTACTCTGCATAAGCGCCTATCGGGTATCCTGTGCGCAGAGCCTCGAAATTCTCCCGCGCTATTGAGTACATCCCCGACTGGTAACTCCTCTGCGCCTGCTGAAGGAGAACGATTTCAGGACTGTCGAGTGAAACGCCGCCGTCTTTATTCTGCTCCGATATTTCCGTCGGCTCGCCTTCGGGCTTTGAACTCGAGCATCCGGATAAAAGGAGTGCGGAAGAAAACAAAACCGCAAGGGGCACTCCCAGGGCTGCGTGGTATTTTGCTCTGGTCACAGGCTGGACACTCCAAAAAAGATTTGCAAGGTCTTGAAATTACGTTTTAAATTGAAATGTGTAAATAGTATGCAACGCTTTTGCTTAATTCACCATAACAAACAGTAAGGAATTCCGTTCATTCCCATGATGGGAGTTTTTTGAGGTTTTACAAAAATGTCCCTCGTTACCACGCAACAACCAGCAGCTCAAGCCCCAGAAGCAACCCCCAGCCTGGGTCAATTATTTTCAGCCAGGGCCCCTATTTCCGTGAACCAGATTACTCCTGAAAAATTTATCGGTGTGCTTCGCAATCTTCGCCCCGTCGCGCCGACTGAAGTTCGCGGTGTCTCTAAAGTCCCTGGATTCCCGCCACTCGTGCTGTTTGACGGGAACGCAGCGAGGAAGGCAATTCAAGGACTGTGATCCTAAAAATCGAAGAGCTTTCCGAGCCCTTTCTTACCGAGAGCCTTATCCAGCAGTTTCCCTGCCTGCTCCTTCAACGCTTTTTCCGCGCCAAGCCTCGCCAGTCCTTCCACATCCGGAATCACCACGACCTTTTTCCCCCTGCCGTTGATCTTGAGAGGAATGGTGAGCGTCTGGTCAGGCGCAAGAACCTTCTCGATCTGCTTCACACGCTGCGCAAGATTCTTCGAAAGCTCAGGGCTGATAATGATGGATGCCCGCAAATCAAGGTCCGCATCAAATGAGATTCTTCCGTCGGCAATAAGTCTGAAAAGATCGCTCTGAAGCCGGCCGTTTCTGATCTGCAGCCACCCGCCTCCGGCCGTCACATCGGCTCGAAGAACCGAGAAGGCGGTATCGGGCGAGTTCGCGGCTCTCTGCTGTTCCGGCGGCAGATTGGAAAGCAGAGACCCCTGCATAATGGGAAGGTTGTTGACTGCGGCGAGCACCGCACCAAGTATGTTCACATCCCTGAGTCCGCCGTTCACCACTTCGAAAGTCCCGGCGCCGGATATGTTATTTTTTACATCTCCTGCCGCCTCGCCTTTCCCGTCGAAGTTGAAGTCTTTGATCGTTCCGTAAAGGCTCGCCTGCGGCGCAAACATCGCAAGAAGCTGCCCGACGTTCAGGTTTTTCGTATCCAGCGAATATTGAAAGGGCCGGGGCTCCGCGAAAAGGATATTTCCCGCGAGTTCCGCCCGCCCTGTAAACATCTGAAGAATCACATTCCCGACCTGGGCTCTGCCATCCGTGATTTCGGCATCTGCATCCAGAGTCAGAGGCGCCTTGTTGAGCAGAGCTTTCAGACCTTTCGTTTTCACGGACTGTCTCTGGTCATTCGCATCGAACTCAATCCTGCCGTTTACCGAGGAGAGACTGTAAGCTTTCAGTTCAGCCTCGAAGTCTGCCAGTGTTACTGCGCCGTTTCCTGAATAACGGCCGGATGCAAGATTGTAGATCATATC
>CAYQVO010000045.1:0-13389 GCA_964421085.1 uncultured Bdellovibrionales bacterium | reverse complement strand
ATCCCGGCAGGAAACATCGACAGGAAATTTGTCCTGGAAATCAGCCGACGCCGTCACTTCCGGGATTTTGAGTTCGTCGCCCGACAAGTCCATGCGGGCGCTTATTCTTCCATCGCTGAACACAAACGTTGTCCCTGCCGGCTCATCTATATACGCGACACGCGCGTCCCTCACCTCCACTGCCTTGAGCGCGAGGAACATGCTCTTTCCTTCTTCTTTATCAGGAGTCTTTTCACCCGCCCCGGGCTGCCCGGACCGGCTCGCGGCGCCTCCATGCCGCTTCTTCTTCGGCAGACCCTTAAGAGAGACCCCTTCTTCATTCTTCACGAAAGCAAGAGAGGGACTGTCGATGACGAGCCTGTCGATCTCTATCCGCTTTTTCAGAAGAGGGAGCAGCCTTGTGTGAAGCTCCAGACTTTTTAATGCGGCGTCCCCGCCCTCTCCGACTTTCAAAGCTTTGATCTCGAAGTGCGTGCCGGGTAAAAGCCTCACCTTCATTTCGCCGAATTCGACTTTGATCCCAAGTGCGCCTGAAGCGAGAGACTCGAGCCGCCCTTTTACAAGAGCGATGAGCGAGTTCGCGTTGAAGAACGCGACGCCGGCCAGAACCGCGATGAGAACGATAATTGTGATTATCAAAAGGAGTATGCCTCTTTTCTTTTTCATTCTTCCAATCCCCCGGGAGCTGATCCTAACGGGACGCGGCGGAGACGACAAGGGCCGCGGCGCTACTGTAATTTCCCGGCAAAATAGTATACCCTCTGCCTGAAATGGACCTTGGCAATCTGAGAATCTACAGGCGGGTGCTTTCATTCCTGCGACCCTACAGATCGACATTCATCGTCGCTCTGGCGGCAATGGTCATCTTCGGCGCTTCGGATGGCGGTGTGCCGTTCCTCGTCAAATACACGCTCGACAGGATCTTCTCGGAGCAGAACAGGACATACCTCTACCTGCTTCCTGTCATATTGATTGCTTTCGCGTTGACAAGAGCATTGTGCGATTTTGCCCAGCAGTATCTGATGGGGAAAGTCGGGCACAACATTGTGCGCGACATGCGGACCGAGCTGAACAAAGTGCTGCTTCAGCTTCCGCCGTCGTACTTCCTGAATATCTCTCCTGCCGATCTCCTTTCCAGAATAACAAGCGATGTTGTCCTCGTCCGTACCATTCTGACAGACTCCGTCGCTGCAGTGATTCGCGACACGATTCGTATTGCCGCGCTGATTGTGGCCGCCCTTTATCTCGACCCCATCCTCGCTCTGATCGCGATTCTCTTTTTCCCGGTCGGGATTCTGCCCGTCATGCGACTTGGAAAGAAGATGCGCAAGCTTGGACGAATAGGGCAGGACGCAGTGGGGACGCTCAGCAGCATGCTGCAGGAAACAGTGGTGGGAAACCGCGTCGTGAAAATCTTCTGCAGAGAGCGATACGAAGAGGATAGATTTCAGGGCGAAAACGAGCGGCTCAACAGAACTTTCATCAAGTCGGAGAAAGCCCGCGCTCTTTCGGGTCCAATCAACGAAGTGCTTGCGAGCCTCGCAATCTCTGGTGTTCTCATTTACGGCGGCACCTCGGTAATTCACGGGACAAGAACTCAGGGTGATTTTATAGCCTTTCTTATCTCAGTTTTTCTGCTTTACGACCCGTTCAAGCGGCTCAGCAAAGTTCACACGACCATTCAGCAGGGAATGGCTGGAGCGGAGAGAATCTTTGAAATTCTCGATGAAAAACCGTCCATACAGGATCCTTCCGATCCTCTGCCGCTGCCTGATTCCAATGCGCTTGAATTCAGGGATGTAACGTTCACATACCCCGGGGCCGAGCAGCCCGCCCTCGAAGATATTTCAATAGTAATCGAAGAAGGCAGGAAGACGGCTCTGGTAGGTTTCTCAGGCGCGGGAAAAAGCACGCTTATCGATCTCGTTCCAAGGTTCATCGATCCGGATAAGGGTGAACTTCTGCTCGGCGGCATAAACGTCCGGCATCTGAAACTTGAGGATCTGAGATCCCGTATAGCCCTTGTCGGGCAGCACACCTTTCTTTTCAACGACAGCATCTACAACAACATCGCGTATGGCAGGCCGGACGCGACTTTCGACGAGGTTGAGTCGGCGGCAAAAGCCGCTTTTGCCTTTGACTTCATCATGCAGCTCCCGCGCGGATTCGATACGAATGTCGGCGAAGCAGGTCTCGCGCTGTCAGGAGGAGAACGGCAGAGAATCGCAATTGCACGGGCCCTTCTGAAGGATGCTCCGATACTTATCCTCGATGAGGCCACGGCTTCTCTCGACAATAAGTCTGAACGGGAGGTTCAGTCCGCTCTCCACCGTCTGGAACAGGGCCGCACCACTATCGTCATCGCTCACAGGCTTTCCACAATCCGCAACGCCGATATCATCATCGTCATGAGAAACGGGAGGATAATCGAGCGCGGCGCCCATGACGAACTCCTCCGCGAAGCAGGTGAGTTCTCCCGGCTTTATGCCCTGCAGTTCAGTTCTCCGGAGTCGGAAGAACGCTCAGCTGCGGAGACTAATTTATGACATTATCGAAACGCGTTCAGTTATATCTGCTTGGCCTCTTTGGATACGTCGTTCTCTCGCTCCTTCACCGGACAATCAGATGGGACAGGAATGATTTCATCGGGGGCGGAGATAAACAGCACATATTCGCGCTCTGGCACTCAATAGTTCTCTTTGCTCCATTTGCATACAGGCGAGCTTTCCCTGAAGGAAATCCCCGCGGCATGCATATCCTCGTAAGCAGGCATTTCGATGGACAGCTTATTGGAGCGGTTTTGAACAGGCTTGGGCATCGAACGGTTGCAGGCTCTTCCACCCGCGGCGGCGCTACTGGAGCGCTTGGGCTCCTTCGCGAACTGAGCGACGGAGACGATGTGGCGATAATGCCGGACGGGCCGCGCGGCCCTGCATATGAAATAAAGGCCGGTACTATCAGGATTGCGGAAGAAAGCGGCGTTCCTGTATATCCCATCGCCGCCGCCTACAACCGCTTCTGGCGCCTTAACAGCTGGGACAGGATGGTGATTCCTAAACCATTCGCAAAGGGCGTAATTGTCGTCGGAAAACCTGTTTCAGTTCCGAAGGGGCTTGATGACGCGGCGCTTGAATCATGGAAAGCAACGCTTAAGGAGAGCATGATGGAAACGCTCGAAGAGGCCGAGTCCCATGTCTATTCCTGACAAGTTCTACAGCGGCGCCGGACTTGTCGCGCCTTTTCTGTTTCTTCCGAAACTCCTCTCTTCGAAACGGGGCAGATCGAGAATCCTGGAACGGTTTGGAACGTGGAAAGTCCCCGACGGCGCGTATACATGGTTCCATGGAGCGTCCATGGGAGAGGTCCGGGGTCTCCTTCCGCTGATGAAAAAACGGAAAGCGGAAAGGCCTGATGAAAAACTTCTTCTCACAGCCACTTCAGTCACTGGCCTCGATGCAGGAGCTCAGTTTGCCGATGCATCCGCCCTTCTGCCGTTCGACAGTCCCTTCTGGATAAACCGTGCGCTCAAGGGACTCGACATCCGCCAGCTGGTGATCGCAGAGACCGAACTTTGGCCTTCCGTCATTTCCATCCTTGCCCGGAAGGGAGTTCCTGCCCGGATGGTCAACGCGAGAATGTCGAAGTATTCATTCCCCAGGTACAGACGCTTTCGTTTTTTCTTCGAACCGCTTCTTTCGAAGCTCGCCCTTATTCTTTGCTCGGACTCAATCTCAGCTTCCCGGTTCCTCGATGTCGGGGCGCCGGAAGAAAAGGTCGAAGCTGCAGGCAACACGAAGTATGACTCTTCTCCTTCAGTGAAATCAGAGGAAGAGAAAAGAGAGCTGCAGACGGCACTGTTCAGCGATGTCTCGCCGATCTTTGTCGCCGGCAGTCTCCGACCGTCCGAAGAAGATGTAATATTTCCGGCGCTTGCATCCCTGCACAGCCAGGGAGCGCGCTTCAATGTAATTGTGGCGCCAAGACATCAGGAGAAATTCGATTTTTTTGCGGATCGCCTCAAGGCTTACGACTTGCCGTTCAGAAGATGGTCCGAGAAAGAGTCGTGGCAGGCTCAGGACCGGGAAAAGCCTTTCCTGCTTCTCGATACTTTTGGAATGCTCGAGAAGTGCTATTCTATCGCCAGGCTTGCGTTCATCGGCGCCTCGCTTGTTGATATCGGGGGTCATAACCCGCTCGAGGCATCAGCCTACGGAACACCCGTCATGATGGGACCTCACACAGGAAATGTCGAGGAGGTATGTGAATCCATGCTGATGAACGAAGCGCTCTATTCAGTAGAAACAGAGAGAGATGTCGAGCATATCGCCGGGAAGATGCTTTCGGACCCCGAGGCGCTGAAAGCAGCGGGCGCGCGCGGAAAGAGCATCTGGGAGGCACATCAGGGAACGGTTGAAAGGGTTTATGATCGTCTGTTTGGACAGGAGCGATGATGATCAAAGAAGCCCTGTCCCGCGTTTTCTCCGCTGTGGGAACAGTGAGGAACGCCCTCTACGACATGAAGGTTCTTCCCTCATACAGGGTCTCCATTCCCGTGATTAGCGTCGGGAACATCACATGCGGCGGCACGGGAAAAACGCCGCTTTCGATGTTCATCGCTGAAGAACTTCTCAAGCTCGGATACAGGCCGGTTCTTCTTGCAAAGGGATACAAGGGCAGACTCAAAGGACCTCATATTGTCGACACCACCGATACTTTCGAGAGTGTGGGAGACGAGGCTCTTCTCATGTACCGGCGGACGGGTCTCGTTGTCGTCATATCGCACAATAAGACCGCGGGGGCGCGCTTCATTGACAAGCATGCACTTGGAGACATTATTGTTCTGGATGACGGATATCAGCATCGCCGTCTTGCCCGAGATGCCGACATCCTCTGCGTTAATGCAGTTTCAAAAGATGCCATTGACACGTTTCTGGAAGGCAAAGTTCTTCCTGCCGGTCCTTTCCGGGAGTCCCGCGAGAACGGGATGCTCAGGGCAGATATAATAGTGCTCTCCTTCAGACGCATACTGGATGTTCAGCCGTATGTCGACCACAGACTGTGGAACGCACTTGGGAACGGCAGGCCCTTGTTCTTCAGCAGCTATTCACTTGAACCCGCCCGTTCCATTGAAAACGGTTCAGTCCTTCCGCCAGGCGACGCGGTCGCATGCTGCTCCCTTGCAAATCCTCAAGGCTTCTTCGAGTCCTTTTCGGGGCGTGGTTACCGTCTAAAGGCCTCTTACGCTTTTCCTGATCATGATCCGGGGTTTGCTTCGAAAGTCGCAAAGGTCAGAAAGGAACATCCGGAACTGCCGATCCTCTGTACGGAAAAGGATGCCGTTAAACTGAGCGGCAAATCCGCAGAAGGAGTCTTCTATACGCCCGTACAGGTCAACCTGCGGCACTCCTTCAACATCCCTTTCATCGGCGCGGTTCTCAATGTAGTTCAGGATAAAGCCCCCCTCCCTGGAGGGGCGTGCCGGCTTATCGGAAAGAAGAACTCCCCGCTTCATCTGGAACGGGTTGTTATTGAATCTGAACGCCTTCGGATTGAGCCGGTGTCCGCAAGGTTCACGAAAGAGATATTTACGGAATTCACGCGTGAAATCGCCGTATATATGATGCCGAAGCCCGCGGAAAAGATTTCAGAGACGGAAGCGTTCGTGCGGCTCTGCCAGGAGAGGCTCCATGAAGGAAGAGATCTTACAATGGTGATCCTCGACAAAAAATCAGGCGAGTTCCTCGGCTGCTGCGGACTGCATGAGCGTGAAGACGTTGTGCATCCCGAACTCGGCATCTGGGTCAAAAAATCCGCTCACGGTCATCATTACGGCCGCGAAGCGGTTACGGCAGTGGTGAAGTGGGCCGAAGAAAATCTCCGGTGGGAGTATCTGATTTATCCTGTCGACCGCAGGAATATTGCGAGCCGGAAGATCCCCGAGAGCCTGGGCGGCGTGGTTTTTAAAGAAAAGATGGAACAAACCGCGTGGGGCGGGATGCTGGATGAAGTGGTGTATATGATTCCAAAATCAGAGGCCGGCAGCGAACGCAGCCGGCCGCAATTGGAAGTCGTGAGCTGACTCACCCTCCGCCAAGCTTCTTCATCTGCTCCTCGTCCAGCACACCTTCAAGCCTTTCATTGAGCAGTTCCTTCTTTCTCAGCGACGCTGCCTTCACCGCTTCCATCATCTTTTCCTGCTCCTTTATGATCGCATCCCTGTCGGTTCCGGACCCTGACACCGCGGTTCTCAATGCGGCAGCCTGTTTCTGCACTTCATCAGAGAGCGGTTTGAGCTCCGCATTTATTCCTGCGAGCACCTCCTCCACTTTCGCTTCCTGTTCGTCGCTCAGATTCAGAATATTCCATGGGATCGAAGGGTCCCGCCCCGGCTGCATAGAGGATGCGGAAGCAGTTCTGCACTGTTTCACAATGATCTGAAGAAGACCTATTCTCTGCTCTGCATCGGCAAGATCCCGCTGAATCTGTGCGGACTTTTCACCTTCGAGATACCAGAGAAATGAAAGAACGAGACAAATCGCGGCAAGAAGAAGTGAGATTATTTTCTGCATATTCGATTCCAGTATCAGGCAAAGGTCTTATCACGTGAAGATACCCTTTAATCGACGCCGGAGAAATCCTCGACTTTTCCCGGTCATTATAATAAGTTTACACCCTTCAAAACGATGAAGAGGGTTGATCCATGAATTTGAAAGATAAAATCGCTGTTGTTACCGGCGGCGCCCGTGGTATCGGCAGGGAAATCTGCCTTTCGCTTGCAAAAGAGGGGGCCCATATTGCTCTTTGCGATGTCAACGCCGAGGCCCTTGCCGAAACAGAAAAAGAAATAAGAGATCTCGGCCGGAGTGTGTTCATTCAGACGGTGGATGTGAGCAACTATGAGCAGGTGGAACTCTTTGTCCAGGAAGTGCACACCACATTTTCCAGGATAGATATTCTCGTCAACAACGCGGGGATAACCCGCGATGGACTTCTTATCCGGATGACGCCCGAAGACTGGGACATGGTGCTGAATGTCAACCTGCGCGGAGCATTCTGCTTCACCAAAGCCGTCTCCAAAGTGATGATCAAGCAGCGCGAGGGCCGCATCATCAACATGGCCTCGATTATCGGCATGATCGGCAACGCGGGCCAGGCGAATTATGCAGCGTCGAAGGGCGGAATGATTGCGTTCACAAAGTCCGTGGCAAAGGAACTCGCGGGACGAAACGTGAGAGTGAACGCCATTGCTCCGGGCTTCATTCAGACTGCCATGACTGACAAACTGCCTGAGGAGATCAAAGCGAAGATGCTGAGCGAGATTCCGCTTGGCAAGTTCGGAACTGTGCAGGACATCGCGAATGCCTGCATCTTCCTTGCCGGAGATGCATCCTCATACATCACAGGCCAGGTTCTCTCCGTCAACGGGGGAATGGTGTAGGCAAGAGCGGCAAGGTGAATACGCCGGTCGCAGTTGTCATTCCTGTTTATAATGCGTTTGAAGAGGCCCGACGCTGCCTGGACAGTGTTCAGGCCTCTGTTCCTCCCGGGACAAAGATTATTGTCGTAAACGACTGCAGCACCGACCCCCGGATCGATCCATGGCTTTATGAAATCGCCGCAGCCGGTCCTTCGATCACGCTTCTGGATAACTCCCGGAACGAAGGTTTCGTAAAAACAGCCAACCGCGGGGTGCTGGAAGCTCAAGGCCGTGATGTTCTGCTGCTCAACAGCGACACAATCGTCACTCCTTTATTCTTAGAAAGGCTTGCCGGCTGCGCGTCATCTTCCGATGATATCGGCATCGTAAACCCGCTCTCCAACAACGCAACAATCTGCAGCGTTCCCGTGTTCTGCGAACTGAATCCTCTTCCGGAGAACCTCAACGAATATGCGGAACTGATCGCCGGTTCCAGTCTCCGCGAATATCCCGAACTCCCGACTGCCGTCGGCTTCTGCATGTACATAAAGGCGGAAGTTTTCGAGACAATTGGCTGCTTCGACGAAGCTTTCGGCCGGGGATTCGGCGAAGAAAACGATTTCTGCGAGCGGGCAAAGAAAGCAGGTTTCAGCATCAGGCTTGCAGACGATGCTTATGTCGCTCACACCGGCAAGGCATCCTTCGGAGAGGAGGGCTGGGAACTTTCCGAGGCAAATACAAAACTGCTGAATGAACGATATCCTGATTACGAAGGAGAGATCTCCGATTTCCGCGCGCGAAATCCGTTGAGGAAGATACATGAAAATATCCGCTATCACACCTCCCGATCCGGTTCACGCCCTTCCGCGCTTTTCATAATCCACCGGAACCCCTTCCGTCCGGATGCGGGCGGAACAGAGCTTGTTCTTTTCGATCTCGTAAGAACTCTGAAGCTTCCAAGTGCCGTCGTTTGTTATACGGAAGATGCTTCCGTCTTTGCGGAAGAAGTGCTGAACGGCGACGTTGAGCATCGATTCCGGCATAAATATGACATATCCACCCCGGTTAAAGACTGTGAGACAGAGCGGCAGGAAGTGAGTGATGCGCTTTCAAGGATTATTGACCACTTCGACGCGGGGTTTGCCCACATTCATCATCTGTTCAACTGGCCTGTCGGAGTGTGGAGGGTTCTGAAGGAGAAAAATATCCCGTTTTTCTTCACTGTTCACGACTTTATGTGCGTCTGCCCGAACCTGAATCTCCTTGACTATGCCAGGGGGGAGCCGTGCAGCTGCCATCTTTCAGATGAACATGTAACGGCCTGCCTTGAATCATGCCGCAAAAATGCCCAGAGAGGCTATGCCAGAACCTCTCTCGATTTTCTTAAGGAATGGCGCAGCGAGTTCGGCGAAATGCTTGCCGCGGCGCGTCTGGTGTTTGCTCCGTCGAAACGGACGCTCGAGATCGTTCGTTCGTACTACCCTGTTTCAGAAAATCGAAGCGCTGTCATTCAAAACGGTTGTGAGTGCCCGCAGATTCTTCCCCTGCCGAAACAAGCGCCCCCTCTCCGTGCAGGGGTAATCGGCAACATCTCGCATATTGCAAAGGGCGCGAGGAACTACCTCCAGCTCATCGAGGAAACCCGCAGAGAAAATATAGAGTGGCACTTTTTCGGTCCGCTCGAAGATGCGGGATTCGAAGAAAAACTGATGCGGGCAGGAAATCCCCGGCGCCTTCACTTTCATGGCAGATATGACAGGAAAGCCGCGATATCCCTGCTTCGTGAGAATCACATCGGTGTCGCCGTTTTTCTCTCCGCATGCGAAGAAACATATTCTCTTTCGCTCACAGAGGCGCTTTGCGCGGGTGTTCCGCCGCTTTGTTTGAAGCGGGGCGCGTACACGGAGCGTCTCGAGGATTTAAGGCTTCATGAACTCCTTGCGGAAGATACTGCTTCAGCAGCGGCAATCTTGAAGCGCCTTGCCGCTGATTCGAGCATTTCTGAAAACCTCAAGGAACGAATCAAAGACTGGAGACCCTTCTCTCTTCAGGAAAGCGCGGATGCTTACAAAGCACACTACCCTGTACTGCCCGACGCTCCCGTGCGCACAAAATGCCCCCGTCCTGCTTTCGAAGCATACTGGAACGCCCGGAAGAACGCGTTCTCTGATTCAGCTACGAGAAAGGCCGATCTTCTGCCGTTTTCCCGGTACCTGAGCGAAAATGGCTTCCCCCTCACGGCAGTTTTTTCGGCTTTCCTTCCAAACTTCGTGCTTCGGAAAATAATCCTGCCTGCGCGCTTTGAGTACCTGCAGCTCTTCGATCCTGCAATCCCGTTTCCTGAAGTTCATTACAGCAGCGACATGCCGAGGCGAAGCCGGTTCTTGAAGCGAAGCTTCCGGTCGACCGGACTCGATCCCTTCGTCGTTCTGCAGCCCCGGCGCATTGAGACAGCGCCTGCGGACTTCATCCGTTTCAAAGTAATGCTTCAATGCGAAGGCAGAATGAAAGGCCGGCTTTACTGGGCGCATGAGCACGAGCATTTCTCCGAGGCAAAGAGCATGGTCATATCTTTTCAGGGAAGACCGGGGAAAACTCAGGATGTAGTAGTGGACTTGAGAAAGTGGCCCGGGAATGAGCGATGGTACAGCGGAGAGTTTATCGAAAGGCTTCGCTTCGATCCGCTCGACAGGCCGGGCATGATAAGGATTGAAGAAATTGCCGTGCTCAAGCGACGTTGATGGACTGATGGGGGCCCAAATGACCGGGATAATGCGTGCTGTTGTAATCGACAAGTTCGGAGGAGTCGAAGAATTAAAGCAGAGAGAAGTCCCGAAACCCCAGGCGGGTGAAGGCGAGGTTCTTGTCCGCATAAAAGCAGCGGGCGTCAATCCTGTCGACTGGAAGATTCGAAAAGGACTGCTCGAGCAGCGCGGCATCCCGCACAAGTTCGCGCTCATCCCCGGCTGGGATATGGCGGGTGTGGTGGAAGAAACGGGCTTCAGCGCGCGGAGGTTCAAGCCGGGTGATGAAGTGTACGCGTGCTGCAGAAGACCTCTCATTCACAGCGGGTGTTACGCACAGTACATCGCCATTCCCGAAAGCTATGTTGCCGGAAAGCCAAAGACAGCATCCTTTGAAACAGCAGGCGCAATTCCACTTGCGGCTCTTACTGCATACCAGAGCGTTCATACAGCAGCGCAGATAAAAGAGGGCGAGACTGCGCTAATCATTGGAGCATCCGGCGGGGTAGGATCATATGCAGTGCAGTACTGCAGGCTCGCCGGCGCGCGGGTGGTGGCAGTGGCAGGCGGCGCCAACGAAGGCTATCTTCGAAAGCTCGGAGTAGAGGTGGTCATTGATCATACGAAGCACGATTTCCCCGACGCCCTTCGTGACATCGCACCTGACGGTGTGGACTTCGTCTATGACTGCAAAGGCGGAGATGCCCTCGAAAAAGCATACCTCTGTGTGAAGCAGGGCGGGCGGCTTGTGGGTATAGTTCAACCGCCGAATCAAGCTGCCCTGGATGAAAAGAACGGCCGGGCGCTTTATGTGTTTGTCGAACCCAACGCTCCTCAGCTTGATCACATCGCCTCCCTTACCGATGGAGGTCAGCTTGAAACGACTGTTTCAAAGGTGTGGAAACTTGATGAGGTTCGGGAGGCCCACAGGCAGATGGAAACAGGGCATACGAGAGGGAAGATGGTGATTGAGGTTTTGTGACCTCGATAAAAACGAACAACGGGTTCCCATCCTTCATAAGAGGCTTCGTACTGCGCCTCTGGCACACTTCGTCCTGTTGTGCTCTCCTGATGAAATGATTCACCCATGGAAAGTCCTCCAGGAAACAATTCTCGACCGCCGCGGTCCATTTACACTCATAAGCTCGATCCGTGAAAACCCGAGAAACAGGCACACGATGGACTTCCTCCGAATCGACTCCATCGACTGGGTGTGCACCGTTCCCGTGACACCGGAGGGGAATGTCGTTCTCATCCGGCAGTTCCGGCAGGGGGTGGGCAAGGTGTGTCTCGAGTTGCCGGCCGGCTGCATCGATCCCGGCGAAAATAATCTTGCCGCATCAGCGCGCCGGGAGCTTCGCGAAGAGACGGGCTACGACTCCGAAGACCTTGAACCACTGGGGCATGTCGAGCCAAATCCAGGTATGATGCCCGTTAAATGTCACCTTTTCCTGGCAAAGAACGTCAAAAAGACCGGCGAACAGAAGCAGGACGATGGGGAAGACATTGAGGTTGTTCTTTATCCTCTTTCGGAAATCCCGGAAATGATCGCCTGCGGAGAGATTACTCATGCGATGATTGTGGCGACCTTTGCTGTTCTGGCTTCACGGACCTCGGGGATGGAGCTGAGAGAAAGGACACCCACTTTTTTTCAGCGTATGTTTATCCGTTGACATCGATAAGTGCCTGATTTTTGTGCGGCACGTCTGTTCGTTCAGAATCTCAATAAGTGGGTGTCCTTTTAAGTTCCGCCGTTTTTTCGCCCCCGTCTCCTTGAGAATTCCGGCCAGTTTATGCTATCTTCCTCATCTCATTGAAGTATTTAAATTATTAAGAGGCCCTATGGCGGTTCCCAAGAAAAAGACATCAAAGTCAAAAAGAAACATGCGCCGCGCACACGACGGGCTTGAACGTACCTACGCGGTTATCTGCCAGAACTGCGGTGAACCCGTTCTTCGGCATCGAGTCTGTGTTGCCTGCGGTCATTACAAGGGACGTAAAGTTCTGGAAGTAAGCTCATCGCAGTAAAACTCAGTGGATACGAACTCGCCCTCCGAGCCATCAATTCCTGAATCGAACGGGGGAATACTCCCCGTGGCACTGGATGTCATGGGAGGAGATCTTGGTTCGGCGGCAATTGTCGAAGGAGCAGTTCAGGCAGCGCGTGAGCTCGGCATTTCTTCGATTCTCGTAGGAAAAGAGAGCGAAATCCGCTCGACTCTTTCGGCGCTCAACGCCTTCGACGAGCCGCGAATTCAGGTTCACCACGCAGGAGATGTCATCCGCATGGAGGACTCTCCGTCTGTCGCCATACGCGGCAAAACAGACTCTTCTGTGCGCCTGGCATTTGAACTCGTGAAAGACGGCAGAGCCTCGGCAGTTGTAAGCCCGGGGAATACCGGCGCTGTCATGGCTGCGGGCGTTTTTGTTCTCGGCGTAATGCCGGGGATAGCGCGGCCTGCCATCGCAACATTGATTCCAAAAGTCGGCGAAAAAACTCCCACCGTCCTTCTCGATTCAGGGGCGAATGTTGACTGCGACGCGCACCAGCTCGTGCAGTTTGCTCTCATGGGAAAATGCTACGCTACTATCGCGCTCAACGTCCGGAATCCGCGAATTGCCATCCTGTCAAACGGCACAGAACCTTCAAAGGGAAACGATATAACCCGCGCCGCCGCCGTCACCCTTTCTCACATGCGAAATGTGAACTTTGCAGGATACGTCGAAGGGCGCGACGTCGCCCGCGATGGTGTCGATGTCGTTGTCTGCGACGGATTCGAAGGCAATATCGTCCTCAAAACCATGGAGGGCACTGCATTTTTGGTTCTTGACTCCATCAAGCATTCAGTGGAAGCGGACCTCGTGGCCAAGTTCGGCTTATGGCTGGCCAAACCCGCAATCCGCGCGCTTTTCCGGGACAAACTCGACCCGTCTTCACTTGGCGGCGCGCCATTCCTGGGTCTCAACAACATCGCGATCATATGTCACGGCGCTTCCGACAGCCGCGCGATTCGCAATGCTCTTAAGGTGGCGCGGTCGTTCGTCCGGGAAGATCTGATTGGGGAACTGGACAAAAGCCTGAGCAGTATCGACGAAGTATGGCCTGATTCACTCCAGGGCGGTATCTGGGAGAAAATTGGAAGACGGCTCGAAAAGAAGAGAAAAACAAAGAACCGCTCTAAGGAAGCTCTGATCAAGTCTAAAAAGTGCCTTAATTGAGCCATTCCG
>CAYQVO010000044.1:19605-30250 GCA_964421085.1 uncultured Bdellovibrionales bacterium | reverse complement strand
CCGTCCGGAATGGCTCAATTAAGGCACTTTTTAGACTTGATCAGAGCTTCCCTAGCCCTGTCTACTATAAAACTCGGCATTCTGCGGGATGCAGTCGGGAATAAGCACCGCGCTCTTGTGGATCCTGTTTTCACGCTTCTGCAGAACGCGATTGAGAGCACAAGAATGCTGATGGAGCAGATCAGTCCTCCCGCTCTGAATGAACTTGGCCTCGACGCCGCGATTCGCTCTTTTATGGATCAGATTCGTTCGACGGAGCATATTTCGTGTGTATTCCAGAGTCGCGGAAAGAGTCCAGCAGTCAGTACTGATTTGAATGTTCTCCTTTATTCAGTAACGCGCGAACTGATGCTGAATGCAGTGAAGCATGCAAAGGCAGGAGATCTGGAAGTCCAGGTTGAAAGAGATGAGCACATGATAACTATTACTGTCCGTGATAATGGAACTGGTTTCGATGCCGCGGCCGTCATGAACTCGTACGGCGAAAGCGGCCATTTCGGGCTTTTCAGTATCAGAGAAAGGCTGAAAGACGCGGACGGTACGCTCGATATCCGGTCCGAAGAGGGGAAGGGAACCGAAGCGGTGGTGACCATGCCGGTTTAAAAAAGGGGACGGTTCCTATTTCCGCAGCGGAAATAGGAACCGTCCCCTTTTTTAATATCTGTACATGTCGGGCTTATACGGCCCGTCCACTGAAACGCCCAGATAATCCGCCTGTTCCTTTGTGAGCTTCGTAAGGTGTATGCCAAGCTTGCCGATATGGAGCCTCGCCACTTTCTCGTCGAGAATTTTGGGCAGGGTGTACACGCCGACCGGATACTGGCCGCGTTTCGTGTAGAGCTCGATCTGGGCAATCGTCTGGTTCGTAAATGAAGTCGACATCACAAAGCTTGGATGGCCTTCGCCGCAGCCCAGGTTCACAAGTCTTCCGCGCGCAAGCATGATGATCTCTCTGCCGTCCGGCATGATGAACTTGTCCACCTGCGGCTTGATATTCTCCTCCTTCACCTCCACGTTGTTTTCGAGCCAGGCGATGTCTATTTCGTGATCGAAATGCCCGATGTTGCAGCATATGGCCTGGTCCTTCATGGCGCAAAAATGCCGGTCGGTGATGATCTTTATGTTTCCTGTGGCTGTAACGAAAATGTCGCCGAGAGGCGCCGCCTCCTCCATTGTGACTACTTCATAACCTTCCATGGCCGCCTGAAGCGCAATGATAGGATCGATTTCAGTTATGAGAACACGGGCGCCGAGTCCGCGCATCGCCTGCGCACATCCTTTGCCGACGTCGCCATAGCCTGCAACCACAACGACTTTGCCTGCGACCATAACTCCGGTCGCGCGTTTGAGGCCGTCGCCGAGCGACTCGCGGCATCCATAAAGATTATCGAATTTTGATTTTGTCACGGAATCGTTTACATTGAACGCAGGGATTTTGAGTTCTCCCTTCTCCATCATCTGGTAAAGTCGCGCAACACCGGTCGTTGTTTCTTCTGAAACTCCGTAAATGTCCTTGAGAAGATCAGGATGATCCTCATGGACTATTTTTGTAAGATCGCCGCCGTCATCAAGCAGCATATTGGGGCCTTTGTCGCCGAACATCAGGGTGCGCTCGATGCACCAGTCGTATTCTTCGAGCGTCTCGCCTTTCCATGCAAATACCGGAACGCCGGCAGCCGCTATCGCCGCCGCGGCCTGGTCCTGCGTCGAGAAAATATTGCAGCTCGACCATCTGATATCGGCGCCGAGAGCTTTGAGCGTTTCAATAAGGACCGCCGTTTCAATCGTCATATGAAGGCAGCCGGCGATTCGGGCGCCCTTGAGAGGCTTCGAAGGGCCGAATTCTTCCCTCAGCGCCATAAGGCCCGGCATCTCCTTTTCAGCCAGCTCGATTTCTTTGCGTCCCCATTCGGCCAGACTTATGTCCGCGACTTTATAATCAACAAAATCGTTCTTCATCGGTGCTCCTTGTTCGTTGAGGTTCCCTTTTCTTTGATGCCCTCTTCGTTGATGACAGCAGGGAACAATTCGGAACTTGTCAGGATAAGCCCTTTATATTCCGGAAAGACCGCCGGAAGGCCCTGCTGCTGGATCATTAAATAACAGTTTTCGGGTAAACTACAAGCCGCATCAGCGTTTTGGGGAAGTGACATCCTTTTGGAAGGCCTCGATTTCCCTGTCGAGGTCCTGAATGCTCAGCCTCTTGACCGGGGGTTCATTTGGATTGAGCCGACGGACTGTGATCCGATTTGCCGCGGGGGGTTCCACCTGAGGATTGGAAAGGGCGTTAAGGATTGATGCAAGTTTCTCATCCGCAGTGCCGGGGTCTGCAGTGACGCCTGGATTCTCTGTCACATAGCGTAGAACTTGACCCCTGCTTTGAGGGGAAGTGCCAGGAGGGAGGCATTTGAGCACTTTGATTGCGTTCAGATATTGGGCGCCAATTTCTCGGTTCAGTCCCGAACGAGAATAGCCTGCCCGTTGCGTTGTTGCAGGCTGCGGCTCTCTATTAAAACCTTCTTCATTCGCCTTTAATGACATTTGCTCTCCAACCTTGAACGAAATAATTCTTCGCTTTCACTAAATGTTATGGCCGGCGCGGCCGAGGCGTATCATAAAAAGTGCAAAGGCTTAAAGGATTGATCCGGCTGCTATTTTTCATTCCCGCGGGCGATATACACATCCACACGCCTGTTAAGCTGCCGGCCGGCGGGGCTTATGTTCGACGCAATGGGGTTTGCGCTTCCGACGCCTTTTACGATGATCTGGTCGTTACTGATGCCTCTGCGCATAAGGTACGCAGACACTTCGCGCGCGCGCGCTTCGGAAAGCTGCATGTTGTAATCAGGCGACCCGCTGTCGTCGGCGCTGCCGACGACCATTATTTTCGCGGCGTGCGGATTCGTCCTGAGCGAGTCGGCAATTACTTCGAGATTTGCAGTTGAACCTGCCTTCATGTTCGTAGCGTCTGTGTCGAAGAAAACCTGGAAAACCCCGAAGCCTCCCGAAGAAGATGCGAGGCGATCGAGAGTCGTCTGCACCCTCATCAGATTTTCGCTGTTTGCTTCGTTCTGAGCGCGAAGACCTGCAAGTTCCTCCTCCTGTTTTTCCATGTCGGCTTCGATGAAATCATAGCCTGCCCCGCTCAACGCGCCCGCTGCAAGACCGAACCCCGCTCCAATAGCTGTTCCCTGGCCGGCATGGCTCACCTGGTTTCCTATGACAGCACCTGCACCCGCGCCCCAGCCGGCGCCGAGTATGCCGCCGGTGAGTGCTTTATCAGGGCCGTATGCAGGGGGTTCGCAACCGGAGAAAACTGCTGCCAGAGAAGCAATAGCGAGAGCGTTGAAAAGGTAGTGTCTGATCATAGTTGTCATCCTGAGAGTAGCGAAGGACCTCCACATCTCTGCGTCTGCGGGTCTTTCCCCAAGCTATATGAAAGCAAAAAGCAGGCGGGACGGAAAGTTGGAAAGATGCACAGGCGCTCATTTTACTCCTGCTTGAGCAGGTTTTCGACTATATCGAACGCTGCCAGGGGCTTTCCGAGTGATTTTGCTCCTGCCCTGAGGCGCTCCAGGTGCTCCGGGTTCCCGATGAGTTGTTCGAGCTTCCAGGAGATGGCGGGGATATTGCCGCACTTGATTGCCGCGCCCGCTTCGAGGAGATAGTCGCTGTTTCTTTCTTCCTGCCCGGGGATCGGGTTCACAATGCATAATGGGAGTCCCCGCGCCAGGGCTTCGCTTGAAGTTAATCCTCCTGGTTTTCCGACGAGGAGGTCGGCAGCTGCCATATATTCATCCATCCTGCTGGTAAATCCCACCGGTACAAGTTTCGGGTGATTGAGGGAATCGAGGGTTGCCTTGAGTTCCTCGCTTCGTCCGGCGATCACAACTACCTGCACGTCGCTTCTGACTGCAAGAATCTCTTTGATTAGAAATTCAACAGGTCCTACGCCATATCCGCCGGCCGACACCAGTATCGTGAAAGGGGAGAGCCTGAGGTTCAGGCAAGTGCGGGCGGCGGCCTTCGATTTTTGGACTGAAAATACGGGATCAACCGGAATGCCTGAGACCGCAATTCTTTCAGAATCAATTCCTATTCTCTCCAGGTAAACGCGCGTCTCCTCGCGGGCGACGAAGTATCTTAGATAATTTCGCACAAGCCACATGGCATGGGCGTCAAAATCAGTGACAACAATGGCGGGAAGAATTGCCGTTTTTCCGTTTTCGTACATCCAGCCCAGAACCGCAGCCGGTGTGAAGTGAGTGCAGACAACGATGTCCGGAGAGTATTGTTTAAGGGCCCGGATGAAAGGCGCCGAGTTGAGCTTTTCGAACATCACTCTTGCCTTGTCATTACGATAGGGCGTGTCGGAGAGTTCATAAAACCAGCCGAGAACAGCCGGTGCCTTGTTCACCAGGTTGATGTACATTTTTCCGTACAGGTGCTCAAAGGCCCTGTTTGTGTACTTGAGCATGTCCCAGTGTTCGACCCGGCCGACTTCGGGGCGCGTTTCAAAGGCCTTGAGAAGGGCATCAGCAGCGCGCATATGACCGGCGCCGGCCGAGGCGGAGAGTATGAGGATTCTTCGGGACATTGCGG
Source organism: uncultured Bdellovibrionales bacterium (assembly GCA_964421085.1). Lineage (GTDB taxonomy): Bacteria > Bdellovibrionota_C > UBA2361 > UBA2361 > CAYQVO01 > CAYQVO01. The sequence goes on along the minus strand of CAYQVO010000044.1, from coordinate 25,648 downwards.
CACAAAATATCTTTTTTTTCTCGAAAGTGCCATTCCCTCAGCGCATTACAGATCCTGCCACATAAGCGTGAAGATCACCCGCAGATTTGCAGCAAGCACCTGATCTTTAATCTGGAATGCATAATGCGGCTTCTGCTGTGACACAAGCATCAGCAGGTATTCTCCCATCAGGAACAAGGTCCCTGTGAACTGCGGGTGTGACTGCAGCGGCTTTAGTGTGGTGCCGGGAAAACGTTTCTTTAGATCTGACGCTTCGGGAGAATCGACAAAAACACGCACTTTGATCTTTTCCTCCCGCTCCTTCTTGAACTTTTCCCAGATATGCCGGTACCATGTTTCATAATGCTGGAACAGAAACGGGTCTTCGAACCCCCACCAGGTGCAGTCAGTTTCGAGGATCGATTTGTGCCATTCATCTTCGAACTCGTAAAGCATCCTGCGGACAGCATCCTTGCCTTCGAAGAAAAGAAGCTTTGGCACACTGAAGTTTCTGCTCATGAAGAGAGGCGCAAGCCTTTCCGCCGTATCCTTCGCCTTTGAAATCTTTGTGTTGAGGAGGTCCTTTTCGCGCTCGAGCATTTTCACGAGAAACCCCGGAGGATTTGCGGCAAAAAAGGAGGTGCCGCTCTGTTTCCGGCTTGTCACAAGCCCGCGCTTCTCGAGCGCTTCAAGGAGGAAATAAACGCTTGCGCGAGGCATATCGACCCGTTTGCTCAGCGAGTGTGCTGTCGTCTTTCCGCTTTCTGCAAGCGAAAGGTACACCGTAACTTCTCTGGCGGTAAGCCCAAGCTCAGTGATGTCTTTCAGGTCAGTCATAGTTGTCAAAATTTATCGACAGCTTTTCAGGTGCTGAAAACAACTAATTATAGTATTTTTTACATTAAACTGTCAGCAGATACTTTACTACCTCTTCAGGTGAGCTAACCTTTGAAACAGGAAGACTTCAAGGGAGGGACATATATATGGCAGGGACTCTTCTCCGGGTTTCATTTTTTTTAGTAACAGGCGTGGTCACATTGACTTTGCCTCCTCCTCAGTGTGCCTCCGGTCAAACCGTGCCGCCTTTTCGTATCGCCTGTAATCTTCCGCTCACCGGCGAGCTCGCGACATATGGCTCCGCAGTTCAGGAGGGTTCGCTTATGGCTTTCGACGAACTATCGCTGGGGAAGGTGCTGGAGTTCGACTGGCAGGATAACTCAAGCACGCCTCGCGGGGCTGCCTCTATAGCGCCTCGGCAGCTTGAGCGGAAGCCTCACGTCTACATCTCCGGCATCAAGCCCCAGTACATGGCCATCCACGACGCTGTGATGAAAAGCGGGATACCTCATTTCCCATGGATTTTCGACATGCGTATCAGACCGAACGGCGAACGGAACTTCAGGACCTGTATCAACTTCAAAATCGAACCGCCGCTTTTCCTTGATTTTGCCGCGAAGCGAAAGGCATCGAAAGTTGCCGTCATATATGTGCAGCTCCCGCACACGGACGAGGAGTACAACGGCACCATCATTCCAGGTCTTGAAGCTCAGGGGGCGGAGGTTCTTGTCGAGCGTTACGACATGAACAAGATGGATTTCCGCGACCTTGCTCTCAGAGTCGCCCGCTTCCGTCCGGACGTCCTTGTCCTTTCCGGTTTCCAGGCCAACTTCACAGGAATGGTAAAGGCGTTGAGACAACTCAACCTGATCGGCCCTGATAATACTGTCGCCACATACGACATGGCGGATACTCTGCCGCTGCTCTCGCCTGAAGAAACCGAGGGGATCCACGTTTCAGCTCCCCGCTTCATGCTTCATCCGACGAAGAAATATGAGGAGTGGAAAAAACGTTTCCGGCTGAGATTCAAAAAGGAGCCCCTTTACTTGCACGCATACGCCTACGACATGGTTCAGCTGATTGCCGGAGTCGCCGCGCAGAAGAACTCCCCGCGCGATCCGGCCGGAATTGCGCGCGCGCTTCAGAACGCGAAGGTGGATGGAATCACAGGCCCGGTGTCGTTTGACGCGGACGGCGATGCGGTGATTCCTGTCGAACTTGGCATAGTGAGAAACGGAGTGCTGACAGCATCCGGGAAGAATTCCTGAAACGAGACACCGCTCTACCGCCTGCGTGGAAGCCTTTCCCGGGCCGCCGATACGCAGAAAACAAAGAGAAGAAGAAGGAACGGATAATCAGAAAGGTATGTTGTATAAATCGTCCTGTCCGAAAGGAGTTTCACATCAGCTTTGACTGTGCCCTCTGAAAAAATTGGCAGCGATGAGATCGTTCTTCCGAGCGGATCGACAACTGCCGTAAACCCGGTGTTCGTGGACCGGACCAGAAACCTTCTATTCTCGATTGCGCGGAAAGATGCAATGAGATGGTGCTGATAGGGTGCGGCCGACTTCCCGTACCAGGCATCGTTGGTGATGTTGACAAGAAGCTGCGCTCCCGCCCTCACGGAATCCCTCGCCATTGAGGGGACGAGATCCTCGTAACAGATAAGTGGCGAGACTCTCGCCGACCCGCCCGGACCGAGGTCATATGTGAACACCTTTTCTTCGGCGCCGGCTGTAAAGTCCCCGGCTGTCGGGTTCAAATCTTTGATCCAGGGAAAGGTATGAGACAGGGGCATGAATTCGCCGAACGGCACCAAAACGCGCTTATGATAAGTCCCGGTGACCCGGCCGTCAGGCTGAATCGCCAGCGCAGTGTTAAAGTACCGATCCTGTGTCTCGAAGGTGACTGCGCCGACCAGATAAGGCCGTCCGTCAGGAAGCTCGCCAAGCGTTTTACTCCTGCGTACATCGGGTATATGCGCGTACACAGGTTCTGTGATGACGCTTTCGGGCCATACGACAAGGGAGTCAGGCGAAGAAACAAGGCTTGTGAGTTCTCTGTACCGTTCGACATTTGTCCGGAACATTCCAATGTTGTGCTTTTCCTCAATCGAAATGTTCGCCTGAATCACATTAACAGGCAGAGAGGGGGCATCGATCCCGGCAGCGTAATGATTGATGCGTATCAGACCGTACAGAAGAGAGACGCTGAAGGCGCACACGGGCGCAAGTCTTCTCACGGTGGAACCTTTCGTGACGTAAGCCTCGGCCAGCCAGAACATGATGAATGATACAAGCTGCGAGCCTGCGAGATCGGAGATCTGAACGAACGGCAGAAACTGAATCTGAGTGTGTCCCATCTGCCAGGGAAAGATTCCCGGGAAAACGAGTTCAGCAAGCACCCATGCGCATGCGCACCTCAAGCCCGCTCTCTGAAAAAAGCGAGGTGCAAGCCTGTAAAAAAGTCCGAACAGTGCGAACTGGAGCGCCGTTATGACTACGAAAAGAGCGAACAGCAGAGCTGCCGGCACGATTCCGAAGCCGCCAAAGAAAGAGATTGTATATGAAAGCCATACAGTGGCGATACCGAAAGCGATGACACCCGAGAGATAAGGGTACCGTAATCTGCCCTCGCCGCGTTCGAGTGACGCGACGAGGGCAAAAGCTGCGACCCATGCGAGGATCGCGCTTGAAACAGTTGCCGGGAAACTCCACGCGGCTGCCGTGGCAATCCCCGCAATGATCGAAAGAGGCAGAGGCCCCGTCATGCGAACGGATTTGCGAACGTTGCTTCTCCTGCGAGGTCTGTTTCAATCCAGAGCAGGCGGTTGTACTTCGCCATGCGCTCGCTTCTGCTTGTTGAACCGGTCTTGATCTGTCCGGCACGGGTCGCGACCGCAAGGTCGGCAATGGTGGTGTCTTCAGTCTCGCCCGATCTGTGAGAAATTACGCACCGGTACCCGTTGTCCTGCGCCAGAGCGATTGTTTCGAGTGTCTCTGTGAGGGTGCCTATTTGATTGAGTTTGATCAGGATGGCATTCGCCACGTTCTCCTCGATTCCTCTCGCAAGCCGCCGTGGATTCGTGACGAACAGGTCGTCTCCGACAAGCTGCACACTGCCGCCAATCTGAGTGGTAATCTGCGCCCAGCCTTCCCAGTCGTTCTCATCGAGCCCGTCTTCGATGCTGACGATCGGATATTTCTTGATCCAGCCCTCGTACAGTGCAATCAGATCTGAAGACTTCATCGTCTCCTTCGTGCTCTTCTTGAAGACATACAGTTTTTTCTCTCTGTCATAGAGCTCGCTTGCCGCAACATCGAGCGCAATGGAGAACTCCGGACCAGGCTGATAGCCCGCGTCGGTAATTGCGCTGATGAGACAGTCGAGAGCCTCTTCGAGAGACTTGAAATCGGGAGCAAAACCTCCTTCATCACCAAGTCCCACCGAATAACCCTGCTTCTTCAGGTTCTTCTTCAAAGTCTGGAAGACCTCGGCAGCGGCCCTGATGTTCTCGAAGAACGTTCCCGAAACGTGAGGAACCAGCATGAACTCCTGGAAATCGAGAACATTGGCTGCATGCGCTCCGCCGTTGATGACATTAATCATCGGGGCCGGCAGGCGGTTCGCGTTTGAACCGCCCAGATACTTGAAAAGAGGAATTCCGAGATAATTTGCCGATGCGTGAGCTGTCGCAAGACTCACGCCAAGAATGGCATTTGCGCCGAGCTTGCCTTTGTTCTCAGTTCCGTCGAGCTGAATGAGCTTCCGGTCGAGACGTCCCTGATCAAAAGCGTTCATGCCTTTGACGGCCGGAAGTATGGTGTCTTTGATGTTCGCCACGGCCCGGAGTGTTCCTTTGCCCATGAACCGTTTCGGGTCGCCGTCACGAAGCTCGACAGCTTCATGTTCGCCGGTGGATGCGCCTGACGGAACCATTGCTGTCCCCTTTGTGCCGTCGTTGAGAATGACAGTCGCGGAAACTGTCGGGAAACCTCTTGAATCAAGGCATTCGTATGCTGTTATGTGCTCAATATAAGGATCTTTCTTGAAACAGGTCATTGCTTTTCTCTCTTTAATAATAAAAGGACGTGTCCCGACATAGCACAGGCGACATCGGACTTGTGCCGCCGAAGCCAGGAGGCGAAGGCGGACAATGCCCGAATCTTAAAACCACTGGCAACTAATATCAACAACGGTTATATTGAACCGGAGATGAAACAGTACGCACCTCTGATAGTAGTAATCGTTGCAATTGTCACCGCCGTTCTCACGATACTTGGTGATGAAAGTTACTCCAAACTGATCGAACTTCGAGGCGCAATTGCCCGGCAAAGAGAAAAGAACGACGTTCTGAGGTCCCGCGTCGAGGATCTGAGATCCAGAGTCGACGGCATTCAGTTGAATGATCGGATGCTGGAGAAGGCTGCCCGCAATGAACTGGGAATGGCCCGGCCTGATGAAATGATTTTCCTCTTCGAAGATTCGCGGAAGAGATAGAGATAAAGCACCCGCTTTGGCACGGAAACGAACACGAAAAACAAAGAATGGTAACGAAGCGTCCGTCAAAGAGCGGGGCGGCTCTCCTGCCGCTGTGGACAGCGTCCTGAGCAGTGCCTTGAAGCAGGTCGGCCTCGACGAGAGGGTCGCCCGTTACAACTTCGTGCTCAAGTGGCCTGAAATAGCAGGGGAGGAGATTGCCGGACGAAGCCGTCCGGAGTGTATCCGCGGAAAATGCCTTGTCATACGTGTTGTTGATTCTGTCTGGGCTCAAGAGCTAAGCTTCCACAAACAGGCCATCCTTGTCCGCCTCAAAAGACACCTGAGGGAGGGGGAAATGATCGAGGATGTGGCGTTTGTCGTGGGAGAAATCGATGACGGCAGGTAAGGAACTCGTCAGGTGCGGGAGGGACTACTGGAATTTCGTCAGAGAACTGAGAACAGACCCGGGAGTCGCGGAAGGATTCATAAGCACAAAGCCAATAAGCCGCGAGGAGCATGAAGCATTTATGTCGAAGTACGCGGACGGCTACCGCGTGTGTCTCGTTGACGGGCGGCCGGCAGGATTTGTCGGTGTTGTGAACGACGACATCCGCATCTGCACGCACCCCGATTTTCAAAAACAGGGGGTGGGCGAATTCATGCTCCGGGAAATTGCCGGGCAATTTCCTTCGGCAGTCGGCAAAGTCAAGTCGACAAACGAGGCAAGCAGAAGACTTTTTCAAAA
>CAYQVO010000044.1:10490-19595 GCA_964421085.1 uncultured Bdellovibrionales bacterium | reverse complement strand
CTTTCATATCTGGATAAGTATGATAACCAGTTTCTTTTTCAAAAAGCAGGATTCAAGCTGAAGTATTTTATTTTTGAGAAAGGATAAGAAGAAGGAGAACAAAGTGGGACTTATCAAAGAATTCAGAGAATTTGCAGTCAAAGGGAATGTTGTCGACATGGCTGTCGGTATCATAATCGGCGGCGCTTTTGGAAAAATAGTCTCCTCTGTCGTCGCTGACGTTGTGATGCCTCCTATCGGCCTCATTCTCGGCGGAGTCGACTTTCGCGACTTGAAAATTACCCTTGCACAGGCCACCCAGACTTCCCCGGCAGTCACTCTCAATTATGGAATCTTTTTTCAGACCGTTATTGATTTTCTCATTATTGCAGCCGCAGTCTTTTTCCTTGTAAAGGCAATCAACACGATTCGCCGGACAAAGGAGGAAGCTCCCCCGCCGGCTGAAGAGCCAAAGGAAATTGCCCTTCTTGGAGAAATCCGGGACCTGCTCAAGAGTAAATAGAGAGGCGAGGGAGCGGGATCGTGCATGACCGTAAAAGCACAGCTCTGCTGAATCTTGAACAAACGGTGGTCGAAAGCGACCGCGACTATCTCCTGAGTCTGGCGCGAAGGACTTTGGACGCGTGCGCGCGGAATGTCAGAATGCCCGAAGTTTCACAGAGGGATATAACCCCGGGCATGCTGGTGGCAAATCACTGCTTCACGACGCTGAGAATCGGGAAAGCTTTGAGGGGTTGCATCGGGAGCATCGAGCCCGGCCGGAAGCTTTATCTGCGCGTCATCGAAAGCACTGAAAGCGCAGCGACCCGCGATCCGCGATTTGGCCCGGTTCGGCAGGGAGAGACGGAGAGGATTCATATCAAGATTGCAGTTCTTACAAAATCAGAGCCGCTCGAACACAAAGACCCCGGTGATCTTCTCGACAAGCTCGTGCCTTTTACCCACGGCGTGATAATCCGCCGGGGACGCAACGCGGCAACCTATCTTCCGCAGGTCTGGCATCATGTCCCGGACAAGGCGCAGTTTCTCTCGGAACTCTGCATCAAGGCGCGCCTTCCTTCGCAGGCGTGGCGGGAAAAAGACACAGTTGTCGAAGTATTCGAGGCGCTGAGCTTTGGCGAGGCGAAAGATGAGGAAGATGTCTGATCTTCCGTTCAGACTGGCACGCCCATTTCCCGCCATGCATCGGCAATGTCCGGCCGCTCGCTTTCATCTGCCCCCTGGATGAGCGCGCTCACAGCATCGACAACGAGTTTGCACGCAGTAAGGGCTGTCCTTTTCTCCTTGCCAGTCAGAGTCGTCCAGCGGGCGACTCTTTTCATGAAATCACCCGTGACACTGTGCGCCGGGACGGCCCCGGCCAGGTCTTCCTCGGCGAAGGTGGTAATTCTCGGATCTTTGTAGAGATCGCTTTTCTGCAGCACGCCCGCCCTGATCCACGCATCTCGGAGCTTCGTCGCGGTGCGATAGCTCATCTCGAGGGGAAGGGCGTTCACAATCGTTTCGAGAGCGGCGTCCTTTACCTGCTGCGACGCGATGAAATCCCGCCTCGTTCCGATTTTTGCTCTTACGCACTCGTTCAGCACTCCTGCAAAGTGCTTTGAGGAGACGGAAGCTGCGGCAGCGACCATCTCTGTCGCTTTGTCAAATGCCAGCCTCTGCCAGGCATTCTCGGCCACCACTCCTCCCTGTTCCCACTCTCTGCACCATGATAAGAGATGCTTTGAGCGTATTTCAGCGCCGACCCGCTTGACTGCTTCCTCTTTTGCCGCTTTGAGAACACTTTCCCTCGGTCTTGCGGCTTCCTGGGGGTCTGTGAGCCCGTAAATACTCAGTTCTTCCACGGCGTTCTGATATTCTCGGCACCCTCTCCGGGCGCATTGAACAAGCTTCGCTTCTACTGCTTCCGAAACAGCCGGGCTTTTCAGACGGTCATCATCAACTCCAAGATGAGGCACCGTTGCGGTAAATTTCCCAAGTTTAAGTGCAGCATCGACAAGCTTTGCACCACCCCCCGGAGTATTGAGCATGTTCGTAAGGAAACTGGCGATCTCTTCCGTGACGGCGGTTTTAAGTTCCCGCTGGGTGGCAGGATCCCGTCGCTTCGGAGCAAACGCGTTTCCGGCAACAGCGCGCGCCCTTGCAAACGCGCCATCATCACTCGACCCCGTCGCATTCTTCAGGGCGCTCCTCATCCTGAGGCGGACGCCTCGGACAAATTCCTCTCTTCTTATTACACTCGGATCTCTGGCGCCGATGATCCCGTTCTCAACCAGAAATTGTCTCGCGTCCGCTTCTGAAGCCCCCGGATCATGCTCCAGATACGTCTCCACGAATGCGGCTTCTATGCTCCGGCGTTTCTCTGCCATCTCTTGCGCAGTAACCTTTCCCGGCCTGCGTAGTCCAGAAAAAGGCCGGAATTTATTGCGGAAATGGGCCCTTACCCTGTCAGCATGAGTGATTTCAGCCGTAGCTGTGCCTGTGTTCAGCGAAGCGGAACCTTCGCCACCTCTTTGAAGTCCGTGCAGATCCATCTGTTAATTCCCCTGAATGCGCTGATTTCCCTGATATCTTAAGGTGTTTCCATCACTAGTCAAGGAAGTGCTGTCCGCGAAAGAATCCGGGATCTTTCATCTGAACTGCATTGGTGAAGAAGTTTATTCAAAGCGTATGTCGATATTCTATTCTTCCATGGGACAAAGAAATTTCTCAGCAGAAAAGGTATCGCGCGCCTCCCGGGATGAACTATCTCCTCGCCCGGCTTCCGGACCCTGTGACACAACAGCTCACTCCATCCGATCATCGTCAGGATTCAAAAAACGCAGAGCCCGCTCAGCGCCGAGCGCACTCACCGTTCTTCTATAGCGAAGCAGGTAAAGATGTGACGCAGCCCTTAACTTGTCTGCATCAAGCCTGAATGGATCGGAACTCTCCAGCTGCACGCTCGCGCGGGTTTCCCCCGTGTCCATGTTGCGGCTGAAGGTCACGGTATTTTCCTGGAGGGAGTGGCTCAGATGGGTAATATCATGCGTACATCCGCTTTCACTCACAGAGCCCCGCGAAACCACAATCCACCACCTTGTTCTGAATACATCCTCCTTTTTGAAGTCTGCAATTCCAAGCACGAAAGCAGGCGCTGCGACTGCACTCAAAAGTCCTTCTCTGCGAAGAGCATCGCGGTCATTTTCCCGCCTCTCTATCTCAGACAGAATCCGGGCAATCAGAGAACTCCTTTCCATGAGGAGCGAGGAATGGACGAACTGACTTCTCATTCGCCATATCATTATTTCTGAGATTGCAGAGTCCAGATGTTCCATCGCTTCCGAAAATGCATCGTGCGACATAATCAATTTTACATCGACAACCTGTTCAGTTGCCGGATTGAACTCGACAGCCAGGCCCGCCGGGGAAGAAAAACCCTCGACGTTCTGCCGGGAGCCGCGGGAAGGATACGAAGTCACCATAGGGACATATGCAGGAAGAGCGGCAACGTATGGAGATTCTGCTCTGCGGGAAACGCCCGGCTCCGGAAGCAGTTCAACGAGGAGAATGAGGTTCCCATCGTCCTTTCTTATGCCTCTCGAACTTTCCGGGCGGAAACGCATGTAATGACTGTTTCTGGAGTCAATCTCGATCGAAACGCCGAACGAAAGTCTCTCAAGTGCTGCATACCGGTCAGCCGCCGAAATCGGTTCCGCTTCATGTACCCGGGAACAGTACGAATCGAACATAGGAGCAGTCCGGCTTCTGTCGTCCCCGGGCATGACTTCGTCGAAGGGAATGCCGGAAAGAAGATTTATGATGGAACGTTTATCCTGCCAGGCCCGATCATTATCGTCTTGTGGTCCTCTGGACTCACCCCTGTCACTAAAATCCATTACTGCTTCTCCATCCCCCGCTTTTCAGTGTCTACCTCCGAACTGCCTGGTAAGCAAGTCAATTGCAGAGGAAGTTGATCGTCCCCGGTAATATAGACACCTTCTGGTGGTACCGAAGAAGCCCGAGCCGGGCTGTAATCAGGCGGTTATATGAAAGGAGGCGCTGACCTGCAGTCTATCCACCACCACCAGCTCGCCTTCCAGTTCCTTCAAAGCACTCAATGCTTTCTTCCTGTCACGCTTGAAAGTGCGTTCATTAAGTTTCCGCGCATTTGTGACTGCATTGTATGCCGTACTGGAAAGCGTATACGGATTTGCTCCTGAGCCTGCTGATATGATGCCTGAATTTGCGGAAACTGAGGATGAATGTGACGACTGATGCCGCGCCGACATCAAACCCATGCTCTCTGAGAAATCGGCTCGGGATAGAAGATCCGCCGTTACCGGCGGATCTTCTACTTCGCTTTGCCCTGATTTGCCACCGCTGCCTGGGCCGCTTTCAGAGCCTCTTCATCGGCCAGATAGAATGACTTGACCGGCTTCATGGTGTCTTTATCTAAATGATAGACAAGCGGAATTCCAGTCGGGATGTTCAGTTCCGTGATCTCAGAGTCGGAAATATTGTCGAGATATTTCACGAGAGCGCGAAGACTGTTTCCGTGCGCGGCTATGAGAACGCGCTTTCCCGATTTCACAACCGGAGCGAGAGTGTCATGCCAGTACGGAAGCATGCGTGCGACAGTATCCTTGAGAGATTCATGCGCCGGCAGTTGTTCAGCCGAAAGCGACGCATACCTTGGATCGAACCTCGGGTGCCGCTCGTCGTTGTTGTCCAGCGGCGGCGGCGGGGTGTCGTAACTTCTTCGCCAGATTTTCACCTGGCCTTCGCCGTATTTCGCCGCCATTTCAGCTTTGTTCAATCCCTGCAGCGCGCCATAATGCCGCTCGTTCAACTGCCAGCCGCGCATCACCGGAATCCACTCGAGACCCATCGCTTCCTGGACGATCCACAACGTCTTTATTGCCCGCCTGAGAACCGATGTGTATGCGACATCGAATGTGTAACCCTTGTCCTTAAGAATGAGTCCACCGTTAAGAGCTTCCTGTTCTCCAAGAGGTGTAAGGCCGACATCTGTCCAGCCGGTGAATCTGTTTTCAAGATTCCAGGTGCTCTGCCCGTGGCGCACGAGCACCAGGGTAAATATGTTCGAATCGTTCATAAAAATTTCTCCATTCAACTGCTGCGGAAGGAACGGGAAAAATGTATCGGTAGCACCGATTAATGTAAAGTTCGCCCCATCTTTCCCCGCACTCTTCGCGGGGGTCGGGTGGAAGCTGCTTCACCGGGAGGCAGCTATCGGCGGAGGCTGGAGATGGGAATGAAAGCTCTTTCTTCTGTCTTTCCTGTTCACTCGCGCGTATGCCCTTTCGATGCCCGATGGGGTTATTTACCCCTGGAGAGTTGCGATTTTTTTCCTGATAAGTACTTGTAATCAATAGCTATTTGTTCCAAATCGCGTTTCAGTAAACTAAGGAGTTGCCGTATCTGTCAAGCAGATTTATAAGTGGGCAGGGCATTTAAGTATGTCCAGAAGGATGGATAGCTGATTTTACTTCAGTAATTTCAGCAAAAATGTTGGCCTTGCAGCTTTTGCTGTTGGCCGAACGATTTTTAGGGGCCGAACGAACTTCGGCTGTATTTTATACTTTTGGGAGTGGAGCCATGAAAAAAACTTGCTCGTGGCGGCACGGTTTTGTGCTTGCCGCAGGACTCGCGATGTCTTTCGCTGTGTCAGCTTACGCTGACGGTGCCCAGGATGTCGCTTATCAGATTAATCAAAGACGTTTCTTTGACCTTCCAACCAGCGCCCGTGTTGGAGCGATGGCTGGTTCATCTTCCGTGACAGACGTAAGCAGCTACAGCATTCTGGGCAACCCGGCCGGTCTTGGCTGGATGAAGGATGCCGAGGTTTCGGGAAGCTGGACCTGGAACGAACTGAGCGGTGACGATCTCATCGATTACTCGAAAGTTGACGGATCCATCAATGACGGTTATGTGCTGGGCGCATTTCCGATTGTCCCTTACAAAGATGCCCTTCCTGAGTATGGAAATATCGGAATGGGCTGGTCAGGGTACAAGGGAGATGCAGATGGTCTCCTTGATACGGATATGGATGCGTGGAGGCTGCACCTTGCGTATGCAAAGGCTCTTGACGCTGCCTGGAGCGTTGGCGCCGGTTTGATGTATCAGAATTCGAAACAGAAATACACCATGCCGCTCCTCGATCTTGACAACAGTACGCTGTGGAAAGAGAAGATGAACGACGGCATTCGTGCGGACCTCGGCGCCCAGTACAAGCTGAGTGATCGCACCATGTTCGGTCTCAGAACCTTCTACGGCTGGGGAAAACAGAAGATCACCAACGAACTTCTGCAGGACTTTGACTTCGCCCCGGAAAGCAACAGAATCCGAAGCTGGAATATGGAAGGCGGTGTGTCGCAGGTTGTGCTCACGAATACTGTCCTGACAGGTTCAGTTGACTACACAGGCTACTGGCAGAAAGAGGGCGATCTCGATGCCAATGCATGGGGATTCCGGGTTGGTGTTGAGCAGCCGGTCATTGAGTGGCTGAAGCTTCGCGCCGGTTATCGTTACATGTCCAACACTGGCTATGAATACCGTGGGGACTCTGCCGGCAATGCCAAGTTCAATGCTGTTGCATTCGGCGCCGGTGTTGCACTGGGCAAATACGTCCTGGCTGACTATGCTGCCGAATACCGCGCAATCGGCGAAGGCGACTGGTCACACTGGGTGACATTGAGCTTCCCGTTCAGCATCTGCGAATAGGATTGCTTCGATAAGAAGTGAGAAAGCGGGGCGAAAGCCCCGCTTTTTTTGTGCTTTTCTCGTTAATGATCGGCAAAGGCCTTCGGCTCAGGGTGCATCAAAACCCTCTTCAAGCCCGGAACAGCCCTGAACAGTTTCGCTTCTGCTTCGCTCAGCTTTCTGTGGACGGCTTCGAGGGGCATCTCGTCGGGGAAGATGACATGCATGGCAAGATAAAGACCATCCGAACTCTCCCTTACCACAATTTCATGACACGCTGAAATTCCTGGAATCGACAGGAGCGCTTCCCTTACCAGGTCCTCAGTCCCTGCTGACGCGGCGGTCACATCGTGAAGCTCCACAAAATGCTCACGGCGGGGTTCGATATGAATGTCCACTTTCTTCAGCGCCGGGATGTTCTTTAACAGCAGCTCTTCAAGCCGCATCGAAGCCTCGTGTGCCTTGAGAAGAGCTTCCTTCTCCGGGACTTCAAGATGAAGCTCGGCAAATACGGAATGATTCTGCTGGTAAACGAAAATATTGTGAACCTTATGTCCGGCGACTTCCGCATTTGCTCTTATCCGGCTGAGAGTCTGCTGGAGAGGATCGGAGGGATCCGTTCTCACCATCACATCAGCAGCCGGCAGAATCACCCGGATTTCGCGTTCCACAACGCGCGCGATGAGGTTGCCGGCCTGAACGCTGAGACTCTTGTCGACATCTACTGTGAGATCGACGAATGTGCGGCTTCCGCTCTGCCGTACGCGGAGATTACGGCAGTCCTGCACGCCTTCTATCCGCTGCACCTGGTTTTCGATAAGCCCCGAAAGCCCTTCGGGAGCGGAATCGAGCAGAGCGTTTACGCTTCTCCGGCCGAGCCGGAGACTTACCCATATGACGATCACCGCCACGCCCAGGGCCGCCAGAGGGTCGGCCTTCATAAGAATGTGCGTGTGTCCGGTGTGTTCTCCGGTATACACCAGAGCAAGTCCCGCAAGCACTACGAGTGAACTGTAGACGTCCGTGCTGAAATGAAGAGCATCGGCTTCAAGGGCCTGACTGTTATATTTCTTCGCCACCCTCATAAGGGCCCGCGAGCGCGAGATGTCGACGATTATGGAGACTATCACCACCCCGAACGCCCAGGGGGTCGCTTCTACGTGGACATCGGCGGAATAGAGACGGCGAACTGCTTCGTAAATGATCCAGATGCAGGTGATCAACAGAAGCTGGGTCTCAATCAGCGCGGAGAGGTTTTCCATCTTTTCGTGCCCGTAGTGGTGTTCCTCGTCCGCCGGTTTTCCCGATGCTTTCACGGCGAAGAAAGTGACCACTGCTGCGAGAAGGTCAAGTCCTGAATGGGCTGCTTCGGAGAGAATGCCGAGGCTTCCGGTAAGCATGCCGACAACAAGCTTGGCAGAAGTGAGGAAGACCGCCGCGATGACAGATGTCAGGGCAATCGACTTTTTTTCGCGTTCTGCTTCCGTGCTTTGGCGCACTTTTTTCTCCTTTCACGCAGATCTTATCCTGACTGCTCAGAGAGTAAAGGCCCGAATGGTAAACGATGCAGGCATTAAAGAGGAGCTGATAAGAACAGGCAATGAAAAGCTGAATTCTTCACCGGGTGCAAATGTCATCTGCTCTGCCGTTCTCTTAAGGGCGGAGGCAGGAGCCTGAATATGTGAATCGCCCGACATGGCAAGTTCCGGCGTCAATCTTACACGGTGCGTGGAAAGCAGCCGGGAATCGGCTGAAAAGAGCTGCACTTCGACATTCACTTCATTTACAGCGGAACTCAGGGAGTTGTGTACTGTCCCGCTGAAAGAGTAGAGAGTTCCGTCTTTTGAAACTGACTGAGCAACGGCCGGGTTGATGACGGAGAGATTTTTTGTTCCGGCCTTCAGAACAGCATTGAGACTTATGAAAATCAGAATGCATGCCGCAGCCAGGATCGCGACGGGTGTGATGATTGAGCGCGGAAATCTCCGGGGCGTTTCAGGCTTCTCTTCATCCCGCGCGCGCTCTTCCGCCTGGAAAGACTGTTCAAACACAGTGTCGCACCTGCTGCACTTGAACTTTGCTTTTTTCCTGCCGTTTAGACGGTTTGTGTCGAAAAGATACTCTTTGCCGCAGTGCCGGCACTTCAAAAGTCTCTTCTCCGGCGATTCCTGTGCAGGTACCGCAGCCGGTTCTATTTGTGGCGATGACGCTTCCAGCATAAATGAAAGCCTCCCAGGGCTATTGGTTTTAGATTCAGGGAGGATGCGGCGGGGTTCGGGGGAATTTTGACTGCATCGGCCCCGGGGCCGCCTTTACACTCAAGTCATTGCCGTGGATAGTAATGCCTGAAAGAAAGCAGCCGGATAGCAGCTATGAAGGCAAGAATAGTAATTCATATAT
>CAYQVO010000044.1:0-10477 GCA_964421085.1 uncultured Bdellovibrionales bacterium | reverse complement strand
GCACTGCTGATAGCTGTGTTCTCAGAGTCGTCGTTTGGGGACATGGCCCGTTTAGTCTCGGGAATAAACGGGAGGTATTTCTTCTTCTTCCTTCTCTGCAGCCTTGCAGGACTGCTGCTTCGCGCGCTCCGCTACGGGCTTCTTCTGAAGCACCTTCAGGATGAGACTCCGGGTTTCTGGAAGATTGTGCTTGTTACCGGCGTTCGAAACGCTTTCGTGGATTTTCTTCCGGCAAGGCTCGGAGAAGGGACCTATATTTATTTCATGAACCGCATAGGGGTCAGCGTTGCGGCGGGTGTTGCGACTTTCGGTCTCGGAATTGTGCTCGATCTTCTCGCTCTGATATTTGTCGCCGCATTCTTCGTTCTTGTGGAGGGCGCCATGACCGGGGGTGCGCCGTCGTTGCGGATGCTGTCTGTCTTTGCACTTGCGTTTCTCGCGGGGCTGCTTCTGCTGCGCTACCTGCCCGAGATTATTTTTTTTGCAGCCCGAATCGCACGCAGGCTTCAAAGGATTGCGGAATTTATCCGGTCTGTGGGGTTGGACGTTCAGAAAGTGAATCTCTCATCATCTCTTCCCGTTCTGCTTCTGATCACTGTTCTGCTTCGCATCGCAAAGTACGGTGGACTCTATCTGCTTGCTCTTTCCGTCCTGTGGGGATGGGAAACAGGACCTGCTTCGCTCAGCCCAATCAAGGCGCTCGGGATGTTCATCTTGTCGGAAGCATCGGCAAGTCTTCCTGTAAGCGGCCTGATGGGTTTCGGCGTGTACGAGGGTGTATGGTCCGTGCTGTTCCGCACAGCGTGCGGCGCGCCGTGCGCCGGACTTCCTGTGGCTACGATAGCCTTTGCAGTGCACCTTCTTTCGCAGATTGCCGGATATTCCGTCGGAATACTCTGCCTCGCGGTGATCGTCCCTGTGATATCGAAGAGAGCGGCAAAACGCTCTGCGCTCGCGATTCTGGTTTTGAGCGTGGTCGTGTCTTCTGCGTCCGCAGAAGAACCGTCCTTCTCGCTGCGTAATCCGTTCAATCTCAAGGGCAGGCTCGCCTTTTCCGCCGCTCACAAGGGGAGGACAAATGTTTATATCGCCGACTTCTCGAAGGGGACTGTGACGGCGGCTGGACCTCAAGGGGCGGACAAATCGTATCCTTCATTTTCACCTGACGGCGAATGGATTGCTTTCAGCAGAGGTGACGAGGGAAGCAGGGCCATTGGAATCGCAAAAACAGACGGCAGCGAATATCGTGAGATCGCCCCGAATGACGTTAACAGCGATAATCCTGCATGGTCTCCCGATGGAAAATCGATTGTCTTTTACAGGGAAAAAAAAGGTCAGCCGAAAATTTCCAATCTGTTTCTCGGCTTTCCGCAGGAGCCTGGAAAGCTTGTGCAGCTCACGAAATTCAAGGGCCGCAACACGACTCCCCAGTGGGCGCCTGATGGAAAGAGGATAGCCTTTTCGACCGACAGGTTCTGGCCGGGGTGGGATGTCTGTGTTTTTGATATCGACAGGGGAAAAGAGAACTGTCCGCTCCAGGGTATCACGACTTTCTGCAGGCCTCGTTATGATCGCGCGGGAAAAAAAATGGCCTATTCATCGGGCTCATTTGAAAATGTGGATATCTTCGTAAGAGATCTCGGCACCGGAAAGGACTCGAAGCTGACATCTCTTTCCGGACGTGACTACGACGCTGAGTGGTCTCCGGATGACGCATTCGTTGTCTTCACCAATAACGGCGCTGATAAAGAGCACTTCAGGCTTTTTGTCGTCCGGCTCGGGGACAAAACGACCGTGCAGATTCTTGAAACCCCTTCATCCGTCCGGTTCCCAAGCTGGAGCGGGCAGGCGCAGGGGCGAAATTAAAACGCGGTATTTTTCCTTAAAGGGGCTTGAAACAGGCCCTTTTTTCTGTTTGAGTCATTTCAAACTTGGGCCTTATTTGGGAGGAGGGCTGGATGAATACACTTTGGAAAGGTGGATTACTTTTTCTCTTTTTGGCGATGGCCGGAACGCAGTCGGCATCGGCACAGGATAATAATTACTGGACGAACCAGTTCGGAACCCGGTCGAACCTCATGAGCGGCGCTGTTGTCGGCGGCGTGAGGGATCCAAGCGCGGGGTTCTACAATCCAGGCGCTGTTCCTTTCATTACCGATACAGGGTCACCGTAAACGCAAATGCATACAAGATTGAGATGACCTCCATCGAAAACGCGGCGGGAACGGGAGAAGATCTCGATTCGGATCAGATTGTCATCGCTCCCCTTCTCATTGGCGGAACTGTGACGTTTGATGAGCATCCGAATCACTATCTCGGGTGGTCCGTCCTCACGAAAAACTCGACTTCATTTAAAGGGTCGCTTCGGAAGGATGAAATTACCGATGTCATTCAGAGTGAATGGTTTCCAGGCGACGAAGATTTTATCGGGCAGGTTCTGGCCAATAACGACCTTCAGGAATACTGGGGCGGCCTGACCTATGGTTACAAGATCGATGATACGTGGGCAGTAGGCGTGACAAACTTCCTTGCGCTGCGGGATCAGGAGATAGACGCAAATGCTTCGGCGCGCGCGGTTAACCGCCAGAATCTGTTTGTGGCTGCGACTGATACTGCAAATACGATCGATTTCTACAACTTCAGACTTCTGTGGAAACTTGGCGTTGCCGGAGACTTTGGCGACTGGAAGATCGGTTTTGCATACACTACGCCCAGTGTGAGCCTGGGTGGAAACGGGACGAGCTATCGCGACCTCACGATCATGAATGGCGATCTCGATGACGATGGTTATCCGGACAGTCTTGTCGCCAGCGACCGTCAGGATGATCTCGACGCTGAATGGCGAAGCCCCATGTCGTTCGCAGCCGGCGTTGAATATGCCGCTACGAACACGACGAACCTGGGGGTTTCAGTCGAGTGGTTTCTCAAGAAAGATCACTACTCTGTCATGAACGCCGACCCGAGGGATTTTGTGCGTCCGTCAGGGGTGTATCCCGGTATGACAAGTGATGCCTTCCTGAATGTCGGATATGAGAGCGATTCGGTCTTCAACGTCGGCGCCGCGATTGAGCAGGTGCTTACGGACAAGGTCACCGGGTACTTGAGCTTCCGCACCGACTTCTCGGCATACGAGGAAGGACCTTCTGATTTTGGCGGATTTCAGCCGGGCATCAGCACATGGGATATTTACCATGCGACAATCGGAGCGATTTACAAGAGAGAAAGGTCTTCGTTCGGACTTGGCGTTACATACAGCTGGGGCAGCACGGACAAGTATGCCCAGCTTGCGAACTTCGCCACCGCGAGCGAACAGACGCTTCTCCTCGGGACAGGAGAGAGAACGGATGCGGATTACAATGCAGTCAGCATGATGCTCGGGTATTCATATAACTTCTAGGATACGTGAGATATGCGGACACAGGGCGGCTTTGAAATAAGGCCGCCCTTTTTTTGTGATGTTCCCTGCGGGGCTTTACCTGCCGATATCGGCCTTCACTGGATCTCCACCTTTGGAAATGCGAAACTCCGGGCTGGAAAAAACAGAGGCAGTAATGAAAACAGGCAAACTGGGAATTATAGTGAGCGGAGGCCCGGCTCCGGGAATTAACACCGTAATCTGGTCGGCGGTGCTGGAGGCATACAACCGCGGGGTCGCAACAGTGGGATTTCTCAATGGCTTTCGGGGAGCATCTTCCCTCGAGCAGAACTCATGGACCTTTCTTACCCCTGAGAGTGTGGTGGATATCGACACAAAGGGGGGCTCAATACTCGGGACATCGAGGTTTAACCCTTTTCATCAGCCTGAGACCAAAGACGCTTTCCAGAGGACACTCAAAGTCCACGACATAAACAAGCTGATAGTGATTGGAGGAGAGGGTTCCGCGTTTCTGACATATCAGGTCAGCCTGCAGTGCCCCGGCGTTCACGTCGTCCATGTTCCAAAAACAATCGATAACGACCTTATTCTTCCCAATGATCATCCAAGTTTCGGATTCGAGACGGCGCGCGCGGTTGGAACATCGATTCTTAAAACGCTTCGTGTCGACGCCAAAACTACGGCGCGATGGTTTCTGGTGACAAGCATGGGCCGAAAAGCGGGATTTCTGGCACTTGGCCAGGGAATAGCCGCGGGCTGCACTATGACTCTGATCCCTGAAGAATTTGCAGGGCAAAGGACGAAACCGGCGGATGTCGCCGCTGTCGTTTTTGAAAGCATGAAGAAGCGATCACTCGCCGGCAAACACCACGGAGTGGCGATTCTGGCGGAAGGTATTCTCGACATGCTGGATCCGGAAGGCGATCCGATACTTGCCGAATGCCCCTATGATGAACTGGGGCGCATCAAGTACTCGGAGATCGAACTTGGCGATGTTATCCTGCCTCATCTCCGCAGAATGTGCGTCGAAGAGGATCTGAGCATGCAGATTACCGGCAAGAATATCGGATACGAGCTCCGCTGCGCCGATCCCATGTCGTTTGATGTTGAATACACGACATTCCTCGGATACGGCGCCGTAGAGCATCTGTGCGAGGGCGGGACAGGAGCGATGGTTGTGCGGGATTTCGACAAACTTGGGTATGTCCCGCTCAAGGACCTCGCCCGTCCTGATGGTTCTATCATGTCCAGGGTTGTCGACCTGAATTCGGACTATTACAAAGTCGCCCGAAGCTTTATGATCCGGTAGCGCGGTTCCGCTCCAGATGAACACCCGGAGGAAACATATGGCCAGACTTCTCGCATGCATCATCCTTTGCGCCTTCCTGATCATCGGCTGCAAAAGGCAGGAGCAGCAGCCTGAGCCGAACCGGGAGCCGAAAACATTTTTCGGGAAAAGCGTCGATCAGGCGAAGAAAGTATCCAAATCGGTTTCATCTCACGATGAGGCACTTCGCCGCCAGGCGGAACAGCTCGGAGAATAACAGGGAGAACCACTGAACATGCGCCGATTCCTGACTGCAGTCCTGTTGACGATTTGGGCGGCATCTTCCGCCTGTGCCGGTAACACCGCCATCCAGCGCCCAGACAATGATCTTGCCGCGGCAGGCGAGACGGAAGGGGAAAAGGTCGCTGTCCCTGCGGTTGTTGCGGCAAAAACAGGCGCCTCAGATGCCGTATTTGCAGTGAACGCCCCTCGCGAGCTTCAGCTCTTTCTGGCGTGGAAAGGCGGGCGTGTGACGGGTGTTTTGTTCAATCCGAAGACCGGAAACGTTTCGGAAACTCCACTCGAGATTGACGAGGAATTTCTCGGCGCCGGACTTAAAGCAGCCAACAGGCAGGTTCTCCTGATTGAGCGTCCGTATGTCTCGTTTATGGAATCGCAGCAGGACTCGGCGATTTATCTTCTCATCAAGCGGGCAGCATCTCAGGGCAACTGGTCTGCGGGGCAGACCTTTGTTTACAGGCTCGGTTCTGATCTTTCAATTACCGAATCTTTCTGTCTCGAAACCACTTCATGCCCCTGTGCGCTTGAAAAAAGTGCTCCGTGCATTTACAGGCGTCACATCAGAACTTTTTCCCCGAACGAAGTCCTGATGGAAGTGGAGAAGGAGTGTGATGACGCCGGGCCAAAGATGGCAGGATCCTTTTCCATTGATTTCAGCGGGGAGAAACTGAAACTTGTAAATCCTGGAGTGACGGAAAAAGAGTCGATATCGATTCTTTTTCCTGTCATTTCGAACTCGTGCTCGAGAGAAGCGGGGATATCGATGATTGCCGCGCCCGGAAGAAGGAGGTAATCGGAAAGATTATCGCGGAAGCATCCCCGCCGCGGCGGCAGGGGGCGGAGGGCCTTCCTGCCTGTGCCTGTGCCTCTGACCTTTGTCGGGGAGAGCGATCGTTGAAATAACCGCAAGCAGGAACCCCAGAATACATACGGCGATGGCCGCGCGGGAACTTCCTTTGCATAATACTTCCACAAACCATTTCCTGTTCAGCACCAGGTGGATCACAACCAGGATAATCATTGCAATGCCCAGGATCAGGTGGATCCCGCCGCCGGATTTCCCGAGGTATTCCATGCCGATTCCTGTTCCCGACAGCGCGCAGAAAACTATGAATAGAAGAATGTCCACGTTCCTTTTCATGTTCATATCCTTCACCTGAAGCAGTCATTTAAAAGATGGCCGAGCTTTGCGGCCTTGGTTTCGAGATATTTGCGGTTTTCATCGAGCAGAGGAGGGGTGATTGGCACCACTTCGGAGACCTTTACGCCGTACTTCTCGAGGCCGCGCACTTTCATTGGATTATTCGTTATCAGACGAACCGCCGGAAGTCCTATTGCGCGGAATATCTGCGCAGCGAGGGCATAATCCCTGTCGTCCACAGGGAGTCCGAGCGCGAGATTGGCATCGACCGTGTCGAGACCTTTTTCCTGCAGAGCATAAGCTTTAAGCTTATTGTGAATCCCGATGCCCCGGCCTTCCTGGCGGAGATAAACAACGACACCGGCCCCTTCCTCCTGTATCATTTCGAGGCTTTTTTCGAGCTGGTAGCCGCAGTCGCACTTCAGGCTGCCAAACGACTCGCCGGTAAGGCATTCCGAGTGAATTCGCACCAGCGACTGCGCCGCAGACTTATCCGGCTTCCCGACAATGACCGCTATTCCTTCGTCTTTCTGATAATTCATCCGGAAAGATGCGACTCGAACCGGACCTCCGCCGGTCGGGATAGTAGAGCTTGCCACTTCATTTACAAGAATCTCCGAGCAGAGCCTGCGCTGACGGATCTGGGCGACGCTGATGATCGCCATGTCATGGACGGACGCAAAACGGTGGAGATCTTTCAGCCGGGCCATCGACCCATCTGCGTTCATGATCTCACAGATCGCGGCTGCAGGCCTGAGTCCCGCCATTCGGACCAGATCCACGGCAGCCTCCGTGTGTCCGGCGCGTTCGCACACCCCACCAGGCGCGGCGCGCAGAGGGAATATGTGTCCCGGACGCACAAAGTCATGCGAATGGGAATGAGGCGACGATGCGAGATTTATCGTGAGGGCGCGGTCGGCGGCCGAAATCCCTGTGGAGGTCCCTTTTGCGGCATCGATTGAGACAGTGAAGTTGGTTCCGTGCACGGAGTTGTTGAAAGACACCATCGGGGAAAGACCAAGGCGGTCGGCGTCCCCGGTGGTAAGAGAGAGACATATGAGGCCGCGGGCTTCACGCGCCATGAACGCAATTATCTCCGGAGTAACATGCTCTCCGGCGCAGACGACATCCCCCTCGTTTTCCCGGGTTTCATGGTCGAACACTAATACAGGTTTCCCTGATTCAATTTCTTTTATGGCTTCGTCAATCGTATGCACGGTATGAACCTCCTCCTGTGCGCGGCAGTTTCTGAAGGCTCAAGGAAGGAACAGGGAGAGAAGGGAACGTGAATCCTGCTCTATACAGGGCGGTGGATCCTTGTCTTCTCCCATCCGGACTTTAACCGTCGGCCCCGGAATCACACCGGATCATGCCGTATAGCTGCCCGGCCGCGACAAGCGTGGCCCTCCAGTACCATCCGGCTCGCGGGCTTTAACCGCCGATAAGGAATTTCACCTTTCCCCGAAGACTTCGCGTTTAAGATTAGATCAAATCAAACGGGAATTCAACCGGTTATGAGAAGGGCGGTGCTCGAAGGGAAACTTTGTATCTTGTGACAATGGCTTATTGCCTGTACTCATTAACATAGGCACCAGGAGCCCAACGAGGTTTTAAAAGGATTTCCCGTCAGATTTTCCCATGCCTGAAAAGGGTCCTTTCCTGAATTGGTTTGCGGCTTTCGAGAGTGTCTCAACAACCCAACTTTTGAAACTGTCGGAGATGAAAATGAGATCGCGGCTGGTAATCTGCATTGCTGCTGTTTTGTGTGCGTCTGGTTTGTTCGTGCCGAGTGCGAGAGGTCTTATCATTGATGATTTCCTTGGTGATGGAGAGGCTGTTGCCACTGTCGTAGGACCCACTGTTTCTACACCAATCGAGTCGAATTCCGCCATTGGGGGAAAAAGGACACTTAGTTCCACAAAGACGGCACTGGCCGGCGATACGACTGCCCGGCTTTCACTGGAAACTTATGGAGGAAACCTTAGACGCAATCAGGATTCCCGGGCAATGGGAAATTCGGAAGTGTTCTGGAACAAGGGCGCTGCGATAAATCCCTTCGCGGGACTTGGAAAACTCGATCTTACCCAGGACGGTGCAACCAAAATCATTCTCGATGAAATTTTCTTCGATTTTGCTTTCGATAAGTCATTAACCATTAAGATTACGCTTTATGACGCAAGTGACCCGGTGCTGGGAAGAAAGTCATCGACGCACAGCTTCACATTTTCTGAGGACATGTGGGATCGCGAGAAGGTGATTCCATTCTCAGAATTCAATGTTCCAGGGGATGCGGGTGCGGCCGATCTCACAAATATCGGCGCGATTTCCATGAAAATCCTGGGTGATGACTCGCCCTCGGCGGATCTTGAGATCGGGCAGATTAGAACGGATGGCAAGTGTGAACTGTACCTTCCCGACAACAACATGAAAGTCATCGACGACTGCGGAATCTGCGTCGGTGAAACGGGCTACAATACTTCGAGAGATGATTGCGGCAAGTGCTTCGGTAACAACCAGGACAAGGATGAATGCAACCTCTGCCCGGATGATCAGGGCTATAAAACTTCCATGGACGACTGCGGCGACTGTTTCGGAAACAACCGCGCGCTCGACGACTGCGGTATCTGCGATGGAAACAACAAGAGCAAGGATCTCTGCGGCATCTGCGGCGGCGACAACAGCTCGTGCACTGACTGCTTCGGGATCCCGAATGGAACAGCGAAGTACGACGTCTGCGGCATCTGCGCCGGCGACGGCACAAGCTGCGCGGACTGTAAAGGAACTCCATATGGAGTGGCAGCTTACGACAGATGCGGCGTCTGCGAAGGCGACGGGACATCATGCGTCAAGTGTACGGTCGAGGATCTTACCGATCTGTTGAAAAAACTTGCCGCAAAGTCGACCGAGCAGCGTAAAAACGCCCTCTTCTATATCCTGAGGGTTGTCGATTCTGATCCGAAATTTGCGAAATCGTCAAAGGCAAAAGCTAAAAAACTTTATACCCTGCTTCGTGAGCTTGTTAACGGGCTTCCGGTACAGGTCAAGGAATGTGAAGAGACGCCTTTCTGTACCAAAGTGACAAGTCATATAAGCATAGTAAACAAATATTCGAAGACCTCAAAAAAGCTCTGGCAGCTTTCCCTGAAAATTCTTACGCGTCAGATCAAGCAGGGACCCGGAAAATGCACGGGTTCCGCGGCTGAATGCATTCAGCGGGTCACAGCAAGGAAAAAGAACACAGCGTCGTTAAAGACTCAGAACCGGAGGCTTTACCTTCAGAATATCACGCTTATACGCAGGATTCCGAAGGTGATCAGCGTGTGCGAGGATTAGCCCGCTAATCATGATATTTCGGGGACAGCCCGGCTGTTCCCGGCCAGGTTGCTGCGGGCAGGCATTGCCTGTATGATTTATCCATTGTGTTTTTTAATGGATAATGAAGTGTTGCGCCCGTCGAGGAGGAATTTAAGGGCAGGCTGGTAACGCGCTTCGTAAAGAGATTTCTGAGTATAAATGGCCAGAGCCCTTCGCGTCGAGGATGTAACCAAAGATACACCGCAGGAAGTCGGCATTCTTCGTGCAGCCGCTGTGCCGATAGGGCGTGATCCCGAAGCAGGGTTCCGCCTCGACAGCGCAGCGGTCTCCCGCCGGCACGGCATGTTTGTGCCTTTCCGAAGTCACTGGCTCTACGCCGACCTTGGCAGCACCAATGGTTCGTGGATAAACGACATCAAAATCACTCCAAAGGTCATGAAAATCGTCCGGGCGGGAGATCACCTTCAGCTTGCCGACAGGATATTAGGGCTTGCCTCGGTTTCTCCGGAACCCAGAGATTCGGATCCAATGTCCCAGGGCATATGGTCTCTCCTTGTGTTTCTGGATGACGAACTCAGGGACGAATTCCCTGTCCCAAAATCCGGGAAAGCCCTGATCGTGGGCGGAAAGGTCGGCGATCTGCAGTTTCCCGATGAGTCGGAGGGGAAAACACAGGAAGAGCCCACAATTGTATTTGAGCGCAGAAAGGATGGCCTGTACGTATTTCAGGTTGACGATTCCCGTGAGGTTATCCTCAACGAGCAGCCGCTTGAGCGATCGACAAGGCTGGAAGATAACGATTGGGTACGTTCTGATCGATACACGATCCTCTTCAACTGTCCTCCGCCCGCAAAGAGAAGGACCGGCGAATGGACATCGCCTCAGACGAAGACGGCAGTCAAAGTCGAAGAGGAACCGGTTCGGGGTGAGGGTACGTTGAAAACGTGGGGTGCAGATACTCAAGGGCAGGGGCCCCCTGGAGTCATGGTGCACGGAGTCAAAAGGGCGGCCGTAAGCCCAATCTTCGGACAGGCAACTCCCACAGTGGGTAAAAAGGGGGAGGAAGGCGGCGGAACGC
>CAYQVO010000043.1:24357-30536 GCA_964421085.1 uncultured Bdellovibrionales bacterium | reverse complement strand
GCCCTCACGCTGAAGTTTGCGCCCTTTGGTACAGGGAAATGATCTTCCCCCGGTTTTGTTGAGTATCGAGTTACCCACAATCGCCGCTCGCTTCGATCGGCAGGAAAAACGAAGCTTAAGGTTCAAGTTTTTTGAAGCTTTTGAGGCGTGTTTCCGGCTTGCTTTGCGGATTTTTTGGTCGGGCAGGCGGTGGCGCGGGAGCCTGAAGCTGCACGTTTTTACGCCGGCCATATCGGTCCCTGCCGGGGGCGAGATGTGATTTTTCGGGATGAGGGCGCAGGAAGACCTTTGGCCGCAGTCTCGGTCAGTCTGGAAGTGTGTCGTCGATGAAGGGGCAGAAAATGGATTCCGGCGGTACCCTCACCTTAAGTGGTTTCTCGAAAGGTTCAAGCCCGAAGATTTTTAAAGGGATTTTTAAAGGGGACGGTTCCTGTTTTCGAAGAAAATAGGAACCGTCCCCTTTATTCCGTCTGAACTGCGGCATCGCAGCTCACGGTGCGCCTCGAGTGGTGTGTCACAGGTGCCGGCACTCAATTTTTGTTGCTTATTCCTGCAAACGCCGCTGCCTTTGCCCGTCGTGCGATGCAAAGAGAGCTTTGGTGTTTGCAGAGAATCTCGTCGAGAACATTCTTATCCCGTATCCGCAGCGGCATGTGGTTTTCACAATTCCCAAAAGACTTCGCTGCTGTTTCAAGTTCGATAGATCGCTTCTCACACATCTTTACACAGCCGCGTGGGAAGCATGGAGTGAGGACGTGAAAGAATCGGCAGGAGAGGGAAGCCGCCGCGCGGGCATGGTTGCAGCCCTTCATACTGCCGGTGATCTTGTTTCCTTTCATCCGCACCTGCACACGATGGCGCTTTCCGGTTCTTTGGACGATGCCGGCGTCTTTCGTGAACTTCCGCATGGAATTGATACAGCCCGCATCTGCGTGCTTTTTCGAGACAAGGTGTTCGCAGCACTTCTGGAAGAAGACTTGCTAAATGAAGACACCGTCGTCTCGATGAAGGCATGGAAGAACTCCGGCTTCGGTGTATTTGCTTCAGATGCAATCGCTCCTGATGATAAGGAACGACTATTGTTCGTCGCACGCTGTCTTAAGCGATGCCCCGTGTCGAACGAGCGGATGATGATTGATGAGAGCTCCGCCGAGGAACCCTTGGATTCTCTACACTTCGTACAGGGACGGCAAAGCTGTATCGACCCGGGATTTCTCACCCCTGGAATTCCTTGCCGAACTCTCCCGGCACATACCTGATATGTGGGAGCAGACGACGAGATTTTTCGGCTTGTACTCCGCAAGAACAAGGGGCGCGCAAGCGACCGCAACTTCCCAGGATTCGACAACCGCAACAGAGCTTGAGCCGTGCAGGAACCTGGGCCGCACCTCGTGGAGAGCGCCCCCACCTGTGCATAAGATCTCACTTGCTGCTTGACTTTCCAAATTCCCCCTGAACAAAGAGGGGCCGGCAACAGGGGTCTATTCTTTTCGCTCCTTCTTGCCAGCCTCCATGACTGCAGCCAGTCTCACCGTCCTTTGGAGGGGGCCAGTTATGGAGCTTCGAAATCCGTCGTTCTTGAGGGAATCCTCGAAAACACCGCTCACTATGCCACTAACTTCAACCGTCTATAACAAACACAGCTCCGGTCAGGCTTAAGTTCCGGAAACACTTCGTGTTATAAGATTTCCTGCCTTGTTACCTTGTCTTTTGGAATGGAGTCCCGGGAGTGTTTGCAGCGACTGCAGAGGCAGGTAAGGGGCGCGATGCTGCAGGTGCGGGAGTTGCCGCCACTGGTGGCGGTGATGCCGGTTTTGCTTCAGCCGCCTCTGCTTCGGTTGCTGGTTTTTCAGGATGACCCACAACATTGCGCACCGGCGGACGCGCAGCCTTTGGCGGAGGCACTATTTCTGGTTTTGGAGCTTTCGCTGTTTTTGTTTATGCCGCGGGTTTTTCTTTGGCGCCGGCTTTCTCACTGCCTTTTTCGGCGCGCTTTTCGAAGACGGTTTTGACGCTTTCTTTTTTGCAGCTGTACTGCTTTTCTTAACAACCTTTTTTGCCATTGATTACCTGATTGTGTGATGAAATCAGTGGCGAGCCCGGCATGAGGTGCTGGTGAAATGCAAAAAATGCTCACGCATTCAGGACTGCAGGGCTTGTCCTGAGCGTTATCGCAGGGACGCGGTCCCTTCAGTGTTTCCTCAGTTCGGCTCACCAGGCACTGTCTGCTCGATCATTTCGAAAAGCGTCTGAAGCGGTTTCCTGTTTCGCCGCGCATGCCTGGCACTCGCGATCTGGATGGTGCAGTTGCCGTCATCATTTGAATTCTGGAGCAGACTGAATGTCACGCTTTTTGTATGTTTCGCGTTCGCATATGTGACAGTCGTTCTTCTCAGTTCGAGCCAGATTTGTCCTGCCATATCAACCTGCATTTCGCCCTTGTCATCCGGATGAAGACTTTTAAGGCGCACCTTGAACCCTTCTTCGACAATGCTTCCAGTGTGCTGAGCTGGAGCAAATCCGAACAAAGCCCCAAGTACAGTCTGCTGAGATGCGGCGATCTCCGTTTCTTTCTTCTCTGTTCGCTGCCACTGACAGGCATCAATTGTGGCAAGGTTGTCTTCCAGGGTGTTGCTGTGCGCTGCCTGCCTTTCCTTTCGAGGCGCACGAGCATGTGCCGGTCCGGCAGTTGTAATGGACTGAGGAGCCAGTCTGTTTGTCAGGTCTGCATACAACTCTGCAACTTCCGAGTCGCTGCGATATACTGAAAACTCATTAGAGAGAAACCCAGAGTATAAACCCCAGAACGGCTCTCCGCCGGAACGGAGATATTTTAGAACAGCAACTGGATCCGTGCCAGGTACAGGGTCGCTTTCCCGTCTTTGCCTTACGATAAAGACACCGTCTGCTGTCTCAAGTTTAAAGGCTTCTTTTCCTTCCACCTGCCAGCCTTCCTCGCTGACTCTGGACTTCAAATCATTCAGTGTCTCTCTTTTCTCTTCCTTTTGCTTTTCATTAATAGCTCCGAGCCCTGCTTCTATCGACTCGTACAGCTCCTTTGCCTGGTCCTCTGTCATCCGGGCTCCGTTGAAAACCGCTTCGTAGTAAGGACCGGGAAAGTGATTCTCAACTTCAAAATAACGGCTCAGGAAAAGATTCGAAGGTTCTCCCTCTGCTCCTTCGAGAGCTGCAGAGTTGATTTTAACCATCATACGGTGATACATCCCGCGCTCGCCGTTTACCGAGTGAGCATACGAATGTTCCCAGGCGCAGTTCGGCAGCGCAGTCTGGATCATCTTCCTGGCATTTTCCATTGCACCATCGGGCAAGCTCAAATCGAGGTCTCCCATATCGGAACTTAAAGGGAGCGGATCCGACGGGGGAACATATTGACTGACTTCGATTATCCTTGGAATTTCCTGATCTTTAAAAAATGGTGCCATTAGCACGGCCATGTCATCGTCCACATCCCGGATAAACACGCCGTTCCCCAGCGGATCAATTCTCATGCTGCCTCCCGTTTAACTGCCGGTTCTTTTGAACGGACAATCATATCCAGATTTCTCCGGCTAGTCAAAAAGCAGTATCGCGGATGAGGAGAATGATGAGGAGGCAAGGGCACGATGAATAATCACCTCCCCGCAGTGCCCCGGATAGTTTCCGAAGCCCTTGTTACGAAATGCTGTCCCATCTCGCCGAAGTGAGGACTCTATTCGCTTCGGCAACGAGGACTGAAGATTCGACTGGTTTGGATATATGGGCCTGAAATCCGGCCTCACGCGCTTTGAGCCGGTCCTCGGTCCGGGCAAGAGCAGTAACCGCAATGGCAGGAGTGTTACGAATCCTCTCATCCTCCGATGTGCGCGCTTTTTTCAAAAAAGAATATCCGTCCTCTCCCGGCATCGCTATATCCGAAATAGTGAGATCGGGCGGAAAGTCTGAAAGAAGCAGGTATGCTTCCTTCGCTGTCGGCACTGCCCGCACCTCTGCGCCTCTGTCCGCGAGAGAAAGTTCGATAAAACGGCGCGCGTCCTCTTCGTCTTCAACTACAAGAAGCCGTGTGCCGGCAAGGCTGGCCAAAGCAGATCATGGCGAGGTTCCTTCACTGCCCCTGTCTGATTGATTGCGATAGGAAAACACCTGCGGTGGAGAGACAGTGAGGGCGAAAATGGGACATCCACTTTTTTGCTATTGGGGCAACGACGTGAGCGATAAAACGGAGTTGACTGCCGGAGCAGACCGCAACTTATATTACCCAAAGGTCGAGAAAACGCTTTTCAGGGCGGATGCGGTTATTTGGGTGTCCTGCAATGAAAGGTCCTGCCATGAGTGCTGAGTTGCACAGAGAGCTTGGTAAACGCCAAAATATCAATAACAAGTATTGCGGCTTATTAGACTGGGGGAGCCCTGACTTGTGTTCATTGATTAGGGTACATATTCACCGTATCCTGCCATTCGTGCAAAGTCCTGACCCTCGCCATGTGAATGAAGTGCCGCTGACAAGATCCGATCCCGGAGATCTCGAAAAGGAGGGCCTCTGTAGCTCCAGGGCCTCAAGAGCCGCAGAGATGATTGACCGCGGCGGCAGTAAACTTGGCTTTACGCAGGCAATTCTCGAGCTTGGTGCAGAAGCCCCCGTCCCGGAAAGCGCCTGGCGATTTTACGGAGATCCGATGGAACCGCTCCTCCGGGAATTCCAGAGGATGAAAAAGCCCGTGATAGTGCGGGGGTGTCACAAGAACGACAATCATGGCCTTATAGACGTGCTTCCTACGAAAAAGGGTGTCGAGACTCTTTCACAACTTGAAGACGCGGTCCGGAAAATTGAGGGAGTGGGATCAAGCGAAAGATTCAAGCTTCACTGTATGGATTGGGGGCAGGAGTATTCCCCGGAAGTGCATATACTCCTTCAGGAAGAGATTGACGCGCCGCTTGGTCTCGCATTGGAACATCCTCATCTTCCGAGAATAATGGCCAATTGCCAGATGAGGCCGAACTGGGGAACGTACGTTCCTTACACTATTGCCAGAGGTGGAGTTCACAACAACGGCACCGATGCTCATTACCATTCCTCTCTTGCCAGACTGAATGGCTGGGTCGAGCACCTGAAGTCTTTCGGAATACTCGAGGCAGGGTGGACATATCAGATTGAATTCAGCCTGAATAAGGAGTAC
Organism: uncultured Bdellovibrionales bacterium; assembly: GCA_964421085.1. Lineage (GTDB taxonomy): Bacteria > Bdellovibrionota_C > UBA2361 > UBA2361 > CAYQVO01 > CAYQVO01. Next base: position 25,362 of record CAYQVO010000043.1, on the reverse strand, counting down.
CTCTTTCAGGCGCGTCCTTTCAAAGAGTTTTCTCCAGCTGCGGATTTTGAAATTCCTGATGGAGCAGAAACGTGTCTGATTGCCCAAAATATGATTTTCGGCATTACCCCCGAGGGGGGAATATCCGTCCCTCTAAGAACATGGGTAGGCAGCCTGCTGGAATTTGATGCTCCTGATAATCCCTATGCTCTTGTTCTGGGGAAGACGGCGGGGCACGATATTCCTGCTGTGATGGGGACCGATCTGAAAGCTCTCTTCTTTTATGGATGCTCCTGCGAGGAGGCAACATTTCTTAAGCATGGGAATTATCAGTTCATGAAGCGCGCCGAGGTGTCGTTCTGCGGAGATATTGAGTTCAGAACACCGTACGCGACCTCTGACATGGGGGCTGCAATGGTATACGTTTCTCTTCACTGGCCGGGTGAAAACGGGCGGATTTTTTCGAATGGGAGAAGTGGAATTATTGTGCCTGAGTAGACAGCTCCGGTCAGGCTTAAGTTCTGGAAACACTTCGTGTTATGAGATTCCCTGCCTTGTCGTTACAGCCCTTGGCTTTCTCATTGCCTGTGGTCCCCATCAAGCAGAGCCTTGGGCAAGGTTTCCCCACAGCTTCTAAACTGTTCTATACAAATTTGTCCCGGGTGTTGATGGGCTTCGAGCTGTATGCAGATATGGAGTGATTGTCATCTTCGGAATGGTCGTGCTCTCGTTTATGTGGCTCGCCGAGGTAGAAAAGCGAATGAGAAAGGGGACTGTTCTCCTGGTGCTCCCTGCAGCGGCAGCTTTTGCGGAAAACCTGGTGCCGGCGACTCCGATGGGGCATGTTCCCCGCGTTCCCGCTGTGCTTGAGAGGTTGAAGAAGGAGTCATCTCCAGACGATGTGTTTGTAATGCTTCCCATCTTTCCTGACAACAGCCGGAAGACAAAGAGGTCGATGGGGGAAATCGTAAAGAACATGCACCGGGCCTTTGCTGCTGATCGCCTTTTCATCACCGGTTACAGCGG
>CAYQVO010000043.1:0-24347 GCA_964421085.1 uncultured Bdellovibrionales bacterium | reverse complement strand
ACTGTTTTGGCATCAGCTACGAAGGATTTAACGGAAAAGAAGTCCTTCGAAAATGTGTCGAATGCAGGCCTTTCCTTCCTCGAGAAGGATTCGCTGGGCATTACTTGTTGCGAGTGGACGGGGATTTCGATTTCACGGACAGCATGAGAGTCTTCGTTCCCGCAAGGAGAGAAGAAATATTGAGTTTCAGTCTTAAGAGCCTCGGAAACGACAGCGAAAGTCTTCCTGTAAATATTGTTGATGCCAAAGGGGGGAATCTGAAAGCGTTCTCCCTGCCCCAGGACGGAAACTGGAATGAGTTCAAGATGCTCCGCCCCGCGCTTGAAAGAGTTCGCCCGCAACAGCTTCTCATCAAGCTTCCTGCCGGCAAAAAAGCAACTTTGACGTCTCTGCGGTTCACGTCTGCACTTTAGCAAAAAAGAAATAAGGCATTGTTTACTTTCGATATTTTGCAGCCTGTGCTATATCCTCAAACACTGGGAAGCAGTTGCCGCGCTTTCCTCATCTTAAGGTGAACGTCATGGAGGCCGCTATGATTAGACCCCTTGTTGCCCTGCTTATTCTTGCCCTTACCGTATCGCCGTCGCCGGTTGCTGCTTCGTTTACCATAAAGAAGCTGAGCTCAATGGCGAGCAGCTCTGTCAATCCATCTGTTTCTGACGATGGATGTTATGTCGCGTTTGAGGACGGCCCGTACCTCAAGCTATACGACTGCAATATTGATTCTGCGACGACAATCACGGAGGGGTCCGAGCCGTCAATGTCAGGAAACGGCCTCTGGCTCGCATTCTCGACAAAATTGAAGCTCGTTCCTGCCGACACAAACAGCTGCCGGGATGTCTACCTTTATGATCGTGTCGGTAAGGGGTTCACCTTGGTTTCAACTGCATATAACTTTGCCGCCGGGAATGACGTTTCCTTCAGTCCTGCAATCAGCACGACAGGAAGATATATTGCTTTTGAATCATGGGCGGACAATCTGGTAGATGGGGACATCAATCACTCATCCGACATCTTTTACCGTGACTTGGAACAGCCTGTTGCTGATATCAAGCTGGTTTCTGTATCGGTGGGCAGTAAGCAGGGAAATTCCAATTCGCGCAATCCCTCGATCTCGGGAATGGGAGAGCGTGTCGCATTTCACTCAGCAGCATCGAATCTCGTGCCGAATGATACAAATGGTGTCGATGATGTATTCGTAAGAGATTTGAATCTTCCAACCACGTACAGGGCAAGCACTTCGACAAGCGGGGTACAGGCCAATGGGGCAAGCGGAACTCCTGTAATGTCGGGAGACGGCGTAAACGTGGCTTTCTCTTCCCTGGCGTCGAACCTCGTAAGCGGTGACGGGAATGATGCAATGGACGTGTTCATGAAGAACATCGATACCGGAACTGTCCGCCTGGTTTCAGCAAATACCTCCGGTGGCGTGGGGAACGCGGCTTCCGGATGTAACGATGCTTCGTTCTCGCTGTCATGTCTCGGGATCTCAGGAAGCGGCCGTTTTGTAAGCTTCCCGTCGGCTGCCACTGATCTCGTTGCGGCAGACACTAACGGTTACATAGATGTTTTCTTGAGGGACACCGAGGCTGGTTCGACTCAAATTGTCTCGGGGTGGGACGGAACTCCAGGGGATGACGATTCCGACATTTCGTCCATGTCAAGTTCCGGCCGCTTCATAGCCCTGGACTCGCAAGCTGCGCTTGTAGGTTCACACTTCGAGTCGGACTGGGACGTCTTCCTCGTCGATCGCGGAGAAGATCTTCCCCAGGACGTCTTCCCGATTATGGAAGATTTCTCAAACGCTGAGAGGACCAAGGATCCCGACTGGACTGTCAAGAGCGGAAGGTGGAGTGTAAACAGCTCGCGCGAATATGTCAGCGCAGCAGGGAGAAACAGCCTCTCGCTTCTCAAGGTTCTTGCGGAAAAGCCTTATAAATTCACCTCGGGCAGGATAGAGGTCGAGCTTAAGGTTTCGAAGAACAAGAGATCGAGCGCAAGGGCGGGAATTGTATTCGGATACCAGGGAGCCCAAAAATACCGGTACGTCCTGATTCGTCCTAAACAGATAAGAATTGGCCAGATCGGGAAGTTCAGCGGAAACAGAACTCTGGTCCGGGTGAAGAAAACCAAAAGAATCAAGGCAAATGTGAAGTATACCCTCAGGGTTGACGTCAAGACAGACGGACTGACCAATGTTTATCTCGATGACACGCTTCTTATGAGCTATCGCTTCAAGACCTCCGTCGGCGGAGCTGTCGGCCTTCATAGCTATCTCATGAGGTCATTTGTAAGCAGCGTGCATGTCTGGGACGATACGATCTTCTGATTCGTAGTCCAGGGCTTGCTGCCTATCTACTCTTCTTTGAGGGCGTCTTCGATAGCGATCTTCAGGAGGTGCAGCGAACTTCCGTCCTCGGTTTCGCCGAATGAATTGACTGCTTCGTGGAAAGCATTCTTCACGATCCTCAGGCTCTTATGCGAAAGAAGCACTTTTAACGCTTCCCGCGCCTCAACAGGCCTGAGCTCTCCCTGGTTCAGAACGAGACAAAAAGCATGGCAGACATCGGGATGAGTGCCGGCACGTTCCACGAGCCCTTCCATTGCCGCGAGCACAGCTTCCTGCTCCACGTACCGCGGTCTGCCGGTCGGCTCGTCCCCCGGGAATTCCTCGAGGACCAGATCCACAAGATACTCGAGCACACTGCAGGTGGAATCAGGAATTATTCTCTCGTCCAGGTATGGTGCCGCAAGACGAATCAGAACAGGAGCGTGCGATCCGTGGAGCGCATTCAGAAGATACTGCCGCTGGGGCTCCAGTTCGCGCGCAACTTCCCGAAGATAAGTCTCGGCCCTCTCTGCAATTGCCTCACTCGTCAATGTCCGCTTGCCTGCAAGCTCAACCAGCTCTTCAATGGCATCGCGCCATCCGTTCGTGTCTTCGGATCGAAGGATTGTCCTGACGCGATTATCACAAGCCCTGGCGAGTTCCTCGTCAGCGCTTGCCGCGGCAAGGGTGACGCAGCTTCTGACATCCGCCTCTCTGCGAGCCCTCTCTTTGAAACGTTCACTTGGTCCGGTCGGACTCATATCACCTCCTTTTTTGTCGAGGAGATGATGACATCGGAGGGGTTATTAAGTAAAATGAATTAAAGTGATGGCCAATAAGAAATACTAATATGCTTGACTACGACGCTCTTGCGACTCTAGATGTGCTAATCCGAACAGGTTCGTTCAACAAGGCCGCTTCTGCGCTTCACCTTACTCAATCGGCTGTTTCGCAACGGATCCGGGCTTTCGAGGAAAGGGTGGGTGCGCCTCTCGTCGCGCGAACCACTCCTTGTTCTCTTACACCTCTCGGGCACATTCTCCTGAACCACTTCGGCCAGGTAGCGCTCCTGGAAAACGAACTCGATATCGGACTGGATTCTTTGCAAACAAGTCTGCCTTCTTTCAAGATAGGCGTGAATGCTGACAGCGTTGCCACCTGGTTTCTCCCGGCGGTATTGCCTCTCCTCACGAAACGCCCCTGGGTGATCTCTTTCCTGATCGAAAATGAATTCGAATCATTTTCCCTTCTTCAGGATGGGCTGGTCATAGGGTGCGTGAGCACAAGGGCCTCCGCGCTCCCGGGTTGTTCGCTCGAACCGCTCGGAAGGATGGAATATATCTGCCTCGCGACCAAACGGTTCATTCGGCGGTATTTCCCCAACGGCTTCACATTGGAAAACGTCCTCAAAGCTCCGGCAGTGATATTCAACGAAAAGGACGGGCTTCATGAACGATTCCTGAAAAGGGTTCTCCGGAAGAAGCAAATAGACTTTCCGCGCTTTGAGCTTCCATCATCCGAGGGATTTGTCGAAATCATAAAAGGGGGCGCAGCATATGGACTTGTGCCCGAACTTCAGTCGCGGGCCCTGGTGCATAAGGGCGCACTCGTGAAGCTCGGCCCGGAAGTCCCGGTGTATGTCCCATTGTTCTGGCACTACCCCCTTCGTGAAGCATCGCCGCTCAAAGCCTTCCGGAAGGAATTCGTTGCAGCGGGAAGAGGTGAACTCTTCGCTGAAAAGTGATGCGCGTCTCTGCGCGATCCTTCCGCTCCGCCTCAGGATGACAACCTTCGTCATTACGGCCGGACAAGTCCAGCCCTCCATATGATTTTTCAATGTATGGAGGGGCACACTTGTGCGACCGGGTGCCATGTCCCGAATTATCGGGTCGAAGCGCGCGTGAGTGATGAGAACACCCGATAACTTAAAGTTCCCTCCTTTTTTTTGAGCTGCGACCATGCGAGAGCAATCTTCGGAGCCAATTTTCGAATGGCAGCCGTCTAAAGTATCGAAGCTATTGCCCTGAACGGGAACGTAATAACCTCGCCAATTATCGAAAGCAGGCCTCGGCGATGCCCGGTTTCCACAGTTTCAGTTTCAACTCCCGGCTCATGCCTGTAGCGTACTGTGTTGTCAGAAACTGTCTCAACCCCTGTTGTTTCGTAGGTGTGGGTAGCGCACCCCGTCATCGGACCCGCATACACTGCAAACAACAATGCCAGGGCGAATGCCTTTGTGACTGATTGTCTTTTCATTGCCGTAAGCTTTGATGAGAGCTCCGCCGAGGAACCCTTGGATTCTCTACACTTCGTACAGGGACGGCAAAGCTGTATCGACCCGGGATTTCTCACCCCTGGAATTCCTTGCCGAACTCTCCCGGCACATACCTGATATGTGGGAGCAGACGACGAGATTTTTCGGCTTGTACTCCGCAAGAACAAGGGGCGCGCAAGCGACCGCAACTTCCCAGGATTCGACAACCGCAACAGAGCTTGAGCCGTGCAGGAACCTGGGCCGCACCTCGTGGAGAGCGCCCCCACCTGTGCATAAGATCTCACTTGCTGCTTGACTTTCCAAATTCCCCCTGAACAAAGAGGGGCCGGCAACAGGGGTCTATTCTTTTCGCTCCTTCTTGCCAGCCTCCATGACTGCAGCCAGTCTCACCGTCCTTTGGAGGGGGCCAGTTATGGAGCTTCGAAATCCGTCGTTCTTGAGGGAATCCTCGAAAACACCGCTCACTATGCCACTAACTTCAACCGTCCCCTTTTTTTACACCGAGGAATAAGTCCTGACAGGATCGTCAATTATAAGGGAATCCCCTTTCAGGCCTGCGGTTTCTTCACCATACCGCCATGCGGTAATTGTCGCCAATACCTCGATCCTTCGTAATCAGCCTGCTTTCGTTGAGCTTTGCCTGGGCGACAAGAATTCTGTCGAAAGGGTCTCTCGTCCACTTTTCAGCCGCAGCGGCAACTACTACTTTCGCGAAAGAAGTTTCGCAGAGTTTCAGCCCGATTTCATTCTGGAGATCCCGGAGGATCTTCCCGCTCCCTGCCTTTATTCGCTTTATTTCATGAAGAAACTCAACTTCGACAAGCACCATCGGGGAGATAAGAACGTCTTCAGATTCGATGAGCGCGATGGCCTTTTCACTCAACAAATGCGCCTCTCCGCTTTGCGTTCAATCTCCACCGGAATACCGGTCCTTGCCATCTCATCAACAATTGCATAGATGTTCTCTCTGAGTTTAGTGGCTGAAATCTTCATTGGGGATCTATCTCCCGGCGTATGTCCTGTGATTTCAATCTTCCGAGAGGACCGTACGTATCGCCAGGAGGCAACGTACGTACGGGACTGGTCAAAAGAGAGGACGAGTGGGCACTTTTTGTTTTGACACACCGGAGTGATCGCCGAAAGCCGGAGTAACATCAAGCGGTTATTTGTCCTCAAGTATTTTAAGTCCAACAGAAGCAATATCCCTCAAAGTCATGATTCCCTTTTGAACAGGTAATTCTGGAGTGACAGTCATGGGCAGCCTTGCTGAAACATTGGCCAATGGAGCTGAAAATATTGCGGCTCATATCCGGGGGAAGAAGCACCGTCACCAGGGAACCGCCAAGCCCCACTACAATACGGATCAGAATATGACTCCAGGTAAGAGGAGACCTCCCGCACACAAGCTCGCCGAGCGGCCGAGGCCGGTTGGTCGCCTGCACGGCGCCTTGCAGCGTGGTGCATTGTTGGGAGGACCTGGCGGCGCCATTGGGATTATGGTCAGTTGCTACCAAACGGGTATTGATGACGGGAATGTCACATATATATGGCCTCAGGGCGTCAACCACGTTATGCGGGGCTCCCCCGCGGAGAAAGCAGGGTTTTTACCTGGGGACCGGGTTCTTGCAGTCAAGAACCCGAATGGAACTTATGCAGCTCTCTGCCAATGGAACCCGCGCGGCGATGACAGACCTTCTCAGCGGCACCAGGCCGATCTCAATATTAGAGACATTATCGCAGGGGGATGGCCGGGGAAAGTTTATGTCTTTCTTGTCAAACCTGAGGGACAGGCTGCGCCGGTGCAGAGGCTCGTTACGCTGGGGAGGAAGTAGGGCACCCGCTGCTCTTTTTCCTGCGCTTTGAGACTTCTCGCTCACGTCCAAGAAAGAAGATCGCTTACTGTGGCGCTTGAACAAGATTCCCAGGGCGATCGATCAGGGCAGGATTTTTTCTCAGGATCAAAATTTTTTGCAGAAACCTTTAACGATTTTCGAATGGGTTATGGGACAGGTCATAGCCCCATACACGAATGCTTGAGAAAGGAATCTTTTCGCTGAATTTCTCGAATACATAAGGTGGAAAATGCTTGCAGGCAGGGATTCATAATCATTATAATAATGATTATGAAAAAGAATGATACTATCTCAACTGATGAGCTCCGTTTTTCCTTTTCAAAGGTTCTGGAGGCTATGAAAGTCAAAAGAAAACTGACACTGACTTACAGGAGGAAACCCATAGCCACGATTATTCCTTACGAGCCGCCCGCGGAAGAAATTTCCGCGACAGACCCGTTTTATCTGCTGCATTCGGATGCCGAACCTATGGGAAGTGCGACTTCAAAAGAAATCGACAAGGAACTCTATGGCAGCTGAGAAACCTTTTTTCTGGGACACGCACGGTTTCTTCGCGCTGCTGAGTTCTGATGACAAGTCGCACAAAAGGGTTGTTGAGGTCATGAAGGAACTCGCCGAGGCGCGAGCGCCAGGTATTACGACTGACTGGGTTGTCGGAGAAACATGCACCCTTCTCAGCGCGAGAAAAAAGAGCCATCTCATCTCAAGGTTCCTCTCATCGACCTCTCACTCCAGAGCGCTTCGTATTGAACGTATTGGCGAGCAGCGATTCGAGGCGGCAAAATCACTTCTCCTTAAACGCCAGGATCGCGGTTATTCGTTTACGGACTGCACGAGCTTTGTTGTTATGAAAGAGCTCGGCCTTTCAAAGGCAATGACTGATGATGAGCATTTTAAGCGGGAAGGGCTCGATGCGATGCTGAGCTTTATCTGAATCACCAGCAGCGCTCCCTGGCAGTCGGATGCGTCCTCGAGCAACCTCTGCTCAAAGAACTTTATCCGCTGCTTGCGCAAAACCAGAGCCTTGCGAGTTTTGTCCGCCCGGTGCTTCAGAAAGAAGTCATGCGGCACAAACAGAGAGCAGCGGCAAAGAAATATGTGGAATTCGTCTGTTCTGATTCTGAAGAAAGTGCGCTGCTCAAAGAGTGGGAGGAGACCGATCTGGTGTCTTCTCCAAAGCCTGCTTATAAAACAAAACGGAAGAAAACCGTCGCCTCCGGAAAAAAGGCCCGGAAATGAAGAGGGGGATATCTACTGGGTGAATTTCGAACCGGTAACTGCGCCCGAGTTCGGGAAAATCCGTCCGGGTGTTATCGTGTCCAATTCGGAACAGAACGCAATCCTCCCGACCGTTGCAGTTCTTCCCCTTTCATCGAAGCCCCCCGGGGATCTGGCCGTTGCGGGTAAAGGTTTCTTTGCCCGGGGGAAAGCGTTCCTTTGCAGTTGTCCCCGGAATAAGGCAGGTCGGCAAGGCGCGGCTGATAGGGATGATCGGGTCAGTGCGCGAAAAGGAAGCGGGTTCACTCGATCAGGCGCTTGCGCTGTATTTGAACGACTGATGCGCGCCGGGTGGAGACACCAGGCTTTCGGCGCTACTTCATATATCCCAGAGTCCTCAGTTTCTCCACCGTCTCCGGATCTATATCCACCTCTTCAGCCGCGCGGCCGGACATCGCGGAGGCGGAGGCTTCCTTCAGCCGGGAAAAAAGTTCGTCAATCAGCTCCGCATTTTCAAGCGGACGAATTTCAAAAGGGTCAGTGAGATTATCGAAGAAACCTTTGACGTTTAGAGTGCTGTTGGCATCGTTTTTCCCGGAGACCTTTGTTATCAGCCTGTACTGTGACTGCGTAAACGCCCGCTGCGTGTACTTCCTGCACGCTTCCGAGTACACGCCGGCGCGCGATGCGATTTTCCTTTTGTCGAAGAGCGATATTCCGGGAAGAGAAGCGGGAGCAGGACGGTTGAGAAGTTCCAGCATGGTGGGAAGGATATCCACATGGCTCACGGTTTCATTCTGCGCGCCTTTAAGTCCGGGAAGCCTGACAAGGAGAGGAATATGCACCTCCTCGATGTGCAGATTCTTTCCGTGTCCCCATCCGCCCCTTTCCCGGAACTGCTCGCCGTGGTCCGCTAAAATAATCATGCTGGCTTGCTCGTACACATTGCGGGAGCGAAGGTATTCCAGAAAATTCCCGAGATGGTGATCCATGTATCTGACTTCGCTGTCGTACTTGCTGATAAGATTCAATGCTTTCTTATCGTAATTGCGGGCCTTCAAAGGGCCGTTGAATTCGAAGCCCGGACGCGCATTAAAGGGATTATGCGGATCCATCAGATGAAGATAGAAGAAGAAGGGATCTTCGCCGGTTTTCAGCAGGTCATCTATTAATTCTTTCGATGCGCCGATCATTTCTTCCGCCGCTGCGTGATCGCGGAACTCGAACGTATCGAACCCTTTACCGAATCCAAATGCGGGCGTGATCCACGGGTTGGAGGAGAGCGCGGCGGTGCGATAGCCTGCGTCTTTGAAAAACTGCTGCATCAGCATAATGTCTTCAGGCACGCGTGTTCCCTTGTGCTGAGCGGTCGTCCGATGACGATGAGGCATATTGAGGTGAGTTGATGGATAAACTCCGGAAAGAATGGTTGTGACAGACGGCGGAGTCCAGGGCGCCGCGGCAATTGCCCGTTTGTAGAAGGCATTTTCTCCCGCAAATGCATCAAGCACCGGCGTTGTGTCGCGCTCGTAGCCGTAAATTCCGAGGTGATCCGCTCTGAGCGTGTCTATCAGTATGATAATCGTGTTTCTCGGAGACGGCGCTGGCCTGGGGCTCAGTATCAGAAATGCAACGGCGAAAAGAAGAGCGACGACTCCTGTCAAAAGCCTTCTTGTCCTCATGCTCTCAATATTCCCCATCTCCTCTGAAGGGCATACTCGACCGGGCCGAAAATAATCCTGTCCACGCAGACTCCAAGCATCATTATCACAAGCATGATGCCGAGCACCTGCTCCATCGCAAGAAGTTCGCGGCCGTAATGAAGGAGATGTCCGAGACCAAAGCCTGAGAGCACGGTGACATAAATCTCAGCCGCCATAAGGGAGCGCCATGCAAAGGCCCACCCCTGTTTCATCCCCTGGATAATCGAAGGGAGTGCGGCAGGAAGCCGGACAAAAAGGGCAGTGTGAAGTCCTCTCGAACCCAGAGTGCGCGCCGCGGAGATGTAAATAGGAGGAACACTTTGAAGCCCGTGCTGAGCCGCAAGAAGCACAGACCAGAGCGAACCCATCACCACGATAAAAAGCATCGCCGACTCGCTCTGCCCGAACCAGAGGAGAGCAAGCGGCACCCAGCACACACTTGGAAGGGCCTGCATTGCAAGCGCAAGCACGCCGACCGTTCGGGCGCCCAGGGAGAACCGTCCGCATATCATGCCGGTCGGCAGGCCGACAAGAATGCCGAGAGCATAACCTGCGATAAGCCTTTTTATGGTGAGGAGGAACGCAAGAGGAAGCGATCCGTCATCGACAGCGCCGATAAGATAACCAGTAACGGTCACAGGGGAGGGAAAAAGATAATCGGGCGTAAGCGAGAGACGATAAGCCAGTTCCCACACCGCAAGAAGGAGCAGAAAGAAGAGGAGAGTGACGACGAAAGACTTTCTCAAGCCGCTTCCTCCCGGCCGTTTGCTCTCTGTATGAAATCCATTATTTCCGTGGCGGTTCTCGCAAGTTCCACGCTGTTCATGCTTCTTGGTCTCGGCAGGTTCACCGGAAATGACGCCCGGATGCTGCCCGGCTGCGAAGAGAAAAGAATGACGCGGTCGCTCAAGCAGACAGCTTCGCGGATGTTGTGCGTGACCAGTATTACCGTTTTCTGCTGCGAGGAGCATATCTGCTGCAGATCAGCATAAAGCTGTTCGCGTGTCATAGCATCGAGTGCGGCGAATGGCTCATCCATAAGAAGAACGCGCGGGTTAGGGGCCAGCGAGCGGGCAAGCGCGGCTCTCTGCTTCATTCCTCCCGAAAGCTCATGAACGCGTGCATGCGTGAAGGCTTCGAGCCCCACCATCTTTATGTATTCCCGCGCGATTTCATGCGCCCGGTTCTTCAGGCCGGGGGCGAGTTTCAGGCCGAAAAGCACATTCTTAATGACTGTCAGCCAGGGGAAGAGAGCGTTTTCCTGGAACATTACAAGTCTGTCCGGGCCCGGCCCGGTGACAGGCTTTCCGTCCTCAAGTACTTTTCCCGAATCAGGTCTGTCGAGCCCGGCTATGATGTTCAGAAGGGTGGTTTTCCCGCAGCCGCTTGGACCCACGATTGCGACGAACTCGCCCTGCGCGACATCAATGGATATCTCTTTGAGCGCATCCACCCTGTGCCCATTGGAACGGAACTGCTTTGTCACCTGCTGGACAGAGAGCCTCGGCTGCTGATTCATTGCAGATCGACCAGGGGCGAGAAATCGAGGTCCGCCTTGAGAAATCCCGCAATCCTTGCTTCGTCAAGCGATTTATCGAGGGCGTTTTTCGGCAAATCGGGAGAGAAGATGAGCCGGCTCCATGCGCGTTCGAGGAGTTCAGGCGGCATGCTCTTTGTTGTTTCAGCTTTGAGTTCAGCCTGCGCAAGCTGCACCGCTTCTTCCCGATGAGCGCGGATCCACTCCGAGAGTTCGCGAGTCGCTGCGGCAAACTTCTTCACAAGATCCCGTCTCTCCTGGAGCGCCTTTACGGATGACGCAAGAACCGTGGTGATTGCTTCACGATCTTCCAGAAAGACTCGTCCGCCCGCTTCCATCTCGAGCCTTGAGACCCACGGCTCCACGGTCCATGCGGCGTCGATTGCGCCCCTTCTCAGAAGATCCAGCTGTTCCGGATTTTCCGTCGGCACTACCATAACATCTCCGCCCGACTGCGAGATCCTGAAGCCGTGGTGCATCAGCCACGCTCTTGCCGCGATATCCTGCGTGTTGCCGAACTGCGGCGTCGCAAGCTTCTTTCCTCTGAATCCTTCAGACGATGTAATTCCGCTGTCTTTCCCCGTCACCAGCGCCGAGCCTCCGCGCACAGCGCCCTGAATTATGCGGATGTCTTTTCCTTTCGTACGTGCGAATCCGTTAATTGAAGGGTTCGGGCCGATAAAGGTAAGATCAAGGGAGCCTGTCAGAATACTCTCTATCGCCGAAGGGCCCGCATTGAAGACATACCATTCAATCTCAACTCCAAGTCTCTGCTCGTACCATCCCTTGCCCTGACGGGAAAGCTGGTGAGCCACCAGCCCCTGAAGATGAGTGAGGTTCGGAAAATGTCCGACCCTGAGCGGCTTTTCAGCTGCCTCTGACGGGAAAACGGAAAGGAACGCGGAAATTAAGAGTGCCGAGATGCACTGCCTGACTATGTTCATAAGGGCCTCGCTTTTCGGCGGGATTATTTGATCCTGCCTTCAACCATAAACACTTCAAATACTTTTTCATGCATTATCGGGCCGTGCCCGAAATATCCGCTTTCGCCGAAACAGTCGCCGTGATCGGCCGTCACAAGAATATGCGTGTTGGCGGGCAGTACGTCGTAAAGTTTCTCGAAAAGCCCGTCGAGATGCTCGACGTTGGCGCGCTGCTTCGCGTGAAGAGCCGCCATCGTATCCTGATTAAAGAACTCTGCCTCCTCGTTCAAAGTCCCTTCCGATGCCTTCTTCAGGTGTTCGTCCATGTGTTTGAATACGCCATGAACCCCGTGAAGCCTCGGAAGATGATCGGCGGATTCCCCCTTTACCGCGTATGGATAATGAGTTTCGCCGGCATTTATGAAATAAAACGAAGGAGTCGACTTATCGAACTCGAGCGCGTCGATGATGGCTCCAAAGTCGTTGTGCGAGTCCATCAGCTGATAGCGGTCGAAGTGTTTGTTGAGAACCGTGGTCTGGTTGAGAACGGGCAGCGATACAAGAGCGTGAGTCTGGTAGCCGTGTGACCGCAGAAATGCCGGCAGGGAAAGCTGGGGAACGAATCCGCGGAACGAGATGTCGTCAATACCAAGCCTGGTCGACCAGTTTTCGAAATCCTTTTTGTAGATCTCGGAAGCAAAGACGCCTTTGGGGCTTGTGTGCGGGCTTACACCCATCAGGTAAACCGCGTGCGAGGGCACTGTCCAGCTCGCATAGGAGTAACATCGCTGCGTCTGACCGAGACGCGAGATGAAAGGTGTGCGCGCTTCGGAAAATGAATCAAACCGGCAACTGTCGAAGACAATGAAAAGAAAGTTGTTTTTCATGGTGTTCAGATTTCTATGCCCCAGAGCCTGCTCCAGATTATGCCGCCCAGGATCGACACAACGATGAATATCACGATCCATGATGTATTGAAACCAAGGAGCGAATATCCGGCTTCAGGATAAGAAACCTCGATTTCCTTCAATTCCCCCTGTCCGGGAAGCGCTTCAACGCCCGGATAAAGGATTTCCCACCACCAGCTCGATGTCCTGAGTTCCGGTACAACGTGGGCCCTTGTTCCTGCGTAAAGCGGCAGAGCGGTTTCTCCGCCGATACGTGCCGGCCAGCTTCCTTCTTCGACTGCTCTCACGCGCCAGTACGCCTTCTTTTCACCGGCTATCCTGACTGGAGGAGTCTCCACGGAGATGCCCGGCCCTGTCTCGAGGCTTATCTTTTCAAGAGCGATTTCGGATGCGGCCGTTGCGCTCACTATCGCCGTCTTCCCTGACGCAAGCGGGAGGTGTCCATAACGGAGATTAAGCTGAGCCATAATGATGATGCACGGGATGCTCAATACGAAGATAGGGGGCACTGCGAGAAGGAAATACTTTCCGCCCGACACAAACATGCGGGCCTGCGCGCAGAGGGCTGTGGAGGGATGGCTCCTGAACAGCACAGCCTCGAGAAGGGCGCCGTAAATCGTGTCTTTGACCCGTCTCAGCGCCTTCTGGTTCGAAAGTCTCCCGTAAAGAAAGACCAGGATGAATCCGGAAATGACGGAAATGAAGACAAGCCCGGAAAACGGCGACAGGCCCCGGAAAGGCACGAGCAGGAGATCGAAAATGCCCGTAACAACGGAGTTGAACGCGGATACGATATTACTCAAGATAGCCGAGCCCCTTGAGCTTGTTTGCTATGTCCTCGACTTCTTTTTCAGAGAGTTCGTTCTTTCCGGCCCTGGAGAGGATTTTATCGGCTTCCCTCTCGAGTACTCGTTCAGCGAACTCCTGAACAGACGCGCATCCTGATGTTTCAGCCGCTGCTTTGAGCTTTCCAAGAAGCGTCTTCGATATCTTTATTTTAGGGCCGAACATGCCGTGATCCTCACAATTTCCATATGTTTATATCAAACTTTTTCCGTCCATATACGAAGGTACGGGAACATCAAAGGTGGAAAGAACGGTTGGGGCGATATCCATGATGTGGGGGTTTACCCCGTTCAGTTTCCGGTTCATGAAAAGAACGCCTGGAACAAGTTCAGGATCGACGCAGTGATCCCCGCACCATGCTTTGTCGTTGTCGCTGACAACCTTTTCGCTGAGTTTTCCCGTCACTGATTCCCATGCCACTCTGTATCCGCCGTTGCACCCTATAATGAGATCCGGGCCGTCGTCCTTGTAAACGCCCCGGTAGTGGGCGGCAGAATCGTATACTTTTCGTATCGGATGCTCCCCGTTTTCAGGATCCACCAGGCGGCAGAGTTTTGCCGAAATTTCCTGCTTAAGAGAGGCGAGGTCTTCTTCTCTCACGATGCCCTGCTGTTCGCGTCCTTCGCGGTTCAGGTAAATTCCTCCAAGTCCGAGACCAAAGGCCCTTGTCCGCGTCCAGTCGACATCCTGGAAATAATCAGAAGCGCCGCCTGCACCTTCTTTAAGCACAAGGAAGCCTTCATTTTTCAGCCACGTATTGATATTCACTCCTCGTCTGAAAGAGTTGAAGCCATGGTCGCTCATCACGATCAGAAGGTCTTCGGGTCCCGTTTCCGCCAGTGTCCGGCCGACGAGATCATCCATGCGCTGGTACATCTCCCTTACCGCGGATCCTTTCCCGTTGTTCTGCTCCCAGAACATGTGCTGGATCCTGTCGCTTGCGTCGAATACACATACGACAAGTCCTTTACTGGTCTTTTCCAGCATATTGAAAAACATCGCTTCACGCTCATCGTGAGCAAGCCATGTCAATTTCAGGAAAAGATCGTCGTCAAGAGCTCTATTGTTCAAAGCCCAGGTGTCTTCCAGCAGTCCAAGAGTGCCGAAATTTCCCTGAATTTTCGCAAGATAGGTCGAAAAATAAGAGGGAAAGGCTATCGGAAGGACGGGTTTGCCCGGGCTTATGTTCACCGGCGACACATACAGAAGAAACTCCGGATGTGTGCTTCGCAGGCAGAACCTGCAGATGCCGGGCACCGTCCTTCGAAGGCTGGTCCTGAATTTGACAGGGATCCAGTCCGAAAATTCGTTAAGGTCCAGTTCGACTGCCGTGTCCTGAACAGTAAGAGAGGCTTTTGAATCTCCCTTTATGTTCACGGTGAAAGGAACGCGCAGCTCCGGTCCTGCGGGAAGAAACGGATCCGGCGGTCCGGATATTTCGCCGTGCACCGTGCTTCCATCCCTTTTAACGATGACGCACTCACCCCCGGTGTGTTTCTCCGCGGCGCGTTCACTCGACGATGTATAGAGCGTGTAACTTCCCTGCGTGCCCTTCAGATCGGGAGCGCACATGGCCGACAGTATGTTTCCGTTGAATTTGTCCGCGGGATAGGTAATCGGCACACGAAGAACATTGCACAGTATCCCGCGGTCGCCCAGCAGTTTCCAGAAGGGCTGCGATTTTCTGAGCAGCTTTATCTGCGGGCGGCCGAGCGGAATTCGCCATTTGAAAATCTTCAGGAAACGGGCCGGGGGAACCGTCTCGGTTGAAGCAAGGGCGGGGAGATAGTACCGCTTGTCACGGGACAGGAAGTCGAAGATGTTATGCGCGCCCGGGTTCACTCCTGTCTGGAAGCTCGACCAGGCCACAGGTGAAATAGATGGAAGAGTTGTCGCGAGCCTTTTGAATGTTCCCTGCTCTGAAAGCCGTTTCAGCACCGGAAGGATTCCTTCCTCCATGTACCTGTCGACGATGGAGGGATCGAGACCATCGAGGCCAAGCACAATCACACGTCGAGCCTTCGCGTTTTTGCTGAGGCCTTTTCCCCGGATATACCTCCAGACGAGCTGAATCGGCCAGAAAAGAACAGTCACGGCTGCAAGAAAAATCGTCAGAATAAAGACAAAGGCGGAGCCGATGAAAGCAAAACCGGCACCGGGTCCAATATAGGCGTGTGCAGTCGCCGGGCAAAGGCTGCAAAGGAATAAACCAGCAACAATAATGGCGAGTTGAGTTCTGCTTTTCACGGGGAAAACTTCAGTTACGTTGAAATTTGAACACAGCCGGGGAATGGATGCAAGGCAGCAGGGTTGGCGCGGGATCGACACAAAAACCGGGTGCGGAATGATGGGAGTCAAGGCATCCAGCGCCGGAAGCAGGCAATATAGAGCAGATGGAGGACATGGTATGAAAATATTCGCTGCATTATGTGCTGCCGCTTCGTTGCTTTCGGCAATTCCCGCTTTCGCCGACGACGCCGCGATCAAGGACAAAATTGTTTCTGCTGTCGACAGTGATCCTGACGCCGACTTGAAGGGAATAAAGGTGGATGTAAGGAACGGAGTCGCATACTTCACTGGACATGTTGGCAACCATCGGCAGATTGACAATGTGCTCGCGCAGACCTTGATGGTAAACGGGGTCCGCAATATTGAAAGCAGTGTCACTGTATCGGGCGGAATTGGAAACGTGGAAGGGGCGAGAGCCTCTTATAATCCTGCCTGCAAGGCAGACGGGAAGTAAAAGAAGCAGGAAAGGATCCTCCTTCAATGCATCGACGCGCTGTGCTCGTGGAGGAGAGCCACCACTTCTTCGTCCCGCAACGGGGAAAGGTCGTCGTAAAACTCGCGCACATCTTCGCTTCGAACCGCACCTGCGGCGGCAATCACTTTGTTTACGCCCTGCCTGGTGGTTTCACTGGCAGCTTTTTTTGAAATGACGGGCGCGGCGACTACCACCGAAGAGGGGCGGTACCGGTACAGCGCTTCGACTGCCGCTCCAATGCACTGGGGAGTGGTAAGGCCGTCGTCCACAAGCAGAACCGTTCTGTCGGTTATCTTCTTGACGTGATCCCTTCCACGGTAGGCTTCCTCCTGCGCCTCCAGTTCCCTGTCTTCCCGCTCTATAGCGTCTTGAAGCAGCCGGGATTCAATAATGGCGGCGGCCTCTTCTTCGAGAAGAAGTACTCCCCCGCTTGCCACAGCGCCTATGGGGGTCTCCGGCTCTCCTGGTTTCGTAATTTCCCGTACAATGAACACATCAAGCGGAACATTCAGTCTTTGCGCTATTTCAAAGGCGATGGGAACGCCGCCGCGCCCAAGACCGACAACAGTCGAGTCAGGACGGGCGTACGAATGGAGTTTTTTTGCCAGAATCTGTCCGGCTTCATACCTGTCGCGGAAGCGAATTTTCACGAGATCCTCTGCTTATACTGCTCTTTGATTATGCTTTTCACTGCTGAGGATTAACAGGGGGCGGGGAATGACGAAGATCACTCATGTCCGAACTGCATAGGTTCGCGGGATGACCTGGCGTCTCTGATGCGAAATCCATGCGTGAATGAGCTCTGCGCCGAACAGGATTACAAGAGAAGAGTAATAGACCCATACGAGAAAGGCGAGAAGTGAGGCTGCAGCGCCATAAGCTGAAAGGAAACTTGCTTTTCCAATGTACCATCCGATAACGACCCGTCCAGCGGGAAAGAGCGCTGCAGTGACGGCAGCTCCGCCCCATACATCGTTCCAGCAGAGCGAGACGTCGGGAAGGAGTCTGTACATTGCCGCAAAAAGAATGAGGAAAACAACGAAAGGAATGCCGACATTGGAAGCCTGAATGCCGAGACCTGAAATCTGCGGGGGCAGGTTTTCATTCATGAAGGCCAGTACAAAGTTGACAGCCGCAGTAAGAACCAGAGAAGCGGCGAGCACCGCGGCGATAATAATAATGAGAAGAAGCGAAATAATACGGCGGTAAAAGAATTCAAAGAGCGCCTTATCCGCTTTCACTTTGACGCCCCAGACGACGTTAAGAGCCGTTTGAAGCTGGCCAAAAACCGAAGATGCGGACACCAGAAGGATTAAGGTGCTCACAATTCCGGCGACGCCCGCGAGATCCGGCGTCGCTTTGGCGTTCCGCATTACCGCATCGACCGTCCGGCCAACCTGTTCGCCGAAGAGGTCGTTAATCTGTCCGACTATTTTTGCCTGTGCTTCAATTCCAGGGAGACCTGACGACCACAGAATCAGAACAAGGAGCGGCGCAAACGAGAGGGCAGCGTAATAGGCAATCGCAGCCCCGTGTGTCAACGCGTCATCAGAAAAAAAACCAGAAACGGCCATTTTGAATATCCGCCACACGCCTGGAACATATCCATTGCCGACTTGAAAGCACTCTGACGTAAGTCATCGTTATACGTCGTTTTATTTTAAACTTCTGAAATTCAGATTGATAGTGATCAGGACTGTGATGTAAGCTTGGCTGAATCAGTGGCTCGGGTGACCTTTCAATGAATGGCCAAGTTCTCGATCACAAAAGCGCTCTTCATCGCTATTCCGTTGTGATCCTTTCCGTGGTTGCCGCAATAATTCTCAGTTCGGCAGTTGCTCCGTACGTTCATCCAGATTTCGTCCAAGGGTTCTTTTATCTCGCAACGTGTGTATCCGCCTGGTATGGAGGACCGGCGCCGGCATTTACGGCGGCTGCGCTTGGTCTGCCTGCAGCGAATTGGATTGCCGGCTTTCCCGGCGAAGTCGAGATAATCGTCTTCAGTGGAATCAGCATTGCCTTCGCGTATCTTTCACATACGTCGGCGAAGTCGGTGATCGAGGCGAAGCGCAGGCAGGCAGGCCTGGAGCAGGAGATCCTGAATCGGGAACATTCGGAGGCGACCCTTCGCCGGAGCGAGGAGATGCTGAAGGAAGCGGGAAAATCAAAGGACGAGTTCCTCGCGCAGCTCAGCCATGAACTGAGAACGCCTCTGACACCCGTTCTTGCAGCAGCGCAGCTTATCGAGAGATCGCCGGAAGCTTCGGTCAGAATACGAAATCTCGTGTCGACAATAATCAGAAACGTCGCTCTCGAGGCGCGTCTGATTGATGATCTCCTCGATATAACCCGCATCGCTCACGGCAAGGTTCGACTGCGCCGGTCTGTTGTCAACCTCCATGCACTCATAAACAACTGCGTTGAAATGTGCCGGAGTCAGATCGATGAAAAAAAACACAATCTGGCGCTGGAACTCAACGCTGAAAGTCCTGTCATTCGCGCAGACCCCGCCCGTGTTTCTCAGATCGTGTGGAACCTCCTTTCAAACGCGGTAAAGTTCACGCCGCCAGGTGGATCCATAGTTTTACGCACGGCGAATTCTTCGTCCGGCAGGATAGCGGTGTCGGTTCTCGATACAGGAAACGGTATTGAAGCAGAAGCTATGAACGGCATTTTCAACGCGTTCGATCAGGGGACGTCAACGGAAGGTTTCAAACAGGGAGGACTCGGTCTCGGACTTGCGATAAGCAGAAGTCTTGCTGAACTGCATTCCGGCTCTCTCAGGGCAAGGAGCGACGGCAGGGGTAAAGGAGCGGAGTTCATTCTCGAGCTTCCCGTGGTGCCGGTTGGTGAGATGATGGTCGACATAGACAGCAGGACTGCGGCGCGGATAAAGGGCGGACTTGAAATACTGCTTGTCGAAGACCATCCCGACACCGCGAATCTCATGAAGACAGCGCTTGAAATGGAAGGACACAGGGCGGAAGTGGCGCATGACGTGAGAACAGCGCTTGATGCCGGAAGAAAAAAACATTTCGATCTGCTTGTGAGCGACATCGGTCTTCCGGATGGTTCCGGGCTGGAGATCATCCGGGCCTTAAGCCCTTCGAACAACATGAAAGGAATTGCCCTGACAGGTTTCGGGATGGAAGAGGATGTAAAGATGTGTTTAGCCGCCGGATTTTCTGCTCATCTCACCAAACCGGTCGATCTCAATGCGCTCCAGGAAACCATAAAGAAAATTCTGGCGTGATTTCGCGCAGGCCGTCGTGAGCTTTTGCCGGGAACGTGCAATGCGCCTGAAATTGACTTTGTTTCTCACTGTTCTGATACGCGTAAATGAGCAGGGCCCGAAAGAGCGATTCCTGTCATCGAGAGAAGCGCAGGGACGCAGGCAGAGCTGATAGAAGACCTTCTCGACTCCTGCAGGGGACAGGGTCGACCTTTATCCTTTCCCTTCCTGCCGCGTCACCGGCTGCCGCCGAAAACGGCGTATCCGAACAGGATGTGGATGGACGTACTGATATTTCAATATCTGCTGCTGAAGATGATTCTGCGAATGCCGGTAGAGCATGTCCTCCGGGAGGTCCACGGCGTGAAGAGGGCCGGGCTGGAAATCCGTCAGAGGGCGGTTTATCATCACCGTGATGCGACTGCTGAAAAACCGCGCCTTCCGGATCTCTGTGCTCACGATTCTGCTTGTGTACGTGTCTGCCGGCTTTCTTGCGGCGCCGGCAGTTATCAGAAACCTCATCGAGAAGCAGGGGAATATGACGGCAGCGGAAATTTCCGTCAACCCCTTTGTGCTTTCTGCATCAATTACGGGTCTTTCCATCACCGGCGAGCGCGGCATTCCATTCCTTTCGGTTGAAAAGATTTACGGCAATCTCCAGGCTTCTTCTCTTTTCGAGAGGGCCTGGGTTCTGCGTGATGTCGAAATCTCGTCGCCTCATCTCAGGCTCGATAAGGATAAAGCGGGGAGATACAATATTGGAGCGCCCCGGAATACGAAGGACAGTGAAGGTCCATCAAAACCCTTTCATCTCGCAGTGGGCTCACTTGTCATAAACGGAGGAAAGCTGACCTTCAGCGATCAGGCGCGAAAAGAGCCTTTTGAATTCTCCGTAAGCTCGATGTCTCTTTCTTTCGAAGGCTTCGACACCCGGCCTGAACGTTCCGGTCATTTCAAGCTGTCCGCGCAGACGGAGGAAGGGGCGGATGTTTCAGCCGAGGGTGAAATGAGCCTGAGACCCCTGATCCTGAATTCGAGCGTCGCTTTGGAGAATATCGGCGCGCGGAACGTCTCGAAGTATCTTCAGGAATACGTTTCATTCGAACTTACCGGTGGAAAAGGCAGCCTTAGTGCAGGTCTTTTTATCGACGCTTCGGGGGAGGCAGGCGGCATGCTTTTGAAGAATGCGCGCGCGGATATTCAGGGACTTGAAATCAGACAGGGAGAAGACGCATTCTCATTGTCGAGCGTGAACGCGCACGGAGGCACGATCAACTTCCTGCGGAAACAGATTGAGATAGAAAAAATAGAGGCCCGGGAAGGCGGTTTTTCGTCCACCATGGAGCTTTCAGGCACATTCGCGCCGCTGTCTATTGAAATTGACACTGCCCTGAAAGGGATACCTCTTCCCGGACTGAATCAGTACATGTCGGAACTTGTCGCTTTGAAATCGACAGAAGGACGGGGAACCTTCAACGGAAGGCTCGAGTTCAGCGGGGAGGAGGGGCGGCCGTTGTTTTCCGCCGAAGGTGATATGCAGCTTGACGGACTCAAGGTCGTGGATCTGGAGCGGGAGGAGGATTTTCTGACGAGCGAGTCCGTTTTTTTCAAAGGATTCTCATTCGCCCTTAGCCCTTCATCGCTCACCATCGAGGAGCTGCTCTTTTCAGGCCCGGGTGCTTCCATTGTCCGGGATGAGAAAGGAGTCTTGAACCTTCGCGCGGCTGTTCCAGTGAAAAAAGCAGAGGAGTCCGGCGCCGGTTTCCCCGTCCGGATCGGCCGGATTGGCGTGGAGAGAGGGAAGGTTCTGCTTACCGACAAATCCCCGGGCAGTCCTGCGACTCTTGTTGTAAAGAATATAGAAGGCGCGCTTGGAGATTACTCTCCGGAAAGCCTCTCTTCCGTCCCTGTCAATCTTCGAGGCGCTTTGGCCCCCCGTGGCAGCGCGACAGTGGGAGGGGAACTTAATTTTTCGGGAAAAGTGCCGTTCAACCGTCTGCTGATTTCCATTGATGGCGCAGGTCTTGCGGCTTTAAGCCCGTATGCTGAACGGCTTACAGGGCGGGGAATAAGGCGCGGCGAGTATACCGCATCGCTTGATTACCGGAACGACGGCGCCAGGCTTCAAGGTTCGAACAAAATCCTCATCAAGGGTCTGGTGCTTGGAGAGCAGACGACCGATCCGAAAGCAGGATCGATGCCCATTGAATTCGCTGCTGCGGTCATGCGCGACAGCAGCGGGAACATATCGATCGAATTCCCCGTTTCCGGAAAACCGTCCGGGCCGGAGTTTCAGTTCGGAGGGCTTATCAGGGAAGGGTTGTTGAATGCCCTTGCAAAAGCAGTAACTTCTCCCTTTACCATTCTTGCATCCATCGCGGACACCGGTCAGAGTCTCGACCGGTGCGAATTCAGGCCAGGAAGCGCGGAGCCTGCCTTTGAAGAGAGGCAGCGTCTTCGTGCGCTTGCCAAAGCTCTTCGGGATCGGCCGATGCTTCTGTTGAAAATAACGCCCCGATACGATCCGTCGATTGACAGACGAGGGCTTGCGGACGCCCTTATCAGGGAGAACGCGGCAAGGATCCGCGAAGGGAGGAGGATCCAGAAGGAACTGCCGGATATTCCTGAGCGAGCTCCGGAATTCAGCAAAGAAGAGCTGCTTAAGTACCTTCCGGATGTTTTTGAAGAGATGACAGGAAGGCAGCCATTGAGCCCCGGTGCGGTGGAAGAAGAGCTGGCGGGAATTGTGCATATAGATGAAAGCCTGCTGGAGAAGCTTGCGTCGTTACGGGGAGAAAACGTGAGGAAGTATCTTGTTGATTCAGCAAAGGTTCCTTCTCATCGTGTTTCCGTCGAGCGGCCGGAAAATGCGGAGTTCGGGGAGAAGAAGCCGTTCATTTCGCTCGGGCTTGGAGTTGCCCAATGAGGGCTGCCGCCGGGTTCACATATCGCCTGCGGCGGCAGTAAAGGAATAACCGCGGCCGCCTCTTTTCGGGCTTTACATTTTTGCCTGGACGATCCCGCTGCCGGCGAACCTGCCGGAGTAAACTGCGAAAGGTCGTATAATCCAAGGCGCTTTTCGATCGACGTAATACGATCGATTATTTTACCGAAATGTTCCTGCTCTTCGAATCGTCTTCCGATGTCCCTGAATTCCTTCCTAGAAACGACACTCTGAATGGCAGGGAAGAGTACCGTATCCTCCCGCGCTTCGTGAGGTTCATGCATCCGTACAAACGCCAGAAGATGACTTCTCAGTTCCTCCTGCCTCGGCATTGCGAGTATCCGGTCAGTCAGCATCCTGCCATGCTGATGCTGAAGCTCGAGCGTATCGACAAGTTCGACAAGAACCCCCGCCTTCCTGAAACGCGGGAAGAGATGATCTTCTTCGAATTTTTCGTGAGAATCTTCCATGAATGCGCGAATCAGATGCGCTGTCTCTGAAAGGGACTGGTACTGAATTGTCCGTCCTGAATCAAACCTCCGTATATAGTGACGGTAGACGAGAAGCAGGCGCTTCAAAACTCCGTGTTCGCGCAAAAGATCTTCAGAGGGTGAAAAGTCACCTTGTCTGGTTGTTTTCTCTGAAACTTCACCTGACATCAGCCGGATTTTGCTGCTGCACGACACAAGAAGCACCGCTCCGCCAAGTGCGGCGCGCTTCAGGAAATCACGTCTCGAACAAACTCTATCCGCGGTCATGTTGAATGATGCATAACACGGTCATCCTGCTGTCCTGTGCGATCGTCGTCATCCGAAGTTGTCCCAATTCCGTGTTATTCGCTCCCGCTGAAACGAAAAGGAGACGAACATGGAAAGCCGAGCCAAAGCTTTTGGACACCCCATTCATCCGATGCTTATTGTATTTCCCTCTGGAATTTTCCCGACTTCTCTCGGATTCGATGTCGCGTATCTGATTACCGGAAACGGAAGGTGGGCCGATGTGTCGTACTCCATCATGGCTGTGGGAATCACAGGAGGCCTCATTGCGGCCATATTCGGGCTTATCGATTTTCCCGCCATTCCGGCAGGAACCAGGGCCTGGAGGGTGGGGTTGTATCATGGAGTCGGCAATCTTGCTGTTGTCGCGCTTTTCATAATGAGCTGGATATCCAGACAGCAGAATCCCCTGGCGCCTGACGGCCTCGCGATTTCTCTTTCTCTTGCCGGAGTTCTTCTTGCGCTTGTCACAGGCTGGCTTGGCGGAGAACTTGTAAACCGGCTCGGAGCAGGCGTCGACGACGATGCTCATCTTGACGCATCGCCCGGGTCTGATGCTGTTTTCCTGCGATCGACGTGAAAAGGCATGACAGTTCAGTCACCATTGTTCCCGGCACAGGTTTTTTCTGGTTTCACTTGTGATCAGCACAGCCATCGCGACTCTCGAGACTATGTCCTCCGAGCTGCTTTCAATGCCTCCGTTCGTCGAAGCGGTGATATGTTTCGCTTTCACCACCGGCATTCTGACAGTCCTCTTCAGAAACTTTCCCCACGCGCCGAATAAATGGAGCAGTGTGTGGGTCGGGGCGTTTGCCACTGCCACGCTTTTCGATGTGGGAAGATCTGCGCCGGGCTTCCACATCCCGCACGGTAATTTCGGATACTGCGGCACTGCAGTTTCGGTAATTGTCGTCCTTATCCGGATCTACTGCGCAGCGCAGACATTCCTCTATGGGGGCGAATTCACAAAAGCATATGCAGGAGCCTTATGCCTCAAAACCCATGTCACCCAAATTATGGAGGGGTGAAAAGGATTCGT
>CAYQVO010000042.1:11197-30870 GCA_964421085.1 uncultured Bdellovibrionales bacterium | reverse complement strand
CGGCTTTTGTTTCTCCAAAAGAGGATACGTAAGCGTCACTTCCACACTTATTGCCAACTTACGTCCCATATGACTTTCAACCACAAAAGTGAAATCGCCCCAGAGCTTAACCGGGCTCAAGTTTATATCCGCACCCGATGGTGAATTAGCACCGGTTAAATCAAGTTCGTACCGAAACACCAGGTCGTTCCCATCCATGGGTTCGCCGGGTTTATATCCCTTTTTCCAAAGAGAAAACTCAAGGTGTTCATCACGCGGCTGCGACGGGAGGATGGTGTAAGTCATTTTCACCGATCCCGGCGGCGCTTCCTTTTTTTTGCTGATCATCAAGGGAAACACTACCCTTTCTATGCACCAATCAGTGTCGCATGTCTTTTGAAATGTATGAGTCCAGGTAGCCGTCTGTGCAGCTGCCCGCGGAAAATCCCGGGCCGAGGTCTGTGCCAGGCGCCCAGGTTCGGCTTCCACTTTAAAAGCAACGAAAGTAAAAATCACCTCGGCGAGTAATGCTGTTAATAGAAAGCGCCTCATTTCATCTCCTGTCAGATTTGAAATCACCAGCTTGTTCTGCACCAGCATACTCGGCTGGGAGGTGTCTACTCAACATCCGGGCGAACAATCTCGTGTTCTCAGCTGTATTATTTCGGTCACGAGGCATGGCCCTGGTAAAGTTCATTTTGACCCTCCCTGCGGGGAAAAATGGCTCGACAGAGGCTGGCATCCCGAAATCCTATCTGACGACCACCTTTTTCTTATATCCAAAACTGCATCTGTTAAGGTTGCACAGGTATGCAGAAACCGCACATTTGCCTGGATTCTGAAAGACATGCTTAACCTTCTTTCCGTCAGGATCAATGATCTTGTCCCCATTGAAATCCCGGAAGTATTTCTGTTTGGGAGCCTTCCTGGCTTTGGAAGTGAATGGAACTTTAAGAGGAGCCTTGCCTCTCAACTTGCTTGCCTTGAATACTGCTTCAAATTTCCCGTTTCACAGCTTCAGATTCAGCAGGTGTTCACGAGAAGAAACCATCCACAGACCAATGGCATGTCACAGGTGATTTCGTGAATCTTTACAACAACCGGAGACTTCACGCGGGAATCAAGTTTCTTCGTCCTGCGGATCTATTCGAGTTCGCTCGAGAGTTTCGAATCGCTCAAAATAAACAACAACGGAGGGTGAGACTGCAAAAACTCCTTCACTGACAATTGTCCGGATTTAGAAAAGCTTGACAGCAGCACCAACTTTTCTCTTATTAGCTTCTCTCCCTCGAAATAAATTCCATCAATCCGAAGGAATCACAGGGGAGCCGATTTCGCCATCCGCGAATAATAGAATCTGATTTCGATCCCGAATCACGTTTTTCAATTTAGTCGGACCCCGATGTTGCCGTCACAATTCTGCAGTCTACTCGCAGCGGCTCTTTCAATCCTATGAAGCGATGAAAATTAATCAGCCGTTCATATGCGACGGATGTTATTATGCTGCCTTTTGACAAGAGCAGCAGCCCACGGACTGTCTCAACATCACCGAGCAAACGTTGCCCTATCATAAGATCCTTCACTTTGATCTCGAATCCCTCCTCGACTTCATCCTCTTTCCTCTCAGGAAGATCATAAAGACCCGCCAAAGCTGATATCACGTTCAGATCATATGAGGCAGAGTCCAGCGCCATTTCTCCAAATGCCTCTTCTTCTTTACGACCTGCCGCAAGAAGCGCCTCAAAGTCCCGAGCCACTTTGATAATCCTCGCTCCAATTGGAATCTTATCACCCGCCACACCATCAAGAGGGATCCCGGAGCCGTCAAAATGTTTCTCCTGGTATCGAATTATCTGCGCCACTCGTTCCAGGCGTGGAATAGGTGCAAGCATCCCGTATCCCATTTCAGGAATCTTGCGTATCATCTCCTCCTCTTCGGGCAAAATATGCTGCCCCTTCCAAAGTCTCGATGAGATCTCCGGTGGGATCAGCAATGCTCCAATCGGCGAGAGCATTGCAGCAAGCTCTATATCCCATGTGTTTGTCACACCCATGCTCACCGCAATATCCTTGGCAAGGCGCTTTCTTTGCAGCTCATGACCAAAACCAGCAGGGTCAAGCGCTGAAAGAATATCAGTCAGAACTCGGATGAGCCCGCCCAAGGTGTTGTTTAATATATCCTTCTCGGCGGTAATCAGCCGGTGTTGTTCCATTCCAGCATCAATTGCATTTGCAAGAGATTCTGTAGAGCACGGCTTTGTGAGAAACCTGAACACTTGGCCTGTATTCACCGCATCAATGGCAGTCTGCTGATCTGTATTTCCCGTCAGCATCAAACGAACAGTCGATGGGCTATTTTTGCGAACTTGCTCAAGCAACTGAATACCGTTCATCCCCGGCATCTGCATATCCGCGACGATAACCGCATATGCCGAAGCAGCACCGACAATTTTGGAAAGTGCTATCTCTGGTCCCGAAGCCGTGTCCACTTCATACTTGGATACATTGCGAAGCTGGCGCTTGAATGCGCTCAAAATGCTTGCTTCATCATCCACCAGAAGCACTCTATGACAACTCATTCTTCACATCCTCCAATGCTAAAAACTATTGAAGTACTCATTGAGTTTCTCTTCTGCCGTAACCTGACAAAGCAGTCTCAGATCCGAAATTCGATCTTCGACGCCAATTCTCCGCAAATATTCCTGATCCAGCAATTCTTCATGCATCTCGCCTATTCCCGCTCTTCCTTTTGCATCGAAAACATCAGCAAGATATACCGCGCAAACAGGTGAAATTTCAGATCCCGAATAAAGCCCCGGGTTGTGATGAAACGCAACTGTTTCCACAATAGCCACCGGAATTCCCCACAGACCCAGAAGATACGCACCAATCTCAGCATGGCTCACACCAAAAACCTCTTTCTCAGCCGTAGAATAGTCAAGCCCTCCGTGCGAGACCATCTTCTGCAGTTCCTGCCACTTATCCTGGCAGTTGAGAGCCAATACCAGCTTCCCTATATCATGGAGAGAGCCGGCAGTAAAAGCCAACTCAGCCGTATCAATTCCCGCATTCTCCACGATACAAATCTGCCGGGCAAACGCGCCCACAGTAATGCAATGAGCCCAGAGATTGTCGATACTCAACCCCTTCTTCTCAATCTGTTTGCACTCGGAAAAAACATCAACAGAAAGCACGAGCGATCTCATTGTGTCAGCCCCAATGATTCTGACAGCTTCTTTCGGGTCTATGACACGCTGTGCAGCAGAAAAAAAGTCCGAGTTGACCAGCTGAAGAATCTTTGCAGACATCGCCGGATCGGATCCAACCACCGCAGCAATATCATCCACGCAGTCTTGATCACTCTCCATCTTTTCGATAAGCCGTTTATAACGGTCGGGCGGAGAGGGGATGAATTTCAGCCCGTTTACGAGCCTTCTCAAGGATTCATTATGCAGAATATCTCTGAGAGAGCATGCGCGCGAGATTGTCTCGATAAGATTCTGTTGAGAGCACGGTTTGGACATAAACTGGTGAACGGCTCCAAGAGCCTGCAGAATCGACTCCTGTTCCGACTGCCCCGACAGAACGATGCGCGCCACCAGGGGATGCCTCTTCCGCACGATTCCAAGAACCTCCGCCCCAGTCATTTCAGGCATTCTCATATCACAGACAATTACATCGAAGTCCTCTCGCTCCAACGCTTCAAGCGCCAAAGGCCCATTCTCAACAAAGCGCATATCCCATGAGCTTCGCATGCCGTGAAGCATGCGGCGCAATCCCTGCAAAAGACGGGGGTCATCGTCCACAAACAGCACTTTTATCCTGGTATTGCATTGTTGCATCTGCGCCTTCCCACTCTGCAAAAAAAGTCAGGGTTATTCGCCGGCACCTGCCATAGCATCCCTTATAATGCTCCCGGTCCAGACCAATAGAAAACCAAAAATCCTTGAGATAAAACCGACTCCTATCATACCAGGATTACCTCCAATTGGGAGCTTAATAATTGTGGCGGGGGCAATCATATTGATCTATTGATATTGAAAAGCGGTGCCAAAGAGCCTGAAAATAGGAGTACCTGTTTGTATGGAGGCAACTATGAAAGGACATGTGCTTTTGGTTGATGACGATATGAATCTTCTCAAGGGATTGCAGCGCCTGCTTCATAAGGAGCCCTATACTATAGTCACTGCAACTTCAGCCGAAGATGCTCTGTCGATTCTCGAGGGCTTGACCGTGCAGGTGGTCGTGAGCGATCAAAAGATGCCGGGTCTCAGTGGGATTGATTTTCTCCGTATTGTCAAGGAGAAGTACCCTCAGGTTCTTCGAATCATGCTTACAGGAGACACAAATCTGGAAACAGCAGTCTCTGCAATCAATGAAGGTGAAATCTATCGCTTCTTCACTAAACCCTGCAATGAGATTGATCTTGCATTTGCAATTCGCGAAGCGCTTTCTCAACAAGAAGTACTCAAGGCCGGCAGAAAGCTCCTTGAGCTGACAAAGATGCAGGCGCATTTTATTTCGGAACTTGAAAGGCAGAACCCCGGCATCTCGAACTTAAAAAGAAATCAGGCAGGAGCCATTATTCTATCCGATCAAGACGCTGACCTGGATGAAGTGTGCAAAGAAGCAGAGAGAGAACTTGAGAGGAGCGAGGTTCGGCTCGGGTGGAGGAAAGGATAGCTCGAGTCTTTCCGCACTAAACGATCATTGGCTGTTGAAATGGCAATCTCACGAACAAAACGTCGTCCCCGAGAGAACCTCCCGCAGGCGGAAAGAAAATGAAAAGCGAAAAGATGCAGAAGAGGCGCAAAGAGGCGTGGTGGCGAAACCTTATGCTGAAGCAGGAAAGAAGCGGCACTATCCCCCGAAGCCTTGTGCGAAGGGGGTTCTGAACGGACGCCGGGTCGGCTTTATGTGAAAAAACATTGAGCATCCTCAGCTTTGCCACATCCGATTTCGCCATGCCGCCGCGCTTCTTCTTCCAGTCGCAGTACGTCTGATCGCTCACGCCGTGCTTCCGGCAGACCTCGGCTACATTCCCCTTGCCAGAATCGTTGAGAATTCCAACAATCTGCTCTTCGCCATATCGTTTTTTCATTCGTTCTCCTTATCAAGCGGAGAACTCCAATTCCAGCTGGTCCTGATTTACGGGCTCACGCCCAAAGGACTCTATTTAGTGACTGATATCTTTCTGGCAGCCATCGCTGAGTTGTTGTTCTCGGAAGTCTCCGCCACCTTGCCTGTCGCATCAGTGACAACAAACAAATAATACTTTCTGGGCGCGGTCTTACGCGGTATCAAAACCTTCAAGCTTTTCTTGAGCCTGGCGCCGGCTGTCAGACCGGCTGTTTTGAGATCCCCCAGGCGGATTGCTTTCTTCAGGTTCAACACTCTCTTGGAATAAAGATAAAGCCTGGACACAAACTGGCTATCTATCGCAGCTTTGCCGCCATTACGGAGCGTGACGGAAATTTTCTTTTTTGTTCCTTTCTTCCAGGTCTTTGGGCCGCTTACTGACACGACGCTCAAATCCGCCAGTCGGGGTGTCTCGACTGTCGCTCCTGTACTCGCCTGATACAGATTGTCACGCTCCCACGCAGCCAAGGCATGCTGTCCATCCGTACTGATAGAGATATGGGGATTAGAAGAATCTTTTCCCGGAGCTGAAAGGGCCGACACCTCTCCCCAGTTGGCAGAAGTCCCGTTTATGACACCCCTGCTGACCATCGCGATCCTGTTGTTGCCGTCAGAACGTGTAAAGATTATGAACCCCCTGGTTCCATCGCCGGACAAAGCCACTTGCGGATCGGCCTCATCATGAAGCCCATCTGCAAAGTCAGTGGTTGCGCCCCAAACAGCTGTGTTGCCCCCAATCTCTGCTGAAACGCTTTGAATAATCCAGTAAGTACTGACACGGCGCTCCCATGCCACAGTAGCCTTGGTTCCATCATGTGATAATGCTAATGCAGTGGAATTGCAGTCCGCAGATGTTTCTGAAATGGTCGTTGCCCCGCTCCAGTCGGCAGTATTTCCTGAGATAGTGGCGGAACTGCTCTGAACAACATCAATTGCAAGTCTGGAATACCAGACGGCAGTGGCTTTGGTGCCGTCTTTTGAAATTGCCAACCGAGGATACCAGGAATCGTCAATCGGGCCGGAAAGATCGGAGACAGTTCCCCATGAAGCGCTATTGCCGGTAATTACAGCGGATCGTGATTGAATCACATGGCCTCGCATCCAGACGATACTGGCCAGGCTTCCATTTTCTGAAATTGCCACAGGAGCGTCAAAAGCACTTTCCCCTGTTGCTGAAAGATCCGTCACTGGACTCCAGTTGGCTGCTCTCCCGTTAATTGTTGCGACACGTGTCTGAATGATGGCGTTGTTGCCATGAAAGTGTTGCCAGGACACGATAGCGGTATGGCCCTCCGCTGACAGCGCGGCATATGGCTGATTGGCGACATCCCCCGCTTCTGAAAGAGCAAGCGCCGACCCCCAGAAAGCTGCACCACCGCTAAAGTCGGCTAAGCTCGCTTTTATTATAGCTGTAGTTGTGCCCGTAGAGGAATCCACATGCGACCAGATTGCCAAAGCGGTAGTGCCGTCTGCGGAGAACGCAAGCTGCAGTCTGAAACCTTCCTCAGAGGTATCCAGATCTACAACCGGACTCCAGGCGGCTTTGTTGCTGCTTATAACGGCAGAGCTGGCTTGAATCGTATAGCCAGAGGCACTACGAATTGCCCATACAGCCACCGCCTTGTTTCCATCCGGCGTGAGCCCGATTATTGGAGGGTAATAGGGAATGATTTCTCCACGCGCCGAAAGATCCACCGGCGCACTCCAGGAGAAGCTATCGGCCTGTGCCGCGGTCACCCATCCAGTGGTCACCAATCCAATGAGCATCGCATTGAGCAAAAAAAATGCAACGGAAACAGAACATGAAGATGACTTACCTGAAGTCTGACCAGGGGACATATTACCTCCGCAGCGAGACGAGTCTACTGATTGGTCAGGCAGTATAGCGCTGACCGAATGGAAAAGCTATCGAGGTGGGGTGGTATGCCTCAAAACCCATGTCACCGAAATCGGAGATATGGGAGTGGAAAACGTCGAATTATGAAGTGCTGATGAGTGGTTGAGATATCGGTACCGATACATGAGGAAGAGGCGGAAGGCTGCCGCCTGACGACTCAACAAAAACGGGTAAAGATCACACCGACCCATTCGCCATGATGAGGTGGGTGATTGTTTTTCTGGCGATATGGGTTGTCGAAGCCATTCTCATGATTTCATGGAGCAGGCTGGGTTACCTGAAATCACTTCTTATCACGTTGTTTGCCAATGTTCCTGCGACGTCTCCTCTGTTTTATTCGGCGGCTGTTTCCGAGTACGCAAATGGCGGCATTTTCGACCCTGACGGAATGCTCGATTACATTATCTGGGCTGCAGGTATCATCTCGGACGTTAACAATACTTTCCTGGATTGTCTTCGGACTTCCCCTCCCAGCCGGTGCGCCGGCCGTTTTGATTCTTGTACGGAGATCAATAAAGAGGACAGGAGCAGGGTGAATAATTTGCAGCAGCTTCCGCTTCATCCTTTTGCGGCGGCTCTTACCCTCGGCATTGTTTCCGAGTTTTTTGTTTATCTTGCGTTCATACGGAGACCATTCTTTTCTCTTCTTTGTTATTCGGTTTTAATCAATTCAATCACGAATCCGGTGACGAGCTGTCTTTACGCCTGCTGCATTTGCCGTCGAGATGGTACTCATCAGGCTGCTTATGGAAGTCACCTGGCGGCGGGCGGTGTTCGTTTCCGCCGCTGCGAACCTGGTCTCATTTGTTCTCGGGCTGGTTTTGCTTTGACAAGGACTCCGCCGACGCAGCGGGTTGCCGTCAACTCTGGTTGATTAGCAGATGAATTTCCCTGATAATGACCGGCGATGACATTCCCGGTAAATGAGCCAGCGGCAACACCAGCGCCTCTTGATACCACGACCGGATCTCTCGACTCCGTCGTCAGTCAGCATACTGCCTTCCGTCACGACATAGGAAACCTGCTCCATATTATCAATGCGCTGGGAGGTGCCGCTGAGGCGGTGGGACGGAAAGACCTCGCTGAAGCCATTGATCGCATGAACACATGTTACTCAGCGCGAGAATACGAGGCTATCCGCCCGATTCTTGAACAGTTTGGCTCTGATCTGGCAGCTCTCAGCGATGATCCCGGCACCACGGCCTGCACTGTTTCGTTTGTTCTCCATATTATCGGGACACGCAGGATGGAAACATTCGAACCGGCGGTTTTCGAGGAATGGATCAAACTCCGCTATTACCGGTACTTCAGGGAAGAATCACCCCGAAAAATTACGGTCACCTCAGCCACGGACATTCCCGTCCAGATTGATCGTGGGGGATTGCTGCGCGTGGCAAAAAACCTCATAAACAACGCCCTTGAGGGACGAGATGGCAAGAGTGCGAAAAACATATGGCTTCTTTCCAGCCTGATTCAATGCGAACGGGATATATACCTTGAGCTGAAGGTCAGGGACGATGGCCCAGGTATTCCGGATGATGTACTTGAGCATCTCCTGGAACCCGGGAGAAAGAGCAAGATTACAGATGGGGTCGGGTATCCAATTATAGCCGGGATAGTGAGAGAACTTGGGGGCTCCCTCGAGGTCATTTCCCGTCCAGTAGAAGGAGGCTGCAGGAGATTACGCCCGGGTGGAGTTATTGATTCCAGGCCTGACACGGAAACAGCGAGAGGGACGATAACGACAGTTCGTCTGCCTATTGGAGGTGATCTTTCCCCGGGAAAGCAGACACGGGTTTTCGGTGGTTGATAATACTGACCACGGAGAAAACCTATGGGTAAGAAGCTCGATGAAGAGTTCCGCCGGGAGGCTGTAAAGCTTGTTCTGGAGGGTGGGGTTCCGGCAGCGAGGGAAAGGCATTCGATA
This sequence comes from uncultured Bdellovibrionales bacterium, assembly GCA_964421085.1. Lineage (GTDB taxonomy): Bacteria > Bdellovibrionota_C > UBA2361 > UBA2361 > CAYQVO01 > CAYQVO01. Next base: position 21,928 of record CAYQVO010000042.1, on the reverse strand, counting down.
AGGTGAAAGTTTGATTGTCGGTTGAGGCTCCAGAGGTATGAACAGGAGAGTAAGTCAGCCTGCATTACTTCATAGCAATGCAGGCCGGCCCGGAAGCCGTGTCGTTTGGCTCCCTCGACTCGACCGAGATCGTGCGGGCCGGTCGGCAGTGTCGCACGGTTCCTGCGCAGGCAGCCTCCTTGCCTATTCGCCATTTACACAGTTGAAGTCACAGATCCCCGGAAGTCTCGACGTTTCATCACTCGTTGCACCAGACTGCTCTTCGCCGTGGGTGTAAATCCTTTTGGTTTCCGGAACAGTATAGATATCTCCCGGTGCAAGCTCTTCCCACTGAACCCTTTCCTTGCCTGATACCAGCATCAGCTCATGCCATAAAAAGCACATCTCGTTCATCTGTTCGCGCAGGGCAATCGAGGTCTCAGATATGCAATCAGGATCAGGGCTGCCGCCCCGTTCTTTATCGTACGTTGCCGCAAGGCTGACATACTCCGGAACGAGGTTGCGATACTTCTGATGTCGTTCCGTGAATTCCGCATCATATGCAGCAGTTAAAGATTGCGCGGTTCCTCCAGTGCCCGTTCCCGCAGCGGGATCCTCGATTCTCATCTGTCACTCCAGGTGTTCAAAGCAGGCGGGGCCATTGTCTCTCTTCGTAAACCTCAGTCAACGCCCAAAGGTTCTCATGTCCTTCGAGCGGGTCTCATCCTCGAGGAAGCTGGTGTATGCGCCGTTTCGAGCAAATCTGTCGAGCATGAATTGCAGATCCACGCGCTGGGCGGGCCAAAGCGATCGCGTTTTCCTGCCCGACTTGGGGAGCCATCGAGCGACGCCTCGGTCTTAAGAAACGCATTCTCGAAGAATTAACGGAAGCTGAGTTCTTCATGTCTGCAGGCCCTGGTCCGGATGAGATAAGCAGAGGAGACATGTTCGAAATCCCAAGTCCGTATCCGCAATTCGAAAACTTCTTCGTTCGGCAGACTTAGATGTCCGAAATCCTTTCCCTGAACGCAGTTCCGGGGCAAAAAATTCGTGAGGGATCACAGAGGCACTGTCCCTTTTTATCCGAGCCATTGCCGGGCTTCCGCGTCAATAATCTCGACGCATCTATCATCGAAGCGGGGATCTGAGACTATCCCCGGCACAAGGCGGGCTATTTCCAAAATGTGCAAAATATCCACTTCACCGCGCTCGAATGCCAGGCGCGCAGCTGCTTCCGGCTTTCGCGTCAGTACACACTTGAGAGTCTGAGACTGGATTTTCGGGGCGGCCACAAGAGCTTCAGCGGCATCGTCGGCAGATACTGTACCGGTGGCGAAATAGGTTTCAATCACCTGGGAGTCAATCGCTATTCCTTCGCGCGTAGCATCGATGAAAGCCTTTGAAGCCGCCGCGGTATCGACTGGAATACCGGCTGCAAGAGCATGACCCGCAACATTAAGAAGCATGCCTCTTTTCTGCAGCGAGGGCTGTTCACTCTTCCCGGCAAAAGCCTGATTAAGAGCAGCAGAAATTCTTTCCTTGTTTATGGGAATTCCAAGCGATATTGCGCTTGAAAGGCCGCATGAGGCGACGCAAAAGCCGGTGCAGGCCGCAATTTCAAAGAAGTGTGCAAGGTTCGAATACGCGCAGTCGCTGAACTCAATCGGGACAATTGTACTGAGCTCGACAAGGTTCTGGACGAGATCCTGGGCGGGGATGATGTGCATAGAATGAACGCCGAACTGATCACCCTCACAATCCGACATCATGCGATCATAACGAGCAAGGACCGGCACGCAGTGATCATGCAGAATCCCGCCCATGTCTTCGGGAAGTTTGATGCCCGACCTGGTGATGAATGAGAGAATGTCTTTCATCCCGCGGACTTCACTTGGAGCACTTTTGTAGGAAACATTATCCTCAGTGAGGACTTTCCGCATTGAAGCTTTCCAGCCTTCAGTTGCAAGGGCAAGCATACGGGCAAGCACAGGTGCACTCAACTGCATCATGATCTCGCCATTTTCTGCCGTAAGAGCCCGGACTACCGACTCAAGGGCGTGCTTCTGCGCTTCTTTGTGAAAATCCCGGCCTGTTTCGCTTGTGGAATGTATGTCCGAAGGTTCTGTGCTCTCAATAATTCCCAGGCATTTGTCGATATCTTCAGGAGTAAGAAGATTGTTCTGCCAAAGTCCCCTTAAAACTGGTCCTGTAAGAAAAGCGAGACTCGAATAAAAGACCTCCGACTGGACGCACTGTCTTAAAACACACTGAACGATCTCAAGAGCCCGTACCCGGAACGGCTCAAGATCAATATCGGCGGCATCTTCAGGAAACGATCCTTCAAGGTCCAGCAGGTCCTGAAGCTCCGCATCCAGATACTCTGGATGCCGCATGATGCCCAAATCCTCACGCTGAAAAAGAGGCCTGTTACAAAAGGCGTTGATACGCTCTGCAAGGACTTCAAGAGAAAGTCTCTGCTTCGGCTCCCCGCCCGTTTCAAGTTCTCCGTCGAGCAGACGCTGCACATCGCCTGGAATGTCGAAAGCTTTTCCAGCAAGAGTCTCCAGTTCCTTGACGAATTCTCTGATCATTTTCGCTGCTCCCATTTCGGCAGTACGGCAAGTATATACCGGGCGCGGATGCAAAGATATGGCCGGCGGTATTTGTTGACCGGGAACTTTAATTGTGGTCAGTCGGGATTATTGGTCGTCGTTCATCGGGACGGTTCCTATTTCCGTTTCGGAAATAGGAACCGTCCCCTTTAAGTCTCATCTGTTACAGGGTCGAAGAGCAGCTGAGCCGATTGGCCGCGAATTCAGATATTGTCGGCATGCCTCTGCGCCTGCAAAGATCAAGCATCACGCAGTGTATCTCACGCCCCGTTTTCCCTTCCCTGGCGAGTTCGACGGCCTTCGCATGAATTTCCTTCGCGGTTGTTCTGTCAGGCGGGCAGAAGATGAAATCTATGTACCCTCCATCGTGAGCCAGCTGCATTGCATATCCTCTCGTGAAATCCGGAGACCTCGACCAGTCCGTTATCCTGGGCCCCTGGACTGCATATGTGCTGATGAAACGGTCCACCTCGGGCTCCAATCCCGTTGAGACCGACACCACCTCAGTAAAGGAGTCTTCATACTCACTGTCGTCAGATCTGCCGGATCCCATTCCCAGCCTTTCAAAGGATCCCACCGCCGCCTCGAATTGCGGGAGAAGCTTGCGCGCATCAACTCCCTTGTCAAGTTCAACAACAGGCTGATTGGAGAAAATGGCGCTGTAATCAATTTTGCTGAACAGCCGCGAGAGCCTGCCGGCATCGGCATCTCTTATTTCAGGGGCGAGAAGCTCCAGAAAGCAGGCACTTTTCACTCCTGGTGCTTCCAGCCCGGCATCTTCAAGCGTTTCTCCAAGTGTCATAGAAACTCCTTCCATATTTCCGAATATGATATGCAAAGCTCCGGGTGATCTGCAACATGGCGCGAAGAGGGGTGGTTGATCCCGCATTTCCTTTCGTGGATCGATGCCGGCCCGTCATTGCAGGTGTCTCCCGTGACAATCTGGATCTGCAGAAAAATGCATCTTTGTGTTAATGGCATCGCGATTCTACAGATACGTCTCTCTTATCGCCCGCGCACTGGGCGAGTATCCATTCGGAAGCGTCTGCGATACCTGGCAGCACGACTTCAACGGCCGATAGTTCGTCCAGGTCGATGTCGTATCGTTCGGCGGGGAGGCGAAGGAAACAAGGATTTGGCTTTATGCAGGAGCAGCCATCGGAGCGCTGATGGAGACACACGAAGATTTCCGCAAGTGTCACCCCATGATGAGCGAATACTCTCCAAGTCTTCTTTGCTCGCTTAAAGAGAGTTCCCCGGAAGGGTGACAGGGGTGCACAAACCTGGAGGTGCTGCCGCAGGTTTGATGATGACTCAATGACGGCGGTTTTGAATCCGCCTGTTATGCTTCAGGGATATAATGTCCGATCAGTGGTGACTTATTGACGTTTGTCTGGGATAGTTCAGGTATCCCGATGAACAAAGAAGACCTTCGCAAATTCAGCCGCGATCTTGGCGCCGCCGCCTTTGGCGTTTCCGACCTCGAAGGCCTGAAAGAAAAGTTTCCGGAGCTGATGCGTCTTGTTCCGGGTGATTATTCAAGAGCAATTGTCATCGGCTGCAGGCTTCATGACGAGATCCTGAGCGAAATCGAAGATCGGCCCACACCTCTATATCTTCATCATTACCGTCAGATCAACTTTCAGCTCGACAGAATCACACTGCAGATTGCCGGGAAAGTGCAGGAGGCGGGACACCGGGCGCTGACAATTCCTGCAAGCCAGATCGTGGAAAACAGACCGCAGAAGGGGCATGTCTCCCACAGGCTGCTTGGTTGGTCCTCAGGGCTGGGGCATATCGGCAGAAGCCGGCTTTTGGTGAGCCCTGTGTTCGGCGCGCATATGCGCTATTCTTCCGTTCTCACTGATATGCCGCTTGAAAGCGACCAGCCGATTGACAGAGACTGCGGGGAATGCCGCGCCTGCGCTGCTGCCTGTCCGGCAGGTGCGATTGGCGAGAGCAGCGAAGATTTCAACGTGAAACTGTGCCACGAGAAACTCTTCGAGTTCAGAAAAATGCCCTTCATAGGACAGAATATATGCGGGGTGTGTGTAAAAGTTTGCGGCCCGGGAAAGTAATTATGGGAGAAATCCGCGAGCCTGGACTGGTGAAACTTGTCTGCGGAGTCATTACCGGGGAACTGGAGCTTCTGCCGGAAGTCCGCGCGAAGCTCGAGACTCATTTCGGCCCTGTTGATCTGGAGAGCAGCCCTTTCGCATTCGATTTTACCGACTATTACAGAGAGGAGATGGGCGGGAATCTATGGAGGATATTCTGGGCATTCAGGAATCCCGCTGATCCTGGTGCTCTGGCTGATATCAAGATTAAGACGAACGAGATTGAAACAGAATACATGCATGGTAGTGGTGGACGCGAAAGCGGACGCAGGATAAATCTTGACCCTGGCTACATCACCGAAAACAAGCTGGTTCTCGCTACCACAAAGGATTTTCCTCACAGGATTTATCTGAGGGATGGGATCTTTGCGGAAATTACACTCCACTTCAGAAAGAAGAGCTGCGTGTACCATGAGCGGACTTTTCCCGATTTCAAGTCGCGGCAGTATGAGAAATTCCTGCTTGAGGCAAGGGATGCGGCCAGGACTGTGTCGCCCCCTGGTGCGAAATTTCAGTGATGCTTCCTGGTAAGCCGCCTGAATTCAACAGGGTAAATATCGACTGCAATTTCTTCATACGGATGGACTTCCTCAATTGCGGTGAGGACTCCTTCGAGTCGGCGCCTTTCGCATATAGCCTCGATTCGAACTTCTTTTACCGTCTCAAGTTTGCCCGCTTCCCCGATTGCCGGATGAGAGGTCCCGTCGCCTATGTAACGACCCACTCCTTCCGCTGAGAAAGAGCAGAAGGAGTAGGCGCCTATCTTCCCCGCGCCTGCTTCACCAATCGCCTTTCTCACGGCGTCAGCATGCGCAAGCGGCGAAAAAACCACGATTTTCACATGCTCAGTCATGTTTCAATGATAACCCGGCCGGGGAAAAGGGACACCCGCTTTTCTTTGCCTTGACCGAAACCGCGTCAGGTGCCAGCATGCCATCTTTATGGAACTATGGTTTGACGAAATATACGGCCTTGCGCCCGGCGCGCGCCTGCGGATGAAGGTGTCGCGGATTCTTGATTCTGTCACGACGCCGTATCAGAAGATTGATGTTTTCGAGACACCGCAGTTTGGAAAGGTTCTGGTGATTGACGGCATCATAATGCTGACAGAATCGGACGAGTTCTGTTATCACGAGATGATTGCTCATCCGGCGCTTGTCAGCCACCCGAATCCGGAAAGAGTGCTTGTCATCGGCGGCGGGGACGGCGGCGCGGTGCGCCAGATTGTGAAGCATAAATCCGTAAAGTCGGTGAAGCTCTGCGATATTGACAGTGCCGTAACTGAAATTTCAAGAAAGCATTTCCCGGATATCGCGGCGGGGTTGAGCAACCCCTGTGTCGAACTTTTCCACGAAGACGGCGCCGACTTCATCAAACGGCATCAGGATGAGTTCGACGCTGTAATTGTCGATTCGACAGACCCGATAGGGCCTGGTGAAAGCCTGTTCACTGAAGGGTTTCTGCAGGGGTTGAAGGGCGTAATCCGGAAAGGTGGAATCTGCATACAGCAGGCAGAGAGTTTTTTCTATCATCCGCAGCTTCTAACCGGGCTGTTTCAGTTCGTACCGAGGTACTTCAAGAAGTACGGATATTACTGGACGGCTATTCCTACCTACCCGTCAGGCATGATTGGATTTTCATTTCTCTCCGACGAGATAGACCCGTATTCAGTTGAACCTGATGCTTTGAGGATTCCCGGGGGACTCAGGTATTATTCGGCAAAGATGCATAAAGCCGCCTTCTGCCTGCCGGCATTCGCGGAGGCGCTCATCGGCTTAAAACGATCGTGAATCTTGATATTGTCACTCATCCGGGTCGAACCTTAAACTGATTCCGCGAGCCATGCCTGAGGCAATGGCATGCAACTCTGCACGTTCCGCGAATGGAACTTTTCACGCAACGATTCCCTTTTTCCCCCGATTACATAAACATACTCCCGCTCCATGCGGGAATAATTGTGGACGGGGGATAATGGCGCGAGCACTGACAGCAATTCCGGAAAAGCAGAGGCCCAGGGAGAAAATCCGCGCAAGGGGCGCGTCGCATCTCAGCAATACGGAACTCTTTGCCCTCATGCTTGGAAGCGGCATGAAAGGAAGAGATGTGATGACAATAGCATCAGACGCCGTAAAGACACTTGCCGAAAACTCCGATGAAGTCACAGTCCAAAGCCTTGCTGGTATCTCCGGAATCGGCATCGCAAAAGCCGCTCAGATCGTGGCGTCGTTCGAGTTCGCGAGACGCCGGATGCAGCCCGATGAGCAGAAAGTCCACAGTGTATCGGATGTCCTGCCGCTGATAGCAGCGTATGCGGACAAGAAGCAGGAGTATTTCCTCTGTATCTCGCTCAACGGCGCGCATGAAGTCATAAAAGCCCGTGTTGTTTCCGTGGGGTTGGTGAACAAGACACAGATCCATCCCCGGGAAGTATTTGCAGACCCAATCACAGACAGAGCGACAAGCATAATCGTGGCTCATAATCATCCGTCCGGGGAGACAAAGCCCAGCAGGGAAGATATGGAAGTGACGAGAGTGCTGAAAGAAGCCGCCGGAATACTGGGAATCAATCTTCTGGACCACGTTATTGTGTCGAAAAAGGGGTATTACAGCTTTCAGGAGGAGGGAAAGCTGTCTTCGCAGTGATCAAGGTTTCGATTTCTCAGCTGCCTCGATTTTTCCAGGATCCATAAGATCCAGCGGACGACCTGCGGCTTTTTCTGCAAGTATATGCTTTAGAGCAGGGCAACAAATCCTATACAGCCGCTGTAAGGACTACCACTGAACGGGCCTGCGCCCTGTAATGATGCGTCTCGACAAGGGGCGCGTCTCGCAGGTCGACGATATCCTCAGGAGGTTCAAGCGCAGTATCAATCCATCTTCGCCATTGAAACGGGCCGCTATCACCTTTAACCGGAAGCTCGAAACTGAGCGACTCAGAGTGCGCATTGAAGATAAAATGGCCTATTATCTTCATTTTTGAGCCTCCTGCAGTAAGCGCGAGTGAGTGAGAAGAAGGCGACCAGTCCGGTTCATTGAGTTTCACTCCGCTCCAACGAAGCGCCGCACTCCTGAGGAACTCGCTCAATGTCACTTTCTCGCGCCCGTCGGTCAAGGTGCGATGAACCCTCCGGCTGATGAGAAGCTTTGTGAACCGGTATATTTCAGCATGCTTGTCGAGAAGGGACCAGTCGAACCAGCTGCTCTCGTTATCCTGGCAATAAGCGTTGTTGTTTCCGCCCTGGCTCCGTCTTACTTCATCGCCCATCGTTATCATGGGCACGCCCAGCGAGAGGAGTGTTGAGCAGAGGAAGTTCTTTATCTGCCGGTTCCTGAGCTTCTCGACATCGGGATTCGCTGACGGGCCTTCGATTCCGCAGTTGAAACTTCTGTTGTCGTCACTGCCGTCCCTGTTCTGCTCGCCGTTCGCCCAGTTATTTTTCGCGCTGTAGCTCACAAGATCGTTGAGCGTGAACCCATCGTGACATGTGATGAAATTTACGCTCTGTTCCGCCTCCCGCTGCTCATGACTGTAGATTTCAGGACTGCCGATCATCCGATCAGCGAAGCATCCTGCATATCCTTCATCTCCCCGGAAAAAGCTCCTTACATCGTCGCGGAACCTGCCGTTCCACTCTCTCCAGCTGTCACCGATAAAACTGCCCACCTGGTAGAGCCCTCCGGCATCCCAGGCTTCCGCAATAAGCCTGGTCCCGGCGAGCGACGGATCGGATTCTATATCCCACAGGACAGGCGGATTTATGAGAACATCACCTGAAGGACTGCGCCCGAGTATCGAGGCGAGATCGAACCTGAATCCGTCGACATGCATCTCATCCACCCAGTACCGCAAGCTGTCGATGATCATGCGTTTCACAATCGGATTATTGGCGCTGAGGGTATTTCCTGTGCCGCTGTAGTCTGCATACCGCGCCGGATCCTTCTCGAGAATATAGTACGTCGGATTATCTATTCCCCGGAAGCATGAAGCAGGCCCTTCGTGATCGCCTTCGGACGTATGGTTGAACACGACATCGAGTATTACTTCGATACCGGCCCGGTGAAGCGCCTTCACCATGTCCTTGAACTCCTCGACAGGACCGAGAGGATCCTTTCGGGAGCTGTAAGCTCCATGCGGCGCAAAAAACGAGATTGGAGCGTACCCCCAGTAATTAACCTTTCCCTTCGGGGCATCCTGCGGATCGAATTGAAACACCGGAAGCAGCTCAACAGCAGTGATTCCGAGATCAATAAGGTAAGGGATCTTTTCGATGAGGCCCGCGTACGTTCCGCGCTTGTCCTCGGCGACGTTCGATGTCGGATGCTTCGTAAATCCCCGCACATGCATTTCGTATATTACGGTCTTTTCGGAAGACCGATTCAGCGGAAGGTCGCCTTCCCAGTCGTATCGTGATGGATCGACAACCACGCTTTTCATCGCAGTTGCGCAGTTTTCTCCCTTGAGGGAAGCAGCAGCCCGGCTGTATTCATCCGGAACGACTACCCCCTTTCCATAAGGGTCGAGGAGGACCTTCTCCGGATCATAACGAAGTCCGTCTGCGGGATTGAATGGCCCGTGAATCCTGTACCCATAAATCTGCCCGGCTTCGATACCAGCTGCGAATGTGTGCCAGTAGTGGTAGGTCTTGTTGGAAGCGGGATCGAGTTGAATGATCCTTTCCGGGCTCCTCTGGTCGGCAGAATCGAACAGCAGAATCTCCACTTGCCGCGCATGTCTCGAATAAATACTGAAATTGACCCCGCCGCCCTTGATCGTGGCGCCAGGCGGATGTGCGAGACCCCGGCTCCTTGCGATTGATTTCTCTCTGTCTGTCAAAATCATCTTTGGTCTGCCCGTCAAAGTCTAAAAATATCCGGAAGTGGGGAAAGAATAAAGCCTGCCCGGCAGGGAACAGGCCGATCGTCACTGGGAGGGGGCCCGTGGCAATAAGGGGGCTGGTTATTGATGTCAAAAAGCGATTACAGGCGAAGGCTTTGCTGATCGCTCTTGCGGAACTGCACGATGGGGACGGAAGATTGGAGGGAGATGAGAGGATACATGTGAAGGAATCTCGCCGAAAACACCCACAAATGCAGCGCTGCCAGCGCCACAATAAGCGCCGGGCCGAATCTGTGTTTTGAGGACTACCTCCGGCCAGGGCGAAGGAAGTCGGCTCGAGCCGTACCTCGTCATAATCGTCAAACGCCCGATATGGCTGGAAGAGAAGCGTATCCTTCATCAGACGGATCAGGCTCGTGCCAGTGCTATCGAAAGGGCCTGTTGCCCCTTCAGTCGACCATTCGCGGCCTTCAGCATAAAAATTCCTGTGGCGAAGCAGCCATTCGCCGCCGTTCCGGAGTATTCCGCCGATCGGCGGGGCGGTGACCTCAAGCAGTGAAAGGATGAATCGAACCTTTTCCCTCGAACTCCGGCGGCTGCAAAGAAACGCTCCGACAAAACAGATCGCCGGAGGAGCGGGCGTGTGAAGGCTCCACATGGAAACGCCTGCGGCTTTGGCAAACGGTCCGAGGGCATTTTCATCGTGTTCCACCCATGCTTTGAGGAAATAGTACCAGCAGGCGAAAATGAGAATCGGGACAGGCGTGATTTCGTGCCGGCCCATGTGGCGGTAAAAGATCGGCATGGTCGAGAAGGCGCACAGCACTGCCGGAAGGAGAGGAAATTTTTTCTCCCGCATCAGAACGGCGACGCAGGCTGAAACAAAACAGAGCGAGGGCGCAATAGAGGAGTCCCGCCAGGCGCGACGCGATCAGAGGACGGCCGGTGAATTCGAGGAGAAGCGCGACAAACCATGCCTGAAACGACGAAGGGTAGTCGCTTCTGGGCAGAACGGGATTCAGACAAACGCCTTGAGCGATCGTTTTGCTTATCTCCAGCCACCCAACCTCCTCTGACCACGATGGGGGATCGAACACAGTGAATGAAAAGGCCGGAACGTAGAGCAGCATGAGTCCGCAGATCCAGAGACTACGGGTGTGGCGACTCTCTTCCGGGCATTGCGCGT
>CAYQVO010000042.1:3964-11089 GCA_964421085.1 uncultured Bdellovibrionales bacterium | reverse complement strand
GACGGCAGAAGGAACAGGAAGAGCGATGCTGCGAAATAAACAGGAAGAAGAACGAAAATCATCGGCAACTGTGAATCCTCACCGCAAGAACATCCCTCCATGACCTGTAAATCTGCGAATAAAGATGTTTCTGCCCGTCATCGGGGTCAATGATCTTGAGCGCCCGGAGGCTTTCAAACGCCTCTTTCATGCTGCTGAATATCCCCGCGCCCACACCCGCGCCTCTTGCCGCCCCCTGCGCTCCGTCAGTCTCATAAAGCTCTATTGAAGCTCCTGTGCACGCCGCAACTGCCTGTGAAAAGACAGGACTGAGGAACATGTTCGCGTTGCCTGCCCTGATCTTTTCTGCGTTAATGCCCATGCCGTTCATGATCTCAAAGCCGTAGTTAAGGGCGAAAACAATTCCCTCCTGAGCGGCGCGGAACATATGTGCAGGCGTGTGGCGGACAAGCGAAAGATTGTGGACTGAAGCTCCGGGATCTTTGTTGCCAAGGGATCGCTCCGCTCCGTTTCCATACGGAAGTATGAAGAGGCCGTCCGCTCCCGGAGCAACCTTTGCCCCTTCGGCGTTCATGCTGTTGTAAGAAACAAGGTCGCCGCTGCCCGAGCAGAGCCTGCGGAGCCAGCTGTTGAGGATCCCCGCGCCGTTGATGCACAGGAGCGTACCGTATCTTGGGTTCGCGCTGGTGTGGTTTACATGGAGAAACGTGTTGACTCGGGATTCAGGGTCGGACTTGATTGAGGAGCTTACTCCGTAAATAACGCCTGATGTTCCTGCAGTGGCGGCAATTTCTCCCCGCTCGAGAACATTGAGAGAGAAGGCGTTGTTCGGCTGATCACCTGCCCGGTAAGAAACGGGGATGCCGGCTTTCAGGCCGATCGCAGCAGCAGCGGCGGCAGTAACCTCTCCCTGGATTGAAAAGGTGGGAACGATCTTCGCAAGGAGACCTGAATCAAAGCCGTAATAATCAAGAACGATGGATGCGGGCTTTTCTTCCGTGAAGTCCCAGAGAATTCCCTCAGAAAGACCGGATGTTGTTGTGCAGATCTCTCCAGTGAGGCGCATTGCTATGTAATCGCCGGGAAGCATCATCTTGTCGATTCTGCTGTAGATGTCCGGTTCGTTGTCTTTTACCCATTTCAACTTTGACGCTGTGAAGTTTCCGGGCGAGTTGAGCAGACGCTCGAGGCATGCTTCGCGCCCTATTTCTCTGCAGGCGGTATTTCCAATCTCAACTGCGCGGCTGTCGCACCATATGATGGAAGGCCTCAGCACCTTGTTGTTCCTGTCGACCACGACAAGGCCGTGCATCTGGTAAGAAATTCCTATCGCCGCAACATCCCGGAGATTCGCGGAGGCTGCTGTTTTAACCCGCCCGATTGCGGCCTGGGCATGAGTCCACCATACTTCCGGGTCCTGTTCTGCAAATCCCGGCTCCGGGGAGGAAATTTCAAGTTCCACATCGGGCGACCCCGCCGACGCGAGAACCTTTCCTGTCTGCGCATCGATTAGCGCCGCCTTTACAGCCGAACTTCCAATATCGAGGCCAAGAAGCAGGTTGGATGCCATAGCATAAACTCCATGAGGGAAAGATGAACAACCCGGCAAAATACAAATACACCTGAAGGGGGGGGCGCTCAATTGAATTCCTTCGGTCACGGGGATCCCGCGGGGTTGGCGTAATGAAATCACCATCGCCGAAGCGGCAGGGCGGAAGCCGGCGGCCGGCCTTTTTTCGCCTCCGTCCGCCTCAGAATAGCCCATCGAACAGCTTCGAAAACGCCGCCTTGACCAGCTTCTTGTCAGCGACGTTCAAAGTTCCCAACTGCTTCAGAACCAGTGAACTATCAAGGGTAACGAGTTTGCCGAGCCGCACAAGAGAAGGTTTAGGTAAACCGGCTGCTTCATACTTCTCCAGCTCCACATCGAAAGGAAATCGAGGTCCTGACAATTGACTTGTGATCATTGCGACTATTACATGCTCCCGCAGCCTTCGAGGCTTGAAACTGCTCAGCACAAGACAGGGTCTGCGTTTGGTGCTTCGTAAGTCGGCAAATGGAAAGGGGACAAGTATGATACTAAATTGTGTCATAAACAGCATCCTCAGGATTGTCCCATTCTTCGAATATCTTGTTTGCCGCGCTCAATAAAAATGCTTCTTCCTGGACCTGAGCGAAATATCCCGTGAGCGCCTCAATGACGATGGATTTCTGGCTCACTCCTTTTTTTGCAGCATAAATACGCAATAGCTCAACCAGTTGAGGTGAATCCGAAAAATCAAAGCATAGTTTTATAGATTTCATGAAAACTATATTACCAGCTTTCAGTAAAACCTGCCATCCTTTTTGCCGCCTCATTTCCAAATGCCTGGAATGATTTTTCTGACCGCAGGGAGGAGGTCTTTTTAACGGCTCCAGCCTGCACCAAAAGCATCAGGAACGCAGGCGCAGCCGGCGGGTTTTTCAGAAAGATCTTCTCTTTCCCTGCTTTTATCAGCTTTTCGAACGCCTGCTCTCTGATTCCTTCTTAACGAAGATTTAACACGAACGTTCTATTTTTTCTTTTTGTCATCTTTCACTTGCGTGAGAGATTATCAGAAGTATCCGAGAAACCAGGTGAGCCATGGCTGATAAAAACGCAGCGGATTATCTTGTCGACGGGAAGTACACCATCTCAGATCTTATCGACATTGAAGAGTTGAAAACGATCTTCGAGAAGTTCAACGAGGCAACCGGATTCACCATCGGATTCCTCGATCATCCGGAAAAGAATGTTCTTATCTGCGCGGGATGGAGAAATATCTGCACGAAATTTCACCGTTCGTGCCCTGTTGCCGCCGAATGCTGCAGAAAAAGCAACGCGGAGCTTCTCGATGCCCTCAATGAGCCCGGGCTGGTGCGAATCGAAGAATGCGACAATGGGCTGGTCGACTGTGCAACTCCCATAGTCATCAAAGGGAAGCACATTGCCAGCCTGGCAACGGGGCAGTTTCTACTGAAGCCGCCGGACCTGGACCGTTTCCGGAGGCGGGCAAAAGCGTTTGGTTTCGAGGAGGAGGAGTACCTGGCAGCGGTCAAAGAGGTACCCGTTCTGGACGAAGAGAAGGTGAAAAAAGTGACAGCTTTTCTCGGAGAGCTTGCGGTTGTCGTCTCCGAACTTGGTTACGCCAGGCTTCAGTTCGAGGAGGAAGCCGTGCGTCTTGAAGAGGAGGTTTGCGAGCGAAGGCGGATTGAAGATGCGCTGAAATACGAGAAGGAGAGGGCGCAGAGCTTTCTCAATATCGCGGGCGTCATGATCGTTGCGATTGATGCGGACCAGAAAGTCATTCTTGTGAACAAGAAAGCGTGTGAGGTATTAAGGTGCCGCGAGGAAGATATAGTGGGCAAAAACTGGTTCGAGAATTTCGTTCCCCGGGACGATCGCGAAAGAGTCAGTGAAGCGTTTGCCACAATCGTGAGTGGCGACGTAAATCCCTGGCACCACATGGAGAACCGTGTTGTCACCAGGGACGGCGAGGAGAGATTGATTGCCTGGCATAATACGTTTCTCAGGGAGGAAGGCAGAAGGGTTGTTTCCCTCAGTTCGGGCGAAGACATCACGGACCAGAGGAGAGCAGAAGAGGAGAACATCAAACTCATGGAGGCGGTTCAAAAGGCGGAAAAGCTCGAGTCGCTCGGCATTCTTGCGGGGGGCATCGCTCACGATTTCAACAATCTTCTGACAGGAATTTTCGGGTTCATTGACCTGGCCCGCATTACCTCGGATGGTCCCCCTTCCGCGTATATCGAGAAAGCATTGACAGCTCTTGATCGCGCAAGAAATCTCACTCATCAGCTCCTGACATTTGCCAAGGGAGGGGCTCCGGTAAAGCAATGCGCGCCTCTTTTCCCGTTTGTCACAGATACTGCGCTGTTTGCGTTGAGCGGAACTGCAATCAAACTGGAGGCCGATATCCAGGAAGATCTCTGGCTTTGCCAGTACGATAATAATCAAATGGGTCAGGCTATCGACAATATAGTCATTAATTCCATTCAGGCCATGCCCATTGGAGGAACGCTGACAGTCCGCGCGCGCAACGTGACCATAGGTAATTCAATGGCCGGCATCCTTCCTGAAGGCAATTATGTGAGGTTGAGTTTGATTGACACGGGTGTGGGAATGCCGGCCGAGATCCGGTCCCGTATTTTCGATCCATTTTTTACCACCAAGCAGAAGGGAAGCGGGCTCGGTTTGGCCTCCGTGTACTCGATCATCAAGCGCCATGCCGGGCATGTCGAAGTTGAATCAACACCGGGTGTCGGCACTGCATTTCATGTATATCTTCCGGCCTCCGATTCTGTCGTCATTGCCGCCGAGAAGGCTGTTGATAGCCATTCAATTGGGTCTGGTACAGTCCTTGTCATGGATGATGAGAGGATGATTCAGGATGTAACCAGGGGGATGCTTGAAGAGCTTGGTTATTCTGTACTCACCGCTGATGACGGAGGCGGGCTTATTGATCTCCTGCGGGAACAGAAGTCTCACGGGAAGAAGACGTCTGCCATTATCCTCGACCTTACGATTACTGGCGGACTTGGGGGCAGGGAAACCGCGGCGAAGATACGTGAACTTGATAAATCAGTGCCGCCCTTCGTCGCGAGCGGGTATGCTGACGATCCCATCATGGCTGATCCCGGCGAATATGGGTTCAACGGAAGTCTCAGGAAACCTTTCATGCTGAACGATATCGCGTCGCTGTTGAGCCCGCATTAAGCACCTGTCTTTTCACCGGATTGTCATCCATGAGCGAAGCGAAGGTCTCCTCATGCAGCTCGTCGCGTCTATTTTGCGCCAGGACTGCCCGCAGACGCGCTGAGGCCGGCCTTTTCTTCCCGGTCCGGGGAATCTCCTTGAGCCTCCCATCGGACGACGGGAGCACCAGTGCGTCATGGAAGCTTAAGGGCGACCCTCAACACCCGTATCGCAAACCGGCAATCCCGAGGACTGTGAGCGAAAGGAAGAGGATTCTTGCGGCAGTCACCCCGTCCCCGTACACAAACATCCCGTATATGACAATCAGGATGGCGCTAAGTCCTGTCCAGACAACATAAGCGGTGCCGAGAGGAAGGTTCCGGAAAACATAGGCAAGGAGAAAGTAATCGCCGACTACAGTGGCGACGCACAGCACCGATGGCCAGAGTCTGGTAAATTCCTCGGACTCTTTCAAAGCTATGGCAAAGACAGCTTCGGAAACGGCGGCAGCGATAAGACTGATTATTACCATACCTTTATTGTGCGTGAAGCGCGCTGGCAACTATAGAGGAGTTTATGGTAACATTCTTTTTAAACCAATTGGTTCAACTGCCAATGCTCGATTTTTTCGATACCACATCTCCGATCAGAGAAAGAAGCACGAAGGCCCTCATCTTCCAGGTATTGAGCGACGGCCGGCCACGGAGAATATCGGGCATACAGATCGAATTCCAGAAACGTTTTAAACTCAAGCTTACATACCAGGCGTTGCGAAAGGCCATACGCGTGCTCATAGAGCACGAAGTAGTTGTTCCGGACGAGGATGGTTATCGCCTCAATCGAGGATGGCTCCACAGGGTAAAGTCAGCAGCGGATCGAATACTCGACAGAAGCGATCGCCTCCAGGGGACGTTCAACGTTGATATAGAGAGTTCCGAATACGTCACATTCCAGACCGAAAGCCTGTTCGAAGCCGATTGCCTCTGGGGTGAACTGATACTGCAGGTATGCGAGAAAAATCCGGGGAAGACACTTTCGTGCCTCTCGCATTTTGCGTGGTGGATGCTCATCAACCCGGGGAGAGAAACCCACCTCTTCGAAAAGCTGAAGGATCTCGGAATTTCATTCTCCCTGCTTCTTACAAGGCGAAGCTGGATAAATTCGTGGGCACGTAAACTCTATGCTGAAGTCGGCATAAAGCAGGGAATCGCCCATTTGCCGGCTATTGATGACGGAATCTACTTCAACATAATCGATGATCGTGTAATCCAGGTGCAGCTGTCCCCAAAAACGCGGAGCTTCGTGAGAGCCTTCGTGGAGCAGCACGATAACCTTTACGATGTCTCAGGCAAGGCGGTCACAAAGCTCGCTCATTCGCGACTTCCGCTCACCATCACTGTTTTTCGAAACGCGGCTGTCGCCAAAGCCATTCTTTCCCAGTATTCGCTGTAAAGCCACTCGCGGTTTTCGTAATTCAGGGATGCTTTCCCTGCATCGGGCTGAAAAGCGGGCATGTTCCTCCGGCAGGCGATTCCCGCAACTTCTTGAGTCGGCTCAGGCGATCTTCCTGTCCGTTTCAGGGCGTGAAACTCACAAGCGCCGCGCACTCTTCTTCGCTCTCGCTCTTTGCCAGTGATTCGGCGATTCTCTTGTGAACATTCTCGTCCGAAGATCGCAACAGCATCTCCAACGGATCATCCGACGGCTTTGCCTCGATCCTCGATTGTATCAAAGGGTATTCCTCTGATGCCGCACGGTACTCCGCTTCCGGCAGGCAGACATACCTGTGAAAGAAACCGAAGTGCCAGGCCAGAAACTCCGTAACACGCTTCAAGCCGTGCGCATCGCTTCCGAAGTGCTCTTTCATGAAGCCCGCAAGCCGAAAATAAACCCCAAGCCGATCCTTTGCGGAGAGATCCAGCGTGGCCTGATCTTTTATTTCCGAAAATATCCACGGTTTAATCAGAGCACCCCGCCCGACCATTACCCCTGCTACGCCTTCTTTTCGCGCGTTTGCCTCGTAATGGGTAAGGATGTCGCCGTTGCCTACCACGGGAATGGACACACTTGCTGCAGCTTCCCGGATCAGATCCCAATCTGCCGCCTTCGTGTATCTCCGGGATCGGGAACGGCCGTGAACAAATAATGCCGCCGCGCCGGCTTCTTCGAGCATCTTCGCGGTTTCCATAATATCCCTGCTGTCTTCTTCCCAGCCCGTGCGAAGCTTCACTGTCACAGGTAAAGGAAGCGTCTTTGCAACCGTTTCGACAATCTGCGCAATCTTCTTTGGGCGCCTGAGAAGGGCGGCTCCCAGTCCTCTCCGGACAACTTCATCGATCGGGCAGGCGCAGTTTATGTCAACAAAGGACGCACCGGAGGCTCGAGCAAGTTCA
>CAYQVO010000042.1:0-3954 GCA_964421085.1 uncultured Bdellovibrionales bacterium | reverse complement strand
TGAAGGGTCTCATGCGGATCACTGGTAATAAACTGGATGCCGAAGCACTTTTCGCTTTCATGCAGCCTCAAGAGCGCCTTCTCCCTGCCCTTTCCTTGAAGGAGGAACCGGGCGTAGAGCATCTCGGAGATGGTCAGATCAGCGCCGAAAGCGACGCACAGCCTCCTGAACGGCAGGTTTCCACCCTGGGTCAGTGAAGCCAGCATGGCACATTTAGAAAAATTCGGAGGAAACGTCACGAACGATGCCCCATATAACACGACACAGGCACGGCCATGCGGCTTACGGGCAGCGAAGCTGGTCTCGCCTGCCATAAATCCTATCATGGAGGTTGTCGTAAAAAACGCCCCAGGGAGACCGGGCGCGGGCAGTATTCCCACGAGGGAAAACGGGTCGCGGCCATGACAATAAGGGGGGTCAGATACGAGCCAAACCAACCGACCATCAACATATATATATGAGAACCAGCACGACCACAAAGGCGATCCCAGGACCGCGAAAAACCTGGGGACAAAAGCCCGGTTGTCTCCGGGCACGCCACGGTCAGACCTGTACCCTCAGACCTCTCAAGGCAGCTGGGGTACAGCCTCAAAGCACGAAGGATCAGTCCTTTTCTCACCGATGTGCGCGAGCGGCGCCACAGCTCTATCAGCGCATTGATTCCACCCCGTGCGTCCCATTCTCAGGTGGCCGCCAGTTTTTTACCGTATATTCCAGCCCCGCCATTCCGACTTCCAACCACCACGAATTCTCATCCTGGTTGATATACTGCAGGGCGGAGGCGGAACTTGCACCGATCACATTAGCTGCATGTGCAAGCCGAACGAACAAGGGAAGCGCGCGCAATTCTTCCGGAGCGAGTTGTCCCGCTGTTTCCTGGTATACAGACAAAGCTTCAGTGAATGTACGATCGAAAGTGGACGGCTCGCGCGGGTTGAACAGAATTTCACTCGCAAGCACGGCAAGTTCAACAATTCTTGGATACCAGTTCGAAACCGAAAAATCGATCAAATACACCCCGCCGTCGGAGTGACGCATGACGTTTGTGGATCGGATATCAGCGTGAACAAGCGAGTGCGGCAGGGCGGCAGTATCTGAAGCGGCGAGCTCCGTCAGGAGAGGCTGAATCAAATCTCTGCATTCCCACGGCAGATTTGCTCCGTTTGCCTCGTATGAATTCTGCAGGTTCACAATGGCCCACGAGTCTTCAATGAACGAGGGATGGAAGTCAGCCCGATTCACCAGCGCTGCCTGCCGCACAATCTCCATTTGCTCTTCAAATGTGACCAGCTTTCGCGATTCCCAAAGGTTTCCGCCGTCAAGATATTGCATTACGCAGAGCCTCAACGGAGTTTCCCCTGTGTCAACCGTCAGAACCTTCTCGCCATCGGAGAGCGGGAACAGCCGGGGCGCACGGACACCAGCGACATCAACTGCTGCCGATACAATATCCATGTATCGACGGCAATCTTCATCCTTCCGCCAGTGCGCGAAACATTTTATGAACGTCCGGCCTCGATCGGTAATCAGGACTGAATTGAAATCTTCATACCCATTCTGTTTTACCTCGTGATGTTCGTACCGGCCCAGGTCAAAGGCGCCGGCGGCAGCTTCGAGAACAGGGACAATATTCCCCGAATATCCCGTACGTTCCTGGGGTCCCGGTCTGAGCGGCCCGCTTGTTTTGGTCGGTTCCATGCGGGAAGTTTAGCAGTTTTCAATGATTCTTGTCATGCCGCAACAAGCAGGATTGCCGCGGCGGCAGGAAACAGGCTTCCCCGACAGGAAGAGCCGCGCCAACTGTCATGACGCTGTAAGAAAAACCTCAATGAACTCCCCGCTGGGTTGAAAGATTTCACGGGCGCGCTGGGGAAATACTCCGCAACCGGGGATCGGCGTTTCACTCTGCCTGCGACAGTGAAATTGGCTGCCGGCAAGGGGTTTGTGAAGCAGTGAACAGAGGAATGCAGAGACATGAAGAAATGCACGGATCGTTCGCTCCGCTCAGGTGACAGAAAAACGGTGCCATCCTGAGCCGCAGGCGAAGGATATCCGCCTTCATGTGATTAAACTTCGATAGCTCCCGGGTGGAAAGTGCACCGCCCGAGGTTGCTTCCGAAGCGACTCTATTGTATTCAATTAAGCTGGATTGATATCAATAGTGAGGGATTCATGCACGAGAAGAGCGTTGAACTATTGAACCTTGCTGTGGCGGATGAACTTCTGGCAGTTCACCAGTATATGTATTTTCATTTCCATTGCGACGACCAGGGCTACGATCTCCTCGCCGGCCTTTTCAAGAGAACGGCGATTGAGGAAATGATGCACGTCGAAAGACTGGCGGAGCGGATCCTCTTCCTCAAGGGAGACGTGGTTATGAAACCGTCGGCTGAGATAAAAGTCATAAAAGAGGTCCAAAAGATGCTCGAACGCGCTTCTGAAATGGAGCAGCAGAGCGCGCGCGATTATAACAAGTGGGCGAATGAGTGCGGCAGCGCAGCCGATTCTGTTTCCAAAAAACTCTTCGAAGACCTGGTGGCAGATGAAGAGCGGCATTTCGATCAGTATGATGTTGAACTGGAGAACATCAGAAAGTTCGGTGAAAAATACCTTGCGCTTCAATCCATCGAAAGAAGCAAGAGTCTTACTGCAGCCCCTGCTGCGAAGGAGTGAGAAGAGCCCGGATCCCGAGGGTCTTACAAGCTGCACGGCTTTCACCATGGTTTGACTGCTGTTCGAAACCGTGGTCTCGTGCTCTCTATGCGCATCGTACTGCTTTTGACTGCGACTCTCGCCGCACTGGTCTTCGCAATCATAATTCCCCCCGCGGAAGCCCCTGATGAGCCTGCGCATGTTACTTATGCGCTTTACCTCGCCCGATCTCTTGAGATGCCGGAGGCGGGGATCAGCTACGAACTCCATCAGCCCCCTCTCTACTATTTCCTGACAGGCATTGCTGCGACTGCGGCTGGAATTTCGCCCCAGCCCCTGCAGCTGAAGGAGGCAAAAAGGCGGCATTCCCGGACGCCTGCACGAAAATTCGTTTCACTTGAAAAGACCTCCCCCGGTTCTTCATGGATGTTTTACACCCTTCGATTCGCCTCGATTGCTCTGACTGTAATTCTTGCCGGCATAAGCGCGAAGCTTTTCGCGGGAGTATCTTCTGCTGTTCCGCTTGTACCGGCTGCGATTGCGGCTTTTGTCCTCAATCCGCAGCTCCTCTTTATATGCGGAACTGTGAATAACGATGTACTGATCATTGCGCTTTGCGCCCTTGCGACTGCTTCTCTCAGTGTCGCTCTCCTCGGTTCGGACGATAGCAAAGCACAGTTCCGGGCTGCAGTCACCGCAGGAGCTGCTGCCGGGGCATCGATCTGGGTCAAGAGCTCATGGATGATACTGGTGCCGGCTCTCTGCTATGCCGCCTGGATATTCCTGCACAAGGACCGCCGCAGGCCGGCACTCATGCTGCTCGGACTTCCGATTATTTCATTTCTTCTGTTCGTCTCATGGAACCTCTATGTCCGCGGCTCATAGTGGTCGTCGCCTCCGGTCCTGCGGCATGCAACGTTTTTCCAGACAGTCGAGGACTTTCGTACAAGGGGATGGATCTCCGTGTTGTGGCACAGTTACTGGGGACAGTTTGGCTGGCTTTCGCTGAAACTTCCCCGCGTCATCTATCTTTTTTATATTCCGCCCCTGCTGCTTGTCACCTCAGGCATCATATATTCGATTCGCAGGGCAAATCCGGTAACGACTGTGGCGCTGCTTATGTTTGCTTCGAATGCCGCCCTGTTTTTTGCATACCTTGCCTGGTATGACTGGCAGCCGCAGGGCCGTTATCTCTTTCCTTCGCTTGCCGCACAGATAATTCTTGCAGATGCAGGGCTTCGCTGGTTGAGCGAGAAGGTTCCATGGCTGCGCCGCCTGTTTACAGATTAGCTTGTGTCGGTG
>CAYQVO010000041.1:24861-32399 GCA_964421085.1 uncultured Bdellovibrionales bacterium | reverse complement strand
CTCTGACCCCCCTTCAAGAGACTCCAGCATCCTGTAGCCGGGGTACAGCATCAGGCAAAAGCGCGCGGCAGCCTCTAATCTACCTGCTTCCTCAGGAAGGTAGGAATCTCGTACTTGTCGTCGTCGTCAGCGCCTGAAAGAACCGAGAAAGTCTTCAACTTGATGACCTCGGCACCGCCCGTTGACCCAGTTTCCCTCTGCTGCTTGCGCGCGTATGTGGGAATATCGAGCTTCTCCTGACGCACGTCTTCCGGCGCACCGCCTGTTGATGCCATTGAAATGACATTGCGCTCTGTCGCTGCCTGGCCTTCGACGCCGAAACCGGTCGCAATCACTGTTACGCGCACGAGATCCTTGAGATTTGGATCGATAACCATACCCCAGATGATGTTTGCTTCATCGAAAGCCTCGGACTGAATAAGCTCTGCAGCTTCATTGACTTCCTGCAGAGTGACGTCAGGCGAAGCTGTGACGTTGATAAGAACACCACGGGCTCCGTGAATCGATATATCCTCCAGAAGCGGGCTGGAGATTGCCTTTTCAGCCGCTTCGATTGCCCGGTTTTCGCCGCTCGATTCACCCGTGCCCATCATAGCCATGCCCATTTCGGACATGACAGCGCGGACATCGGCAAAATCAACGTTGATCAGACCCTCAAAGATAATCAGATCACTGATGCCCTTCACAGCCTGGAAAAGGACATCGTCAGCACGGCGGAAGGTGTCCAGGAGCGATGTGTTTCTGCCGGCGATTGAAAGAAGTCTCTGATTGGGAATCGTGATGAGAGTATCAACGGCGCGTTTGAGTTCCTCAATACCGCGATCCGCGTTGTTCATGCGGCGCTTGCCCTCGAAAAGGAACGGCTTGGTGACGACGCCTACAGTAAGGCAGCCAAGATCCTTTGCCACTTCCGCAACAACAGATGAACCGAGCGTTCCGGTCCCACCGCCCATTCCGGCGGTGATGAACACCATATCTGCGCCTTCAAGTGCCGCGCGAATCTCTTCTGCGCTTTCACGCGCTGCGGCAGCACCCACGTCAGGATCGGCTCCTGCCCCGAGGCCTTTCGTAATTTCGCGGCCAAGCTGGATTTTATTGGTGGCTTCACTCGACACCAATGCCTGAAGGTCGGTGTTGGCAGCGAAAAAATCGACCCCTTCGAGGCCGCCGCGGATCATATTATTGACCGCGTTCACGCCTGCGCCGCCGAGTCCAAAGACCTTAATAATCGCATTTCCTGTTGAGGCTTTCTTCCCCGTCCCGTTCATCTGATGGCTCCCCCAAAAGTGACTTGATGTTCTGTGATGGATTAGACCTGAATCTTTATCCCTTCTTTCAATCAGGAGTCAAATTCCTGATGAAAACAAGCGACCCGGCAGTGGAAGTGCCCTGCTCCCGCCCGGCCAGTTTACTTCAGGTTACTTAAACTAAAACAATGGTGAAGTAAAGAAAATTCTGGGCATCTTTTCAAAAATGCTCGCCGAGCCAGTTCCCGGCCTTTCTGAGAAGGCCTGATATCGGGAACCGGACACCCCCACGCCTGCCGTGTTTCCCCGCCTGCTCCTTTCCATAGCGGAGAAGCCCGGCGGCAGTAGCGTTTTCGGGACTGTCGATAAGATCTTTGAGCCCGCCGATATCGCGTGCGCGGCCAACCCGGACTGGAAGATTGAAGATGCGCTCCGCCACTTCGATCATTCCCGTCATGCTGCTGCCGCCTCCGGTAATGACAATTCCGCTGGTGAGAAGCTCCTCACATCCGCTGCGTGCGACATCCTTCTGAATCAGAGAAAACATCTCCGAAACTCTCGGCTCAATTATGTCGGCCAGAAGCGATTTCGAAAGCATACGGGCCTGCCGGTCGCCTGTAGACGGGACTTCTATCGTTTCTTCCCTGTTCACCTCATCAGCAAGTGCAGTGCCGCTGCTGCACTTAATTCTTTCAGCGGCGGCAATCGGAGTGCGAAGGCCTGCGGCAATGTCGTTCGTGATATGATTCCCGCCCACGGAAATCACCGAGGTGTATTTAACGGCTCCTCCATGAAAAATAATGATATCGCTTGTGCCGCCGCCGATATCTATTACGCAGATACCGAGCTCCATTTCTTCCGGAGTAAGAACTGCTTTGCCTGACGCAATCGGCGAAAGCACGATATCATTCACGCTCAGGCCGCACCGGTTGGCGCATTTCACGATGTTCTGCGCGCTTGCGACAGAGCCCGTCACAATATGCACCCGCGCCTCGAGGCGGACTCCGGACATCCCAACCGGCTCTCTGATGCCGTCCTGCTCGTCGATGATATACTCCTGCGGCAGCACATGGAGAATTTCGCGTTCAAGTGGAATAGCAACGGCCTTTGCCGCTTCGATGACGCGATCGACGTCATCCTGCGTTACCTCTCTGTGCTTTACTCCCACAATTCCGTGACTGTTGAATCCTTTAATATGGCTGCCGGAAATTGAGGCGAACGCGGATGAAGCTTCACATCCTGCCATCGCCTCAGCCTGGCTGAGTGCCGCCGAAATAGACTCGACTGTAGCTTCGATGTTAATTACGACTCCTTTGCGAAGTCCTCTGGACGGACTTGTGCCTACGCCAATTAGATTGAGCTGCCCATCGGCAGTATGCTCAGCAATAGCGATGCCTATTTTGGAAGTGCCGATATCGAGCGCGGTTATGGTGTTGATCCGTGGTGCCATATTGTGAAATTAAACGCAGTTTCGAAATAACTGCAAGCAAAAAGGTAATCATTTTTGCGCGCGGATGCGAAATGCGCGAAAGAGCTGATTTCATTATGTGGTAGCATATGTGATTCGTGGTGTTTTTTCATGGAAAGGAGGGACTATGAAGAGCCAGACCATTCAGAACTACCTGAAGGACAACGCAATTCCATACGAGCTGATTTACCATCCGAGAGCTGTTACGGCCGAGCAGATTGCACATGTCACCAGGATTCCGGAGGAGAAACTCGCCAAGACTGTGGTAATCCGGATAAACGGCCAGATTACCCTCGTAGTGCTGCATGCAAACGAGAGGGTAAATCTGCATCGACTTGGAGAACAGCTTCACACCTCGGACATCAAGCTCTGCCCGGAGAGCGAGTTCGTCGAGTATTTTCCCGACTGCGAACCCGGAGCAATGCCGCCTCTTGGCGAACTGTACCACATGCCGGTGATTGTTTCAGAGGATGTGGCAGGCGACGAGAAAGTCGTATTCAACGCGGGGACACACACTGAGTTGATCTCGATGAAATACGAGGATTTCGCGAGAGCTGTGAGGCCGCAAGTCGGGCACTTCGCATCGCACTGAGCACTTCCTGAAACAGAATCATTACGGCTGCGCGGGCTGCTCCGCACCATCCTTGAACCTCACGACCGCAAGTTTGTTGAACGCAAGGTCTATCTTAAGAATCGTATCTTCTTTGCCGCCGAACTGATCGAGCAGAACCTGAAGCCGGTCGAGTTCGAAGTGAAGAGGCTCGGCTGTTTCAAGCCCGCCGGAGAAAACCACGGCGAAAGGACTGTCATCGAAGCTTACTTCGAGTTCACCCTGCGGCATGAGCTGCACGGATGAAATCTTCTTCTTCAGTCTCTTTTCTATAATTTCCATGGCATGAGCAGCATACTTGAAGCGGGCCTGGAAAAGCTCGGCCGAAGGACTGTCATCGTAAAAGCCCTTCAAAGTACGGAGAGTCCGGTCCTTGAAAAGTTCGCGAAGCCTGGGCGTAAGAGGCGAGATGAAACCGCCATCTTCGCCGACAAGCCATGTAATATCGCCTTCGGTCAGCAGAAATGATGGTTTTCTCTCCTCGATAGAAACAACGAAACATCCCCAAAGTGAAAAAATTCCGGCCGCGCAGGGATGTATCCGCGCTCTCAGTATCCACGGGCTTTTTCTCAGCTCGCCTTCGATTATGTCGGTGTTCATCAGCCACCACAGAGTCGACAGCTCTGAAGGGAGCAGATCCCTGATGGTCTTGTCGGAAAGACTCGAGTCTCCCGCAATCAGCAGTTCCTTTTCATACCATGCATCGTAAAGTGCTTCTGCGGCGGAATGCACGGCATGCTCAGAGCGGACGGGATCAAAGATCCAGTAAAAGCATCCGAGCATTCCAATAACGAGCATGATCAGGAAGAACCTGCGCATATCAGGACATCACCACATAATTATTTCCGGTTCTAAAGTCAGCCCCGAAACGTCATGCACCCGCCGACGGCAGAGTTCGATCAGTTTCTTCACATCCGACGCCAGAGCCTGTTTATCCGGATTAATAATCCAGTTTGCATGCATTTGCGATACCTCTGCACCCCCGATGCGGTGTCCTTTGAGCCCTGCCCTTTCTATCAGCATTCCTGCCGGCTTGTCAGGGGCGGGATTTTTGAAAGTTGAGCCCGCGGAAGCGTACCGAAGCGGCTGCCGGACCTTTCGCTCGGCCAGCATTTCCCGGCGCCGTCTTCGCGTCACGGCCTTATCCGACCCCGCAAGTTTGATTTCCGCCGAGAGCACAATGGTACCCTCTTCAAGCCCCGAATCCCGGTAACAGAATGCAATATCCTTTCTTTCAATCTCGATAATTTCCCCCGAAGAGCAAAGCACTCTCATGCTTTTTACTATTTCTCCCATTGAGCTTCCGTGGGCTCCGGCATTCATTCTCACCGCCCCTCCCACAGAGCCGGGGATTCCTGCGGCGAACTCGATTCCTGAATAGCCATCATCAGAAAAGCGGCGGGAAAGAGTCATCAGGGAAGTGGCAGCCCCGACAATAAAAGAAGCCTCTCCTGCCTGTTCCGAAAACCGGAATGCACGTCCAAGGTGCAGCACCCATTCGTTTATTCCGTCATCCGGAATAAGAAGGTTACTTCCGTTTCCAAGCACGCGGTAAGAGATCCCGCGCTCCCTGAAAAACACGAGCAGAGCTTTAAGTTCGTCCACCGAGTCGACATTGAGGTAATACGGGACGATGCCGCCGATTGAGAATGTCGTGAGTTCAGAGCCGGGATAGCCCACTAAAGGCCTGATACCAACAGCCTTCTCGCATGCATCTGCCAGTTTTGATGCACGCATTGAAAACATCACGACTCCTCTGACAGCGCCGTGTACAGCTTCCCGGGCAGTGTTCCTATCGAGCCTGCGCCAAGGCAGAGCACGAAATCACCATCGGCGACTTCGGGCGTCAGAAGGGAAATTGCAGAGTCGAGGTCAGGTGCATATTTCTTGTGCGGATGCTGTATTGCTGCTTCAAGCTTTCTGCCGTCGATTCCTTCGATTGGCTCCTCGCCTGCTGGATAAATTTCGGTGACGATCAGATTGTCGGCATCGGTAAATGCTTCGATAAATCGCGCGAAGCAGTCGCGTGTCCTTGTGAAACGGTGAGGCTGGAATACCACATGGAGACGCTTCATGCTCTTCTCCCAGCCTGCACGGAGCGCAGCAAGTGTGGCGCGAATTTCAGTGGGATGATGCCCAAAGTCGTTCACTATCGTTATGCCTTTGACCTTCGGAAGCATTTCGAGCCGGCGTCCGACGCCGGAAAAAGCAGCCAGGGCTCTCTGAATAGTCTCTGGCGGAATTTCAAATTCAAGGCCGACAGCTATTGCGGCAAGCGCATTCTGCGCAAAGTGCCTTCCAGGCATCGGAAAATCCAGCCTGAAAAGCTTTTTTTCACCGTGATAGACATCGAAGCTTGCGGCCCCATCGGAGAAAGTCAGCGCATCCGCCCGGATCTGGGCGTCGGGAGAAAAGCCGTAAGTCACTTTCCGTCGTTCATACCGCAGAGCGATGTCGCGCACTCTGCGATCGTCGATGCAGAATACCGCAAGGCCGTAGAACGGGACTGCGGAAACGAATTTTTCGAAGGATTCTTCCAGATCGGCCAGCGAGCTGTAAGCCGTAAGATGCTCTTCATCGATGTTGGTTATCACTGCGATGGCAGGTTTCAGAAGCATGAAACTCCTGTCGCTTTCGTCGCTTTCAGCGACAAGAAAGTCCCCTTTGCCAAGCTTGCTCCCTGAACCCAGCGCCTTGACGATTCCTCCGATAATCACAGTGGGATCAAGCCCCCCTGCCTCCATCACATCCGCTGCCATGCTGGTCGTAGTGGTTTTTCCGTGCGAGCCCGCGACAGCAACCCCGTATTTGAGACGCATCAGTTCCGCAAGAACCTCAGCTCTGGAAATAACCGGAATTCCTCGATGCCTTGCCTCCACAAGCTCAGGATTTTTCTGACCAACGGCTGATGAATAGACAAGAAGAGATGCGGACGGGGGAATATTCTCTCCGGCATGCCCCAGGGCCACCTGAGCTCCGAACGATCTCAGCCTTTCGCATGCCGGAGACCATTTGAGGTCCGAGCCGGAAACGGCAAAACCGAGATTAATCAGGACCTCGGCAATGCCGGACATCCCGACGCCGCCAATGCCGGTGAAATGAAAATGAAGGTGGGGGTTGTACATAAGAACTTAACGGTATGAAGTTTTTTTCCCATATGCAATAACAGGATCTTCCCCGCGGGGGATGATATTCTTTAAGCTTCACACATGCAGGAGACAGGCAGCCATCACCTCTATGTCTTCAAGCCTTTTCCCGGCTCAAGTCACAGCTGGGCGCTTGAGAAGCTGGCTGCGCTTCGTCCAGCTTTGCGGGTACTCGACTTCGGCGCAGGCAGCGGCGCAATCGGGCAGATTCTCAAAGAATCGGGTTTTCAGAACCTCTCGGCGGTCGAAATCGATGAGGGGGCAAGAGCGCACATTGGCGCCTTCTATGATCAGGTGAAGGAAAGTCTCGACGGATTCCGGGGAGAGGAGTTCGACGTGATTTTCGCTCTGGATGTTCTCGAACATCTGCCGGACTCATTTTCCGCATTTGCATCGCTCTGCGGCATGCTCGCGCCGGGGGGGAAGTTACTTGTTTCTGTTCCAAACATTGCTCACTGGTCTGTCAGGCTGCCTCTGATGCTCGGCATTTTCAACTGCCGCGACCGGGGAATCCTCGATAAAACCCATCTCCAGTTCTTTACGAGAAGACGTTTCGTCGAACTCGTCAATTCTGTTCCAGGAGTTCACCCGGCAGAGCTGGATGTGTCGATTGAACCGGCGGAGCTTGTCCTTCCTTCGTGGGTCTGGGACAATTCGATTTTCAAACGCATATCGAGGCTTCGGCTGAGAACCGCGAGAATTTTCCCTGGTCTCCTTGCTTATCAGCATCTTGCGCTGCTCAAGAAAGACGAGTGATCCATGTTCGGCATAAGCTTCACTGAAATCCTGGTCATCGCGGTCGTCGCGCTCATCGTTATCGGGCCTCAGCAGCTGCCTGAAGTGCTGTCAGCGATCGGAAAATTAGTGGGCATGATCCGGAGGGAGTTCGACGTCGTCAGGCGGGACTTCCGCAATTCGGTTTATACCCCCGCAAGCGAAGTCAAAAGCAGGCTCGATGCGGCGTCAAGTGAACTCATCGAACCGCCGGTGGAGAGTAAGCCCGCTGAAAAGAGTGAGGAACATAATGGACACGCAGGCTGAACCGGCAGAGCGGCCGGGCGATATGT
>CAYQVO010000041.1:20241-24813 GCA_964421085.1 uncultured Bdellovibrionales bacterium | reverse complement strand
CCCTATTACTCCGCCTTCCCCTCAAACAGCCTTATAGGAACCGGTCCTGCCGAGGCGCTGATGCTGAGGATACACATCTCGATTTTTGCGGGCGCAGTGCTGGTATGCCCCCTTCTGTTCCATCAGTTATGGATTTTTCTTTCGCCAGGCATGAAGGAAAAAGAAAGGAGACTGTTCCTGCCGTTCGTGTTGATCACGACGCTTCTTTTCCTGACCGGAATGACTTTCTGTTACGCTGTAATGCTTCCGCTCTCAATGGATTTCTTCCAGGGGCAGTATTCACAACTTGGAATAACACCGCAGATCCGCATGAGCGAGCAGCTTTCTCTTATCACCCGCCTGCTTATCGGATTCGGAGTGATATTCGAGATGCCGGTTCTCGCATTTTTCCTCGGAAGGATGGGCGTTATTAATCACAGGATGATGGTGTCCTGGACCGGGTATGCCGTTGTCGTGATTTTCATTATTGCTGCGGTCCTCACGCCGCCCGATGTTGTCGATCAGCTTGCAATGGCCCTCCCGCTCCTCGTGCTCTACGGCCTGAGCATCCTGATCGTGAAGGCTGTCGCCGATTCCCGGTGATCGCATCCTGAATTTTCATACCGTGGGCTATGCACTTTTCGTATTTTACTAACCCCGTTCTAGATTCAATTGACGGGTGTGAAACCCTTGTCAGATAATAAAATTAGAGGGTTTCTTCGGCTGTGTGGATTTTCTCAATCCCTCCCCACAATAGCTTCCCGCGAGTCCACGCACTGGAGACGTTCTCTTTTTATAGTGGGGCGCCCCGGAAACGGGGCGCCATTTTCACTTCAGCCTTCAGATGCAGCCGTCCGCCAATGTGATATGCTGCACCTCCTATGACAACAGACAACAAGACTCTTACTGTGGGTGATATCGCCGCGATGGTTCAGGGGAACGTCGCCGGAGATCCTTCCGTTCAAATCTCCGGTTTCTGTTCTCTCGAAGAGCCTGAGCCGTTCTCGATAGCTTTCCTTGGCGGAAACTCCAAACAGAAACTGAAGTCTCTCATTGACTCGATTGCGGTCGGCGCACTTTTCGTCACGCCGGAACTTGCTGCAGAGCACCCTTCGCCGCCCTTCCCGCTGATTGCCGTTAAGGACCCCTATGCGGGAATTGTCGCAGTTGTGCGTCATTTCTATAAACCACCCGCAATTCCTGAAGGTGTAAGCCGGAAAGCAGAGGTTCATCCTTCTGCCGTCATCGCGCCCGGCGCGGGAATCGGGGCCTTCGCTGTAATCGGCAAAAATGTGCGAATCGGCGCAGGCGCAGTCATCCATCCCCATGTCGTAATCTACGAGGGCGCGTGCATCGGCGAACACACCATAATCCATTCTCACGCATCTATCCGCGAGCATGTTGTCATCGGCGCATTCAATGTGATTCAGAATGGCGCGGTAATCGGCGCCGATGGTTTCGGATATGTCGCCGACCCGGCCGTTGGACTTCAACCGATCCCTCAGGTGGGCGTTGTGCGTACTGCAGACCGCGTCGACGTGGGAGCAAACAGCTGCGTTGACCGCGCGACACTTGGAAGCACCCGCGTGGGTTTCGGCACGAAAATCGACAATCTCGTTCAGATAGGACACAACACATCCATCGGGATGCACTCGATTCTGTGCGGCAAAGCCGGAGTTGCGGGAAGCACGACTATCGGAAATCGCGTGGTGCTCGGCGGAGCAGTTGGAATCGGCGACCATGTGCGTATTACGGACAACGTAAGGATCGCTGCATACGGCGCATCTCCTTCGGACATCCTTCATGAAGGCGATTACGGGGGCTATCCGGCGATGCCCGCGGACGACTTCAAGCGATGGTACAAGTTCATGAAAAAGACTTCGCGGAAGAGTTCGTGATTTGCAGCCAATATCCGCTCTATGCCAGGTTATCCGCTGTAAACATCAGGATCGGGATACCTATAAAGGGAAATATCGCCGTAAAAATGGCAAAGCCCGTGCTCTTGTCGAAGCTGGTCGCTATGCCGTAATGCACAGTTGCAGACCATATGATGCTTCCGACACCGGGAAGCAGACACCAGAGGATCCACCATCCTGAAAAACCTCCAAGACGGGAGAGGAGAACGAAATTGTAGATGGGAACTATGACTGCAAGCCCGGGCAATCCGCCTTTGCTGAGCACGACCCCGTAAGCAATCAAATTAACCAGAACAAGAAGAATAGCGGCGAAGAGAAACGGTTTCGATTTCCTCAAGAACGCAACACCAGACAGCGCCTCATCGTCCCACCCTGTTTCCCTGAGCATCCGCTCTTCCTCAGCGCTGAAAACCCCGGGAGAATCGTCTGGTTCTTCCTGCGGACTGTATTCCTCAAGCGGCGCAAATTGTCCGGCATCATCCGGCGATCGCGTGGCCTGCACGAAAGCTTCTCTTGCCTGCCCGTTCTCCCTCATAATGGTTGGAAGAGCATGCGGTCTTGCTTCTTCTTTTCGATATTTTTCCGGGATCTTCGAAAGATCGTCCACATAATGAGTCCTTCCGGAGTCGTCTGTGTACTTGAAAATGGAATCTGCACGAACTGTGTCCGGTGGCATCATGGCCGCCGTGAGGACCAGGAAGGTCAATGTCCGAATCCATCTGTTCATAGCCATTTCATTTAGATGAACCTCTGCCTGGACAGACTCCGGTTTTTCAAAAATACCCTCTGGCGCCAAACGCGGTTTTCTCTTAAAACCACAGATGAAAGTTCATATCCCACGCATTGTAACAAACCTCAAAAAAGCTGGTTTTGTTCATGTTACTTTGCCGTTTCAAGCCGGGGATATGCGCGCTGCTGTTTTTATTCTTCCCGTTTTTCTCTCATGACGCCTGTTCACAACCTGAGCAGAAGCGGATTGTTTCTTATGTTGCGGGATGGGCTACAAAGCCTGAGTTCGGTCTCAACATCAGCCGAATTCCCGGCAATCTCCTTACACACATAAACTATGCGTTTGTGTCCGTCTCTTCGAAGGGAACTTGTTATGTTCCGGCGCCTTCTCTTGATGGACCCAACTTCGCCGCGCTCCGGGCTCTCAGAGATAGATTCCCCCACCTGAAGCTCTTGATCTCTTTGGGAGGCGGGTCCTCCACCGGAGGTTTCCGGACGGGAGCGGCGTCCGCTGCCGGACGTCACCGATTCGCTCAGTCGTGCGTCGGCCTCATGAAAGAGATTGATTTCGACGGAATCGATGTGGACTGGGAGTTTCCCGCAAACACTGCTGAGAAGAAGAACTATGCGCTGCTTCTTGGCGAGCTGCGGCAACGCCTCGCGCAGGAGCAGCTGCTCACTATCGCAGCTCCTGCCGGCAGGCGATATATCGCCGATGTTCCCTGGAAGGAGATTGAACAGACTGTGGACTGGATAAACCTGATGACATACGACTACTCGTGGTCTGCGGCCCCCGACTCCAATGCCGGCCTCAACGCTCCGTTGTACCCGCCTCACGGCGGAGCATCCGAAAATTCCGAACTGAGCGTGCATGGCACTGTGCAGACATATCTCAAAGCAGGAATTTCTCCTGAAAAACTTCTGCTCGGCATCCCGTTTTATGGACGGGGGTGGGATGGCGTGCCCGCCGCGCGCGACAGCTTCACGGGGCATCTCCGGACGGCAGGCGGGGGCGTCCTGAACGGCAAGGCTTTTTATTTCCGCGACATCAAAAAAAACCATCTCGGCGCCTTTGAACGCAGGTGGCATGAGAAAGCGCGGGTGCCCTGGCTCTATGACGCGTCGAGCCGCACAATGATCAGCTACGACGATGAAGAATCCATTTCAGAGAAAGCCGACTATGCGATGAGCAAAAGGCTTGGAGGGCTTATGATCTGGGAAATAAGCAAAGATGACGACTCCAATTCTCTTCTCTCCACCGTCGCGTCGCGAGTGCAGGGGTCGATTTAAGCGGAAGAAGGAAGTGCGGGGACGGTTCGGCAGTATTGTTCGAATCGATGGAACGATACCTCACTCCCGGTTCATTTCAGCAAGAATCCGCATTCCCTGCAGAGTAAGGGCGGGCTCATATGCGGTTATCTTTTTCGAATGATCCGCGAACAAACGCCCAAGTCCCCCTGTCGCCACAACATGCTTCAATGCCCCTGCTTCTTCCGATATGCGGTCAATCAGTCCATCCACAAGACTTGCGTATCCGATGATGGCGCCGGCCTGCATCTGATCGACTGTGGTTTTTCCCACCACAGCTTTCGGCCAGACAAGATCTATCTTTGGAAGCTGCGCGGTGTGACGAACAAGCGAAGCCACTGCGACATGAGGGCCGGGACATATCACCCCTCCTTCGTAATCGCCGTCCTTATTGAGATAATCGAAGGTTGTCGCCGTCCCGAAATCAAGTACAAGAGCGGGGCATCCGAAGAGATGCTTTGCGGCAACGACGTTCACAACACGATCCGCCCCCACAGAAGCAGGCGCGGCAACCTTCAGCGAAACGCCCGTCTTTATCCCCGGCCCCACCAGAAGCGGGTCGGTGCCCGTGACGCGCTTTGCCGCTTCGAGGAGCACGGATGTAAGGGGAGGAACCACAATTGAAATAATGCATTTATCA
>CAYQVO010000041.1:5059-20231 GCA_964421085.1 uncultured Bdellovibrionales bacterium | reverse complement strand
CTTTTCGCCCTGGTGCTCTCCCGAAAGAACAAGAAACAGCGCGACATGTTCATCAACGGTCCGCTCAAGCTCAGTGCCGAGCCGGAACTGAAAAAGGAGTTTTTCGCCGTCAAAGCAGCCAAAAACCGTATTTGTGTTCCCAATATCAATAGTAAGAAGCATATTTCCCCGCAATTTGTCCGTTCCATCTTCACGATGATAATACTTTTTGCGTTGAGAACAAAGGTGCCGCCGCGGACGCCGTGCCTTCGGGCAGGATGAAGGGGACTTCCATCACCAGCGAAGGGAGGATAGAGTGATCACGCGAAACTATGGGGCAGCCCCCCTTCTTATCTAAATGCACCATTCGAACACACTCCCGAGGTCACTCCTGGTTGCTGCTGCGCTTATCGGCGGCATCCTGCATTCACTTCAGTTCCACCGGCTTCTCGAGGGTCGTGACGGGCTTATCGGAGACGATTATTCCGCGTTTGTACCGATGCTCCTCGATGGAGTTCTCTTCTTTCGCGCCCAGGGCCTCGCCATCCCGTGGTATTCTCCCGCCAGATGCGGCGGAGTTCCCTTCTTTGCGGACCCGCAATCCATGTACTATTCGCTTCCGCAGTTCGCTGCCTTCTTTCTATCTCCATTAGTTGCCGTTCAAATCACCCTTATCGCTCTCTCCATCGCGGGTGCTGCTTTCATGTACCTTATCATTCGACGCATTTTCAACTGCCCTGAATGGGCCTCTTTGATCGGCGCGTCGATGTTTCTCGCTAATGGTTTCTATAAAAGCCGAATGGTATCAGGACAGCTCAGCTATCATTCTTTCGCGCTTATCCCTGCAGCTGCGTGGCTGTTGCTTGAAAAGTCGGTGCCGGCAGGCGTATCCGCTGCGTTGCTCTCCCTGTTGATCGGCTATTTTGTCTACAGCGGCTTTTTCTGGGGCCCGTTTCTCGTACCTGCCTCCATTGGACTGATCGTACTGACAGCTTATTCGTTCGGCGTCACGCTCCCGTCGGCCAGCTCGTTTTTGATTCGTCTTTTATCGGGAGCATTCGGAGGTTTATTGATATCGTTGCCCAGGCTTCTCATATCCATGTCGCTCCTTAATCAGTTCCCCCGTCCCGCCTCTTTTGACCAGGTATCATCTCTATGGGAAGGGATATTGCTTGTTCTCTCGCAACTCTTCCTGTACGGCGCTTTTCAACCATTCAGATGGAGTGTACACGAATACGACTGCACAATTCCCCTCGTTGCGCTCGCAGGCATAGCTCTGTTTCCCATGGCTGTGTCCCGGGGCCGGGCGGTTCATATTCGGCCTCTGTGCGCTCTGGCAGCAGCAGCGGCACTTTGCTTCCTGTTCGGCACCGGACTTTGGGGGTTTTCTGATTATTTCAAGTCGATGCCGGTGGTTTCATCCGCGCGAGTCAACATGAGGCTGAATGCTTCCTTCATCTTCCCGCTTGTCCTGGTGAGCTCGACAGGTTTCGCCGCGGTCAGAACCCGGCATCGTCAGATAATGATTCTCGTCGCTGCAATTATACTCTCGCTCCTCCCCGGGGAGCGACTTCGGAGGACAGCTTCTCATTATTCAGGATTTCAATCCAGGGACGTCGATGATTATTATCAGAGGATTCGCAAGTCGCCGATGAAGGACATAATTCCAAATCGCATCGGGCGTCCTTTTTTATCGGTCCCGCCCGGAACTGAAACAACGGGCTTCTCCGGGGCGCCGCGCCGGGATGATTTTGAACAGATGCTCCGCCGGGTCTCCAACCCTACCTGCTATTTTCCGCTTTTCACCACGCACACACCCGATCTCGTCGAAGGCGACGTCTGGCTCATCCGGGGTGGCAGGCTGAATTTCGCAAACCCGGCCTGTTATGTTTTCCCTGAGGAAAACGCATGTAAGCCTGGAGATCGCATTCGGGTGTCAGAAGGAGATAAACTGAACCTGCTCCTTAACTACCGAAATGCCGGCTGGGAAGTCCCCTTTATAGTTCGCACCTCCTTCCGGATCGCTGCCGCAGCCCTCGTGGTTTCAATCTGCATTCTCTTTTTTGGCGCACTGCGATCTTTCCCCGGGATTCAAAGTCATAGTAATAAGGTAAACAAGTTATCATGATTCCAACGGGGAGGACTCTCGGGCGTGATTATGGAACGTTCATAGAAAACTCTCGAACTATATGAAAACAGACACCATGAACGGCATTCAATCCGGTTCGTTCGAGTATTGCGGAAAAGAACTTGAAATTTTCAAGCATGCCGTCAACTGGAAACAATACTGTGAAGGATTGATCGCGCCTTATCTCGGGTCGAGAGTGCTCGAAGTCGGAGCGGGAACAGGAGGACCCACCTCCGTCTTGTGCAGTGCCCGGCATGAGAACTGAACATGCCTCGAACCTGATCCGGCCTTTGCAGAGATACTTCCAGGTTTGAAGTGCGAGGGCACTCTCCCGGCGAACTGCATCACAGTTCATGGAAGAGTTGAGGATCTCGATAGTGCACTGAAGTGCGATTCTGCTCTTTATATCGACGTTCTTGAGCACATCAAGGATGATGCAAAGGAGATTTCTGATGCGGCGCACCACGTTGCGACAGGAGGAAAAATCATTGTTCTTGTCCCGGCCCATCAATGGCTTTACACCCCGTTCGATAAGGCAATAGGGCATCACCGCCGCTATGAGATAGAGAGACTGAAGTCGATAACCCCTGCTTCCCTGAGCCCGTTCAGATTTCTTCAAATAGATTCAATGGGGTTGTTTCTTTCCGCAGCCAACCGGATTCTTCTTAAGCAGAAGTGTCCATCGCACGCTCAGATCCAGACATGGGATCGGCTGGTCGTCCCGATGTCCCGGCTGATCGATTACATTTGCCGTTACCGCCTGGGGAAATCGATCATAGCGGTGTGGGAGAAAAGGGGGGGCCGATGATTACGGAACAGGAGACAGCGCTTAATTGCGGGAAACATAAATCCCCGCAATGTGTCCGGTGACGATTTCGTGTGTCGTTTCTCCATCAGCCAGGAGAAGTACGCCTTCATCGTTCACGCCTTTGAAAATCCCCTCGAAAGTATAACCGCCGCACTCGACTCTCAGCCTGTCATTGAGGTAAATCGCGCGATTGAGCCACTCTTCTCTGAACGGGGCAAATCCCTGCTCCATAAACAGCAGGTGAGTGTTCCACAGTTCAGCACTGAGGAGAAGGGCCATGTCTTTGGGAGAATATACCTTTCCAGCCGCAATCTCCAAAGACGCCGTGCCGTCCAGGGATAATCGTTCCTGAGAGAGATTGAGGCCAATTCCCGTGAGAACACAGGCGCGATCACCGGATCTGTGCAGCTCGATAAGAATACCTCCCGCTTTCCTGCCGTCACACATCATGATGTCATTCGGCCATTTGAGCCTGATCGGACCGGATATGCCCTCCTTTGATCCAAGAGCCCTGCTCACCGCCACTCCGGCTGCAAGAGAAAATCCGGAAAAAGAAGAAGTGTCTCTCCCGGCCTGAAATACGTATGTCCCGTAGAATCCCCCTTCCGGGCTCACCCAGCTCCGCCCCTGCCGCCCCCGGCCGGCGGTCTGCGATTTTGCCATAACAAGAAGCGGCCTGCCCTCACTTACAACAGCGCAGCGGGACCTGGCGGTGTCCATTGTCGATGGAAGCTCATTGTAGATCTCTACACACCACGCATCGCCAAGTCCTGCGCGCAGCTCCTCCTCTTCATTTTCACAACGTTCAAACTGATTCACCTTCCGTCCGCTCTTCAAAATAAAGGGGACGGTTCCTATTATTAACAGGAACGGTCCCCTTTATTAAATAAACGACAGCACAGGTCGTCCAAATAACTGCTCAACTTCATTGCAGAGCGCCTCAGACGGCATCACCCGTACCGGCGCATCTCTCCTGTCTTTGAGAAGCATTGACACTTCAGCGTCTTCCACCTCTATTCGGACCTTTAACGGGCAGCTGCCGCTGAAGCGCTGCAGAACCCGCATGAGATCATCAAGGTGCTCTTCGAAATTATCCTCGCCTTTCAGACTGAGAAGACCGAGTTTCGCTGAGCGGTCGCGGATAGAAAGAAGTGAATCCATTTTCTCGACTATCAACACCCGTCTTTCATCCGAAACATCGAGTTTCGCGCAAACCACAACGGGCTCATCCGCAACGAGAATGTGCGAAACTTGACGGTATATGTCCGGCCAGACAATGGATTCCACCGCCCCAAGCCAGTCCTCCAGCTGGAATGCCGCGTATCGATCGCCTTTCTTCGTATTTTTGAGGCGAAGCGCGGTCACAACGCCTGCGATCCTCACACCGGCCTGAGATTGCAGGGCCTGAAGATCTTCAGTCGTCATTACTCCGAGCTGTTTCAGTTCATTCCGGAACTTTTCGAGCGGATGCCCTGAGATATAGAAGCCCAGCGCCTCCTTTTCATACGCAAGCTTCTGGTTAACTGGCCATTCCACTTCGGCTCCTCCCCTGCCGTTTCCATTCCGGCCCTTCGTCCCAGTTGCAGCGCCAATGTCGAAGAGGGATATCTGGTTCGTCTCTTTGTCCCGCTGAAGCGCCTGGGCTTCCTTCATGAACTCATCCAGGTGGTCCATCATCTCTTTTCGGGTATGCTTCGAGAAATCAAACGCTCCGCACTTGATAAAGTTTTCAACCACTCTCCGGTTCGCCGCCCTGGTATCCACACGCCTCAGAAAATCGCGCAGATCCTCGAAGAGTCCGTTTTTATCCCGCTCTTCTTCAATGAGACTTACCACTTTTTCGCCGACGCCCTTTACAGCAGCAAGGCCGTACCGGATCGAACCTTTATGAACGGAGAACGCGCTCGAGCTCTGGTTAACATCCGGCGGCAGAACCGGGATGCTGCTCTTGCGGCACTCATTGAGGTTCTTGAGTGTCTTGTCGCTGTCCTCCATCTCGTGAGTCATGAGAGCTGCCATGAATTCGACAGGAAAATGTGCTTTCAGGTAGGCGGTCTGAAATGAAACCATTGCATAGGCGGCTGAATGGCTCCTGTTAAACCCATACCTTGCGAATGTCTCCATCTGATCGAAGATCTCGTCCGCAAGTTTCCTGTCGATCTTCTTTGCGAGAGCGCCTTTCAGAAATCTCTCGCGCTGCTTCGCCATCTCTTCGGGAATTTTCTTCCCCATCGCCTTGCGGAGGATATCCGCTTCACCGAGCGTATATCCGGCGAGCGCGCGGGCAAGCTGCATTATCTGCTCCTGGTACAAAATAATGCCGTAGGTATCGGAAAGAATGCGCTCTTCCAGAGGATGGAGGCAGCTTACAGGCTCTCTTCCATGCTTCCGGTTGATGTAGTGATCGACCATTCCGGCATCCAGAGGACCAGGCCGGTAAAGCGCAAGAATGGCCACCAGATCGTCGAAGGTATTCGGCCGGAGCCTCCTGGTCATGTCGGTAATACCGCTTGATTCCAGCTGGAAAACGCCCGTCGTGTTGCCGGAGCAGAGAAGGTCGTAAGTTTTTTTATCGTCAAGCGGAAGCCGTTCCAGATCGATCTTTTTGCCGCGGCTTTTTTCTATCAGCCGCAAAGCCTCATGAATGACGGTCAGGGTTTTAAGCCCGAGAAAGTCGAACTTCACAAGGCCAATCTTTTCCACTGCTCCCATCGAGAACTGCGTGACATCATTGCCGTCACGGTCGACCATCAGAGGCAGGAATTCCACGAGCTGCCTGTCGCCTATAACCACGCCGGCTGCATGCGTGGAGGCATGCCGCGTAAGCCCTTCAAGCTTCATCGCGAGTTCAATGAGGTCTTTCCCCTCCCCCCTGGCGTAATCAGCGAGCCGCTTTTCCATCTCAAGAGCCTTCGCAAGAGGATAGTCGAATCCCTGGCGGGGGGCCGGCACAAGCTGCGCTATTCTATCGGCTTCGGCGTAGCTTATACCAAGAGAACGGGCGACATCCTTGATTGCGGCTTTTGCCTTCAGCGTCCCGAACGTCGCTATCTGCGCGACATTATCGTGCCCGTATTTATCGCTTACGTACTGAAGCACCTTGTTACGGCCATAGATACAGAAGTCAACATCGATGTCAGGAAGGGAAATCCGCTCCGGGTTCAGGAATCGCTCGAAAAGAAGTTTGTTTGCGATGGGATCGATTTCTGTAATCCGCATCGCATACGCCACGAGAGAACCTGCGGCGCTGCCGCGGCCGGGACCGACAGGAACCTGGTGCTCCTTTGCCCACACAATGAAATCCGAGACGATGAGGAAATAACCGGCAAAACCCATCTTGTCGATCAGTTTGATCTCTTCTTCGAGCCTCTCACGGTACTTCTTCTCTTCTGTTTTGTTCCATGAAGACGAATGGAAACGTATCGTGTCTATCCGTTGCTCAAGACCGATCCTCGCCTTTTCCGCCATAACCTCGATAAGAGGTCTCTGGTCGTCCGCAATAAAGACAGGCATGTAGTGTGTTGATGTGTCGAAGCTTACGTCGCATCTTTCCGCGATATTAACGGAGTTTTCCAGCGCTTCAGCTGTATAGGCGGCTCCGCCGAACCCGTTTCTCATTTCATCAACTGTCTTGAGATGAAGCTGCAGACCTTTGTACTGCATGCGATCCGGATCGGTAATCTGCTTCCCGGTAGATATGCACATCAGGACTTCCTGCGCGTAATGATCTTCTATCTTCGGATAGTGGCAGTCGTTTGTCGCGACTATGGGAAGCCCCAGATCCTTCGCGAGGATCTCCACCATCGCGTTCAGCCGCTGCTGATCATCCACGGGGTGGGGCTGTACTTCGAGGTAATAACGATCCTTGAAACGGGAAGCGTAAAACTCAGCGATAGCCCGGGCTTTTTTCACGTCCTCCATTTCGGCGGCCCCCGAGAGTTCCGAGGCCATGCATCCGCTCAGTAGTATGATATCTTCACAGTATTTCTCGAGAAGTTCGTGATCAACCCGGGGTTTGAAATAGAAGCCTTCTTTATATGCCAGCGTCGAAAGCCTGCACAGGTTCGAGTAACCCTTGTTGCTCATGGCAAGCGCAGTGATATGACACATTTCGCTGCCGCCCTGGTGTTTTGGAACCCTTTCGAACCGCGAGCCGGCAGTAACGTAAAGTTCGCATCCTATGACCGGTTTGATTCCGATTTTCTTCGCGGCGAGATAGAAGTCAAGCGCGCCGTGAAGATTTCCATGATCAGTGATCGCAACAGCAGGCTGCCCGGCCCTGCAGGCGTCCTCCAGAATGTCGGGTATCTTGTTCGCCCCGTCGAGGAGGCTGTATTGAGTATGAAGATGCAGATGTACGAACTGTCCGGTGCTCACTTCTCTCTTGATTGATTCTCGGTTGGTGCAAGCTTCTTAAACAAAGTTACTATTGATTGCAGTTCATTGAAAGTGGTTCCTGATGTATTGCCTCATCCTGATAAACAGTAACCTGTTGATAAATGGTAGAGCGGCAGCAGATTCATCGCGCGGCGCCCCGGAGGAATTTTTATTTTTTCCTCTTGACGCTTCCCCGCCGATACTATCCGGATTCATACCTCACCCAGTCCATAAACAGCCCATGTGCAGGAGCACTCATCGCGGCCGTTCTTCGATCCCGCGCGGCGATTATCTCAGGGATTGCCCCGATACTCATATTCGGACGGCCACGGGCAACCAGAGTTCCAACCATTATCCGCACCATCCGTTTCAGAAAGCCCTCTCCGACAACGCGGTAAAATATATCTTCGCCGTCGGTTGTGACTTCGCTTTCAAGAATGGTCTTCACGGGAGAAGGCTGGGTGCAATCGGCATCGCGAAAGCTCGAAAAATCATGAGTCCCGATGAAATGAAAAGCCTCTTCTTTCATCCGCGCAATATCGAGATTAACAGGGATATGCCAGACCCGTCCCCTGTCAAGCGCAGGAGGGCATTTTCTGTTGAGGATATGATAGGAGTACTGTTTGCAGACCGCTGAACGTCTCGCGTGAAAATCATCAGGGACAAAGTCTGCGCTCAGGACTGAAACTTCCCCTCTCAGAAGACTGCTTGCCGATAGTCTGAGCCTGTCGAGGTCCGGCTCGCCCTCCACAAAAAAGTTCACCACCTGCCCCCGCGCATGAACCCCCGCGTCGGTACGTCCTGCGGAATGCACCACCTGTATATTCTCCCGCAGAACTGTCCCAAGGACTCTCTCCAGTTCGCCCTGAACAGTACGGAGTCCGGGCTGGCGCTGCCATCCATGAAACCCCGAGCCATCATATTCGATGACCATTCGGACGTTTTTCATCTCTCTGCTTTCATTCTCTGGATAAAACCCCAAGCTCTGAGAGCACAGACTCGAGCTCCGCGCGACCGACCGGCTTTGCAAGGTACCATTCGGAACCCGTCATATGGGCCTTCAGAAAATTCTCTTCGTCGGTAAGCGCCGAGGTTATGATTACTTTGAGTCTCTCCTCCGAATCGAGATTGTATTCATCCTCCAGCTTTCTTATCCTGCGCAGCACCTCGTGACCATCGATCTCAGGCAGCATCAGATCCAGAAAAAGCACCTGGAACGGGACACCTTCTTCCCATGCATTCTCGAACTGGCTGATGGCGTCGGTGCCGGAGCCGGCGATCGAACACTCTCCGTATCGTCCCAGCATGCGGGCCATCAGACTCGCAGCAATGGAATCATCTTCAACAATAAGCACTTTCATTTATTTCCCCCGCAGACTTTCAGCAATACCGGAACTGATTTCCAGCCACCGGCAGAGGTCCCCTTTGTTCACCGTGCGCTTCACTTCCGCGTCAAGCATACATATTTCTTCCTTGCTCACTCCGAGCTGCTTCAGGAATTCGGGATCCCCGGCAGCATGACCGCTCTCGCGGATGATTCCAACCCATACCGGGATGACTGCACAGAAGCGGGTGCGTTTATCCGAAAGAGAAAATGGACTGGATGCCTCTTTAAACGCATGAACATACTCGGATCCGAACCCAAGCGACTGCGCAACCGGCGCACAGAAGGCGAAGTGGTCCTTTTTCCACTTTGTTCGCTCGAAAAAAACGTCGAAATGCTTCCGGGTTGTCTTAAGGTGCTGTTTGTATTCCTTCCACCCTTCCGGATCGTGGTGCAGATAAACACCCAGACTGAATCGCTGAAGACCTGCCATGAGCATCCCGGTCCCTGTTCCGACGATATCGCACATTCCACCGATAAGGCGCCCTATTCCGATGTCGCATATAGCCTGATCGAAAATCTCCTTCCACTCCTTCGGATCGCACTCTTTCTCGAATTCAA
The DNA here is from genome assembly GCA_964421085.1 of uncultured Bdellovibrionales bacterium. Classification (GTDB taxonomy): domain Bacteria; phylum Bdellovibrionota_C; class UBA2361; order UBA2361; family CAYQVO01; genus CAYQVO01. The sequence continues at coordinate 10,994 of CAYQVO010000041.1, read as the reverse complement.
GCGAAAGATGCGTAAGGGCAATTATCGCGCTGACTTCATGCGGAGACATGACCTCCAGCACTTTTGAGATATCTTCTGTTTCCTCTTCGAAAAGCGACAGCGGGTGGTATGCCATCGCAGCACTGCGAAGAACATCGCCAATCTCCGGCTTCTGCTCAAGCAGCGGGTTGATAAGCCTCGCAACTGTGTCCTTCATCGATGCGGGTCTCGAACCCGCAAACAGGTTTTCGGCGTTTCTGATTCCACGAATGCATGCTGCTACCAGTGGATTCATTTTCGAGAGAAATGACTTGCTGATTCTAATGATCGGCGCAGGGGCGGAAGAAGGTCCCTGCCGTGAGCTGTCGTGATGCGTAATTTTCATGGAGCGCGATTCGGGATCGGGTTCTCTCTGACCGTCGTCTCCAGTTCCGGCGTCAGTTATCGGGTGGTGCTCTTCGGGCCTGCCGACATCCGGAAGAGGTTCAGCCAGATATTCCGAAAGATCCTCAAAAAGCCGTTCGTATCCCATACCAAGGAACTTCAGCGGCCTGAGGTAGCTTCGAACTGGAAGTGATTTGTCAGGCTCATATCTGTCCCATTTGGATTCCTCAAACGCGTTGAGCACTTCGAGCGCGCTCATCACGACGAGTTTTCTGTTTATGAGTTCGGCTGATGAAATTTGTGAATCGCGGTCGATGCAGGCTACGACTTTTTCAGGAAGTCCGCGTGTGCTCAGGTACCTGATCCCTGCTTTTTCGAGGTCGAACGCGTGCTCCCTTGCCAGCCTGTATGCCAGTTTCGCCCTGCCGGACTCCTCCTGTTTCGCGGCGACAAATGTTTCCCCAAGATAAATTGCGGCGATCATGTCTCCAAATCGCGCAAACAATCCGAGCACCTCGCACTGCTCTGCAAGAAGGGGATCTGCGGCGTTTCCGATCAGCCTTGCCAGACCCGACACTTTAAGACATTTAGCACGGGCCTCTTCAACGCATTCGACAACCTCGGGCGATTCAGGGAAGCGTCTCTTGTCAAGCGACTGCAGGAGTTCGTTTATGGCTGCCACCCCGAGAATCGTAATCATCTGGCCCGGCGGCATGATGTTTAAAGTGTCGCCCCGGGCATAAGCTGTGCTCGAGATAGTTTTGCACAGCTCGAGCATCAGCACAGGATCGCGGGAAACGAGCCGGCCGAGCGCATCGCTTTTGAGACTGGTGCGGAGAAGGGTCGCGTGCGCTGCGCGGAGAAGCGCAGTATTCGGAGGAATCGAAAGAAGATTGAAGGGATCACGTCCTTCGCGTCTCAGCGGCTTAATTTCCAAATCCTTCAATTATACGTTGTGCAATATTAACCATATTCAGGGCGGCGCCTTTGCGGACATTATCTCCTGCAGCCCACAGATTCAAACCGGCGGGCACCGAAGGATCACAGCGTATCCTGCCAATCTGGAGCGAGTCACTCCCTGTCGCACCAAGCTGCATGGGATATTCCATCGGATCCGGCGTCACTTCCAGTCCTTCCACGCCCTGAAGGAGCGAACCACACCCTTCCGGCGTCAGTTCCCTTTCCATTTCGACATTCACACTGAACCCGTGGGAGTAAAAAACAGGAACCCGCACCGCCGTAACGCTCATTCTGAGGTCTGGAAGGTTCAGCACCCTGCGGGTTTCGGCTGCAATCCTGAACTCCTCCTTAGTTGTGCCGTCTCCTCTGATTACATCGACCTGCGGTATGCAGTTGAAAGCGATTTGATGCTGAAACGCTTCGTTAATGACCTCTCTCTGGTTGAATATCGCCAGAGACTGGGCCCAGAGTTCATCAAGCGCGTCCTTTCCAGCGCCTGATACCGACTCGTACGCGGAGATCACGACCCGCTGGATTCCCGCCGTTTTGTTTATCGCGTTCAGCATCGGAGAAAGAAGCACGGTAGATGGATTCGGGCAGGATATGATTTTCTGCCCGGTCTCGATGGTGTCGAAATTCACTTCGGGTACTACAAGAGGAACGCCCTCCTGGTTTCTGAAGTTGCTCGATGCATCAATGACCAGGGCGCCCGCTTCGACCGCGGCTGGAACATACCGAGCGGCAAGGTCAGGCCCCATGGCGAAAAGGGCCAGGTTCACCCCTTCAAATGAATCATCTTCAAGCTGATCGACCTTATATTCGGAATCCCGGCAGCTGTAGACTTCGCCTTCAGAGTCTGCCGACGCCAGCAGCCGGAGCTCGGAAAATTCGATTTTTGATTCTTCCAGACATACAAGAACCTCATTTCCGACCAGGCCCGTCGCACCCACAATAGCTATGACCGGATTCTGCTTCATTTCGCTCCCCTGGTTACCGTTCGAACAAGCTGCGCTGTTCAGCCCTCCCTTATGGGCATTGACCTGCGGGCGCTGCTCGCAATAACATACAACAGTCCGAAAGTGATGAGGTATTCGCTTTCAATTATTCCGTGATCTTAAGATATTAGAACAACCGATGCAATCGAGTCCTGAGAGCGCTCCCGCTGTTTTTTTCGACAAGACTGGGTATCGGTTCTCGGCTGTCTCGAAGCAGCAGCTCTTCGATGCGCGTGAAGCTCTCAGATCGGATTTTGGACTGACGAGCGTTCAGAGCGCGGAGGCAGCTTCGTACAGCCTCGCAATGGTTGTCCGTTTCGCGCTTGGACTTTCTGCAACAGGAGGCAAGGTCTGCATCGTCGTCAATGATTCTCTTGCCGGCGAAGTTGCCCTGGCGTGCGCCAGACATTTGTACAATGCAGGGAGTGATCCTCTCGTAGTCCCATTATGCGCAGTTTCGAATGCAGGAGAGGGCCTCCGTCATCAGCTTTCAATTTTGAGCAGGATGCAGGTTAAAGTGGAGACAATCGAGAGTCTTCCCCAGCTCGGACGTTCAGTCGACCAGGCTCACAATCTCATCTTTGCGCTGTTTGGAGGAAAGGTCGCCTCAACTTTTGCGATGGATGACCTCATAAAGCTTTTGAACGATGCAAGGACTCCCATTCACTGCCTTGAAGCACCTTACGGAGTTAATGCGGATACCGGGCAGCTCGAGGACGAGGCTCTTTATGCATCATCTACTCTTTCGCTTGGCGCCCCTTTCAAAGGCCTTTACACCGCCAGTGATTTCGTTGGCCGGCACTACGTCTGTGATATTTCCCTGACGAAATCTCTTTATAAGGCGATGGGTGACGACCTCACGCCGCTTTTCTCGGATCAGCCTGTAGTGCAGATTTTTCCTGATAAGGCAGAGGAAGAAGAGTAACCGCTGATGATAATCGGCTGATCAACTCGCTGTAGAGGAGGCAATTTCCTCCATGACCTGCATGCCGAAATACGGCGACGGCCCATACCGAACGTCTCTCATCATTTCAGCCGCTTCTTTCGTCTCAACCGTCGACCATTGAATCTGAGTCTCGCCGCGGACTCCGAGATCTCCTATCCTTGTCGGCACGAGAAACAAGTCCCCTGCAATCGCATCGTCCTTCGGTATGAGGCGCACAATGGAAACCGAACGTTTTCTGTTATCAGCCGCCCGTTTTGCGAACTTCCGGAGTTCGTCAACGCTTCTGTCGATATGATATTGATTACGCGCCACACCCGGGCATGCGTACACCTCTTTGCCGCTGTCGATAGCCCGCTCAAGTTCAAGAAGGTAATCAATTGACATAAACGAAACTCCCAATCATCCGGACCTGGATGTCACGCCAGGGTTATTGCTCACACCTGAAGATCGCTCTTCGGAAAAATTTCAAAAAGCTGAAGGTTCTGCACCTCAGGAAGATGCTCCTTCAGTGGAATCAACCTTGTCAATGCGCTCCTTCAATTCCTTTCCGACTTTGAAAAAGGGCAACTTCTTCCGCGGAACAGAAATCTTATCGCCAGTCTTTGGATTACGGCCCTGATAAGAGTCATACAATTTGACCATGAAACTCCCAAAGCCGCGAATTTCGATACGGCCGCCGTTGACCATTGTATCTTTCATTCGCTTATAGATGAGGTTGACTATCTCCTCGGACTGGATCACGTTTAAACCGCACCGCTCAGCTAATCTCTCAATTAACTCTGACTTGTTCACAGCGCCTCTTTACCCAAAAATTCAATATTGCCAATGCTATACTTCTTTTACGTATGATGTCAAAACTTCTGAAAAGATCCAGGAATCAGGGCCGGGATCCAAAAAATGCCGGATAAGGCCTCCAGGGACATCCCGGGCCCACCGTTCATGCAAAATTCCGTTTGACCATCTCCCTGCAAAATGGAGGTGAGACTCACCGCGCCTGTTGCACGCACCTCACACTGTTTAAGGGGCGGCGCTTTTTGCCCCCACCTTCTCCTCAATCATGTGCTTGAGTTCAATAGCTTTCTCATGGTCGGGCTTGAAGAGAGTTATTTTTTCAATTTCTGCCCGGGCTTCAACAATGCGGTTCTGTGCGAAATAACACCCTGCCAACGCATAAATGAAATCAAGGTCGGCTGGATGCATCTCAAGATAACTGTTGACAGCTTCCTCGACATCACCGAGCCGTTTCAGCGCGTACCCAAGTTCAATTATTCCCAGCAAGGCTCTTGAATTCTCCGGGTTCTTCTGAAGAGCCTGCTTGTAATAATTCCATGCTGCCTCGAGATCCCCTGAGAACTGGGACCAAAGACCCATTCCCGCCAGAGCCACATCATACTCGCTGTCGACCGCAAGAGCTTTCTGGAAAAATGTTTTTCCGCTCTCCCAGTCACCTGTTGCAGCTGCGAGAGCTCCCTTTCCGGCAAGTGCACGCGAACATGCCGGATTCTGTCTCAAAGCATCCTCATACAGGCGGCCGGCAGTCTCGAGATGACCTGACATCACCTCGATGTCAGCCTTGAGAAGGGTCGCCTTCTCACGCTGCCCGGCCGACAGGCCCGGCCGGCTCAGAATCTGCTCGACATCCAGAAGCGCGCCATCGTAGTCTTTCCGGCGTTTCTTTTCTTCCGCATCCACTATCTGTTTATCAAGTCCTCCGAAGGCCGGACCGGTCGGAAGAACCGAAGCCTTCCCGACTGGAGATGCCCCTGATATGGGTTCGGGCGCAGGCGGCGTTTTCGGGAGAACCGGGGCGACTTCAGCAGCCCGGGGTACGTCCGGCTGCGCTGCTCTTTCGTCGATCTTCTTTTCCACGAGTCTGGAGAGAATCGCGTCCAAACCTCCGCCTCTCTGGTTCTGCGGTGTCTCTGCCGTGCACTGCACGGGGGAAGCCTGAGGTGGGACAGCCGCTTCCGTCATCTTCTCGGACAGCACCCGCCTCAGGTCAGCCGCCCCACGATGATCGGGATTTTTCGCAAGAACCTCTTCATTGGTCCTCTTTGATTCGTCATAGCGCTTCATCTTGAACAGGCAGCCGGCGAGACAGAAACGCATTTCAAGCTCATCCGGATTATCGAGAAGGAACCGTCTGAGGATCCGCTCGAGATCCCCAAACCGATCGAGGATGTATGAGCACTCGAGAAGCTGCAGAATGGGTACAAGCTCGTTTGGCTGCGACTCAAGTGAATGGATGAAAGCCTCGTAGGCTTCTTCGTGACGCTTCAGCATCATGTAGCTCATGCCGAGCCCGCTGAGAGAGCGGGCGTCGTCGGGTTCGATTGAAAGAGCTTTCTCAAAGTATGCCGCTGAAGTTTCCGGGTCGCTCTCTGCCAGATGGACTGCCCCGAGAGAACGGACAACCTTGAGCGATGATGGCTGGAGTCTTTCGGCCTTTCCGAGCAGCTCTTTTGCCAGTTCGAACTCCTTGTTCTTCGCCGCGACTTCGCCGCGCTCAAGGAGTTCCTGGAAATCTGTCGCGCCCGAATTCATATCGTATTCGGCAAGCGGCGAAAGAATCTGGGCGGGCGTCTTCATATGCCACAGCTGCGGGCTTTCCTCCTTTGGAAGACCGAGGACTTCCCGGTAAGCCATGGAGGTCTCCGCCGCAGTCTTTTCC
>CAYQVO010000041.1:0-5049 GCA_964421085.1 uncultured Bdellovibrionales bacterium | reverse complement strand
GGAAAAAGATAAAATAACTGAGAAGCAACCCAATCAGTCCTGCTTCTGAATAGAATGTGAATAAATGACCCATGTTACCGACTAATTTTTCGCGAGTCTGAAGATCTAAATTTTGATTTCCTCACTTGATGCTGAAAATTCAGAAATCATTTTTTCGTAAAGTCTTTCATAATTCAACGCAGTCTTTTCCCATGTGTACTGTCCAACCCATTCGGCAATTCCCGGCTTCACCGGCGAGTGCCAGGCGGCCATGACCGCGTTGGATACGGAGCGCCAGCAGGACGGAGAGCAATAAAAGGCCAGCTCGCCCATATAGTCCCAGGTGGTTCCGTTCATGGTCGCGACCACGTTCTTTGCACAGTGAGCTGCTTCGAGGGTCACAAGACCCGGAAGTTCGTACCAGCTCGGAAGGGCGTGAACGCGGCATGCTCTGTAAGCGCTCGCAAGCATCTCCGAAGACACCTGATCGAGAATAACCGTAAGTCCTTTCCGCTTGAAGTTTTTCACTGCCCACTCGTAATCGGGCTGATATGAAAAACCGCCCCCCGCGAGAACAACCGGAAGCTCGGAATCTTCCAGTGCCTTGAGAAGCATGAGCTGATTCTTTCTTGTCTCGAATCTCCCCACGCAGAACACGAAATTTTTCACGCCGTACTTTCGGACGAAAAGATCGGGGTCTCCTCCGGAAGGAAGCTCATGCCCGAGGTGAATTTCGCGTGTCCTGCAGCCCATGCCGTAATCCCGCAGGAGGGTGTCGCTTTCGCGTTTCCCATTGGAGAAAAGGGCGGCCGCATTGTTGGCTATCCAGTCGTTCTGGAATCGTGGAGATGAAGTTGACCGTACGCTCGCTGCTGCCTGCTCGAACCACACCCTGTCCTGTCCGCGGCGGACGTATTCAATCAGAAGACGTCCCCATTCGATTGACTCATTATGAAACGTCGGCGCGTCTTCATAGAGAGTCGACACAACGAATGGCGTGCAGGCCCGGGCCGCAACGGACGCCTGAGCTTTGAGAAGTTCAGGAAGCGCGAAGTTGAACAGATGCACAAGATCATAATCGGCCGGGTTCTCGCGCATCTCGGTGTCGAATTTCACTTCGACCCCACGACTCTCAAGGCCTTCTTTCAAGCGCTCCATCAAGACGGTGTCGCCGCCTCTGTGTGAAAAGGCAGTGGATCGATTCTGCATGAGGACTCGAATTCGACCTGTCTTCGCTGCTGCTTCTTTCACGGCAATCTCCTTTTCGTGCCTGCGTCCGGAGTAGATTGAAAATCCAACGCGTCAATATTCTCTCAAACGCTCTTAGTCCTTTTTAGCCAAGTCGTTGAAAACATTCGCTTTCTATTACTCGGGGCTATGCCTCTGGCATAATTATGCAAGTACCGTGCTGAACTCGTGGAAGGCTGTAAAAGGCTGTATCAAATGGAGATATTGAACCTGGGAATGGCGTCACAATTTTGACCGCATCAATTTTTGAATCCGTGCCGCTCGGATTCGACTCTAACTGATGAAGGTAACACGAGTTTATTGAGCAAAAAACGCGACGAAGACTCAACGCACTGAGCAATCCTGCCGATATTGTTCATTGGGTTGAGTAAGACGATCAGGTTTTTGAGGTTTTGCCGAGGTTAAGCTCGAGGTTTCGAACAGGTTTTCAGGTTACCCAATTACGTTGCTGATTGGTTTTTGAAGTTCTTCTCAGCCCATTCTTTTTGCTTGCATCCCTCCCCCTTTTATTCTCCTTTATTGGTATGAAATTCTCCATCATTCTAAGCTGCCCTGTCTTTTCTCCACATCTTCAGGAATGCCTGGACTCCATACTTCGTTCCACTACGCTTTCTCCCGGCAATACCGAATTAATCGTCGTGCATGACGGTTCCCGGACTGCCCGCGAACTCGAAAACACATGGCTTCAACGCGAGGAACAAAAAGTGCAGTTTCTGAGCGCAGCTCCGACCCGAAGTTCCGGCGTTGCGCGGAATATCGGTGCGGCTGAAGCAGGCGGAGATTTCCTTGTATTTCTCGACTCAGATGTTCTTGTCACTCCCGGATGGCTTGATGCGCTTTCGGCTCCCGTCGAAGAAAAGAAGGTTGGCGTCGTCGGAGCGAAGCTGCTTGATATGGAGAGCGGTCTCGTCAGCCACGCCGGTCTTGTTTTTAATTCAGCCCTCAGGGGTTTTTATCCGATCTATCACCACTTTGATCCGAAGTTTCATGGCGTAAACAAGCAGCGCAAATTCCCCGCAGTGCTTGGATTCTGCATGCTGATCCGAAGCGAACTTTTCGACAGCGCAGCAGGTTTCGTTTCTGATGGATGCGAAGACGTTGATTTCTGCCTCAAAGCAGGGGAAGCAGGATCTGTTGTGGTTTACACCCCCGACTGCGTCCTGCAGCACAGAGGAACTCTTTCACGGTCCCACATCTGTACCGCCCAGGACAGTTTCCGCAGACGCTGGAATCTCGATGCGATGCAGTCGGATGACGAGCGTTACTATTACGAAGACGGGATGAGAGTGCGGATAGATGATCAGGCGCGGATTTCCTATAAAGAGGTGGTTTCAGAATCGTGCGATTATACAGCTCAAGCGCTCCGGCTTGGTGTTGCCGGAAAAACGGAAGAGGCTGAAAAGCTTCTTTTGAAGGCGCTTGTCGTATACCCCGGCAATGCTGATGCATACCTTGAACTGGCTGAACTCAGCATGCGGGAAGGATTGCCGGAAAAAGCGCTTTCATACTGCGACCAGCTGCTCTCCCTGCAGCCCCGGTTCCCCCGGGCCCTGCTGACAAAGGCGCGAATTCTGCTCGAGGAGGATCAGCAGTCGATTCCCGCAGAGATTCTGAAGGAACTGTGGGAATCGCCCGATGCCGACGACTCCGTGAAGAAAGAAGCGCGCGAACTGCTCAGAGCGATGGCGGCCCGGGCCAACTGACCCTTCTTTTCAATTATTCTGCATCAGCAGAATTTATTCTTCACCCACTTCACTACCCGGGGGATCCACCGCTTTCCAGTAATCAGAAGCACAAGAACGCCGGCTATTACCACCTGAAATAAAAGATCTCCCACGCCGGGATCAATATAGGCGGCAGCCTCCGGGGCAATGAGAAGAGTTATTACTGCCGCAGATAAAAACGGAGAAGCGCTATTGCTCATGCTTCAACCTGGAAGTGACGTCTATAAAAGAAAACGGAGCACCTGCCTCCGCAAAGAAGGACTGGTCAGGAAGAAGTGGAAGGTTCGCGCCGGTCAGCCTGTTCAAAATTACCCGGAATGTGTTGACCGGGGAAATTGCCGGATACATTCCCGTATAATCATGCCCCGGAAAGAAGACGGCATTTAAGATTGAAAATCTCTCTTCAACGTCGGTGGCTTCGAGACTGCTTCGATCAAATTGAAGTCCCGGCCCGTGATCTCCCTGAATAACGACATAGGCGCCGGGATCCCGGCTCAAAAGCTCTTCGGCAAAGGCGGCCACTCGTTTCGAAATGTAAGCCGCCTGAGCACGATAACGCGCCCTGTAGTCGGCTGCGCCGCCATAATCATCTCCATCCCCGAGTGTGAAGACTTTATTGGACAGGTAGAGCGAGCCGTCCTCTTCGAACACAAAGGGAGGATGGGGAGCCATCACATGAGCGAAAACAAACTTCGGGCCCGGAGTCCGCGCCTCTTCCAGAAGCCGGGGAAAAATCTGTTCGGTTCGCTCCCGGTGCATTTCGTGGAGTCTGCGCGATATAACCTCACGGATGAACGGCAGTTGAACGTAGCTCGCCGAGGTCGCGATTACTCTGTTCCATTCCGTGAGGCCGGCATAGCGCGATGCATCCCTCCATTCCGTGGTTCTGTATCCCGTCTCGAATCCCACCGTCGTGTAACCCGCCCCCTCGAGAATCTGTCTGACAGCATTATGCTGCAACCGTTCGCGAAGATACGAAAATCCCATTCGTGGAATCGACTCGGGTACGAGGGGCGGATGAAGATACGACATGTTGAGGGATGATACCAGAGAATAATTAGTGCGGAAGTAGTTGCTCCGGGCTTCCCGGGCAATGTAGAACCCTGAACTGCGAAGCTGATCGGCAAGGACCGGCTCCAGACCGTAAATCTTCCTCAGAACATTTTCACCGGCAAAGCCATCGAGAATAATGTAATAGATATCCGGACGGGGCGTCGATTCGGAAAAGTGGACTTCGCCGGCAACAGGAACCGGCGGAAATTTCAGAGATGATTCCCGCCACGACTTCTGCAGAATAGAGCCGAGAGACATCACAGCAAGGACTATTGCGAAATAGTTGAGAAGTGTGACGATGGATCGAACAGCGCTTTCGCCAATGCGCCGCAGAACCATCGCGAGCAGAGCGAGAGAAGCTGCCAGTATAACCAACGTTACAATCTCTTTCGACTGGAAATGAAGGTCAACCATGCCGGCACCGGGCACACGCTCATCGCCGCGCCACCATCTGGTAAGCGGTCCATAGGCCAGAACCAGCAGAAAGGATATCGTGGTGCCGGCGCTTGCGCGCATAAGCGATGGTGTCACAAGCCGCCAGACAAACAGCAGAAGGATCAGGACGGCAAACGCCGGGGGAAGGCTTCTGAGCAGATCCGAAAGGTATACGTCGTTCCAGTTGAATTCGAGAACCGAAACAAATGGATAAAGACCCATTATAACCGAGTGGAAGAGGTACATGCCGGTAATTTACCAGTGAATCTTCGTTCACGAAACATGCCGGGTTATTTCAGCGGCATATCTCAAATTTTCAGTGAACGAAGAAATCTGTTTTTTTGTCCGCAGCAGAATCCGATCTACCTGAGACAGGTCTGTTAAGCAAGCTCGCCGTTGTCCCGTGCACACCGCAGGTTCTGCAGTGTCCGTCCTCCTGCTGTGAGACGTCGTACGTGAACAAGACGATTATGGCAAAATACAGAAAGAATGAAGACCGTGAATCGGGGCTCTGCACCACATCGAAAAGTGCATTCCTCGCAGTGATGCCCGGCACTAGGGAAGCTCTGATCAAGGGTACTATAATTTCCGAAAAAATGTGAAGTTGGCC
>CAYQVO010000040.1:34082-34691 GCA_964421085.1 uncultured Bdellovibrionales bacterium | reverse complement strand
GCAACCACGATATACAGGAGATTAGACTGTCCCAGGTGAAGCCACCATCTGCGGAGGTATTCATACTCTTGAAAGAGATGTCCTCCTGGGGTCTGTCCCAGAAGATGGTTCCACCAAGGTTCCAGCAGACCCCATGCTTCATACGTCCGAATAATGCCTGTTGTAAGAATACCGTCAGGCTCCTGTCGGCTGCAGATCATTGCTCCTTCCAGTGGTATTCCTCCGGAGGAGATTAAGCTGACGCAGCCCTCCCTTTCCTTTTTCTTAAGCATGCCTGGAGCATTGCCCGAAAGCGGCGGCACCGGGATGACTGAGATCATGATGAGGAGGATCTGACCGATGAGGAGATCGCACATGATTGCCGCTTTTTGCCGCAGCCTTCTTCAAAAACTCCGATCCCCGCGTCCTTGTGAGTTCTCGAACTTCCCATACCAAAACCGCATGGCCATTGTTGTTGAAGCATGCAAGAATTACAGCGTACTCGACACAGCCGGCAAATGTCTTCTTATCGCGCATTAATCCTGTCAGCGAGACGCTTTTTCAGCGTCGGAAACGTATGCTTTCTTGTCTGCGTAATTGCGCTGCTTACGGTCCAGCTTCCGGGTTTTG
>CAYQVO010000040.1:32115-34072 GCA_964421085.1 uncultured Bdellovibrionales bacterium | reverse complement strand
CTGGGTATCCGACCAGTGGCTTACCGACGTTGTTTTTTTTCTCATTCTGAACCGGGCCGGGTGGGCGCCTCTTTACGCGCTTATAATATTCGCCTTTGTCACGACGTTTCTGCTCGTTCTTTACCGGAGTGTTCTGCAGGAAACGAAACTTTTCATCCCCTCCGCCCTGGCGGCAGTTATCGTATTCAAGGTCGCTCAGATACACTTCATACTGCGGCCTGTCGTGATCAGCTTTCTGCTCTTTGCTTTTCTTTACACATCGCTGCGGAAGCTTCAGACCGGACTGGTATCGCATGGAGAGATATCCGCTTCTCTCAGGACCAGCGGAATCTGTCTGATGGTTCTTTTCATGCTGTGGAGCAACATTCATCCCTCCTTTGTTACCGGGATAGTACTGCTTGGAGTGTTCGCGTTTTCCGCCGCGGTTCAATACCGGGCTCAGTGGCGGGAGGTCATCCGCCTGCGCTGCGGAATTACAAATGCTATTTTCCTTCTATCCGCTCTCTGCGTCGTGGCCACGGTGTGCACCCCTTACGGACTGGATCTTCATCGTTCAATCCTTGCTCTCGGTACCAGCAGATTCTTCATGAACCTCCATGAAGAATGGCTCAGCCCGAGCCTCTCGGAATACAGCGGACAGCTTTTTACGGGAATCAGCGCTTTTCTCCTCTTTTCCTTCGGTGTTTCCCGGCGTTTTCGGCGGCAGACCGGCATTTTTGAAGCTCTTGCCGTCCTCGTGTTCTTTGCGGCGACAGTAGATGCTGTCCGGATGCTCCCTTACTTCGGCATCGTATCGGCGCCTGTTCTTGCAAGGGCGATAGGCGGTGCGGCGATGTCGCGATGGTGGAGTCTTAAAAAAGTGCGGCACCGCATGCTGAGACTGGAGGCGCTCGAGCGAACCGCTTATTCTCCCTTTCCTGTGGTCTATGCGTCTCTCGCCCTGATCGTGATCATGAGCGGGTTTGGAGTGATTCCCCTGTATGAGGGCAGATTCGGGCCGTCTGAAATCCGTTTTCCCTATGAAGCCGTCGCGTTTCTCAGGAGCGACGTGAACGGGAAGTCGCCGCAGGCCGTAATATCGGTACCCGAATGGGGCGGCTTCGTCACATGGTGGGGCGAAGGCAGAATTCGGCCCGTGATAGACGACAGAAACACATTCGTAGGAGAGCAGTTTTTCAGAAGGTATTTCGACGAATTCAGGAAGCCCCCGGCCGATATAAAACCATTCCTCCAGGAACTGGGGGGCCGTTATCTCCTGCTTCCCGTAAAATCACCCCTTGGAGACAAGCTTCAGAGCGACCAGGAGTTTCGCGTGCTTTTCAGGGATGATAAAGCAATAATAATAAAATGGTGTCCTTTGAATGAGCAGCAGGAGTCGTGACGGAGAGAAAGCTATATATCTCAATTATCGGGATACTGGTGATGGCAGAAGTTCTCTCCGGAATTTCGCTCTGGCACTATCTGCAGTTCTCGCTTGGCTACCGCACGGAGCCTTCTTTCTGCAACATTAGCGCTTCTCTTAACTGTGATGCCGTTACCGCCAGTGCTTACAGCACGATTCTGGGGATTCCGCAGGCGAGTCTTGGCATCCTTTTTTATCTCGTAATGTTCCTTATGGCGAGGGTGGCTCTTCCGGGAAGGGGCACAGCTGCAGCAGCGAAGATAAATACGGTGCTTTTTCTTCTGGCATTATGGAGCATTATTTATTCAATATATCTTTACCTGATTTCCAAGTTCGTTATCGGAACATTATGCCCGACATGTCTTGCCACATACGCATGCAATATCCTCCTTCTTTACTGTTCATACCGGCTCCTTTCCGAATGCTCATGGCGTTCAGTGCGGGAAGGATTTTCATCAGCGGTGGAATTCATTCGCCTCCTGTTTTCCGGCGCGGATAAAAGTCCCGGGGCGCGGTCCGCAAAACGTGCGACAGGGGTGTTTCTGCTTGTTGCCG
>CAYQVO010000040.1:0-32007 GCA_964421085.1 uncultured Bdellovibrionales bacterium | reverse complement strand
GGGGGGTTGCTGCTTGTTGCCGTCACAGTGCTCGGCATTCCATGGGCGGCCAGGCACTTCCTGGGCGGAAAGGCGAGCCTGCCGCATCAGGAGAAAGAAGCCGAAAAGCTGATTGCCGAGTGGGAGGCCGCAAAGCCCGCTTCCTTCACCTTCGAGAGGGAGGGGCTCCGTCGGGATTATGCGAAGGGAAATCCCTTTGCGCCGGTTGTTCTGGTGGAGTTTTCCGACTTTGAATGTCCCTTCTGCCGGAAGTTGGCATTCGACCTTGACGAGCTTCTTTCTGATTTCCCCGGCAAGATTGAAATAGTATTCAAGAACTTTCCTCTGGACAGAGCGTGCAACTCCATGATCCAGGGCGACATACACGGGAATTCATGCTTTCTCGCGGAGCTTTCACGGTGCGCAGGTGAGCAGGATCGCTTCTGGGGCATGGTGGAATATCTGACGAGCCTGGACAAAGGGCTCGATACTCAGAAAAGGCGCACGCTGGTCAGGGAGGTAGTTGAAGCGCTCGATCTCGACGGGCCGGGGATTACTGAGTGCATGAATTCAGGACGACAGATGGAGAAAGTGAGGTCGGATGTCGTGGAAGGAACCTCTCTTAAGATTGATTACACACCCGCACTTTTCGTAAACGGACGTCATGTCCACATTGGAGATCGTGCCGCTCTGCGCGAGTTGATCAGGCACCTTGTGAAGTAGACAAAGAGCATACCTGTCCTCATTCCCCGTTGTAGTGCGGGGAGGCAGAAATCAGCCCTCTCTCTCCCGGGTCGCCCTTCACATCGGCGGCCGGTGTCGTTTATTTGAGCCGGACCATGCTCCCTATGCAGTCACTTCTACCGCATGTTCCGTTTCGACTTCGCTGCTGCGCTCGTATGCCCTGAGTGCAGGCGACTGTCTTTCCTCATGCCGCCCATCCTCCGGCCTCAGGCTTTCCACTGCACGCGGAGTATTTTTGACAGCAATTTGATCCCATCCCGGATGATCGATAACGATATCGAGCGCATTGAAGTCTCCATCACCGTTCCTGTCGAACACCTGGGGATCAGGGTACGTCGTTCGGTTTACATGCCGGCCTGGAAGGAACTGTAGAGCTGCTGCTCCTGCAATCTCTCTGCTAACACCTGTCGTTTCCATAGTCTCTCCTCGTCCCTGGAGATGACCGACGAGTATAAGTCAATCGTTCAGCAATCCATCGCCAACGTTAAACTGCCTGGCCCGGCGTTATGTCGAGCCAGGCAGGAAAGCTTCACCTTTCCAACTGCGACAATCGGAGAATACTGGACAAAACTTTAGAACTTTAGAACAATCATTCCAGCCCAATGACCGTCACACGCTCCTGTTCTGTCTTCGTCCATATCGTCACTTATAACAGTGCGCGTTTCATCGCACGATGCGTCGACTCAATAATAAGTCAGGAGAAATTCACTCCGGGAGAAAATCTCACACTGCGAATCACAGACAACGCGTCATCAGACGGTACTGTGACGCTGGTAAAAGAGAATTATCGTGAAGAGGCGGAGATCACTGAACTGCGGGGGAACATCGGCTTCTGCGGAGGTCACAACAGCGGTGTTGCGCATTACATGAAAAGCCGGGCCGGCTATCTTCTTATTGTAAATCCGGATCTTCGTCTGGCGCCTGATGCGCTTTCTGTTCTGTGCAGTTCCATGGACGAACATCCTGAGTGGGGATGGGCCTGTCCGAAACTTCTAAGGGCTGACACGGAACTGAATCCTGTCGAACCGGCAGTTATTGATGCAGCCGGAATGATTCTGTGCCGATCTCTGCGTCATTTCGACAGAGGCTCAGGCGAAGGAGAGAGAGGGCGGTTCGATCGGATGGAATCAGTTTTCGGGGCGAGCGGCGCCTGCATGATCCTGCGTCGCGCCTTTGTGAAGGACATGCTCATCGACGATGCGCCTCTTGCCGGAATTCCGGCCGTGATATTCCCCGAACTTTCAGAAGGAAGAAAAGAGCGCCTGCAGCTTTTTGATGAAGCCTTTTTCGCCTACAGGGAAGATGCGGACCTTGCATGGCGCGCGGAAGGGACAAAATGGCGGTGCGGGTATGTTCCTGAAGCGGTTGGATGGCATGTAAGGGTCGTGCTTCCCGAGCGCAGAAAGGAGCTTCACCCGACTCTTAATCTTCACAGCGTGAGAAACAGATTCCTGCTTCAGCTCAACAACTATTCCTTCACGATGCGGCCCACGGCGTTCCTGCCGGGTGTTGTTTTCCGCAATATCGCCGTGATATTGGGTGTACTGATGCTCGAGCGATCGTCTCTCCGGGCTTTTCCTCAGATTCTCAGGCTCTGGAGGCGTGCGATGGTGATTAGGAAACAGAACAAAATACGGAAGGCTTCTTGAGGCGGGTCGAAAGAGGGGATAATGTCGGCCTGATGAGGAATGAAGGAGGGAAACGGGAATGAGAGAGTTGCTTGGGCAGGAAATCGCATCAAGAGTGAGTGACGGAGACGTGCTTGGAATCGGGACAGGATCGACAGTCGATGTCGCCATTGCGGCCATTGGAGATCGTATCCGGAGCGAAGGACTCCGGATTTCAGCCTATACAACTTCCTTTGAAAGCGTCCGCAAATGCCGGTCGGCAGGGATTTCGGTTCTGGAGAGTTTCGGGGGCGGTTCAGTGGAGTGGGGATTCGACGGCGCTGATGCGGTTGACTCCCGGTTGCGGGCGATAAAGGGGGGCGGCGGCGCTCTCCTGAGGGAAAAGATTCTCGCAGCCGGATGCAGATCCTTCGTTCTCATAGTCGACGAAGCGAAGTTTGTCGATAATATCGCGCAGAAGTTTCCTGTTCCTGTCGAAGTGATTCCGGAGGCTGTTGGCGTCGTGGAGCACGCGCTGCCGGGGCTCGGCGCAAAAGAAGTTTCTCTCAGGAAATCAGCGGGCCAGTACGGGCCTGTCATCACGGCGCGGGGTAATATTATTCTCGATGTCCGCTTTTCTGAGATTGCTGATTCCCTGGAAAGGGATTTGAAAGCAGTAACTGGTGTTGTGGAAAACGGGCTTTTTCTCACCCAGGCGACAGAGCTGCTTGTCGCTTCTCAAGGGGCGGTGAAGCGGTATACGCGTGAATGAGGGATGTTCTTCGGATCCCTGCTACTCCATCTGCTCGATAATCTTATCGGTAATGTCTATCGACGCCTCCCCGAACAGCAGCGGGTTTCTCATATGACTGCTTTTATCAAGCACAAGATCTATTCCGTTCTGTTTCGCGTATGCTGAAATGAGACTGAGAGCCTTTCCTGTCAGCGTCTTTCCGGTCTGATCGATCTGCCGTCCAATATCCTCGCGCGAGTCCTGAATAAAACGTTCGAGCTCTTTCCTCTCCTTGTCGAACTTATCCAGCTCTTTCGCGTCTTTTGAATCCGCGATCTTTTCCTGCAGATCGGCGAGCGCTTTTTGTTTGTCCTCTATCTTCTCGCGTGCCGCTTCCACCTTTTTGTCTATCTCTTCCCGTTCAATCTTTGCGCCTGGAGCTTCAGTCAGAACCTTCCCGAGATCCACAGTTGCCAGTTTCGCCTGAGCATCTGCTCTCAATGGGAGGAGAAGAGCGCCTGAGATAAAAAGAGAGAAAATGACGGGGGCATTGATTTTCATATCAGTCCTTCGAGTATATCAACGCAGCGATTATTGCCGTTTTTGGGCGGGAATCGCAACTGCCCCGGGGCAAAACCAGCATTTAATGACCGGCGTGCATGAGCTGCCTAATAATCCTCATCAATCTCGAGCGGAATACCCCCTGGAAGCTGCACCAGCTTCTGGTTGACCATCTCCACGACAGTCCGGAACACGCGGCGCGCCTCGAACGTCAGTGAACCGTCGGCTCCGCAGTCCGCATATAAAGCGACGGGATTTTTGTGATTGGCATTGAGAGGAGCGACCGCAAACGCCTTGCTTCCAAAGGGAGAATTTTCGCTGCTCACATTTCCAAAGGACTGGACTTTGGAAAAGCACTGGGCAAGGGGAGACAGCTCATCCTTTATGTGCATTCTCTGTCCATGCTTGAGGTTCGTTCCTCGCGCCGCGACGATAATCGCGTTCTTTCTGTCTTTTGACAGCGCTATAATAGCGGCCTTTTCGAAGTGGCCGTCAAATGTCAGTTTCTCGAGAAGTTCTGTGAGAAGCTCTTCGCTTGTCTTGACAGATTCGAACATCTCCGAGACTGCGTTAACAAACGCATTGCCCCGGCTGGACTGAAGTTCTGGCGGGGCTATTTTTTTTGGCCCGTCTTCGGACCTTGCGCGAATTTCCATCTGAACGGGTATGAGGTCGAAATCCCGTGCCAACTCGTCGGCCGTGATCTCATTCTCGTCTTTCTCTTCTTCGCCACTGTCGGTCATTATCCCGAGAAGCAGATTCTGAATTTCATCCTGCAGGATGTCTTCGTGGGGCCTGGCTTCTGCGATATCAACGAGGCACTCCTCTTCGTCTTCGGCCGGTATTATCCCGGCAATCCTGTCTTCATACTTTTTGATCTCGTTGAGATATTCCGTCGCGCGTTCGTAGATTTTGAGATATTGAATTTTCGAAATCACAAGAAGCCGCAGTGAACTCTTAACGGGAAGAGTGCCGCCCGGAGAAATCTTCTCCCATTTTTTGGAGTCGAACGCATCGATCATTTCACCAGCAGCAGCGATAACCGTCTTTAACATACCCCTGTCGCCTTTAAGAACGGCGTCGTGATCCACGGGGCCAAGCAGAATCTCCGGTACCCCGAAATTCCGGAGAAATCCCGGTCCGACTTTCTGGGGGTCGAACTTGAAGTTCTGCTGGATTCTGTAGTGGAGGGTGCCTCGCTGATACTCCTCAGCGAGAGCGACATACTTATCCTGAAGGTAAGATACGGAAATAAGGTCGCCGAAATACAGGAACAGTCCGGAAAGCTGACAGTCGTCGGCAAGATGCTTGATGAGAACCTCGGCAAACATCCTTGAAATCATGGATGTCCGTCTGCATCTGCTCCTGTGGATTTCGAACCAGTAATTGACACTCTCCAGTTCGAAATGTTCTCTCTTCTTAAGTTCAGAAAGCAGACGCAGTATCGATTGAGAACCGAGACGATCAATGGCGCGGGCCAGGGAAAACAGAACAGGTTTGCCTTCGGACAGGCAGATCGCGTTTGCTTCCTTGAGGAATTCCATCACAAGAACAGGATCCTGCGCGATGCAGGCCGTCAGATCTTCAACTCTGACCCCCTTCAGCGCCGCGAGTCTGCGGGCTTCGCTCATCACGTGAACGTCCAGCGGCATCAGCAACCGCCTCAATTCCGAGTCGATCGGTCTCGCCGTTCTTCGCTCTTCCCTCGACATTTGCTCCCTGGCGTTTTCCCTGGACGGTGACTCCCCGCGGACAGGCAAACGATTGCCCCCGAAAAAACGGTGTAAACTTCCGTCATTATTAACTTTCGACTGCTTACAGAGAAAACTTTACGCTCACTTGAGCCTTATGTAATGTACCGATCTGGCTCGGGGAACCGGCATCAGGTCGATCGGAAATGATATGAGAAAAGAAACAGACTCAATGGGAGAAATGGAAGTGCCGGAGGATGCCCTCTACGGCGCGTCGACTCAAAGAGCAGTGCTGAATTTCGAGGTCAGTGCCCTCCGTTTCTCGAAGGACTTCATATCAGCGCTCGGGACAATCAAATATGCGGCAGCGCTTGCTAACTGTGATCTCGGGCTTCTGCCGAAAGAAAAGTCTGATGCTATCGCAACTGCCGCGAAGGAGGTAATCGAGGGCGGACTTCACGGCCATTTCGTCCTGGATATTTTTCAGACCGGCTCGGGCACTTCGACCAATATGAATGCCAACGAGGTGATAGCGAACCGCGCTGTCGAGATCCTCGGCGGCAGACGCGGCGATAAAAGTCTCATTCATCCGAATGACCACGTGAATATGTGCCAGTCGTCAAACGACGTGATCCCGTCGGCCATAAATATAGCAGCGACTTCCCTGATCGTAAGAAAACTCCTGCCTTCGCTCAGGGCCCTGAAAGAAAGTCTGCGCAGAAAAGAAGGTGAGTTTTCAGAAATAATAAAAGCGGGACGCACTCATCTCCAGGATGCGACTCCCGTTGCTCTTGGTCAGGAATTCAGCGGTTACGCGGCGCAGATCGAGTACGGCGGGCAGAGATCGGAAAAGGCGGTGCAGTCATTGACAAGACTCGCGCTGGGAGGCACGGCAGTTGGAACCGGAATCAACACGCATCCTCTGTTCGCTGCAAAAGCAATTGAAATTATTTCTGCGGTTACGGGAATAAAATTCCGCGAGGCGGAAAACCACTTCGAAGCGCAGGCCGCACAGGACACATCGGTGGAAGCGTCCGGTGTCCTGAAGACCATTGCAGTCTCGCTCATGAAGATCGCGAACGACATCCGCTGGCTCTCCGCGGGGCCGCGGTGCAATCTTTCGGAACTTCACCTTCCCGCAATCCAGCCCGGATCCAGCATAATGCCTGGAAAAGTAAATCCTGTGATGTGCGAGGCGGTCATGCAGGTGTGCGCGAAGGTCATTGGAAACGATACGGCAATCACAACCGCTGCTCAGCACGGTAATTTTGAACTTAACACCATGATGCCCGTCATCAGCTGGTGTTTATTAGAGTCGATTGAGTTGCTGAGCTCTGTATGCGACAATTTCCGGCTGAAATGCCTGGATGGAATTTCAGCAGACCGGAAAAAATGTGAAGCATATGCTGAGAAAAGTCTCGCAACCTGTACTTCTCTTGCGCCCATAATCGGATATGATGGCGCGACAGAGGCAGCCAGGAGGGCTCTTGCGGAGGATAAGACCATTCGCGAAATCGTCGACGAGATGGGTCTCGGAGATGACGAGCGGGTGATAAAGGCGCTTGACTTGAAGGCAATGACAAAGCCGGGGGTATGACGTTGACAGCAGAGAATGCGAGGAAACAACCATCGAACAGGGAAAACGGCGGAACCGCCGATTGGGGAAGCAGGCTTCTGATTCGCCACTATCAGATAATAGGAATGGCGCTCGTTGCTTTCGAAGAAGAACGTGAAAGCCTGCTCTCGAAAGCCGAGAAGTGCCAGAAAACCTTCCGGGAAGGGGTGGCGTTTGTTCCTGTCGAGATTCTGGAATCGTACCTCGATGACCTCATGGATCTCAGCATCGAGGAGGAAAAGCTCTTCCTCGACCCGGGAAGGCATCATGTTGTCCGGCTTTTGTGGAGATCAGCGTTTCTGGCCGTGGGTTCATCGATTCTTGTCATGCTTCTCGGAAATTCGGTGTATGCAGCGTCATGTATAGCGCTGCTTGCGGCCTCGCTTTATCTGCCTTTCTGGCAGAGAGCGAGGGGACAGGTCGTCCGCAGACTGCAGCTTTCGCGCGTTGTAAGCCGGGAGGTCAACCGAAGACGGGGGCGCGATGATTCGCCCTTCATTCCCGTGAGCGGCGAATTCAACTGGAAGGAATTTTTCTCTCGAGGGCGCACTACATCCTCTTTGCCGGGTGCAGCTCTGGGCGATGCGTTCGCCTGCGCATGATTCTTCGAATAGTCTTCAGCTGCACCAGAAGATAAAACACCGCTCCCTGGCCTTTTCATGGACCAGAGAGCGGCGGGATGGACAATGTGTAAGACGAAACCAGTTACGGGGGCCAATAGCGCCCCGGGACAGAATCAGGCGACAGCTTTCGGTTTGGTCAAGTACCAGGGTGCCAGCCGATTGCTTCCACGCTTGGGCATCCTGCGGATCTTGCGAAGCGTTTTCTTCACGTTCAAGTCAAGCTGCTCACAGATCCACGGAAACGAAAAGGCCTCATATGGGTGAGGCGGAATGAGGTCCGAAAAAATCCATTCTTCAGCTTCCAGGGCCTCCTTTTCATCGTTTCCCACAAAATCGAGAAGCGCACGCTCGAGAATCGCCAGCAAAAGTCGGCGTTCGGGCGTTCCTGTCAGATTCGGGTGGTCAAAAATCCCGAATTCATCGTTTTCTATATCAGTACTCAAAGGGTTAGTCATGTTAAAACAAGGTTATAAGATAGGTTTGGTGAATCGCGTCACTTAATACATGTCAAAGACGCGAAACGGCGATTATTATTCAAGTGGAGTTAAAAAAAAACCAACATGACAAAGAACGTACTATTGATTAGATTTCTTGTTTTTTTCGGGGCAGGGGGTCTTTTTCTCTTCCCGGGTGAAGCAAAAGCCGAATTTGAATGCGGCTGCGATATCCTGTTCAAGGTTAAATCAGGGGCCAAAAGCGAAGGTGGTCAGCCTGAGGCAGGAGCTGGTGTTCCGGCGGCGGATGAAGGACGAGAAGTTTTTTTCGCCGCCATACGTTCGCTCGGGGCCGATGAGGAAACAGCACGGAGTGACCTGAAGAAGAAGATCGATATTTCGAAAGAAAAGGCGATTGCTCAGTGCCGCACGGTGTATGAGAACAAAAGCACCTGCATCGCCACGAAATATTCAACGATGGAGGCTGTGATCAACACCCTCGACTTCAAAGCGCGCGACGAACTTCAAAAGGCGATTCGAAGCGACTGCGATAAGCAGGCAGGTACGTGTGTAGAAGCGAAAGCGACTGAAGCAGTGTGCAGAGACGTTTCTGCCGCAGCTGCCGAGGGTGCAAAGCCTGAAGGCGAAGAAGCTGCAAAGGGAGCCGAGGCCGGAAAGGATGCAAAGGGCGGGGGGGAGAAGAAGAAGTAGGAAAAGAAGCAGGTTAATTATTGAGTTTCTCTTCGAGGTGCTTCCTGATTGTCTGAATCTCGTCGAGATGTTCAATCGCTCTCGAGCCGCTGACCAGCGATCCGTCGACTGTATCTATGGTTCCATCCCGCTGAAGAAACAGCGGCATCTCCGGTATTGCTTCGCGGGCGCATGCAAGAATTGAAAAAGTTTCAGGACTGAGCATCTCAGGCGTCAGGTTCCGGACGGGCACCCGGGACGCGTATTTCCGAAGTTCGTCGAGGTGCCAGAGACCGGACTGGAAAAGCTTCTGAAGGCCGAGAATCTCATACAAATCATCTGCTGAAAGCCGCGAACTCTGCACACCGGCTTCGATGCCGATGTTGACAGCGCCCTTCACCCGGGTGCAGAGACGGCTCACCGCTTCGATGTCGTGGAATGGAATATTCCAGCGCACCACGGCAGCGTTCATAAGAAGCGTAAGCTCGCTCTCGAGTTCATCCATGTCGTGGGTTCCCGAAAAGAGAGAACCTAAAGGCTGAATCATTGCAGAGTCGTAGAGGAGAGGCTCGACAACAGGGATGTCGTTCACAACTTTCCTCATTCCGTGGTCTTCAATCGCCCGGCGCACTGCATAGGGTGGAAGTGGAGTCGTAAGCTCCAGAGCAAATGCGGGTTCCGGCACTCCTTCTGATGCGAGCCGCCTGTTGCGGTCCTGGAGAGTATCGTCTTCGAGGATTGAAATAGTGCTTACCTGTGGAACCGCAATCAACTGATAAAAAACTTCGGCATCTTTCTCGAAGACAAGGGCAAGGAATCTGTTCATATAAAAAGTCCGCGTCGGATCGAGGGAGTGAGTGCGTATCCAGGTGAATCCCTTGTCCGGGGTGTAGAAGCCGGGACCCGGCGGGGTGTCGTTGCCGTCGTCGAAAGTCTGCACTTCCACATGCTCGGCAATCAACAGAGCAATCAGCCGAAGGTCGACATACCGGAGGAGTTTCTCGAGGTGTTTCAGTCCATCTTCTTCATCAGCAAGCGCGAGCCATTCCCAGAAATTTTCCCGCGAAAAATTACCGCCCTCAAAACAGTCGAAGTCGATGAAAAGACGGCACTGCTCAAGGGACGCGATATCCAGGATGTCAGTCGAGGAAGCAAGACCGTGGTTTTTAATGGCGAGAAAAAGCGACTGCGCCGGAATGTCGCGGACATAAACTTCGGGGCTTTCACTGCTGAATACCTTTTGAATGAGATTGCTTTTAGTGAGACCGCGCTTCATATGCATGCTCTTCCAGTTTGCACCAATTCGTTTCGCATGGGCACAAGAGATCCCTCACTTCGTCCGGGGCACGATTCAGCCCGGAAGAATTCCGGCCTGCGTCTATTTTTGCTGCGGCTGTGCGGACTTCTCTTCCTTTGACACCGGCTTTGCAGCCTTCGCAGATTTCTCCTTCAGGGGAGCGAACACAATATACATCTGCCGTCCCTGCGCCGGGGATTGTTCGTCAACGGTAGCTACGTCCGAAAGACGCTCCGCGATAAGATTGAATTTTTCGACACCGAGATTTGTGTACATGATCTCACGGCCTTTGAACCTCATGCTGAATTTGACTTTGTCTCCTTCCGCGAGAAATTCGCGGGCATGTTTGAGCTTTGTTTCAAGGTCGCCTGTGTCTGTCCTGTAACGAATGCGGAGTTCCTTGACGACATTCTCCGTTCTTTTCTTTCTCGCCTCTGCATCCCTTTTCTGTTCCTTGTACTTGAACTTGCCGTAATCCATCAGCCGGCAGACAGGAGGCTTTGCGTCAGGAGCTACTTCGACGAGATCGAGTTCAGCCTTTTCAGACTCTGCAAGTGCCTGAGAAAGAGGCAAAACTCCGAGCTGCCGCCCGTCTTCGGCGATTACTCTGACTTCCCTTGCGGTGATATATTCGTTTATTCTATGTGCATCGGGTGGCGGAACAGGCATCCGCGAGCGAGAAGGGCCACGGAAGGGTGGCTTTGAGGTGTTATTCAAAAAGTTCTCTCCTGAAAAGTTGCGTAAAAGAAAAGCCCTTCGGCCTTTTTTGTGTAGGATGCATTCTAAGCTGAAATAATTCAAGGCTTTTTCAGTTGAATTAGCACGTTGTTTCGGAAGATAAATGCCTGACGTGAAAAGAATAGGACTTTTTGACAGCGGTCTTGGCGGGCTGACGGTTCTAAGGGAAGTGCGGAGCCTCGTTCCCTGCAGTTATTACCTCTATCTTGGGGACACTGCCAGGGTACCCTATGGCACCAAAAGCCCGGAAACGGTGATCAGGTACGCCGAAGAATGTGCCCGCTTTCTTCTTTCTCATGAAACTGATCACATAATTGCCGCCTGTAATACCGCATCCTCTGTGGCGCTGGATCACCTGAGGACGCGGATCTCTGTTCCAGTCACCGGTACAATTGACGCCACGGCGAGGGCCGCACTGCGGGCTGCAAAAGGCAGACGCATAGGTGTAATAGGAACACAGGGAACGATTAAAAGCGGGGCTTTCGAAAAAGCCCTGACTTCTTCAGACAGTGCCTGCGAGGTGTTCTCCATCGCATGCCCTTTGTTCGTGCCGCTTGTGGAGGAAGGGTTTTTTGATGGAGAGCTTGTGGACCGGGCAATTGCTTATTATCTCACCCCACTCAGAGAAAAGCGCATCGATACACTTATACTGGGGTGCACACATTATCCAATGCTGGAACAAAGCCTCGGGAATTTTTTTGGACCAGACGTCGCTCTTGTATCGAGTTCTGATGCGGTTGCCCGGGAACTCCGGGAGTCGTTCGGTATCAGTGGCGGGGACGGGGAAACGGCTGGTGAAGTTGCCCTCTGCATGACAGACAATACGCCGGGGTTCCGGGATTTTGCGTGCCGGATCCTCGGTTCAATGCACGGGGTGATTTGTTCAAAAGTGGAACTCGAGGCTTGACGCTCCTTCGGGTCGCGCGTTTCCTTCACTCCGCTCAGGATAACAGACAGACAAACAAGGAGGATGGCAACTGGGGCACCCTGGGGCCATGAAAACCAAAAAAGCCTGTTATCCTGAGCGCAGCAAAGGGTTATTCTTCGTCTTCCTCCTCCGATGTCGCGTTTACTTCCACAATACTGAACGTGCCGGCAGCGGCTCTTGCGCCGCCCTCCTTGCCGGCAAGTTTCGGGTTTAAATCCTTGTCGAACTTCGAGAGGAACTTTCTCGCCTCTTCATGAAAAAGTGCGCCGCGCTCGAGAAACCACTTGCGGATCTCGGGAATGAACTCGGGGCAGATGTTGTCGTACTGAGTCTTGATATGAAGATTCGGAAGCTCCTGCGGCCGGAAAATGTTCTCTTCGACGGCCTCGGCAAGATCCGCGGAATCGGAGGCAAGAAGTGAGAGCGCTTCTTTAATATCGCCTGACGGCACGTAAACATTGCTTTCGAGCTTTATGGTATCTCCATCCTTCGATACTGCACCGATGCGTTCCAGTTCGAACATCACTGTGTAAGGGTTGAGATCTTTGCTGACTGATCGCACAAGCTGCATGAATTCGCTGTTCCTGCCTTCAAAGCGCAGTGGAAGGGCTTTTCCTCCCCTGGTCGAAAACCTCGAGTCCTGCTGCCACTGGCCGATGACCCGCGCAACGATGCTGGTATCGGCGGAGAGCTTTGTCTCCTGTTTCCTGAAAAGACGCATGACGTCCCGCCTGTGAAGCCCGGTTATAACGCTGAGCCGGCTGGTGCTGACCGCCGCTCCCTCACGCGCTATTTCCTCGGCCGCAACCTGCAGAAAAACCGTCTTTGCAGTTTCTATGAATTCCTGAAGTTTCAGCGAGCGTCGCAGACAGAACCTTGCGAGAGGCCTGAGCAGGCCTTCAAGAGCTTGAAGGAATATCTGGCGCTGGCTCATTGTCACTATTACTTCCTATCCGCCACAGGAGCTGAGCCAGTAAAGAAGCAGCGCGGCCAGTATGAATACCGGCAGATCTGCCGGACGAATCCTGACTTTTTTCATATTTCGCAATGGGAGGGTAATCTGCACACCATCAGGCTAACCCGGGTTTCGAGTATCGGTCAAGGGGGATTAAACCGCCGATAACTAATTCTACATCCCTTTCTTAATGAGCCGCTCCAGACTTGGCGCCATGATCTCTCTGAGCAGCGCAAGAGGTTCCGCCGCGCCGCCATGAAAACGGAGACGGTGCATGAGAACGAAGGGGGCTACCGTTTTCAAATCATCCTCGCTTGCGAAGTCTCTGCCCTGCAGAAGCGCCCATGCTTTGACTGATGCCTGAAGCATGAGTGCCGCGCGCGTCGATGCGCCAAACTGGACAGCGGGATTTTTCCGGGTACTCTGTATGATATCAACAATTGCGTCGCGCATGGCAGGGCTTACATAAATATCAGCTGAGGCCGCGCGCGCAGAAAGAATCTCGCTTCGGGTGCAGACAGGGTGAACGTGTTCCACTGCATCCACGATCTCCTGATGATGTTCGAGAATCTCCACTTCGGTTTCTGCGTCGACGTATGCCATCGGGACTTTGAGAAGAAACCGGTCGAGCTGCACAAGGGGCAGGGGATATGTCCCGGCGATATCAAGCGGGTTCTGGGTTCCTATGACGAAGAAAAGCCTGTCGAGAGGGTATGTAATATTGTCGATAGTCACCTGTTTCTCAGCCATGCATTCGAGAAAGGCCGCCTGAACCTTCGGACCCGTCCGGTTGATTTCATCTGCAAGCACAACGTGCGCAAACACCGGTCCGTGCATGAAACGGAATGAACCTGTCTGAGCTTCGAACACATTGACACCAAGCACATCTCCCGGAAGCATGTCGGGAGTAAACTGTATGCGCCGGAAAGGAAGGATATATTCAAGGCCCGGCCCCTCGGTATCGGTCCGGATCAGGTTTCCGAGCGTCTTGCTGAGAGTAGTCTTTCCGGAACCCGGATAGTCCTCAAGAAGCACGTGACCATCGGCGAACAGCGCTGTAAGCACCAGCCGGATCGTGTCATCCCGTCCGCGAATTACTCTGGCCAGGGCGGTTCTCAACTTCTCACCGGTTTCAAATGCAGAAGAAATATTGCTCATACGTTCTTATTCCACTTTTTCCGAAAAAACTGCGTCTGAAAGCTTGTTGACTGCGTCGACCGGGTTGGTTCCTGTAACCGTTCTTTCCTCGACTTTAGAATCTTGTGAGAGAAACCTCAACCGGTACCCCTTGTCAGTCCGATCCGAGACTATCGTGAATCTGATACCCGGCACCGCTGCGGGCAGAAAGGCGCTGCCGTTAACAGCGTCCTCGATCGACTCATCCGGCGTCTGCTGCAGAACGACCGGAAGGGGATGTCCGTAATTTCGGAGTTCCGCCGGCGCAATTCCCATGATCTTCCGCGTCAGTGCCGCATACTCTGCAGAGTAAGGGTCCAGAGTTCGCAGAAGAAGAGCGGTTGCGTGCACGAAGAGAAGAACATCTTCCGACTGCCGTAAAGTGGCGAGACCGCTTCTCAAGAGCACAAGACCCTCGGTCTTCCTGCCGCGCTGCAGATAGTTTTCCGCCAGATAAATCCTGTAGTAAGGAACGGCCTGCATCCGGCCGTCTTTTTTCTCTTCCTCCTCGATCCGCTTCTTCAAAAGTCCCGTCGGATAACCTGCCAGCACTTCACCGAGAGTGGAATATTCAAGGAGGCTGTCTGTATTCCGGATATACAGGTCTTCGATGTCGGATAAATCTTCAGCCAGCACCTGCCGCGCCTTCCGGAAATACCACCACGCCCTGATCCGGTTATACGCGCGGGTTTTGAGTGAGCCGAGATACTGAATGATTGAGTCGTGCTTTGCCGTCGCAAGATGGTTATTCTGGCGGATCCTGAGCTGGGCTATCGACGAGTAGAGAGCCGCCTCCAGATCTTCGAGCGAGGTTCCAATCTTTCCGAACCACTGCCTCTTCTGAAGAGACTCTTCGAGAAGCTTTTCAGCATCCCGGAGCTGTCCGGCATGAAGGGCTATGCGGCCGCGGGCAAGCGCGACCAGAGCCTTATGCTCCTCGCCGTTCCGGAGAGGGTACTGCGCGATACACGCTTCAAATGAATCGACAGCGCGTTTTGCCCCCGCAAGATTGAACTCCTCTATATAAAGAATCACGAGGTTCAGGCTCGGGAGAACGTGTTCACACCCGTCTGGAAGGCTTGTCGCACGGAGCCAGGACCGTTCCGCTTCCCGTTCGAGAAACATCTCTTTGTAAACCTCCCCTGAATTATTGAGAGGGGTCGCGGGCTGCCCCTCTCTCCCCTGTGAAAGTTCGTATGCAATCGCTTCGCGGAACACGGCGAGCGAAGATTCCCTCTCGCCGTTCATTGAGAGAAGAATGCCGAGCATATTCATCGTTCGGCCGGGTTCCGCCGCCTCCAGCACGCCGGTCCTCGCCACTTTAATCGCTTCCTCAATCCGGCCAAGCTTCATAAGGACCCATGCGCGCGATCCCGGGTACCATGCCGACGTATATCCATAAGAAGTAAACTCATCCAGAACCTGCAGCGAGCCCTCGTAGTCGTCGAGATTCAGGCGGACCTGCGATAAAAGATAAAGGAGCTGCTCATGCGCGTTGCGCTTCAGAAAATCATCGTAGGGAGGATATCCCTCCTGCCGGTAAAAGAGCTCCATAGCGCGCTTCACATACTTCAGTGACAGCCTGAAATGACCCACGTGATCGAGGTAGTATGCGGAGAGCATTGTATGGGTGCGGTACTCTTCCGGTTCTCTCTGAAGGGCGCGCAGGAGTTTCGTTCTCGCGTCGAGAAGCCGATCATCATAAAGAAGAACCGTGGCTTCGAGTATGAGCTGCCTCGCGCTTTTTTCCCTGTCGCCCTGTTCGTCGGTTGTAATATCCGAGTCTTTTTCGAAGGGGTTGAAAG
This sequence comes from uncultured Bdellovibrionales bacterium, assembly GCA_964421085.1. Classification (GTDB taxonomy): domain Bacteria; phylum Bdellovibrionota_C; class UBA2361; order UBA2361; family CAYQVO01; genus CAYQVO01. The sequence goes on along the minus strand of CAYQVO010000040.1, from coordinate 16,431 downwards.
GGTCGCTGATTTCGGCATGAAGGAGCGGCACCGTAAAAAGAATCAGAAGGAAGGCCAGTCCCGTCATTACGGGCGTTTCGAGCTTTACTCGAAACGCCCGCCAATCTCTCAACGGATGCGGCAATCTCTCCCTCACCATCCGCTCCCCCCGAGAAATGCGATGAGAGACGACGGACTGAAGAATGCAATCAGCCGTCTGTACCAGGGTATCGCACCGAGGGATTTCCACGCCTGCTCATGAGCTGAATTTACCGACTCGTGTCCGACTCCGAGAGGTCCTTCCTTCGAATAAACAAGAGCCGAAACAGCGGAACTCAGGCCGCTCATGTTTACGCCCGGCGCCTCCCGTACCCTTGCGCTGAATTCCTGCCTTGTCTCACCCTCGTTCCGTTCGAAGCCGAGATCGTCAAGCCATGCAAGAACGGCCCGGTAGCTCCTCTTGAGTCTCCCTGCCGGAGAGGCGGGCAGAAGCCACCCGAACACGAGATAAAGCTTCAGAATAATCGCGATACCAAGAGCGGCTGCGGCAGCCGCGGCGACCTGTCTTCTGTCGGGAAGAGGAATCGGTCCGGGCATTTCTTCGTCGCTTTTCTCTCCGTTGAGGACGTCAGATGGAAGCACTGTTTCGTCAGGCCCGATCATCTGCATCAAATCTTCAAGAAGCTTCGCATCCACCTGTGTTTCGGCGTGACTCTCGACGTTTTCCGGCTGAACATCGAAGGGAACCCACCCGACCCCCCCGAAATAAATCTCTGCCCATGCGTGTCTGTCGCTCATTCTGAGCAGAACGTGCCCGTCTTTGGCCTGGCTCATGTCGGTAAGGTATCCAGTGCCGATTCGCGACGGGATACCGAGGGCGCGGAAGAGGTAGACCATCGAGTGCGCAAAGTGCACACAGTAGCCCCGGAGGTCTCCGAACAGAAACGGAGCCACCGGATCGTTTTCATTTTCCTTGTGGTTGGGTGTAAGGGTATAGGTCGCGTTCTTTGAAAGCCATGCCGTGACGGCACGCGCCTTATCAAGGGGGGAAATAAGCGTGCCGGCCACTTTGAAAGCGAATTCTCTGTACCGGGGGTCGCCGTGCTGCTGCAGATAGAGATCCACTTCTTCCGCCGACCATCGAGGATCTCCGAGCGGCTTCCCTGCGAGTTCCTCCATGGAGAATGCCGGCACAACGGATACTGCCTGATAGGCAGTCTTGAACCTTTTGACATTTGGATTTTTGAGCTGCTTGAATGAGATGGGATAGTCAATCGCAAACGCATTCTTATGGTCAGTCAGAAGATACATCGACTGCGTCAGCTGCTTGCGCTGGAAAAGACCTGAATCCTCCTCTCTCGCATATTCATAACCGGGACTCATCTGCTCCGCGTCACGATCGAACCTGTGAGAAGCTATGACAATTTCTTTGCCGTTGAACTGCGACAGAGCAGTTTCTCTCATGTACAGCATCGGAGAAAAAGGATTCTCCTTGTAGTCGCCCTCCAGTCTTACGAGCGCAGAAGGCTGATTAGTCGACCCGAGAGCAGAGTGAAATCCGAGCGGACTCAGTCCCTCTTCATTCTCCTGTCCGACCCCGTTTGCTATGCGCGTAAGCGCCGCCTTGTTGTGATACCTGTAAACTTCTCTGCCCACGAAGAAAAGAAGTATCCCGGCGGATACTCCCGCCGCGACAGCGGACCACCGCGCGCGCCTCGATCTGTAAACCTCGGGTATCACCTGCGGTTTTCCCGCGAATGGACGCTCCGGAATTGTCGCGCAGTAGAAATACACCACGAGAAAACATACAGACAGGACGCCGATCCAGATAAGGAGCTGAAGCTGCTCCATGCCGAGGCCCCAGGACAGGGTGTTGATTATGAGCGGCGTATCAAAACGGTAATTCCTGTGCGCAGAGAGCAGGTAGATAATTACCGACGTGCACAGAAAAGCTTCGAGTGTGAGGATGAATCTGAAGCGCCAGAACAGCCATGTGGCGACTGCAGTTACAAGGAATGCGAGAGAGAAGAGATTGAGATGCGAGGACACCAGATAACCGCGGAAGATGTGGTCTCCCGAAGATTCGAACTCCTGAAGGAGATTTCCAGACACAAGATATCCCGCGGCAAGTACCGCGAGTACGGCGAATAATCCAGGCGTCCGAAGTCGCGTAAATGAAAGGCTCGAAGAGAAGATTATTCCAGTGGTGGCGCCGGCGGAGAGCAGCAGGGGCGAAGTGCCTGGTTTGAGCAGGCTGTCCAGCACGTAAACAAGCGCCGTAAAGAACAAAATCCTGAATCCGATTACGGCGGAATACGCCAGCCTCGCCCGTTTCCCCGTGAAAGCTCTATGGTCAGGCATCAGTTTCATTGCGGGACAATTAACTCCCATCTGTTTTGAGAGCAGAGGTTCAGAAATTCATCCGGAAGATGCGCAGGTATTTTCTGCGGGCGTTTCCGGTAAACCAGCAGGTCGAAAAGCGATGACGGCTGCTCAGCGATAATCGATCCGGAAGATTCAGGCACGACGAACACAGGCTCTATGCCCTGTATGCTCAGATTAACCCCCAGTTTTTTAATCTCCTCCACCTTGATGGAATCAGCAAGACGCTCATGCGAAACAAAAAGAACCATGCGTTCGAGCCGCACATCTTTCAGCAAATCCCGCATAACAGCAACAAAATCTCTCAGGGAAGTCTCCGGATCCCGCTGTTCCCACGCCGTTTCGACAAGAAGACGAAGAGCTTCTTCCGGCGTCCTGCTGAAAACACCCGGAGGAAACGTACTCGCCGCAAGGAAAGGTTCGAGCTCCATCGTCTTCAAAAGCTTCATATACGCCACAGCTTCACTGCATGGCGCATCTTCCTTCTCGTCCGCTATTACAAAAAGCGCCACCTGGCCTTCCGGAGTATATGAGGCTTCAGGATGCCTCGATATAAGCTGCTGTGACTTTGCGTAGACTTTCCAGAGAATCTTCTTTATTCCGTCCGATGGATGATAGCGCTTCAGATCAAAAGGGTCCCCCTGCCGGGTTGTGACATCAACGGCGATGTCGCCGCTTCTGTGACACGAGGCGACCACAGGCACCCGGCTTTCGTCGACAGGCCTCGGCTTCACTTCATATGCATGCTGACAGTCGAGTCTCCATTTGAACGCTGTGAAGCCGAACTGATCTCGAAGCGCGCAGTCCACCCGCAGAAGTTTCCATACCCCTCTGTGCGGGAAGAACAGATGAAGCGGGAAAAAAGCGGTCGATCGATCGCTCCCGCTTATTACGAGCGGAGGAAGCGTAAACTCTTCGTGCTCGAATACGGGGTGCAGTTCAAGGAAAAATGCGGGGAAGAGTCTCCGGGGAGAAATTCTCAGAATATTTTCCTGCACCATGTTTGCGTATAGTTCCTCCTCAGGGGAAATGGAGGAAGCCTGCGATGTCGAAAAAGAGAGCTGAAGCCTGTTTGAAATCGAAGGACCCTGAACGGCAGACAAAAGAAAAATAGAAAGCAGCGAGCCAAGCAGGAAAAGCGAAACAACAGAGGCGATTATATCCGCCTCATGAACCGCGGGGACGAAAAAAAGATACAGGGCGAACGAGAGCAACAGGACTCCACGCAGTGTGAATATCCTCTGAATGTGCTTAAATATATGCGGACGGGCCTGCCGTATCGTGCTGAAATCCGAACGGCTTGTCACCTCTGCGTCGCTCGCGCTCAGCAAGTTCATATGAAAAAGGGTATAAATATCCGACTCAGAAGTCTAGAATATGGAGCCATGAAGAAGCCAATCAAGAAAGAAGAAATAATCCAGCGCCTCTACAGGCGGCGCTTCATAGTCCCCAACGCGGTAACCGTAGGGAATATGTTCTGCGGGTTTCTGGCGATAGTATACGCCACTTCCAACCGGTTCGACAAAGCGGTCGTGGCAATTGCTCTTGGCATCCTTCTCGACGGATTCGACGGCAAGGTCGCCCGAAAGCTGAACGCCACCTCCAAGTTCGGACTCGAGTTCGATTCCCTGTCGGATCTCATCACGTTTGGCCTGGCCCCCGCCGTTCTCATATACAACTGGTGTTTCCGCGTCGCAGCGGATGAATTCGGAGTTCTCATAAACTTCATTTATCTTATGTGCACCGCAAGCAGGCTCGCGAGGTTCAATGTCATGGAGCCGAACCTGAAGTCGTTTACTGGTCTTCCAAGTCCTGCAGCCGCCGGTACAGTGGCCGCTCTCGTATATCTCGACCCAATTCCGGGCGGCGGGCTCTGGCTTACCGCCATCGGCGCCGTGGTTATGCTCACACTCTCGTATCTGATGGTGTGCACAATTCCGTTTATCAGCATCAAAGTCTTTCAGATGCAGCACATGCCTCTCCGGGGCCGGCTCGCTATCGGGCTTCTTATTGCCCTTGTCTGGTACAGAAGCCAGTGGTGTCTTTTCCTTCTTGCGGCGGGATATGCCTTGAGCGGTCCCATTGCGCTTTTGTGGAAGGGGAGAAAAGCGGATGTTACGCCCGCGATGGTCGATGATCCCGCAAAGGATCTGGATGAGATATCTCCCGGTGATGAGGCGGCCGACGGGGTGAAGCTTTCAAGGTTGAAGTGATCGAATTCAGTTGCGTGGAAGGAAGGGCACATCCCCCGTCCTTTTCGGTGAGCAGGACGATGAGCCGTTGCCGGGCGAGCGCTCACCCGTTCTCGCAGCGGGCCGCATGCTGAACCCTCGTAAACTCGCCTTCCGCTGTCATTCCCCAGTCTTCCGCAAGTTCCCATGACGGTGCGTATATCCGCCGGACATGATCTTCCGGAAGCTCCTGCGCTTTGCAGAAAAATGCATGCTGATCCCTGAGAGTATCAAGAAGCAACTGCGCCCACTGCGGTGTCTCACCTCCCCCGGTCATCCACGTAAAAGTCTCGAAGCCGGCGCCCTGCTGAACTCGGTGCTGATCGGACAGGAGGGCCGCATACGGATCGACGAATCGCGCAAATTCATCCTCAGTGAGATTCATCATGAACCAGCGAAGCAGATCGCAGTTTTTGAGAATATCGACCAGAGATCCATCTTCAGCACTTTCTCTGACAACTTCTACAACTTTACTCCGCACGGGCTCGGTAAGAAGGACGTCTTTGTCACAGCACACATTTCCCCAGTATCCGTAAAGAAGGAGGAGACTGCGAAGATCGGTATTTGGATCCGGAAGAAGAACCTTGAAGACGAGATTCATCGCCTGATGCGGAAATTCTGTACAACTTAAAAGATCTTTGAACCAGTGAAGGGCTGCTCCGTCCCACGGCTCATTCTGCAGGTCCAGTTTTGTTTTTTCTGCGACAAACTGCGCAGCAAGCGGGAGGGGAAGAAAGAAGAGAATATGGCGCTGCGGGGACCGTGGCAGCCGCATCCATTTTTCAAAAGCAGATTCATACTGGCCGGCACAGGCGAGCCCCTCGAGAAATACGGCCTCCGCCAAATATGACTCCTCGTCCTCAGACGCAGGCAGATGAAAGACCCTTGCTACATCGCACACGCGCGGGATAACAGGTTCAAGAGCCAGTCGCATCGCCGTGTTCATCATGAGAAAACGCACAGGCGGCAGAAGGTAATTTCCTGTCCGTTCCCTGAAGAGAGCCACTTTTTCCTCAGGCAGTCTCCCGAGGAACTCACGCAGGCGATCCTCTGCCGGAAGCGAAGAGACTTCAGCTGCCGCATTGAACAGATCCTCTTTTCGATCGGCAAACTCAGGAAAAAACGCAGCAGTGAGAAGCCCGAGCTGATCCCACCAACGGAACGCAGAAACAACATCAGGTGCCGCAAACCCGTAATAAAGAGAACGCAGAGCCTTCCATGTGCTGAGTTCCGGCGTATCAAGTTTTCCGTCAAGGGTTTCCACAAGACGTCTTGCGGACTCTAACGTGCGATCTTCAACACTGAAAGACCCGTAAACCGCATCATACGCCGCAATGAATCTCGCAATGCGTATCACAATATCCATTCTGATGTTCGAAGGATCAGGAACTTCAATGCTCCGCCTTCTCAAAGCATCGAGCCCCCCGAAGAAATCGAGAACCCGCTCCTCCTCGAAATCAAAAGCCATTGAATTGAAAGTTATTTCATTGTCAGCTTTGAGACGCGCGAAAATGCTTCCAGCGAACTTTTCTTTTATTGGAGTTATTTCAATATCAATCTTTCGTCCAAATTCTTCCGGGTTGCGAATGACGCGAGTACCCGGCTCGAGACTGATTTCAACTGCGGCAGGAAAGAGTTCATGGAGTGCAGCAGAGGGAGCGTCGGTTGCAATGTCCCAGTCTTTCGGGTTTTCCCCAAGCGCCGCATCCCGGACTGCGCCTCCGAACAAAAATGCTCTATATCCTGCTTCCCGGAGAATCCTGTTAACCTCATGGATTTCAGGAGGCATACGCCGGCAAAGGCGTCGCGCCACTTCTTCAGCGTCAAATGCTGCCCATTCGAATGAACGGAACGCCTGAATGCAGCAGTCTGGAAATTCGTCGCCGGCGTTGCTGTGAGGAGAAACATCCATTACGGGATCTTAGCCGCGGCGGAAAGTTAATCAACAAGGTTGATATGAAAATCACGGCCGATTATGCAAATCTTCACCTGGACGTGATCTTATTTCACCGGAGCACCCTGAGCGGCATTTTCGGAATCGTTTCTGCAAGAGACTGTTATGAAACACTTATCTTCGGTACCGACTATCAGTGCATGTTTCAACCGGATGCTGAAGAGCGTGATTCAACTGGAACGCCGCCTTATGAAATGGGATCGATTCCAGCCGCACCCTGATCAATCGCGTCCTGGATTATTTCAGAAAAACCTTTCAGCTTGCGTTTGCCCGCCAAACGAAGCAGTTCAGCACGTCGATCTTCCTTGAGTTCAATCGTTGTTCTCGTTCTTGTATCTATAGAAATGCACGCATATGCATGTCAACCGGGTTTTCAAGAAAAAAAGAAATGATCACACCGGATCGCCAGAAAAAAGAGAGGAATGATGAACAAGGGCCGGGCTGCCCGTGCTATAATAAAAATTATGGCAAAGAACCGGCTTCTCATTACAGCGGCTGTACTTGCTCTTTTTTTTCCCCTGCATGTCAGCGCTCTGGATATCACCATCAATGCGAAGCACATCTGCCGGGGTAACACGGGAAACTGGTCGCTTTTGAAAAAATTGAAAAGCGGAAAATACACGGGGGTCTCCTTTGCTTCTGCCCTCACGGCATCGAAAAAAAAACGGACGTCTCTTCGAAAACAGATCCGCCTCATTACTGCATCGCTCCATAGACTCAAAGGCAGGGCAAAGACACGTGCACGGAAAAGAATCAGAACTCTCAAGGCTGCTGTTGCTGCCGCAAAAACATTCGAGAAAAAAGTCGGAAAATGCCGCGCCGGAACTCTCGCAACTCCAACTCCGACGCCCCGGCCTGTCGAGCCGGGCAACCTTCTGCAGCCCTCTGATTTTGTTTATCAGGGAGCTTTCCGACTGCCAGGTGACAGCACTCCGCCGGTGACTTTTGCATACGGCGGAAACGGCATGACTTTCAATCCTGACAGCGGCTCGCTTTTCATCATGGGGCATGACCGGCAGCCTTACGGGCAACTCCAGAATGGAGGACAGCTTGCAGAAGTGTCCATTCCTGCGCCCGTAATATCACGCGATGTTGAATCGCTTCCCACGGCGTCATTTGTTCAGGGTTTTCATGAAGTGGCAGCAGGATATTTTACAGACCTCGAGGAGATTCCCCGCACGGCAATCCAGTACATCAATCACCCCTCGACCGGTCCTCTGATTCACCTTGCATGGGGACAGCATATGCAGTTCGACGTCGTCCCCTCTCTCGCGTGGTTCAGCCCGGTTCTTTCCTCGCCGCAGTTCAAAGGCACCTGGTATCTCGGCACCCAGAATCCATACAGAGTGACAGGATACATGATGGAGATTCCCGCTGAATGGGCTGAAGCGCATGCATCGGGAGGTCGTATCGGAGTTGGACGCGCAAGGGACGGAGGACAGGGTGGAATGGGCCCGGCTCTTTTTGCTTACAGACCCTGGCAAAGCGGCGGGTCAGCGCCTCCATCGGGCACACACATCACCGAAAAAACGCTGCTGCTTTATGAGAATGCATACAACACTGATCAGTTCGAAAGATCGATGAATGGCTACCAGCATCCTGACGAGTGGGAAGGAGGTGCGTGGATTACGACTGCATCAGGAAAGTCGGGGATTCTTTTTGCAGGGACAAAGAGCAACGGGGCTAAGTTCTGGTATGGATACCGCAATTCTGCAGGAACAAGCCTCCCCTGCGTTGATCCTGAAAGCATCGGACAGTTCAGAGTCTGCGTGAAGTCGGATGGAACCGACTGCCCCGCTTCTGATCTTGGGAACTGCTCTCATACAAGTGAGAGAGGATGGTGGTCTTCAGGCTTTCAGGCTCAGATTATTCTTTACAACCCTGCAGATATTGCTGCTGTTGCTTCAGGTTCCATGAATTCATGGGAACCGCAGCCGTATACGACAATCAGCATTGAGGATGTTCTATACAACAACCCTGCCGGAATTGATATTGACTCCATGGGTGAGGGGGTTCAGCGCAGATTCAAGATCGGCTCGGCTGCTTTTGACCGGAGCAACGGCCGGCTTTATATTCTCGAGCTTTTTGCGGACGGCGCAAAGCCGGTTGTTCATGTGTGGAGAGTGATCCGCGTCAATTTGTGATCCCGCTTCCTCTGTTGTCGCCGCCGCCGCTCTTGAAAGGAGAATATCAGCGTGCTTCCCAACGGTGAGACCGCTCCGTTGTTCACACTCCCATCGATGTCAGGAGATGTGTCTTTGCCTGATACGGGCGGGAAGCCTGTCGTAATCATCTTCTTCAGAGGCAGGTTCTGTGAAACGACGGGTCGTTTTCTGATCACTTACCAGGAGACATATTCCCGGATGAAAGAACCTGGGATGGAGATCCTCTGCATCAGCTCGGATGATCTCGATGAGATCAAAGCGACTTCGGAAAGTCTGCGGCTGTCCCTTCCACTTCTTTCCGATCCCGAGTGCACCACAGGAGAACTCCAAGGTGTATGTGCAGCCAGGGAAAAGACGGACTAAAGTTCACCTTCCCGGCGAATATAATGGCAGATAAAACCGGGAAAACAGCATATTCAGTGATTTCATAAGGCCCGAAAGGACTTCCTTCTCCGAGGGATTCTCACAATGCACGACAATCAACACATGGCCCCGGTCGCTGAAGCCTGCAGCTGAATAGCGGTCCTCTTTTCCTGAATGATCGGGGTCATAAAAAACTTCAAGAGGAAAATCAGTGAAAATGATGGCTGCTTCTTCGAAAGATCCACATTGGTCCTCATGCCTTCTCCTGTGTGTATAAATTATCCAAATTGTGCACATTGCTGGAATTGCCGGCAAACACATTCTCCAGCAGCCGCCGGAGATTACAGATGCCTGAGCTGGATCGGATAGAGTTTGCGCTTTAATGGATTGAGCGCCACGCCAGGCGATTTTATAGTGGCAGCTCCAGGCAAAGGCTCCTCTCCTTCCTCTCCAAAAGTGACCGGGGCCATCCCGCTCGTACCTTCGTATTCATAATGAAGGTCTCCCACTTCTCCATGGAGTCTGCTTCCGTCAATCAGGACGATGTCCACTTCCCGATCAGACTCCACGGACAGGCCGGAAAGAATCGCAGCCGGGACGAGGCTGTGAAACGCCCTTGAATCGAGCAGGAAATCTATTCTGTTGCTCTTGCCCGTCTCAGCTGCGCATTTTCCAGAACCTCAACCTCGCCCTTCTTTATTACCTGCCCCGACGGCGAAACAAGGCGAAGCATCCATGGCTCTTCTTGTTTCCGGTCAGGATCTCTCAAGTTCGGGCCATAGAAAAACACGCCCTGCATTCTTCCGTTCTCGTCAAACGCTGCAGAAGCCAGTCTGTCGAAGTAATATACCGCAGGAATGAAACCGTTACGGGTGCGCACGATGTGAGGAAAAACTTCGGGGAATGCGCGCCGGCCGTTCTCCGGCAAACTCACCGGCAGCCGTGATTTTCTGTACGCAGCGAAAGCTGCTTCCGATGCCGCCCGGGCCCATTCAAGGTCGCCGCTGATCTCCGAATAAATTTCACCTGTTTTTCTGCTCCTGAAAGGCGGGAAGGATGTGTATTCATCCTCAGGATAAATATGACTTTTTCCGCCGGGAATCAGAGTGCCCGGGCATTCAAATATCTGAAGAAACCACACATCCTCCCGCCCGGCTTCGGTATTGAAGCGGTTGGGACCTTTGAACATAAGCCCCCGGAGAGTGCCCATCTGATCGACAACAACAGTTCCCAGCTTCTCAGTGCCGTTCTCTGTGAATTTCACTGCCGAGTAATAACTCCTGCGGGAGTTGAAACCGCGGATAGCAGCAGCCTCGAGACCTTCCGTATCGAGACCGGCCTTTTCAAGATATCCGGTCATCTTCCGGGCAATTTTTTTACAGTGCAGAGCATCAGGATGCGAATTCTCCATTAAAGGATGGTAATAATGCTCGTCAGGCGGCAGCAGCTGCCTGAAAGGTATTGACCCATTGCGGCGGGAAATTCCGGGACCAGAACGGAGGTTTTCAAGGGCCTGTGTTAATTTTTCGAACATAAGACGCTCCTTTTTACTGTAGAAAACTCCTGCAGGAGCATATTGATATTTCATCGACTACTATTGAAATTAATGTTATATTTATCAATATGAGAGGCGCAGATTCGACGAAAGTAAGATTTGCAAAGCTCACCAGCAACCAGGAGAAAATCCTTTCCGCTCTGGATCTTCAGGGAACCCTTCCTCTGCGGGAACTGAAAAAAACAACGGGCCTCAAGGAACACACCATCCGGTACTGCCTGAAGGGGCTGGAAGAAAAAAAGATGCTCTCCGTCATCCCCTTCCTCAACGTAAACTGCCTCGGGTTCTCCCACTACGGGATCTTCTTTTCGCTTGGCACTGTAAAACGAACGACGCACTCTGCGCTGCTCGATTATCTTTTAAAGTCCGAAAATGTCTCCTTCCTGTGCGAACTGGGCGGCGATTATCAGTACGAGATAACTGTCTGCGCGCGGGACATAGGAGAAGTGGAAAAGTTCCTTGCTGAACTTGTGGCAAAATTCGGCAGCATTTTTGCGGGGAAATCCATTGGAAGCCGGATAAGGCTGATTCATTTCCGCTTCAAATATCTGTTCGAGATCAAGGGACCTGAGCGAACGCTCACATGGGGAGTCTGTGAGAAGAGGGAAAAGATTGACGACCTGGATCATCAAATACTTTCTGTGATGTCCAACGAGCGAATTATCTCCGCCACTGATCTTTCGCGAAAGCTTGGCATCCCTTACTCAACCGCCGAATACCGCATCCGGGGGCTCGAGGAAAAGGGGATCATCGCCGGATACGTTATGCTGCTCGATACTGAGAGGCTCGGGTACCAATCGTTTCTCGTTACAGTGGTATCGAAGGGATTCGGCTCAGTGCTCGAGAAAAAGTTCAGAACGTACTGCCTGAAAAATCCGTATATCAGATTTCTGGTGGAGAATTTCGGCGAGTGGGATTATGAACTGGGCATCGAGACGGACAACCCGCAGAATGTCACTGCCACCATGCAGGAACTTGCGGAGATTTTCGGAGCGGAGATACACGGCATGAAGGTTCTGCCAGTGTTCCGTTACCTGAAGGTTTCGAACTATCCTTTCCGGACGTCCAGGGCGTTTTGAATTTCTCCCCTACGCCGCCAGCTTTCTCGTATAAATATTGATCGGGAGCACATTCAGCCACACCTTTGTCTTCTTCAGGGGATATGGAGCAAAGGTCCGGAAGAACCGGTCGACCTGATACATTCTGCGCCGGCGTTTGCGGGCCGATATGAATTTTCCGATGCCGCGAAGCCCAATGTACTCATAATTCGTCATCAGGGTTCCTTCGTGACTGAGACTCACGAGTTTGTGGAAAATCTGCCTGACGGTTTTGAGATCGAAATTCAGGAAGGGCAGCGAACACACAATGACATCATACGTCGCATCTTCAGGAAGTTCCTGCGCAGGACAGCAGAAAAAACGCACTCTTTCCCTGTGCCGCCGGAAATCCTTATTTTCATTGAGAACATTTTTCAAAATCTGCATGAAACGCGGATTAATTTCGCAGATCGTAAGTGAATCGTTCTCGTTCATGTCGGCAAGGATCTTGACGGTAACAGGTCCTGTGCCGGGTCCGAGTTCGAGTATATTTCTCTTTCCACCCGCTGAATCGCTTCTGAGCGGCTGAGTCATCTCCCTTGCTGCCCACTTCGATGTCGGAAAAATTGTACCCGTAAGCTGAAACTCCAGGAACGATTCCCGGAGAAATTTAACGAAGATGCCTGCGCTCTTCACGATATTCACGACTAAGTCTCCCAAGATTAAGCCCAAGTTCGACCTATGATATAGCGGCGAAGAAAATCAATAAAGATCTTCCAAATAATATAGTAATTACGCATAATAAGCTCGTTTCAGTTCCGGGAGGATTCGCTATGACCACAACTCCTGAGTGGCAGAAAAATATCTTCTTTGATCCCGCGGCAGGCTTTCTTCTTGATCTTGATCCAGCAGGTCCGGTCAACCTGGAGCATTCGGGAATTGAGAACGCCTTCACTGAAATGGACAGGCTTGAGAGTGGAGAGATCGCCAATCCCGACGAGAACAGGATGGTAGGCCACTACTGGCTGAGAGACCCAAAGCGCGCTCCGGCTCCGGGGATCCGGGCCGAAATCGAAGCGACGCTTTCCCGGATCAGGAATTTCGCCTCTGATGTCCATGCAGGCCGCATTGCGCCATCCGCCGGAGGAAAATTCAGGCATGTTCTTGTCGTTGGAATCGGCGGCTCCGCGCTTGGCCCTCAGTTTGTAAACAAGGCACTGAAGAAACCTCAGTCCCCGATGGATCTGTTCTTTTTCGACAACACAGATCCTGATGGAATGAGTCAGGCGATCTCAGAGATCCCTGATCTTTCAAAGACACTGGTAATAGTAATTTCAAAATCAGGCGGGACGAAGGAAACGAAAAATGGACAGCTCGCGGCAAAGGATGCGTTCATTCGCGCGGGTCTCCCATTCGAGAAACACTTCGTTGCCGTAACAGGAGCAGGAAGCGAACTCGACAGGGCAGCTGAAGAAGAGAGATGGATTGCGCGTTTTCCCATGTGGGACTGGGTTGGAGGAAGGACAAGCGAAACAAGCGCAGTGGGACTTCTTCCTGCGGCGCTTCAGGGAATTGATATTGATCAGCTTCTCGCGGGCGCCCGTCATATGGACGAACTGACACGGAGACGCGATGTAAGGAACAATCCCGCAGCTATGCTTTCTCTTGCCTGGTACAGCCTTGGAAAAGGGTGCGGCGAGCGGGCAATGGTGGTGCTTCCATACAGCGATCGCCTGGAACTCTTCAGCAGATATCTTCAGCAGCTTGTCATGGAGAGTCTCGGGAAAGAACTGGATCGTGACGGCAAAGTGGTGAACCAGGGTATTTCCGTTTACGGCAACAAAGGCTCGACTGATCAGCATGCCTATGTCCAGCAGCTCCGCGACGGGTTGAATAACTTCTTTGTGATTTTTATTGAGGTGCTTAAGGATCCTCACATTCCCGCCGCTTTTCTGGAGGTGGAGGATAAGGTGACGGCCGGAGACTATCTTGCGGCTTTTCTGCAGGGGACAAGGAAAGCGCTCTCCGAAAAAGGCAGGCCGAGTATTACGGCGGTCATTGAAAGCGTGACGCCCTTTTCGGTCGGCATGCTTATTGCGCTCTTCGAGCGGGCAGTAGGTCTTTACGCTTCTCTAATCAACATCAATGCATATCATCAGCCGGGCGTTGAAGCCGGTAAGAAAGCAGCGGGTAAAATACTCAACATGCAGCGCGAGCTTCTGAAAATTCTTTCTTCGCAGGCGCTCACAGCAGCTGAAGCGGCTGAAAAGGCAGGGGCGGGGACCGAAGTGCAATCTGTTTTTTATTTATTGAGACGTCTTGCGGAAAACGGCAGGATCCGGGTGGAAAAGAAAGGGGATCTTTCTGAGTGGAAATTCGGAGGATGAAAAGGAGGGGTCTGTGAGTCTTAAAGGAACAATCGTTTTCGCATCGGGAAAAAGTGCAGACTTCGATGTATGGCGGCTCAACCTCGAAAGCGAGGAGATGAAGCAGCTCACCTACGGAGAATGGTGGAACGATCACCCGAGATGGTCTCCTGATGGACAAAAGATTGTTTATGTCTCTAATAAAAGCGGCGTTCCTGAACTCTGGCTGATGAACGAAGACGGGACTGACAAACAGCAGCTTACCAGAGAGTCGAAATTTCACAGCAGTCCGGTCTGGAGTCCTGATGGAAAATGGATTTTCTGCTGCGCAAACTATGAGAATGCGGACGACGTTGATGTATGGGCGATAGCAGCCGATGGAAGCGGGAATCGCGAAAGAATCATTTCAGCAGTCGGCGCCGAGACAAGCCCCGCGGTGTCTCCGGATGGAAAGAAGGTGCTTGTGTCTTCGGCAAAAAGCGGTAATCACGATCTTTGGGAAGTGGATCTCCCAACCGGAGAGTGGCGTCAGATTACCTTCAGTCCTTCACGTGATTACTGCGGTGCGTATTCTCCAGACGGGGAGTGGATTGCATATGTTTCACAGCCTGAAATCGGCGCGACAACCGACATCTGGGCAATAGATACGAAATGCACGAGGCAGCCGATTCGCCTCACTGAAAACAAGGGAACTGACAACGATGTGTCATGGTCACCTGACGGAAAACATCTCGTCTACTGTGCTTCAGGGACTGCAAATGAGGGACGTATCCGGATAATGAACATTGAAACCGGAATGCTGGAGAATTTTTCCTACGATCGAAGGCCGCTCGAACAGGAGATCGGAGCGGAGGTTAAGGACTTTGGAATATTCTCCGAACTCACTCCGGATTTCATTCAGAGGCTTCTTCTGAAGTTCTTTGATTCGCCTTACTTCGGGCTCGAGAGGTATCCGCACTGGAAATTGTGAGCACTGCAGAAAGGGGCGGCCTTCGTCAGGGCCTGCCATGTACGCGCGAAGATGCTTTGCTGTCTCCAGAGAGAGAGGCGCGCGTCTCGTGGAATGGCCAGTGAGAGCTCTCCAGGCGATGCGAGTTCCATTCCGCTTTTCAGTCCCTTCGAGAGAAACGAAAGAAGGCCGGGCCTGGGGAGATTCATCGAATGTTCGATTGAGCAGGTCCACACCCATCCATTCGAAAAAGCTCTTTCAGGAACCTGCCGTAGACTCATGCACAGAACCTTTCGACCTCTTCCACCTTCAGTTATGGCTGACCACAGCTGTGTGAAAAATACGAACCGGGAAACATCAGGGGAACATTCTCAGCTGGAATGCGGGGAGAAATCGTGAGCAGCGCATGAATCTCTCCGGGCGAGGAACGTGAGGCGCCGGAAATACGGCGGAGAAACGCAAAAAAAGAGCGTATCCGGCAGGAGTTGAACCTGCGACCTCTAGCTTCGGAGGCTAGCGCTCTATCCAGCTGAGCTACGGATACATACACAACGACTTCCTAAGTCTCTGAAAATATAACGAAAAAAGGCTAGAAGAGTCAAGAGCTGGTCCTTGAAGTATTACACTTGCGGCACTATATTTAGAAGATGCTCAGATCTTCGGAAGCAGGGAAATCTCGCTTCCAGAGCTATTGACAGATTCAGTCATCTACTTATAAACTTGGAGATCTGCGCGCTCTTTAAAAGCACACCTTTTCCCGCATTTTTTAGGTGTGCGGGGTTGCCATATTCGAGGAAAAGAGTAGTATTCTTCCTCCCCGCAGTATGGTTACTTCAGTGTGGCTGTTTTTGCAAACGCAGAGAATTTTTGCCTGCAAAATATTTTTGCGCGGTGGGCTGTGGCGTCAGGATGACGCTGAAGAAAGCGACAGGATGTCCGGAAACAGATGGGTATTGGGTAGAAGATGTCTGTAAATTACTTTGAATAGTTTTGTGATAACGATTCCAAAATCGATTAACGCAAGAAGCCTTGAATCAGACAAGAACTGGCCGATCGCACTTTGATTGAGTGCCAGGTACAAAATTTACTACTGCTGCTGAAAAGCAGCAGGTACGTAGCAAATTTTTCAGAATTTGAGAGTTTGATTCTGGCTCAGAATGAACGCTGGCGGCGTGCCTAAGACATGCAAGTCGAACGAGAAAGATCCTTCGGGATTAAGTAAAGTGGCGCACGGGTGAGTAATACTTAGGTACGTACCTTTTCGCTGGGGATAACGAGCCGAAAGGCTCGCTAATACCGAATACTCCGAGCAATCGGGAAAGCCGTAAGGCGCGAAAAGAGCGGCTTAAGTCCTATCAGCTAGTTGGTGAGGTAACGGCCCACCAAGGCGACGACGGGTAGCTGGTCTGAGAGGATGATCAGCCACACTGGAACTGAAACACGGTCCAGA
>CAYQVO010000039.1:25073-34724 GCA_964421085.1 uncultured Bdellovibrionales bacterium | reverse complement strand
ATCCGTCCGGAATGGCTCAATTAAGGCACTTTTTAGACTTGATCAGAGCTTCCCTTGAGGAATTCTTCTGCGGCCGGCAGTCCTTTTTCGACTTCCGCCGAATTCGGAAAGCCGGCAAGTTCCTCAGGTGAGGGTCTCTCATCCGTGTCCCGCATAATCATGTAAAGTTCAGCCAGCATGTTCTCCCAGCGATTGAGAGACTGGGGTCCACGTTTTCTGGGAGGTGTGTATCCGAGTTTCCGCTGAACCGCCTGATATCCTCCATGCTGCTGAGTTATCGCGCTTATGATATCTCCTCTGCCGAGTTCAAGGAGAGTCTTTGCGTGGGGAAAGGGCTTCTGCCTCTCTTCTTCTGTCGGAAAGTCGGCAGCTTCAGCCTCGGACGGCACAGTCTCAAGTCCGCGCACAACTGCACAAAGTTCGCGCCTGAGATTCGGCCAGAGGGAGAGGGAGTCTTCACCCTTTCGAATATAGGGGAAGCCAAGCTGTTTTCTGAGCGCGGTATAACCCCCGTAGAAATCACAGATCGCAGTCACAAGATCATGTCTGCCGGCCCTCCTGAGCTGCGATTCGGATGGAAGATCCGTTTTGATATCATCTGCCGTGGGAAAGCCGGCAATTTCTTCAGGTGTCGGATTTCTGTCCAGGTCCCGGACTATTTTTACCATCTCAGCGAGAAACCTGTCCCAGTCCCGCCAGGGGCTTAAGTGATAGTCACGATTACGGGAGGATTCTTCCAGCACAGGCATGATGTTAGTTGAAACAGGGAGGCTACTCAAAAGGAGGGAATTTTAACGGGCAACACGCAACTTCGCCGTATTTTCGTCGTCTAATACAGCTGCGGCGCGGAGTTCCTCAGGTGCACGGAAAGGACCATTACCCATCTCCTTTACCTTCTTAACTGCCGCCGCCACGGGTGATAACGGGATCCGCAGCTGACTGCATCGAGTCGGAGATAGAGACTGCAGTCGGGACCCGCAGTCGGTTTTCACGAAAAGAAGCCTATGACTTCAGGCATGGAAAGAGTTGGTATATGGTTGAGCCGTCGGTGTCCAGCAGAAAGCTTTACAGGCGGCGCCTTTCAAAATCATGGGTAAGATAATCCGAGGTGAAAGACCAGTCGAAAAAACTCGTCAAGCATCTCCTGGCGCCGGCAATTCGCCGCTTCTGTTTTTACGCAATTTTCCTGACCCCGAAGGAGACCATCGGATGCGCCAACAGGGGACTCGCAGCGCTTATGGTCGTGCTGCTGTCCAGCATCCTGACCTTATTCACAACAATCAAGGGCACTCCTCTGATGCGCACGAGCGGAGACGAGGCCCTCTGGCGGCTTTAAACCACGCTTATTCTCCTGCTGCCTCCTCCGACTTTCCGACCGCTCTACGTCGCCGAAAAAATATCCAGTACCCTGTGCGCTGCGATTTGCGCCGCAACATTCTGGTCTCTCGGCCAGTCGGACCGCGTCCTGCTCAGATCCGAGACGGTCGAGTCGAACCTGGTCAGAACGTCATACGATGAAAGCGAATCCGGAGCGTTTATGACCCAGCGATTGTTCCCGATATTCACGAGCCGCAGTGTCGTCCGGGGAAGATCGTGAGATGCCGGAATAATCACCAGGGCGCGCCCGGGATCCATACCGTCCTGGCTTATCTGATAATTGTAGAACGCCTGACGCTGCGCCACATCGAGATTCCAGTTGAACGGCGCAGTATAACGTGCTCTCCAGTCGGTATCGTAATGCCTTCCAGACTGCTCGAATCGAGCCCGATCGGCGTCGGAGAGTTGTGATATTCTCGCCTGGTCATCGGAGAGAAGATTCGTATTCAACGCGTAAAAATCCCCCCTGAGGGCCGCACTGACCGTGCCTGCAAGTGTCGCGTCGATTGCCCGGGCTGCTGCAGGCGATATCGCCGCATATGTCACATCCATCCTTGCCCGCGGCTCTGCCTTGACAGCACATCCTGGTCCGTCAAAAAAACTCGGACCGCATCCCGGCATCACGAGAATCCCTGAGATCATTGCTGATAATAACAGCGGCTTTCCCTTCATATATCCCTCCATCCAATTCACGCTGCAACAGCGTTCAACAGCCCTCCACACTAACGCCGGCCGGGACTTCTCTGAATGACCAAGTGCATCCAGACGCGCTGTCAGCTGCCCGCCCTCGACTGCCTTAAGCCTTCGAAATCAGTTCATTTACTGCTCCGTTAAGCGCGTCCGCTGCATCTTATCTTGAGTGAGAGGTACCCGTGTCGTTTACTTGCCGGCAATAATGCGGCATCTTCTCTTCTTATGAGAAGGCTCCCCTTGCCGGAAATGGAAGGAATGCTCCGAGTGCGCTTTTATGAATTTCACTCTTGGATTTTACAGCTTCAACGTAAATCTCAACGATTCCTCCCGGGGCGTATACACCTCCTTTCGTGTTAAAACTCCCCGTCACCCTTATGAATCACTTGAGCACCTGACCGGGCGGGTCCTTGCGCTTGCTCACAGCCATCAGGAGGGACTCGTTTTCAGCCAGGGAATGTTCGATGAAAAGGAGCCGACAATCTGGAAAAAAGACATTCTGGAAAAAGTCGAATGCTGGGTTCAGCTGGGCGTTCCGGACAGGCGAAAACTTGAACGCGCACTGAAACAAAATCCTCGCGGTGAGTTCAGAATTTACTTTTACGAACCTGCACAGGTGGAAGCCTTCTGCTGGATGCTTCGGGGAAGCAGGACCAACTGGGTGGAACCGATCTCCTTTTATCAGTTCGATCCTGAACTCCTTGAAGATCTCGCGAAACATGACGTATCGAGTTCCAGCTGGGAAATTACAATTCTCGACTCCACAATGTATCTGAATGTGAACGGACAGGATTACGTTTCAGAGATAAGGACTGTGGATATCTGGGGAGAGTTTCAGATTGCCATACAGAAAGACGCCGGGGTGGAGGCGTCCTGAATATCGGCCGCAACAAGCTCGCGGCCGACACCAGGTTAAATCAAACTACCCTTCGATCTTGATCCTCATTCCGTAGAACGACCTCCGGACAAAGAAGAGCGCCACTACGAAAAGAACTGTTCCAATCACCATGGGAACACTGCCCGGAGCCTTCGAAGCAATTTCGACGGCAAGAAGCCCGAACAGAGTGGTGAACTTGATTATGGGATTCAACGCGACTGACGACGTGTCCTTGTAAGGGTCGCCTACTGTGTCGCCTATGACAGTCGCAGCGTGAAGCGGGGTTCCTTTCTCCTTCAGATCGACCTCCACAACCTTCTTGGCGTTATCCCAGGCGCCGCCCGCGTTCGCCATGAATATCGCCTGGAAGAGGCCGAAGATGGCGATAGAGATAAGGTAGCTCGCAAAGAACGTCGGGCTGAAGCATGCAAACGCAAGAGTGAGGCAGAATACAACCCCAAAAATATTCAGCATTCCTGACTGAGCGAACTTCGTGCAGATTCGCACTACTTCTTTCGAACTCTCCACCGATGCGCTCTCTGTGGAATCGAGCCTTATGTTCCGTTTGATGAACTCGACTGCCCGGTATGCTCCCGTACCCACTGCCTGCATGGACGCTCCCGAGAACCAGTAAATAACCGCGCCGCCGCAGATCATCCCGAGCAGGACCTGCGGGTTGAGCAGATCAAGCTTGAGATTGAGAAGCAGGATGATGGAGAAAATCATCGTTGTCGCTCCAATCACCGCAGTTCCGATCAGAACGGGCTTGGCAGTAGCCTTGAACGTATTTCCTGCGGAATCGTTCTCCTCGAGCAGTTCCTTGCCCTGGGCAAAGCCTGGCTCGAAGCCGAAATCCCTTTTAATCTCGTCTGAAATGCCGGGAATCGCCTCGATCTGAGAGAGTTCGAACACTGACTGAGCATTGTCCGTCACCGGCCCATAGCTGTCCACTGCTATAGTCACCGGTCCCATTCCGAGAAAGCCGAACGCAACAAGACCGAATGCGAAGACTTCAGGATGGATCATGAAATAATCGAGCCCCGTCGATGCAGTAAGGTAAGCGATGAACATAAGTCCGACGATAACAAGCCCTTTCCAGAACGCGCTGAAGTTGCCGGCAACAAGGCCGGAAATAATCGTGAGAGACGCGCCGCCTTCGCGGGAGGCGTTTACGATTTCAGCAACATGCTGGGACTTCGACGATGTGAATATCTTCGTGAATTCAGGGATAAGCGCGGCGGCAAGAGTTCCGCAGCTTATTATCGTCGCAAGTTTCCACCACAGCCCGTGCTGCATGTCGCCAAGAAGCAGAATACTCACACTGTAAGTCACTGCAATGGAGACAATCGATGTCACCCACACAAGCCAGGTAAGGGGCAGTTCGAAGTTGAAACGCCCGGCGTCACCAAACTTCGAGAACGCGAGTCCTCTGCTGATCCAGTAGGAAACGATTGAAGTGATGATCATCAGAACGCGCATCGTGAATATCCACACGATGAACTTCGCCTGATATGTGAAGGCATCAGGGCCGGCCACACGGCCGCCATCGGTAATCTGCATCCCGACAGCAAGAACGATGAAGCTTATAAGGGCGACGCCCGTCACTCCATACGTCTCGAAGCCGTCGGCTGTAGGACCGACTGAATCGCCGGCGTTGTCGCCGGTGCAGTCGGCAATGACGCCGGGATTACGCGCATCGTCTTCCTTGATGTTGAAAACTATCTTCATCAGATCGGAACCTATGTCCGCAATCTTCGTGAAAATACCACCGCAGATTCTCAATGCCGATGCGCCGAGCGACTCGCCGATTGCAAACCCGACGAAACATGCGCCTGCGCTGTCCTTGTCCACGAACATCAGAATAATGAGCATCATGATGAGTTCCACACAGATCAGGAGAACTCCGATGGACATCCCGGACTGCAGAGGGATTCCCATGACAGGGAAGGCTTTTCCTCTCAGTGAGGCAAAAGCCGTGCGGCTGTTCGCAAGGGTATTAATCCGGATGCCGAAGAGCGCAACACCGAAGGACCCAAGGATTCCAACGACCGACCAAAAAAGGATCAGCAGCACTTTGGCGGCGGGCAGTTCCTGAAGAGCAGAGAAATAGTACGCTATGCAGATGCCTATCAGCACCTCGAGGAGTATGAGGAACTTGCCCTGCTGGAAGAGATACGTCTTGCATGTCTCATAGATCAGCGCCGAGATGTCCAGCATCGATTTGTGGGCAGGCAGTTTTTTCACCTGATTGTACTGCATAATGCCGAATAACATCCCAAGCACGCAGACAAACAGTCCGACATAAAGAATCGTTGTGCCCATGACCGTCGTCCCGGCAATATTGAACGTGGCAAGCGCAAGATCCGGGAGAGGGAGATCCGCTTCGCTGGCGGAAGCGGAACCGGCAAACAGTGTCGAGCCGGCGATTAGAAAAGACATACATGCAGAAACTATGGAGATGGTCCCCTTGCTGGCGGAACCGGAGATTCCTTTCATGATAAGTACCTTTTTCAATAGAAATTGTCGTGAAGCGACGGGCTCCACACAAACCAAACTAGCCCAAATATGCGCCGCCCGAAAGGGAAAAAGTGACTCGATACCCTTGTAATGATTGAGGAAGAATCTGTAACATAACACCCTATGGCATCTGGTTATGATCACAATGAAGTTGAAGCAAAATGGGCCAAAGACTGGGAAGACCGCGGCACATACCGGTGGGACCCGGAACGGCCCCGGAGCGAGTCCTTTATCATCGATACCCCTCCTCCGACCGTATCGGGCTCGCTTCATGTCGGCCACGTCTTCAGCTATACACAGACCGATGTAATCGCCCGCTACAAGCGCATGCGCGGCCTCAATGTCTTTTACCCCATCGGATGGGACGATAACGGCCTTCCAACCGAGCGAAGAGTGGAAAATTATTTCTCAGTCCGCTGCAATCCGAATCTTCCCTATGACCCGGACTGGAAGGCGGAAAGGCCTGAAGGAAAAGATGCTCCCGTCAAGGCAATCTCCAGAAGGAACTTCATCGATGCGTGCGCGCTCCTGACAATTGAGGATGAAAAAGCGTTCGAATCTCTCTGGAGACGGATTGGCCTCTCCTTTGACTGGTCGCTCCAGTACGCGACAATCAGCACGCAGTCTATTCATATCTCACAGTATTCGTTTCTGGATCTGGTGAAAAAGGGCGAACTCTATTCCAGGGAAGCTCCCTTTTTCTGGGACACTGACGATCAGACGGCCGTTGCGCAGGCTGAAATGGAAGACCGTGAGATTCAGGGTGCTTTTTATGACCTGAGATTCGAAGTCGAAGGCGGCGGGCATTTCATCATATCCACTACTCGACCCGAACTTCTTGCCGCGTGTGTCGCGGTTGTCGCGCACCCGGATGATGAAAGATACAGACACCTTTTCGGGAAAACCGCGATAACTCCCCTGTTCCATGCCCCGGTCCCCATCTGTGCGGCAGAACATGCCGACCCTGAAAAGGGCTCGGGCATCCTTATGGTCTGCACGTTCGGCGACATGATGGATGTCGAGTGGTGGAAACAGTCGAAGCAGCCCATCAGGCTCATTGTCGAAAAATCGGGCCGCCTCATGAACGTAGAGTTCGGCAAGGCGCCCTTTGACAGCAGGAATCCGGAGAAAGCAAACCAGGCGTACGATCAGATCTCAGGGCTGCGGATTAAGCAGGCGCAGAAAAAAATCGCCGGACTTCTCGCGGAGGAAGGTTCTGCAGCAGACGGCGAAAGCCGCGCTTTGCAGGGCGATCCGAAACCCATTACTCACCCCGTTAAATTCTATGAAAGAGGCAAAAATCCTCTCGAGATAGTTACGACAAGACAGTGGTTCATCAACGTCCTTGATCACACGCAGGAGCTTGTCGAACAGGGCCGCAAAGTGGAGTGGCACCCGTCATTCATGCTCACCCGGTATGAAAACTGGGTCGAAGGTTTGAACCAGGACTGGTGCATAAGCAGGCAGAGATTTTTCGGGGTCCCCATACCTGTGTGGTATCCCCTCGATGAAAAAGGTGCGGCACAATACGACTCCCCCATATATCCGGCAGAGGACATGCTTCCGGTCGATCCTCTCTCGCACGTGCCGCCGGGATATGATGCTTCGCAGCGCGGGCAGCCCGGGGGATTTGAGGGCGACGGCGATGTAATGGACACATGGGCGACATCGGGTCTCACTCCGCAGCTCGTAAGCCACTGGGGTATCGATTCCGGGCGTCACAAGAAGCTTTTTCCTGCCGACATGCGTCCGCAGGCGCATGAGATTATCCGCACATGGGCTTTTGCCACCATCACAAAAGCATGGTTCCACGAAAAAGAAATTCCATGGAAGCACGCCGTCATCAGCGGCTGGATTCTCGATCCGGATCGCAAGAAAATGAGCAAGTCAAAAGGCAATGTTGTGACGCCTCAGCATCTGATCGAAGAGCATTCAGCCGATGGAGTGCGTTACTGGGCGGCCCGCGCGCGTCTTGGCGCCGATACTGCGTTCGATCCGGGCATGTTCAAGATAGGGCAGAAGCTTGTTACAAAACTCTTCAACGCATGCAGGTTCGTACTTTCGCACTTCGAACGGCTCGGGATTGATCCGAAATCGATCAGGACGACGGATATCACTCAGGAACTCGACTGTGCTCTCATTGCCCAGCTTCGCTGCATCATTGACGACTCAACTGCCGCTTTCGAAAGATTTGATTATGCCGCGGCTCTTCAGCTTATTGAGGATGCGTTCTGGAGTTTCTGTGACAATTACCTGGAACTCGTGAAGAAGCGGTCGTATCTCGAGGTCGATTCAACTGAACGGAAGTCTGCTTTCGCGACTCTGGGCTGGTCAATCAATATCTTCCTCCGGATGTTTGCGCCGTATCTTCCGTTTGTCACCGAAGAACTGTGGTCCGGCGCATTTGCCGGTGAAGGAAAACTCCAGTCCGTTCACTCGAGCAGCTGGCCTTCATCAGAAGAAATTTCAGGAGTGAGAGCGCCATCGAGCCCGAAGAGCTGGGCGGCTATCGTGGATGTCATAGGCAAGATTCGCGGCGCCAAAACGGTCGCGCAGAAGAGCCTGAAATGGCCTGTCGCTTCGGTAACAATTGAAGGCTGCGAAGAAAACTGTTCTGCCTTGAACGGGGTATTGAAGGACCTTTCAGACGGCGCAAATGCGCCGGCCGACGCAATCAAAGTCATCACCGATGGAAACCTTGCCGAGGGAGAGGGCCTGTTCAAGGTGACAGTAGAGCTTGCCGAGAGTGCCTGACGCGTCTTTCCCATCGCTCGTTGCATCCTTTACCCTGCACAGCTCCGCCTGCCTGTATTTCCTGATGGATTAGTCGTTTTTACGCAGAAGGTGTGCGGTCTCGGAGCGAGGTTGGCCCGAAAAGCCTTGCGCTTTGTGCGATCGGCCGGAATCGCGGTGGAGAGCCTCTTCACAGTCCTTGTGCCCCGGCGAATCTTTATCGACTCTTTGCCCCTCCCCGATGCGTCATTAAGAATATACTTCAGAACCCCAATCCGTTTCGACTTCACGGAACTGGAATGTCCTCTTACCGATGGAGCAACTGTATCCGGATTTTCTACCTGAAGAGTATTTCCCGCCTGAGGCGATGGCGTGGGTGTGCTGCGCGGTATGTCTGCCGGCGCGGGCGTGCGAGTGAACGTTCAGATACCGCAACTTCCATGACCTCAGCGGTATTGTTTCGACAGTATTGAGGGCGAATTCCAGTTATGGAGGCGTTTTTCGCTGCAAAACAACCAGGACAAATACGAAAGCCTGCGAATTTCACATGGGGTATGGAAAAAAGGGGATCACATCCCGATCTCCCACTCTTCGAGTTCCCTGGGATGGTCACGGACGTAATTCCCGATTCTATCGGAAAGATCCGGCCTCTTCGCCCGATCACGGAAACAGTCCCGCACGTATCTGTCGAATCCAAGGAGCTCAGAAGGCACATACCACTTCTGGAATCCTCGCAGATGAAGGCGAAGCACGTGTACAAGATAGTTCTTTTCCGTCTGGGTAAGCCTGAACTTGTAGTGTATCGAGTGCCTGATGGATAGACTGATGAATTCATGCAGAAGGGATTCCACAGGATCATAACCGTCCGGCAGGTTGTCATTGACAACGGCGAAGATAACCCCTGCGCGCCCGCGGGCACGTGTAAGTGCAGCGTGTTTGTCGCGGGATACAGACGCTGTGAGCGGCCCCCACGGCACAGGAAGAATATCATAGCCGGGATATAGTTCGAACCACTTCTCGTTCTGCCATTCTCTGAACTGCGGGAAAAAGTTCTCTGCAACTCCGATAAACGGACACAAAAGCCCGGCAGCCCTGGTGTAAAAGCCGCTGCTTATATGGGGTCCGTAGCTCTTCTCGAAAAATTCCCCGGCGGCCTCGTCGTTGTTCAGCAGCAAAGAACCGCGCGCATGGGACACCTGTTCCGATACCCGGGGTTCGT
Source organism: uncultured Bdellovibrionales bacterium (assembly GCA_964421085.1). GTDB lineage: Bacteria > Bdellovibrionota_C > UBA2361 > UBA2361 > CAYQVO01 > CAYQVO01. The sequence continues at coordinate 25,311 of CAYQVO010000039.1, read as the reverse complement.
CGAACGTTGAATACATCCACCAGGGAGCGTGAACCTTGCTCAACAGCGTGTTCACCAGAGCCTCAGGGTAGAGAAACGGAACATCATCCTGATGCTTCCGCGGGCTTTTCATGCTCACTGTAAGAGAGCACAACTGCCAGTACTGCTCTCCGAAAGTCGGGGCACGAACTGAAACGACGGCATGCCTCACGGGCATGAGAAGCGGCACAGATTTCCCTGCAATAGGCTGCAGTCTCCT
>CAYQVO010000039.1:11840-25063 GCA_964421085.1 uncultured Bdellovibrionales bacterium | reverse complement strand
AGGAAACGCCCTTCCCCCGTTCGCGGAAAAATGTGCGGATCCAGCAGTGTGTGTTTTCCCGGTGCGGGCTCCATACCTCGATCTTAACTAATGGCTGGAACCAGACAGAAGCTGATTCGAATGCATATTCGAATGCTCAGACAACCCTCGGCGTCACAGGGTTTCTGTACGCGAGCTTGACTATCCTCGAGTTGAGATCCGTGATTGCGTGGGACATGTCGGTCAATGCTTTCAATGCGAGATCGGGCATGTGTTTGATGAGATCGAGAAACTCCTCTTTCGACACAGCAACTGCAAGGCACGATGAAGCAGCAGTTACTGTCGCCGTCCTCCTGCTGCCGGTTAACGCGGCAAAGACGCCGAACAGCTGGTTTTCGCGGATTTCTCCGACCTTCACGCCGTCCACCATCACATTCGCGGATCCACCATCGAGAAGGGTGAAAACATCCGTCCCTGTGCTTCCCTGCTCAATTATGACCGCACCTTCCTCGAACGAGCGCACATGAGGAGTGAATGCCTTCTCACCCTGCATGAGGAGGATTACAAACCACGTCATTGCGGAATAATGACAGCGGAGGAAGTCGGCCCATAGAGCCGACGCTTCACTGTCCGCCTGAATCGCGCTCAGGAATTCGGCCGCCGAGTATTCAAATGCCTTTACCGCAAATTCTGTACGAGCCCGGCCGGCCTTCACTCCCGAATTTTCCGCAACGCCCAGGATGTCCCCAGACTCGAAAACAAATATGTCCTTCTCTTCGTGCGACCAGACAACATTGCCTTCACTCAGTATGAAGAACCGGCCCGTTCGCTGTGCTTCCTCGAAAAGATCGTCGGTACGGGGAATAAGAACAGTCTCACGTCCGTCGTAGATCCTGAGAAACAGTTCGTCGAGAATCTTCTTTGCCCTGTCGAAAAGTGCTCTGACTTCGTCTGGTTCCCGGATGACTGCGTACATGGTCCTCGTGTTTCGCTGACAACTCTATAAATATCAGTCCGGGACGGTTACGTATACAGTATCTTCTTCGACACGGCAGCCGTACCGTTTTACAGGGACAAAGGCGGGCATTGACAGCGCTTTTCCGGTTCTGGTGTCGAACCTCGCCCCGTGGGCGGGACAGGTCACCTCGCCTGCCTCGTAGCTCCCGTCGGAGAGCCGGAATTCGGCATGCGAGCACCGGTCCTCGAGGGCGCTTACAGTTCCATCATCTTCCAAAATCAGCAGAACGGCGGTTCCTGCCAGATGTACTCTGAGAAGTCTCGAAGGACCGAAATCCTTCAGTTCAGCTGCGGGTGCTTCCATGTGATACTCGCTCCATTACAGTAGCACGCACCCTCTCCAAAATTTCCCCGTTTTCCATGCGTGAAATCACCTCGTCCAGAAATCCTTCTATCAGCAGACGCTCCGCATCCGGGCGCCGCAGTCCCCGTGTCATGAGGTAAAAGAGCTCATCCTCACTCACCTGCCCGACTGTCGCGCCATGAGAGCACTTGACATCGTTCGCCTTTATTTCCAGATTGGGAATCGAATCAGCCCTCGCTTCCTTCGAAAAAACCAGGTTTCTGTTGGTCTGGTATGCATCCGTGTGCTGCGCCTTTTCTGTGACCTTGATGAAACCGTAATAAACACTCCGCCCCCTGTCCTTGAGCACTCCCTTGCTCAGCAGACTAGACTGGCAGTTGGAAGCAATGTGATCCTGAACAGTGTGAATATCCACATGCCTTTTTTCATCGGCGATATACACCGAAGACAGGCGAATATTCGATCCCGGGCCGTACATTCGCGCGTAAAGATCGAGTCTGGAGACTTTTCCGCCGGTGACGAAATGCATCAGATCGGCGTTTACGTCCCTTTCGGCGTGTATCCTGTGGCGGCCCAGATACGTCGAGCTGAATGGAAGCCGGTTCATGGAGTAAAAACGGAAATTCGAATTGCTGCGCAGAAGCACCTCAATCCGGGGTGCGAAGAAGATATTTTCACAGTCGTTCAGATCTTCAACAAGCGTCATCGAAGCCCCCTCATCGAGCAGCACCACTATAAGCGGAACTGCACAGCCTCGAGTCTCCGGAATCTGTCTCAAATTAACGGGCTCCACGCACTGCGCGTTTTTCGGCACATGCAGAAGATATCCGGAATGAGCAGCAGCCATCTGAAGGAAGTGCGTTGTGTCGCCTGCAATGTCGTCACACCGTTCATTGATAATCTCTGATGCAATCTGTTCCGGAATGGATGTGCTGAACTGCACAGCGGAAGAATCAACGTTCACCTCCATCCGCCCCGGTTCACGGAAGCATTTGAAGTCGAAAAGCTCAGGCTTCGTGTAGCGCCACAGTTCGTGGGCGCCTGTCGGAAAAGGTGCGCTTTGAAGTTTTTCCCACGCAGCCTTCCTTATCAGCTCGAGACCTTTGTTTTCTCCGGCTCGTTTCCCGATCTCTTCAAAATCTGCTTTTGTGAGGGGAATTTCAGACGACCCAGTCATAGCCCCTCTCTTCAAGTTCGAGCGCCAGATCGCTCTCTCCGGATTTGACTATGCGGCCGTCGGAGAGAACATGCACGAAATCCGGACGAACGTAATTGAGGATTCTGTTGTAATGCGTAATGAGAAGAATCGCAGGCCTTTCTTTCGACTCCTCCATTATCCTGTTCACCCCGTACGACACGATCCTGAGCGCATCGATATCGAGGCCGGAATCGGTCTCGTCGAGTATCGCCAGTTTCGGCTGCAGCAGCGCCATCTGAAGAGCCTCGTTCCGTTTTTTCTCGCCGCCGCTGAATCCTTCGTTCACAAAGCGGGTCGCGAATTTCTTGTCGATGCTGAGCATGTCCATTTTTTCATAGAGAAGTTTTCTGAATTCCATGACCGACATCTCTTTATCGAGCCGCGAATTCACCGCTGTCCGGAGGAAATTCATAATGGAGACGCCGGGTATCTCCTGCGGGTACTGGAACGCGAGAAAAACTCCTTTCCGGGAACGCTCATCAGGTTCCATCTCCAAAAGATTTTCGCCGTTGAAACGCACATCTCCGCTCTCAACCGTGTAGGCCGGATGACCCGAGAGAATTTTTGCCAGAGTGGATTTTCCGCTGCCGTTTGGTCCCATAACCGCGTGGACTTCCCCGGCTGCGACGCTGAGGTTGATTCCTTTCAGGATCCTGTTGTTCTCAATAGAGGCTTCTAAGTTCTTGATCTCAAGTAATTTTGCTGCACACATAACAAATCTCTTCGGGTTATCCATCAATTATTAGCAAACTTGAGCGGCATCTTCAAATTAGGCCTGAATTTTCATTGTCACCGGCGCAAGAAGACGGTGCAGGGAAAGAAGAAGGTTCAACGGCCCTGCAGCTTTGAGTCGTCCTGACAGAAACAATGCCTGCGGATTTGCTGTGCCCTCGAGTATTTCTCGAAAGTCGCTCTCGCTGAGAGACACTGTGCAGTCGGCCTGTCTCTCAGTTTCTTCAACCTGTACCGGCTTGCGGCAGTCCAGGAAGAGAAATCGCGAGCCCCCGTTTTCGATTTGAAAGAGGAAAGAACCGTTGAGGTTCTCAAAAGGCCCGGGAGTTGTGAGGACACGGGCCGCGATGAGGCGGACGAGTTCGGTTATTGACAGTTGGCTCGAATTCACCGGGTGATGATAACCGCACTCGGCAGCAATGGGCAACGATCACTCAGGTTCCGGGAGAAGAAGTCGATCGGCTCCGTTCGGCTCGCGCTTAATCAGGCCCCGCGTAATCAAAGAGACGCCCCTTTTCTGCAAATGAGAACGACCTTATTGGCCTTCTCCTTTGCAGCAGCGGCATGTTTTTTCTCATAGAACTCGTGAGGCGTGACATCCTCACTTCCGCAGAAGGCAAGTTCCCGGTCTCTTCCAGGATCCTGCGATATATCCACCAGCTCGTGGAGAACTTTCTTGACTGAAGCCGGCAGCTTGTCGGCATTCTCTTCAAGAACCGCGCTCACATCATGAACACGGGGGACTTCGATCTGGAGGTATCGCAGGAATCCTTTCAGCCGTCCTTCTGCCCTTAACAAGCAGTCTTTATACAGCTTCTGATTATTCATGCCGGATGTTCTCCCGTTTTTTGCCGTCCCCGCCTTTTACCCGGCAGGGAACTCCGCAGGCGAATCGACGTTCAATATTCCTGGAAGCAATGAGGTTTCGAATGTCAATGAAAAGCCCGGAAAGCAAAAGGTCGGTATCGTAGAAAACGCATCCGTCCAACGCGGCTTCAAGCCAGATTGAACGCGTCCTTTCCTCCTCGCTCGGGAAATTCACTATCAGGGGGATATCAAATGACCGTCGATGTATTCTTGAACCTTCCTGTCGAACGATCCTGCCGGTGTAAAGCGGGACGAACCCGCATCCGTGCAGGCGACGGCACTGGTCAAGAGCGAAACACACAACCCGTTTATCGACATGTATCTCGATGCGGCTTCTTCCTTCAGTGCTTCGAGGAGCACCCTGGGAAGCCGGAGAAAAAACAGTTTAATATCATCGCTCACACCTTGTAATATCAAAATGATGCCATTCTGCAGGAAGAAAAAAGGGTTCAATATCTCAGCAGAGGCAAAACTTTGCCGTTTTGCACTTTGAACAGCCGGCTGTGAGGGGCGGAGGCGATCAAAGCGCCTTTTGAATCGAACCGGATTGGCCCGCTCGTGCCATTCCAGTCGGTCTTCTGGAGCACGCTTCGAATGCACTCCCGGTCATTGCCGCACCGGGAGAACGCAAAAAAAACCAGGAAAACCGAATCATACGCGCGCGATGATCCCATTCCCGGCTCGCTGCCGAATTTCTCCCTGTATCTCGCCTTCCATTCAGGTACTCCTGCGACTATATAGTCGAAGTACACCAGCCCTTCCGCCAGCCGGAGGTTTTCCTTCACAATGGGATCGTACGGAAGAGTGTTTGCGGCGAAAACCGGGATATCGAATCCCACGTCCATTCGTTGGCGCAGAAGGGAAGAGAAACTTCCATCCTCTCCAAGCAGTGCGACAAGGGCATCGGGGCGCTGCATCCGGACTCTGGCTATCCAGGATCGGAAATCATCCGTCGCCGGAGGAAAGGAACCTGTCTCTGTTATTTCAATACCTGCCGCGGAAAGCTGGGGCTTCATAGCTTCAAGCATGGGAACAAAGTAGGCGCTTTCATTTACTGCGACAGCAATACGCCTGATCTTCCGGTCTGCCATGAGATTGACCAGCGTCGACGTCGCAGTTTCCGGCCTCGGCCACAGCACGAACACCCAGGGACCCTCCTCGAGCCTGTCAGCTTTGAACCCTGTGGCGGTGACCAGCGGAATCCGAAGCGTTTTTGCAGCAGGGGCGGCGGCATCGATGTACTCCGACCAGTTCGGGCCCACTACTGCCGAAACTCTGTCGGAGTTCGCCAGTTTCGAAAGTGCCCGGACCGTATCTGCCGCTGTCGATTTGTTGTCTTCAACAATAATTGAGACGGGGCAGACGTCTCCGGTATCAGCAGAGCATATATCGTCGACCGCCATCAGCGCGCCATTCAGTTCTTCCCGTCCACCCTGAGCGGAAATACCGGAGAGTGAAAAGAGAGCGCCGATCCCGAGCTGCTCCGCGTTTCCCCGGACGTTACAAAACAGCACAAAGGCCGCGCCCGCAACTATCATCCCTGTTCGCATGGTATCTTTCTCCTTATTCCCTGAAAATACACTCCGTGCCGGATGGAATCGAGGAGTTGACCGGCAAATCAACCTGTGTCAACCATATGGTTGACATGGCTGTTTTCAATCCTTCCACCCGTGGACTGATGCTCAAAATACTCGCCGCCGCGCCCGGCTCAACGAGTTCGCAGTGCAGAGTTCTTCTTGCTGAAAAGGGCAGGAATATCTCAAGACAGGCGGTGTTCAAGGAACTTCAGGCACTGCGGAAGGAAGGTGCTGTCGTAAAAGCGGGATTGTCCTACGCCCTCAATCCGGCGTGGCTTTCCGAGACCGAATCCCTGGTGCAGCTCGCCTGGCAGAGATCCCGCGACCTCCTGCTTACCCAGATACTCAGGGGCGGGGGAGCGGGATGTTTCTCCCGCAGTTTCACTTCCTTTGTGGAGGCAGACGACCTCTGGACCCTCTTCCTGATGACGGCCCTCAAGGAGAGTTCCAGCAGGATTATTTACCAGTGGCATCCCTCCCTGTGGTTCCTTCTTCTGGGCAGTGACCGCGAGGTGATGTTCCACACTGTTATAGGCCGGCTCAAAGGGCAGTTTTATTCAATATGCGCGCCGCCCGAAGGTCCGCTTGAAGAGGCGATGTACCGCGCGTGGAATTTCCCGCGGGTGATTCACAGCTTTGCCGCAAGTCCCTTTCACAAGTACACAAGGACGCACATTACAGTGATTGACGACATCATCATCGAAATGCATCTGAACACGAAAGCGGTGTCGCTCCTGAGAGATTTGAGACACATCAAGGCAAAGCCGTCTTTGACCGCGCTCGGGACCGTGGCGTCGATTGCGACTTCCAGGTGCGGCATTCGGATGGTAATGAAGAGGGACAGGAAAAAGGCGGCAGAAAATGTGAAGCTCTTCAGGCAGTATTTCGGAATCCGTTAATATGAGCCGTGCCGCAGGGAGTGTCCGTTGCTTAAGATATGAAACACCGTAAAATTTAAACAGGAGAACAGGAACAGAATGCCTTTCATCAGCGATTCAATGAGAATTTCACAACTGCTCGGCGATTACCAGCCGACGAAGAATGCTTATGCCGAGGCAATTTCAGGCAGTCTTGGCGTGATTCCTCTGATAACGGAACTTGCGATTGCGAATGAAAACGAGCCATTTTTTCATGGCGCCCTCGCTTCCGACACTCCACATTTATTAAGACCTGGGCTTCTCATATACAGACTCGATCATCCGGCAACCCTTCAAGAAGCGATGGATCAGGGTGTTAAGCTTCAGGCGCCGGAGATCTTCAACACGTCGGGCGCCGCCGATGGAGAATGGACCGTGTGCATTGAGTACAGCGACTTATCCGGCGGCGTACATGCTCTGTTTGAGTCTTCCCGATCCAGGCGCGCGCTTCAGTCGCTTCTCGCTCCATTGACCGGAGAGTCCTCCATAACAGTGGAGGAAAGCAATGGAAGAACCTTGCTTGTTCTGGATGGCCCACTCACCAGAGGAATGGTCGCATGTCTGGATCAAAAATATGATGAGGCTGTATTTCGGGACGCGAAACTGCCCGTAGAGGCAGGCGCGCGTATTGCCTCTCTGATTGCTCACGATCTTGATGAACGACACTTGAACGCGTTTGGCGAATATCCCGAACTTTCCACTGAAGAAGGTCTGCGCCGTCTCGGCACTGTGGCCGATATTCAAAAGGAAGCAATGATTATGCAGGTGAAGCCGCACTCAGACCCGCGGTTTCCGGGTTTTCAGGGCATCACTCATTATGATATCGGGCTTGCCCTCTTCAGGCATTTCACGGCAAGAGACGGTGAGTTCGCCAAACTTGCAGCAGCCGGAGACCAGGAGGACATTCTGGATGTTTTCGTCGGTCGCATTTTTTATCGCGCACCTCTCCGCGAACATGAATACAGACTGGAAGTTCTGAAAAGGCTGCAGGAAAAACACGATTCTTCGTTGCTCGAAAAAATGGCGGCGAGGGTGTTTGAACTGGCGGAAATTGTCTATGCGGCATGTGTCGCGCACTCAAGAGACGGCATCGACCCCTGCCTCTCGGACTCCTTCAATAATCCCACCCGCGATTTGTGCGACCTTTTCCGGGGCGGATTTCTCCACGGCAAACCCTCGGTCATTCCGTCGGCATTTGCGTGTCTGGCCGCTCACCTCGAGCATCCGGTTTCTGATTCGCCGTATTTCATCTGAAAAAACTCAGTGCGGCATCCCGAATACATAATATGCGAGGCAGAGCGCTGCGAGCACGATTGATCCTGCGGAAATTTCTTTCGCCCTGCCTGCGCCCGCCTTCATAACCGGATATAGAAGCAGCCCTGCCGTCATTCCATCGGCGATATTGAGAGTGCACGCCATCATCACAATGGTGGCAAAGGCGGGAACCAATTCGGTGAGGTCGTCGAAATTTATCCGCGTGATTGACGGCATCATAAGAAGGCCGACAAAAACCAGGGCGGGGCCGTATGCGTACGTAAGCTGCTGAAGGGGCTCGACAAGCGGAATGAAGAAAAGCGCCGCAAAAAACAAAAGACCCGTGACTACTGCAGAAAGGCCGGTTCTTGCTCCCTCCCTGATTCCAACGAGAGATTCGGCAAAAGCGCCGCTGCTGGAAGTTCCGATGATACCGCTGAACATGCACGTAACGGCGTCGACCATCATCGGCTTTTCAACGCCGGGAATGTTTCCATCTTTGTCGAGCATGCCGCCTGAGGCGCCGACCGCCATGAGTGTTCCAAGAGTATCCAGAAAGGTCATGAGGAAAAGCGTCAGAAAAACCGGGAAGAGCGAAAACTTCAGCACCGGGATTATCTGAAGCTTCATAAAAAGAATCCCGATCTCATACTTCCCGGAAAACGGTACACTGAAGATATGACCGGGCGCCTGAGCGAACCCGAGGAGATAACCTGAAAAAGCGGTAATAATCATGCCGAGAAGAATGGCGCCCGGAATGCGCCGGATGCTCAGCACGCTGATAACAATAAATCCGCCAATTGCGAGCAGGACACGCGGATCATGAATATCTCCAAGCTTCATCGGAACAGACGGCGCGGAAAGAAGGTGCGTCGTGGAGTCTAAAAGAGCCTCCGCAGGCATCCCGGCAGCCGCGCTCGTTACAATCCCTGTCTGATAAAGGCCGATCATCGCAAGAAAGAGCCCTATTCCGACTGCGAAGCTGTTCTTCACGCTCGGCGAGATGGACTGCAGGAGCCATGACCTCAGCCGGAAAACGGTTAAAGCGGCAAACAGAGCGCCGCTCACAAAGACAATTCCCATGATTTCCGGCCATGCAACACCGAGAACCGGCAGGCTGAAGGCGATGAAAGCGTTCTCTCCCATGTATGGGGCGACGGCGATCGGCCTGTCCGCGTACAGTCCCATAAGAATCGAGCCGAATGCAGCGGCAAGAATAGTCGCCACTGTGCTTGCTCCCATCGGGAGACCGATCCGGGAAAGAATAGCGGGGTTCACAACAATGATGTATGCCATTGCAACGAACGTCGCAGCGCCTCCGGCGACTTCCCGGCGAACGCTCGAACCTCTCGCTGCAGGATTCCGGATCATCTCTTCACATAACGGGCCATTTCACGATCGGCTTCCCGTTCTTTGATAGTCTCGCGCTTATCAGGCGCATCCTTGCCTTTTACAAGAGCGAGTTCCATCTTCGCTCTTCCGCGAATCAGGTAAACACTGAGCGGAACAATCGTCAATCCTTTCTGCTCGACGCGGCCTCTGAGCCTGTTGATCTCCGATCTATGCATCAGAAGCTTTCGCGGCCTGAGAGGATCGATCTTCTCATGGCGGCTGAAAGCGTACTCTTTTATGTGGGCATTGAGCAATATGAGCTCATTTCCCTGGGGCCTGACGTAGCTCTCGTTGATTGTGATATGGCCTTCGCGCAGTGATTTTATCTCAGACCCGAGAAGAACAAGGCCGGCCTCGAACTTTTCGATGATATGGTACTGGAATCTCGCCTTCTTGTTGACGGCGATTACTTTCCGGGGTGATTCTTTCTGTTCGGTTGCTTTAGCCATAGCGCACACCTCAGGGGCGATACCCCTGAGCCACTCGATAATAAAAACGGCCCACCACACGCCCGTTTCGCGTGTTATCCAGCGTCTCCCGCGGGCCCACTTTCCCGAAGTGGGGCTGAACAATTGTGTCATCAAGGTCGGTCGCCGTACGGCTGATGAGAATCATGTTCCGCCCCGCGTAATCTCCCGGGCTGCTCCAGAAGCGGTACATGAGGGAGGGAAGGCGGAAGAGAGCCCTGCCTGCTGTTTCCTGGCGAAGATAAAATCCAAGCTGACTCGCAAGGTAGTGCTTGTCCATTCCCACAACGACAGGGGCCGACCCAGTGGAACGGGAGACCTCCCCCGAAATCGCTTCGACCTTTGCGGCAATATCCGGCCCGGTAAGAAACTTGTGCATGTTTTTCGGATATGGAACCCCGGGAATTCCGAACGACACATACTGGAGAAATATGGCGTAAACGGCGAAGAGAACGGCAATTGTCCATTTCCACGCCTTCTCCACCGACGCCAACGTGCCGCCAAGATATGGAAGAAGCGCAAGAAACACGGGGCCGGTCCAGTTGATTTTCACCTCGTGAGAAAGGCTGAAAAACGCGAATACCAGAAGAGGAACGAGGGTGAAGATCCAGATGAACATCCCGTCCCTGCTCCGGAGGGACGCCGGTCTGAGCCCCTTGATGAACACCACGAACCCGGCAGGCGTCAGCACAAGAAGAACATGCGCCAGGAGCATGTGAAGAGAGAACTCCAGGGGCTTGTCGAGTCTGTCTGCACTCTGGAAAGCAAATGAAGCCCAGTCATGTTCGATATTCCAGATAAGGACCGGAGAAAAAATAAGGAGAGCAGTCACAGCAGCGGCATATGGCTGCCATCTGAAAAAAAACTTCCTGGCCTCGATGTCTGCAAGCATATAGACAATTATCGCACCGCCGAGAAGAGCGATCGGGTACTTTGAGAGCATTCCCAGCCCCAGCATCAGCCCCACGCCCCACCATGCTCTGCTTTCGCCCCGCACGAGAGACCGGTGGAGGAAATAAAGAGTTCCCGCCCAGCACGTGAGAAGAGGCGTATCGGGCGTCATGAAAAAGCCCGTGCCGAAAAAGTATGGAAGCGCGGAAAAGAGAATGCATGCGCCGTACGCGCTCTTTCTGTCATATATGTCTTTTGCCAGACCATAGACAAATCCAGCCGCGGCGAGCCACCAGAGGATTCCGGTAATCCTCACCCCGAATTCCGTCGTTCCGAAAAGAAGAGTCCCCAGATAGATTGAAAGCGCCACCATGGGGGGATGATCCAGATACCCGATATCCAGATGCTCGGCGTATTTCCAGTAGTAAGCTTCCTCGGGAATGAGGCAGCAGAAATTCATGTAGGCAAGGCGAAGGATAACGCCTGCTGTGACTATAACTGCAGCAATACGAAGCCACCCGTCTGCCGGCTTCATCCTTCCCCCAGCAGTCCCAGCACTTTTTCGGCAACGTAAACGGGCTCGATGCACTTGAGACACTTGTTATCGCGGCAGATACTGTGACGATGGTTCGCAGCAGAAAGACAGGGAGAACACGCGAACCCTGAAGATATATTGACCGCGTTTCCGCTCAGGGGTCCGTAAAGAGCCGGAGTCTCCGGACCAAAGAGCGTGACTATCTTTATGTCTGTGAGCGAAGCAAAGTGCGCCGGCCCGCTGTCATTACCCCGCATCAATTCGCTCGTTTTCAGCAGCGCAACAACTTCGCCGAGAGTTTCGCTTATCGCTTCCGCGTACACTTTCGAGCGTGCAAGCCCGATCACGACAATGGTTATTGAAGGATCGCCTGCGGCGATTCTTTTTGAAACCTCCGCGAAATTCTCCATGGGCCATCCCCGAATCGGAAGAGCTTCGCCGGGATCCGGGTTAATAACGACAAACTTCGTCCCGGGCGGCGCAGTCGAGAGCATTTCAGAAACAGCCCGTCTCTGTTCCTCCGTGACCTTGTACTCGGGAAGCGGAAGCAGATCGCTTTCAACATTCCTCTTCAGCAGCGGAAGTTCAACTTCGCCGGAAAAAAGCGAGTTGACCAGCGCGAGAAAATTTTTCGCCATATGCTGGTGATGATTGTAGAAGACCCGGTGAGTGATGAATGTACCGCGGTAAAGTCCTTCGGCCGTGTAATTGTGGAAGCCGGCCCGGTTGACCGCTCCGGAAGCAAAAGAGAAAAGCGCGGTGAAACGGGAGAAGAGTTCGAGATCAATCACTGTATCAATGCCGGCATCGCGGACCCTGCGAAGAGCCGCAAAAGCTCCGGCGGCGAATGAAAGGAAAGACTCATCAGGAACTGTGATTATGTGCTCCCTGGGAATTATGTCGAGAAGTTCCACACTTTCCCGGTTTTTTTCGAAAACCAGAAAGTACAGGCCTTCAGCGCCGACTTTCGCCCGGGCTTTCATCAAAGCGGAATAGGCAATTACGGCGCTCCCCATTTCGCTGATTTCTATGAAAAGAATCTTCCGGGGTTCGCAGGGCCGATCTTTCCCGATCAATCGCCGCATGAACTGCAGGATGGAGAATATGGCGCAAAGAGGCGCCCCTATCCAGTAGTCGATTATCTGTGTAAGACGAACGCGCATGATTGAAGAAGCTACACCGTCTTCTGAGTGGAATAAAAGAGCGGGGCGGAGATGCGGCGACAGGCGCTTTCAACTCCATCGTTCAGATCGATTCTCTTCGGCCGCCGCCCGCCGCTTTCGAATTCCGGAACGTACACAAACGCGGCAATCTCGATTTCGTCTCCCTCATGAACATACTGAGTCACCGGCCCGGATATCCCGACGCCGTTTGCGTCGCTCTCTTCCTTGAGAAGGACGTAGCCTTCGAAGCTCCTCCCCGAAGCCGCATGCCAGACCTGGACTTTTTCATGTTCGATAAGATCCGCATCTGTGAGAAGCCGCTGCGAAAGTTCCACGGCGCATGAGCTGTTGCTCGATTTCACTGATGATACGGTCGCTCTCAAAATTTCCGACTTAAGAAGCTGCCTGAAACCTGCCATACAGACTTTCCTTTAAACTCGCCGCCGCCACGACCCTTCAGCTCCGCCCGGGCGCCGGGGGAAGGGCGGGCGTGGATATCATCGCCCACCTTAGCGCGATTTCAGGAGAAAATCATCAAATGCCCGAAAAAGGCCTTTTCACATGATCGCCGGGTCGTGAAAACTCTCATTCTCCGCAGGAAAAGCCCCCTCTGCGACATCCCGCACATAACCGGACACGGCCTTTCCGATCTCCTCTCCCAGTTCAGCGTACCTTCGCACGAAGCGCACATCATGGCCCTGCGAAAGACCGAGAAGATCATGCATCACCAGAATCTGCCCGTCGCAGTGAGGCCCCGCTCCAATACCGATTGTCGGAATGGAAAGCCTGGAAGTCGCCTTACGGGCGACTTCGGCAGGAATGCACTCCAGGACGACTGCAAACGCCCCGGCCTGCTCAATGGCAAGCGCCTGTTCAATTATTTCGGATGCCGAATACAGAACTCCCGGCGCCGACGTCGTCGCGCTCTTT